>NZ_JAHCDD010000036.1 GCF_018413525.1 Acidovorax sp. CCYZU-2555
TCTCTGCGGCCGGCGCGGCCCCGCGCCACGGCCGGCAGTTGATTGTCTTCGACGACCGTGCCGACAAAGCCGCGCGCCGCCATTTCATGGGCGCTGAACGTCGCGGCTTCGAGCAGCATCTGGCGCGCGGTCAGCACGCCCACGGCCGTGGCCACGAGCGCGGCTTCGCGCGGCGCCATGGGAAAGCCCAGCCGCGCAATCGGTGCGCCAAAGCGCGCCGACGCCGCCGCCAGGCGCAGATCGGCGCAGGCCGCGATCTCCACGCCCGCGCCCATGCAGGCGCCCGCAATCGAGGCAACGATGGGCACATCGCAGGCCAGCATGGCCGACAGGCCGCCCCAGACCGCGTTCTCATGGAAATCGCGCAGCGCCGCGGCATCGAAACGAAAGCCCGGGTATTCCGAAATATCGCCGCCGGCGCAGAACGCGGCTTCGCCCGCGTCGCCGCTGCCTTCGATCAGCACGCAGCGCAGGCCGGCATCGGCCTGAAAGGACACAAAGGCCGCGCGCAAGGCGTGCCACATCGCCACCGACATCGCATTGCGTTTGCCCGCGTGCAACAGTTGCACGCGGACGATGCCGGCACCATAGCCCGGCAGGACTTTCACTTCACCCGACATTCGTTCACTCCACCTTTGCACCCGAGGCCTTGACCACCTGCGCCCAGCGCTTGACTTCACCCGACACCATGGCCGCGAACTGCTCCTTGGTCAGGCTGCCGTAATCGGCGCCATTTTGCGCCCAGATGGCCTTGATTTCGGGCGTCTGGCCCAGGCGACGCACCTCTTCGAGCATATGGTTTTGCTGCTCCAGCGGCGTGTTCTTGGGCGCCCACAGGCCGTACCAGGTGGTCACGGTGTAGTCGGGCAGGCCCACTTCGGCCGCGCAGGGCACGTCGGGCAGCGAAGGATTGCGCTTGCTGCCCGAGACCATCAAGGCCTTGATGCGCCCGCCCTTGATGTGCGCCGCCGACGAGCCCAGGCCGTCGAACATCATGTCGACATTGCCGGCGATCAGATCCTGCAGCGCCGGGCCCGCGCCGCGGTAGGGAATGTGCGTCACGAAGGTATTGGTCTGCATCTTGAACAGCTCGCCCGCAAGGTGGTGCGACGAGCCCGCGCCCGCCGACGCGTAGTTGAAGCTGCCGGGCTTGCGCCGCAGTTCGGCAATCAGTTCCTGGATGGTCTTGGCCGGGATGGTGCGCGGGTTGACGACGATCACCTGCGGTACGGTCGCCAGCAACGCCAGCGGAACAAAGTCGCGCTCGAGGTCGTAGTCGAGCCGCGCATAGACCGACGGCGCGATCACATGGTGGGTGCCGCCCATGAAATAGTTGTAGCCGTCGGCCGGCGCCTTGGCCGCGAAACTCGCGCCCACGGTGCCGCCCGCGCCGCCGCGGTTGTCGATGACCAGGGTTTTGCCCGTGCTCTTGGAGAACTGCGCGGCCAGCGGGCGCGCGAACGCATCGGTGCCGCCGCCCGCGGGAAACGGCACGACCATGTTGACGGGCTTGGTCGGCCAGCCCGGGCTCTGCGCCCAACTGCTGCCCGTGAGCGTGACCATGGCCGCGGCCGCCGCGCGCAGTGCGTCGCGGCGTTGCAAAGAGATATCCGGCATCGCTTGTCTCCTGTGATTTTTTTGGTTTCAGCGCGCTCCTGCCCGGAACCTGCAAGGCCTGCGCAGCGCGCAGGCCTTGCTCAGCCCTTGATCAGGCTTTCGATGTCGCGAGACACCGGCATCCGGCCCTGCGCCAGCAGGCCTCGATGTTTGTCGATCTTCTTGAGGTCGTAGAGGTAGTTGACCATGAGGCCGAACGACTGCTTGGCGCCCTTGGCCGACGGATCGCCGCCCCAGTTCAGGCGCTCCACACGCGCGCCATTGCCCAGGTGAAAGCGCGCCACGGGATCGAGCGGCTTGCCGTTGTTGCTTTCCTTGCCCAGGTAATGCGCGGCGCACCACAGCAGCGCGCGGCGCACGGGCGAGTTCTGCGGCAGCTGCGCGGCCTTTTCCGCGGCTTCGAGCAGTACGGCGGCGTCAAGCTCCGCCTTGGGCGCCAGGCCCAGCGCGCGCGCGAGTTCGCCGCGCGGCTTGTCGCTCATGCGCGCCAGCAGCGGCGTGCCGTTCTTCGTGAGCCAGCTGCGAAAGCCCGGGATGGGCGACAGCGTGGCGAAAGTGCGCAGCCGCGGAAACTCGGCGCTGAGCGTCTGCGCGACATGCTTGATCAGCGAGTCGCCGAAGCTCACGCCGCGCAGGCCGGTCTGGGTGTTGCTGATCGAATAGAAGATCGCCGTGCTCGCGCGGCTGATGTCGGCCGTGGCCGCGCTTTCGTCGAGCAGCGGCACGATGCTGTCCGAAATATCGTCGACCAGCGCGACTTCGACGAAGATCAGCGGCTCGCCCGGCAGGCGCGGGTGAAAGAAGCCATAGCAGCGGCGGTCGCTGTCGAGGCGGTTCTTCAGATCGGTCCAGCTGCGGATGTCGTGCACCGCTTCGTACTGGATCAGCTTCTCGAGCAGCGATGCGGGCGAGTCCCAGCTGAGCCGTTTCAATTCAAGGAATGCGACATCGAACCAGGTCGAGAACAGGTGTTCGAGTTCGGCGTCGAGCGCCGCGAAGCGCTTGTCGGACTTGGGCAGGGCCAGCAGTTCTGAACGCAGGTCTAACAGAAAGCGCATTCCGCCCGCGGGCACGGCAAATCGTTGCAACAGCCGCGTGCGCGCCGACGACAGCGCGCGGCGCAGCGCGATTTCGGCCTGGCCGCGCTCCAGTTCGGAATCGGCTTCGTCATAGTGCTGGCGTGCGCGCTGCAGGCGCTCGGCGTCGGGGCCGAACTGCTCGCAGACGAGCAGCCACAGGTCCTGGCGCTCGCCGGGCGCGGCGCTCGCGTACCAGTCGATCACATCCTTGGCGCGGCGCCCGCCCTCGACTTCGCTGACCTGTTCGGCCGATGCGGCCTGCAGGTCTTCCATCAGCCGGCGCAGCACGCGCGGCGCCAGCGCTTCCGCGCCGCGGCGCAGCGTCGCCTTGAGGCGCTCGTGGGTGGAGCGCACCGGCGGCGGCGCCTTGGCCGCGGGCTTGCCCTCATCGGCCGACGCTTGCGCCTTTTCGGCCGCTTCCGTCGTACGCAGCTTAGACACGCCGCGCGTAATCCATTCCGAAGCCAGATTCATGCAGCAGGTCCTTATGACAACAAGGGCAGGATGCCATCCTCATGCCCTTGACACCATTATGGGTTGCCCTGCCCTCGTGTCTTCAGCTGCGCCGACTTCGCGTGTGTCGCATTCGCGACACCTGATCAGGCAACGCTGCGCTGGGGCTGGCGTTGCGCCCAGAGCCACAGGCCCACGCCCGCGGCCATCATCGGCAGGCACAGCCACTGGCCCATGCTCAGACCCATGGACAACAGACCCAGATAGTCATCGGGCTCGCGGAAATATTCGGCGATGAAACGCAGCAGGCCGTAGCCGAAAAGGAAGGCCGCGGCCACCTGGCCCTGGCGGTGTTCCTTGCGCGCGTAGAGCCACAGCAGCACGAACAGCAGCAGGCCTTCGAGCAGGAACTGGTAGATCTGCGACGGGTGGCGCGGCTGCATCGAGCCGCTGTGCGCGAACACCATGCCCCAGGGCAGATCGGGGCTCGAGAACCGGCCCCAAAGCTCGCCGTTGATGAAGTTGCCTATGCGCCCGGCCGCAAGGCCCGTGGGCACGCAGGGCGCGACGAAGTCGGCGACCTGCAGCCAGTGGCGGCGGCGCGAGTGCGCAAACCACAGCATTGCGCCGATCACGCCCAGCAGGCCGCCATGGAAGGCCATTCCGCCCTGCCAGACCGCGAATACTTCGAGCGGATGCGACAGGTAATAGGCAGGCTTGTAGAACAGGCAGTAGCCCAGTCGGCCGCCGATCACGACACCGACCACGCCCAGGAACAGGATGTCTTCGACATCCTTGCGCGTCCAGGCCTGATCGCCCGTGAGCCGCACGAACGGCGGATGGCGCAGGCGCCTGATGCCCAGCAACATGAACAGGCCGAAAGCGGCGAGATAGGTCAGTCCGTACCAGTGCACGGCAATGGGGCCGAGCTGCAGCGCGATGGGATCGATTTGGGGATAGGTCAGCATTCGCTGATTGTGCCGCAGACCCGGGCAGAGCCTGTGAAAATGGCGTGAACGGGGTGCGTGTCGGAGGGCCGTGCTCGCCGAGTACCCCTTGCCTCGAGCACAGGCCGTTCATGGTTCGACAAGCTCACCACGAACGGTTCTGGGCGTAGTCTCCGATACTGGCGCGGCCCAGCGTGGGGGCAGCGAGGAAGGGCCGCCCCGCACCGAGGCTGCCGTCCCCCTCCACCGAAGGATGAGAGGGGGAAGCCGCGTGAGCGGCTCAGGGGGTGTTGTCAATCCAGCAGCGAAAGATCCCGCACCGCACCCTTGTCCGCCGACATCACCAGCAAGGCATAGGCCTTGAGCGCGGCCGAGACCTTGCGCGGGCGCGGCTTGGCGGGCTTCCAGCCCTTGGCGTTCTGGGCTTCGCGGCGCAGCGCCAGCTCTTCATCGCTGACCAGCACGTTGATCGTGCGGTTGGGGATGTCGATCAGGATGCGGTCGCCGTCCTGCACCAGGCCGATCGCGCCGCCGGCGGCGGCTTCGGGCGAGCAGTGGCCTATGGACAGGCCCGAAGTGCCGCCCGAGAAGCGGCCGTCCGTCAGCAGCGCGCAGGCCTTGCCCAGGCCCTTGGACTTGATGTAGCTGGTCGGGTACAGCATTTCCTGCATTCCCGGGCCGCCCTTGGGGCCTTCGTAGCGCACGATCACGATGTCGCCGGCCACGACCTTGTCGGCCAGGATGTTTTCCACGGCCTCATCTTGCGACTCGGTCACATGGGCGCGGCCTTCGAACACCAGCAGCGCGTCGTCGACACCCGCGGTCTTCACCACGCAGCCGTCGAGGGCGATGTTGCCCGTGAGCACGGCCAGGCCGCCTTCGAGCGAGAAAGCGTGTTCCACCGAACGGATGCAGCCTTCGGCACGGTCGGTGTCCAGGCTGGGCCAGCGCGTGCTCTGGCTGAACGCCGTCTGCGTGGGAATGCCCGCAGGGCCGGCCTTGTAGAAAGTCTGCACGGCTTCGCTGGGCGCGCGCGCGATATCCCACTCGTCGAGCGCATCTTTCAGCGAGCCACCATAGACCGTGGGCACATCGGTGTGCAGACGGCCCGCACGGTCAAGTTCACCCAGGATGGCCATGATGCCGCCCGCGCGGTGCACGTCTTCGATGTGGTACTTGTTGGTGTTGGGCGCGACCTTGCACAGCTGGGGCACGGTGCGCGACATGCGGTCGATATCGGCCATGCCGAAGTCGATTTCGGCTTCGCGCGCAATCGCCAGCAGATGCAGGATGGTGTTGGTCGAGCCGCCCATGGCGATGTCGAGCGTGATCGCGTTCTCGAAAGCCTTCTTGCCGACCGAGCGCGGCAGCGCCGATTCGTCGTCGCCTTCGTAATAGCGCTTGGCCAGTTCGACGATGGTGCGGCCGGCGCGCAGGAACAGTTGCTCGCGGTCGGAGTGCGTGGCCAGCACGGTGCCGTTGCCCGGCAGCGACAGGCCCAGCGCTTCGGTCAGGCAGTTCATCGAGTTGGCGGTGAACATGCCCGAACACGAACCGCAGGTGGGGCAGGCCGAGCGTTCGACTTCGGCCACTTCTGCATCGGTGTAGCGGTCGTCGGCGGCCATCACCATGGCGTCGACCAGGTCGAGCTTCTTGAATTCGATCTTGTGCGTCGTGGGGTTGGCCAGCTTGACCTTGCCGGCTTCCATCGGGCCGCCCGACACGAAGATCACGGGAATGTTCAGGCGCATCGCGGCCATCAGCATGCCGGGCGTGATCTTGTCGCAGTTGGAGATGCAGACCAGCGCATCGGCACAATGCGCATTCACCATGTATTCGACCGAGTCGGCAATGATGTCGCGGCTGGGCAGCGAGTACAGCATGCCGTCGTGGCCCATCGCAATGCCGTCATCGACGGCGATGGTGTTGAATTCCTTGGCGACACCGCCCGCTTTTTCGATCTCGCGCGCCACCAGCTGGCCCAGGTCCTTCAGGTGAACGTGGCCGGGCACGAACTGGGTGAAGGAATTGGCAATGGCGATGATCGGCTTGCTGAAATCTTCGTCCTTCATGCCGGTGGCACGCCACAGGGAGCGCGCACCAGCCATGTTGCGGCCGGCAGTGGAAGTCTTGGAACGGTATGCGGGCATGGTGATTATGAGAAAGGGTTGCGGGTACGTGGGATGGGGTCAATTATGTCGCACCTGACCCCCTGCTGCTGCCCACAGGGTCTGCCCCCGGCCCGCAGCCCTCAGCGCGGCGGTCGGCGCGTGCCCAGCGCCTGCTTTTGCCGGTCTATGCGTTTGAGCCGGCGCGCTTCTTCCTGATCGACCGCGCGGCGCTTGGTCAGGCCCGACGCATCGGCATAGCTCCACCAGGCCACCGTGAGCCCGTAAGGCACAAGAATCCACCACCAGGACAATTCGGCCAGCGGCCCGACCTCCAGGTATTTCAGCAAGGTCAGCAACAAGGCAATCAACAGCATCCACATATATAAGACTCCTCGTCGGAGAAACCCGCGGTCCGCATGCCAGCGCACGCACCACTACAATTTCCTGCAGAATAAAACACCAGCCGAAAGTTTACGATGAAGCGCACACTGATCACTCTTGCCCTGGCCTTGAGCGCCGCTGCCCCGGCGATGGCCGACCTGGCCCTGGCCAAGGCCAAGAACTGCATGGCCTGCCATGCAGTCGACAAGAAGCTGGTCGGCCCTTCGTTCAAGGACGTGGCCGCCAAGTACGCCAGCCAGAAGGATGCGACCGACAAACTCGCGGCCAAGATCCTCAAGGGCGGCGGCGGCGTCTGGGGCCCGCTGCCCATGCCCGCCAACCCTTCGGTCAATGACGCCGAGTCCAAGGCGCTGGCCGCCTGGGTGCTGCAGCAGAAGTAAGCGCGGTTGTCCGCAATGCAAAAAGCCGCCTTCAAGGCGGCTTTTTTGCGGGGTGAATGCGCTTACGGGAATTCGCGCGCCGCGGGCACAAAGCCGCGGTCCACCGGCGGGCGGTCGCGCAGCTGTTGCTCGAGCTGACCCAGATAGGCCGCCGTGCTGTTCTCCAGTTCGCGCGAACGCGCGTCAGCACGCGCATCGAGCGTTTCGAGGCGCTCGAGCACCGCGGTCTGGCCATGCAGATGCTGGGCTTCGAGCACGGCGCGCAGTTCGGTGAAACGCGAAGCTTCGGCCTTGTCGGCGAGTTCGCGCTGGGCCTGCAGCTCCTTGGTGTGGCGGCGCGTTTCGAGCAGCACCGAAGTCTGCAGCGACAGCACATAGGCGATGAAGAAGATCGCCAGCAGCACCGTCAGGCCCAGCATGATCACGCCCAGCGGTGCCTGCACCGTGGTGACGCCCAGCTCGACAGTGGAAATGGCCGCCAGTGCGGGCCAGTTGAGCGCCGCGAGCGCGGCGATGGCCAGGACAATGATGGCCAGAAAAATGGTTCGAAAATGCATGCGTGTTTTTCTCCTCGGTCCGCACGCCGCCAAGGACTGAGCGGCTGGTACATCGCGTTTTTACCCCATGCGGGGCCGCGATGCGTACCTGCCGTTACAAGAACGAAGCTGTCCTACACAAGCTGGAGTACATCGGGCGCGGCGTTCGCGCGCCCGGCTGGCACTCAGTTGGGTTTGGACAGCTGCTCGAGAATCGCGGGGTTTTCGAGCGTGCTGGTGTCTTGCGTGATCGCCTCGCCCTTGGCCAGCGCGCGCAGCAGGCGGCGCATGATCTTGCCGCTGCGCGTCTTGGGCAGGTTGTCGCCGAAGCGGATTTCCTTGGGCTTGGCGATGGGACCGATTTCCTTGGCCACCCAGTCGCGCAGCTCCTTGGCGATCTGCTTGGCTTCCTCGCCCGTGGGCCGGCCGCGCTTGAGCACGACGAAAGCGCAGATGGCTTCGCCGGTCACATCGTCGGGCCGCCCCACCACGGCCGCCTCGGCCACCAGATCGGTCTTGGAGACCAGGGCCGACTCGATTTCCATCGTGCCCATGCGGTGGCCCGAGACATTGAGCACGTCGTCGATGCGGCCCGTGATGCGGAAGTAGCCGCGATCGCTGCTGCGCACCGCGCCGTCGCCCGCGAGGTAGTAGCCTTTGAGCTCTTCGGGGAAGTAGCTCTTCTTGAAGCGCTCGGGGTCGTTCCAGATGTTGCGGATCATGCTGGGCCAGGGGCGCTTGATGACCAGGATGCCGCCCGTGCCGTCGGGAATGTCGTTGCCCAGTTCATCGACGATGGCCGCGGTGATGCCCGGCAGCGCCAGCGTGCACGAGCCCGGCACCAGCGCCGTGGCGCCGGGCAGCGGCGTGATCACATGGCCGCCGGTCTCGGTCTGCCAGAAGGTGTCGACGATGGGGCAGCGCTCGCCGCCCACATGGCGGTGGTACCACATCCAGGCTTCGGGGTTGATGGGCTCGCCCACGCTGCCCAGCAGGCGCAGGCTCGACAGATCGCTGCGGTCGGGGTGTACCGCGGCGTCGGCTTCGGCGGCCTTGATCAGCGAGCGGATCGCCGTGGGCGCGGTGTAGAAGATCGAGCAGCGGTGGCGCTCGATCATCTGCCAGAAGCGGCCGGCGTCGGGGTACGTGGGCACGCCTTCGAACACGATCTGCGTGGCGCCGGCCGCGAGCGGGCCGTAGGCCACATAGGTGTGGCCCGTGATCCAGCCGATGTCGGCCGTGCACCAGAACACATCGTCGGCGCGCAGATCGAAAGTCCAGTCCATGGTCGTCTTGGCCCACAGCAGATAGCCGCCGGTGCTGTGCTGCACGCCCTTGGGCTTGCCCGTGGAGCCGCTGGTGTAGAGGATGAACAGCGGGTGCTCGGCGCCGACCGCGACCGGCGCGCATTCCTTGGACTGGCCCGCGAGCGCCTGGGCAAACGTCTTGTCGCGACCTTCCTGCATGGCGCAGGGCGTGGCCGTGCGTTCATAGACCAGCACCTGGCGCACGCTGGTGCATTCGCCCGAGGCCAGCGCGTCGTCGACGATGGCCTTGAGCGGCAATTCCTTGCCGCCGCGCAGCTGGTAGTTGGCGGTGATCACAACGACCGCGCCGGCGTCGATGATGCGCTCCTGCACGGCCTTGGCCGAGAAGCCGCCGAACACCACGCTGTGCGTCGCGCCTATGCGCGCGCAGGCCTGCATGGCGACCACGCCTTCGATGGTCATCGGCATGTAGATCAGGACGCGATCGCCCTTTTGCACGCCCTGCGCCTTGAGCGCATTGGCGAACTGGCTCACGCGCTCGAGCAGTTCACGGTAGCTGACGCGGGTCACCGCGCCATCGTCGGCTTCGAAAATGATGGCCGTCTTGTGCTCGACGTCCGTGCCCATGTGGCGGTCCAGGCAGTTGGCGCTGGCATTGAGTTCGCCGTCGGCAAACCACTGGTAGAACGGCGCATTGGAGCTGTCCAGCGTCTGGCTGAACGGCCGGCTCCATTCGAGGTTCTCGCGCGCCAGCCGCGCCCAGAAGCCCTCGTAATCGGCTTGGGCTTCGGAGCACAGCGCCTCGTAGGCGGGCATGCCCGAGATGCGGGCTGCCTGGGCAAAGGCCGCAGGCGGGGGAAAGACGCGGTTTTCGACCAGCACGGATTCGATCGCAGATGACGACGCACTCATGATATTTCTGTCTCCTTGGCTACTTTTGCATTGTGCCGTGACTGTCGCCCGCGGGTCTTACACGTCACTGACTGGTCGCCGCAAAACCGCGCAATCCGCTCGGACATAACCTTCAACCCTTGGCAACGCCGCCGTCATCGCGCACCGATACAATCGCGCACCCTATTCCTCGCCTCCCCCCACACCCCATGGACACCCCCACACCCTCCGGCAAGCCAGCGGCTGCCAAGATGAACCCGCTGGCCTCCTTCATCTTCGCGAGCCGCTGGCTGCAGGTTCCGCTGTACCTCGGCCTGATCCTCGCGCAAGGCGTCTATGTCTGGCATTTCCTGCTCGAGCTGATGCACCTCGTGGAGGCCGCGTTCGGCAGCCAGACCGCGCTGCAGGCGCTGGTCACCAGCATAGGCTACAAGCCCGAAGCGCCGCTCACCAGCCTCAACGAAACGGTCATCATGCTGGTCGTGCTCGCGCTGATCGACGTGGTGATGATCTCCAACCTGCTGATCATGGTGATCATCGGCGGCTACGAGACCTTCGTCAGCCGGTTGAACATCGAAGGCCACCCCGACCAGCCCGAATGGCTCAGCCATGTCGACGCGACCGTGCTGAAGGTCAAGCTGGGCCTGTCGATCATCGGCATCAGCTCGATCCATCTGCTCAAGACCTTCATCAACGCCGCCAACTACGACCCCAAGGTGCTGATCGCGCAGACGGCGATCCACATCGCCTTCCTGCTGAGCGCACTGGCCATAGCCTACACCGACCGCCTGCTGCGCAGCCCCGCACGCAGCCACTGAAAGCCGCGCCGCGCGCCCCGTCGAAACCCGCCCCGCAATCCGCGGCGCGGGTTTTTTTCGCCTTGCGCGTGAAACACGCGTGCGTGATAACACAGGCAAAAATAACCATTTATTGACACAAAAGCACTCAATTCATAGAATAGAACGCTTATTTACAACCTGCCATGCAGGTAATCGAAGCGTTTTCAGCGTTTCGATCCACTTCAGGCGGCGTTGCCTTGGCAGCCCCGTCATCGGGCCGATCGCGGTCCTGATGCCCAGTTGCGCGGCTTTCGCCGCGCCCTGGATCGCCGGCAGGCAGACAGGTTTCACACCGTGTCGCGCTCCGGCGTCTTGCCTGGCTCTTGCGTGCTCTTCGCGGCACCATTCGAGCCCTTTGCATGTGCTGCGCACATGCATTCCCGGCCTTCACCGGTCCCTTCGCGGGACTGCTGTGGCCGCTGCATCAGGTTTCGCATTCGGCTTTGGGATTCTCCGCACAGACCTTCTGGGATTTGCGCAGAGAACCCCTTGCACGCCAGCCTTTTTCGCAAAGGGCTGGACTGTATTCAATCCAACACAAGGGAGAGAGCAACAGTGGCCAAACAGATCACCATCGAGCATATTTTCAAGGTCTTCGGCGATGCGCCGCAGGACGCGCTGGCGCTCGTCCAGCAGGGTCTGAGCAAATCGGAAATCCTGGCGCGCACCGGCCAGTCGATCGGCGTCTTCGATGCCGATTTCCAGATCGAAGCCGGCGAGATCTTCGTCATCATGGGCCTGTCGGGCTCGGGCAAATCCACGCTGGTGCGCATGCTCAACCGGCTGATCGAGCCCACGTCCGGGCGCATCCTGGTCGACGGCACCGACATCGGCACGCTGAGCCCCAAGGAATTGCGCGCGCTGCGCCGCAAGGACATCTCCATGGTGTTCCAGTCGTTCGCGCTGCTGCCGCATGTGAACGTGCTCGACAACACGGCCTTCGGGCTGGAGCTGGCCGGCGTGGACCGCGCCGAACGCCAGGCGCTGGCCCAGGCCGCGCTCGAGCAGGTGGGCCTCGCAGGCTGGGGCGCAAGCTACCCCGACGAGCTGTCGGGCGGCATGCAGCAGCGCGTGGGCCTGGCCCGGGCGCTGGCGTCCGATCCGTCCATCCTGCTGATGGACGAAGCCTTTTCGGCGCTGGACCCCATCATCCGCACCGAGATGCAATCGGAGCTGCTGCGCCTGCAGGAAGTCAAGCGCCGCACCATCATCTTCATTTCGCACGACCTCGACGAAGCCATGCGCATCGGCGACCGCATCGCGATCATGAAGGACGGCCAGGTGATACAGGTGGGCACGCCCGATGAAATCCTGCGCAACCCCGCCAACGACTACGTGCGCCACTTCATCCGCGGCGTCGATGCGGCGGCGGTGTTCAAGGCCGGCGACATCGCGCGCCGCGCGCTGACCATCGTCAACGAGCACAGCGACCGCGGCTGCCGTCCGGCGCTGCGCGCCATCGAGGAATCGGACCGCGACTTCGCCTATGTGCTGAGCCCGCGCCAGCGCTATCTGGGCACGGTGTCGGCCGACTCGCTGCGCAGCGCGCTGCAAGGCCATGTGGGCACGCTGGGCCTGCAGCATGCCTATCTCGACAACGTGTCGTCGATCGCGGTCGACGCGCCTGTCGCCAACCTGTTCGGCCAGGTCGCGTCCGCGCCCTGCGCGCTGCCCGTGGTCCAGAGCGACGGCCGCTTCGCGGGCGTGATCAGCAAGACCATGCTGCTCAAGTTCCTCGACCGCGATACGCCGCCCGTGCCGCCCAGCCCGCCCACGCCGCCTGAAACACTGACCGGGAGCGCCGCATGAACAGCACCGCAATGAACCCCACCTCCACCCCCAGCGTGCAGCTGGCCCAGGTCAGCACCGATGCCCTCGATGCCACCACCATGGACAGCTCCGCCCTGCCAGACGTGCCGTGGGAAAGCACCCTCAGCGCCCCGGATGCAGCCGTCCCATCGGTCTCATCCGACCCCTGGACCATGGGCAACAGCGGCCTGCTCGAAGCCGGCGATACCAGCTGGCTCGACGGCCCGCGCCTCGCAACCGATGCCGCGGCCAATTTGGCCCAGACCGGCGCCGACGCGCCTTCCGCGAGCCTGTCGCAGCTGCTTGACGTACAGCACTGGGTGGCCGACTCGGCCCAGATCCAGGACAGCATCAACCACGGCCTCGAATGGGTGGTCACGCATTTCCGGCCGTTCTTCCAGACGGTGCGCGCGCCCATCGATGCCACGCTGACCGGCGTGGAAAGCCTGCTGACCAGCGTGCCGTCGATGGTGATGATCGCCCTCATGGTGCTGCTGGCCTGGCAGTTCGCGGGCCGGGCGATTGCCATCGGCACGCTGGTCTCGCTGGCCGTCGTCGCGCTGCTGGGCATCTGGCCCGAAGCCATGGTCACGCTGTCGCTGGTGCTTACTTCGCTGGCCTTCTGTATTCTCATCGGCCTGCCCGTGGGCATTGCCTTGGCCGCAAGCGACCGCGCCCAGCGCTGGACGCGGCCGTTCCTCGACGCGATGCAGACCACGCCGGCCTTCGTCTACCTCGTGCCCGTGGTGATGCTGTTCGGCATCGGCAACGTGCCCGGCGTGATCGTGACCATCGTGTTCGCGCTGCCGCCGCTGATCCGCCTGACCAACCTGGGCATACGCCAGGTGCGTCCCGACCTGATCGAAGCCAGCCGCGCCTATGGCGCCTCGCCCATGCAGATGCTGTTCAAGGTGCAGCTGCCGCTGGCCATGCCGTCCATCATGGCCGGCATCAACCAGGCGCTGATGCTGTCGCTGTCAATGGTGGTGATCGCTTCTATGATCGCCGTCGGCGGCCTGGGTCAGATGGTGCTGCGCGGCATCGGTCGCCTCGACATGGGCCTGGCCACCGTGGGCGGCCTGGGCATCGTGCTGCTGGCGATTGCGCTGGACCGCATCACCCAGGCCATGGGCAAGCCCCAGCGCGGCGGCGTGCGCTGGTCGCAGCGCGGCCCGCTGGGCTGGCTGCTGCGCAGCCGCCGTGCGCGCCCCGTGGAGGCTCCTGCCCCTGCGCCCGCGACGTCGGCCAGCGCGCCGACCGCTCCCGTGGCCACCACCGCCAGCGCCTGAAATCCGGCGCGCCGCCAGCCCATGGCCTGCGCGCCATGGCGGCCCGGCCCTGCCCGGGCCCTTCACCGAATACAGGAAATCCACATGTCCCATTCCCCCTCCCACCTGCGCCGCGCGCTGCTGGCCGCCTGCCTTGCCGGCTTCAGCCTGATGGCCGGCGCGCAGAACCTGACTCCCGGCAAGGGCGTCAAGGTCTTCCCGCTCAAGAGCTCGATCGCCGAGGAAAACTTCCAGACCCAGCTGGTCGTCAAGGCCTTGCAGCAGCTGGGCTACGACGTGCAGCCCGTGCAGGAAGTCGAGTACCCCACGGCCCATCTGGCGATCGCCAACGGCGATGCGACGTTCATGGCCAGCCATTGGGTACCGCTGCATGAAGGCTTCTACAAGAACGCCGGCGGCGATGACAAGCTCACGCGCAAGGGCACATACGCCGACGGCGCCATCCAGGGCTACCTGATCGACAAGAAGACGGCCGACCAGTACGGCATCACCCAGCTCAGCCAGCTCGAGGACCCGAAGCTCGCCGCGCTGTTCGACGCCAATGGCGATGGCAAGGCCGACCTCACGGGCTGCACGCCGGGCTGGGGCTGCGAAGCCGCGATCGAGCACCAGCTCGATGCCTTCAAGCTGCGCGGCACGGTCACGCACCAGCAGGGCACCTACTCGGCGCTGATCGCCGACACCATCTCGCGCTACAAGGCCGGCAAGCCCGTGCTGTACTACACCTGGACCCCGTTCTGGGTCAGCGCCCAGCTCAAGCCCGGCACCGACGTGATGTGGCTCGAAGTGCCGTTCAGTGCCACGCCTGGCGCGCAAGGCGGCGAAGACACCAAGCTGCCCAATGGCAAGAACTACGGTTTCGCGCCCAACACCCAGCACATCCTGGCCAACAAGCAGTGGGCGCTGAAGAACCCGGCCGCGGGCAAGCTGTTCGAGATCATGCAACTGCCGATCAACGACATCAACGCGGAAAACAACCGCATGTTCCTCGGCGAGAACAAGCCGGCCGATATCGAGCGCCATGTCGCGGGCTGGATAGACGCGCACCGGACCACCTTCAACGGCTGGCTCGACCAGGCACGCGCAGCGGCGCGATAACCACGCCTGGCGCATTGCCTTGCGCGGCGGTGTGCCGGACGCAGCCCTACACTGACCCGTAACGATTGCCATGCGCCTGCACGCGCTGGCATTCCCGGGAAAGGATGTTCGGCATGCGCAATCTTTTGTTGGGCGGCGAAGTCGCCAGCCCCGAAGCCGCGCCCGCGAGCGCGGAGGATTCCCCCCAGACGCAGCCCGTGCTGGCCGCGGACGACACCACCGCCCATTGCGAGATCGCCATCGTCGGCGGCGGCGTCGCGGGCCTGCACACGGCCTTGCGCCTGGCCACGCGCCACGGCCCGCGCATCTGCCTGTTCGAGCAGGACGAACGCCTGGGCGGGCGCGTCTCCGACATCCCCGCGTCGGAAGAACACAGCGAAGGCCCGTTCATCCAGCTCGGCGCGCGGCGCATCATGGAAGGCCAGAGCGTTCTGGTGGAACTGGCCAGGGAACTGGGCATCGCGCTGCAGAAACCTGAAATGCTCGAAGAGCTGGGTTTCACGCGCGGCATGTACGCGACCAGCAACGACGACTTCATCCGCGTGTTTCCCGGCCTCGATGTAGACCGCGGCCGCGGCGGCTATGAAGTCCAGCTCTACGACCGGCTGCTCAACGGCCCCGAGCGCGCCCATGTCGACCGCTACCCCAATCTGCGCGCCTATGCCGAGAAAGTCATAGGTACCGAAGGCTGCGCTTTCCTGCACGATACCTACCGTTTTCGCGCCGATCACGAATACGACCTCAACGCCAAGGCCTACCTCGACTACCTCGACGAAGAGAACGACGCCGGCGCCATCTGCCCCAGCGGTCATTGCCAGAGCCTGTACCCCGTGGGCGGCATGTCGGCCTATACGCGCGCCATGGAGCAGCGCGCGCGCGACCTGGGCGTGCAGATCAACCTGTCCGAGCCCGTGCTGTCGATCGAGAAATCCCCGACCGGCTACCTGCTCAAGACCGCGCGCCGCGCGCTCACCGCACGCACGCTGGTGCTGGCCTTGCCGCCGGTCGCGCTGCAGCAGGTGCGCGGCGACCTGATGGAAAAAATCTGTACCCAGCCCGAGTTCCAGGCGCTGGTCGGCGTGCGCGTGACCACCATCACCCAGTGGTACGCCGAGCCCTGGTGGCGCGGCATTGTCACGCCGGCCGGCCGCCATGTCTGGCGCGCCTGGACCACGGGACATTGCATCAACTCGGTCGAAATTCCGCTCGAAGCCTACGCCGCGCCGCAGAACGCGATACGCGTGGTCTACAACGACCAGTCCGACTGCGCCAACCTCTGGGCAAAGCTGGCCCAGGGGCCTATCGAAGCGCTCGAAAAGGAAGTGGCCATAGGCCTGAACCACCTGTTCGCCGACAACGGCGTGACGCGCCCCGTGACCATAGGGCCGCCGAGCAAGACCGTGTTCCGCGAATGGCCCGATGCCTGGTATTACCTGCGCGCCGGCAACCAGTTCACCAACCACGACATCTACCAGTGGGCCGTGCAGCCGCTGCCCGGCGAAGACATCGCGCTGGTCAGCGACGGCTACAACCCGCAGCGCTCGGGCTGGGCCGACGCCGCCTACAAGTCATCGATCCATTATCTCAACCAGCGCTTCGACATGGGGCTGCCGGGGCTGGGGCGCATTGCGCGCCGGCACTGACCCCCTCGCCATTACCAGGCCGCGCAGGAAGTCTGGCTGGACATGGAGACAAAGCGTTCGACCAGCAACACCAGCTCCTTGGCATTCGCCGAGGGCGGCATGTCGGTGCGCGCGCGCTGCACCCAGCGGCCCTGCACTTCGACCCACAGCGGCGCGCCCGGCGCGGACCGGCTCGCCAGATAGGCGGATTCGAGCAGCGCGCTGTCGCCCGACTGAGCTACCGGCATTTCAGCGCCCGTGCGGCATTCGGTGAAGCGTCCGGTTTCGGCATTCTGGCGGTAGATGCCCTGCCAGGTTTCAGTGCGCTCGGTGGCCTGCAGCGCGGCCGGCGCGACGGCCGGCGCGGGCGCTGCCTTGGGCGCGGAAATCCAGCTGGGCATCGAGGGCATGGACGGCATGCGCAGGTTGCCGACATAGGAGCAGCCAGATAGGGTCACGACGGCAGACAGCATTGCAGCCGTGCGCAAGGATAGAAAATCCATGAAAAATTCTTTCGCTGGGGAGCGGGAACAAGGGCTGCACCTTAGCAGACCCAGGACCAGCGTCTTGGCTCGAAACAGAGCGTTATCCGTCAATTCATCGACAGCCGCGGGACGATCAAGAAACAGATTTTTGCAAATCAAATCAAAGGCTTGAATGACACTTGATTTGAGCCAACAGCAGCTCACCCCGACCCAATCGTTGGTGGTGAGCCTGTCGAACCATGAACGGCCCATCCTCATGCCTTGAGCGCAGGCAGTTCATCCTTGGACGCGGTCGGCCAGGCCAGCCCAGAACGAGCGTATTGCCCGCTCGCCCCAGGTGACACGCCCTAGAACGACCGCCGCCGCCAGGCTCAGAGCGTGCCCACCATCTGGCTGGGCACGACCCAGGCGTCGAACTGCTCGCCCGTGAGGTGACCGCTGGCCACCGCGGCTTCGCGCAGGCTGGAACCTTCGCGGTGGGCCTTCTTGGCGATGTAAGCGGCCTTGTCGTAGCCGATGTGCGGGTTCAGCGCGGTCACCAGCATCAGCGAGCGCTGCACCAGTTCGGCGATGCGGTCTTCATTGGGCGTGATGCCCACGGCGCAATGGTCGTTGAAGCTGCGCATGCCGTCGGCCAGCAGGCGCACGCTCTGCAGGAAGTTGTGCGCGACCATGGGGCGGAACACATTGAGTTCGAAGTTGCCCGAGGCGCCGCCGATGTTGATCGCCACGTCGTTGCCCATGACCTGGGCCGCGAGCATGGTCAGCGCTTCGCTCTGCGTGGGGTTGACCTTGCCCGGCATGATGGACGAGCCTGGCTCGTTCTCGGGAATGCTCAACTCGCCAATGCCGCTGCGCGGGCCGCTGGCCAGCCAGCGCACGTCGTTGGCGATCTTGGTGAGGCTTGCCGCCAGGGTCTTGAGCGCGCCGTGCCCGTGCACCAGCGCGTCGACGCTGGCCAGCGCCTCGAACTTGTTGGGCGCGGTGACGAACGGCAGGCCCGTGAGGCGCGCGAGTTCGGCCGCGACCGCGACGGCGTAGCCCGCGGGCGCGTTCAGGCCCGTGCCCACGGCCGTGCCGCCGAGCGCGAGTTCGCACAGGTGGGGCAGCGCGGCCTGCACATGGGCCTGGCCATGCCTGAGCTGGGCGACATAGCCCGAGAATTCCTGGCCCAGCGTGAGCGGCGTGGCGTCCTGCAGATGCGTGCGGCCGATCTTGATGATGTCGGCAAACGCTTCGGACTTCTCGGCCAGCGTGGCCTGCAGCTTCGCCGCCGACGGCAGCAGCCGCTCGACCAGCGCCTGCACCGCGGCCACATGCATGGCCGTGGGGAACACGTCGTTGCTCGACTGGCTCTTGTTCACATCGTCGTTGGGGTGGACCAGCCGGCCTTCGCCGCGCTCGCCGCCCAGCAGTTCGCTGGCGCGATTGGCCAGCACCTCGTTGACGTTCATGTTGCTCTGCGTGCCCGAGCCGGTCTGCCAGACAACCAGCGGGAATTCCGCGTCGTGCTGGCCCGCGACCACCTCATCGGCGGCGGCGACGATGGCGTCGGCCTTCTTGGCATCGAGCAGACCCAGCTGCTGATTGACCACGGCCGAAGCGCGCTTGACCAGGGCCAGCGCCCGGATCAGTTCGAGCGGCTGGCGCTCGCCCGAAATGTCGAAATTCTGCAGCGAACGCTGGGTTTGCGCTCCCCAGAGCCTGTCGGCCTGGACCTCGATGGGGCCGAAAGTGTCACGTTCCTGTCGCGTAGCCGGTTGCGTCATCCACAAGTCTCCATAAGGGTTGAATGGAAAAAATCCATCAATGAATGATACCTATTCTCAACGTTCCGTTTTTCGTCCACTCTGACACAAGCCCCATAGACGCGAACGAGCCGCAATTCGGGCTGCAAGTGTTATAGAAGACTGCTGGGCCATGGGCACGCTTTGCGGTGAAGCACGGGATAATCCCGGGTTGCTGTCGATGTTCCCTTCTAGAAAAAACCCACGATGACCACCACGATCCGCCAGCAGGACCTGATCGATTCGATCGCAGGCGCCCTGCAGTACATCAGCTATTACCACCCGGCCGACTACATTGCCCACCTGGCGCGCGCCTACGAACGCGAACAGAGCCCGGCGGCCAAGGACGCGATGGCCCAGATCCTGACGAACTCCAAGATGTCGGCCATCGGTCACCGCCCCATCTGCCAGGACACCGGCATCGTCAACGTGTTCCTCAAGATCGGCATGGACGTGCGCTGGGAAGGCTTCACCGGCGGCATCGAGGATGCAATCAATGAAGGCGTGCGCCAGGGCTACAACCACCCCGACAACACGCTGCGGGCTTCCGTGGTGGCCGACCCCCACTTCGCGCGCAAGAACACCAAGGACAACACGCCGGCCGTGATCTTCACGCAGATCGTGCCCGGCGACAAGGTCGACATCACGGTCGCGGCCAAGGGCGGCGGCTCGGAAAACAAGTCGAAGATGATCATGATGAACCCCGGCGACAGCATTGTCGACTGGGTGCTCAAGACCATTCCGACGATGGGTGCGGGCTGGTGCCCGCCGGGCATGATCGGCATCGGCATCGGCGGCACCGCCGAGAAGGCCGTGCTGCTGGCCAAGGAAAGCCTGATGGAAGACCTGGACATGTATGAACTCCAGGCCAAGTCGCAGCGCGGCGAGAAGCTCGACCAGGTCGAGGAAATGCGCCTCGAACTGTACGAAAAGGTCAACGCACTGGGCATAGGCGCCCAGGGCCTGGGCGGCCTGTCGACCGTGCTCGACGTCAAGATCAAGATGTACGCGACGCACGCGGCTTCCAAGCCCGTGGCGATGATCCCCAACTGCGCGGCCACGCGCCACGCCCACTTCGTGATGGACGGCTCGGGCCCGGTCTACCTCGACGCGCCTTCGCTGGACCTGTGGCCCAAGGTCGAATGGGCCCCCGACACGCAAAAGAGCAAGCGTGTGGACCTGAACAACCTGACCAAGCAGGAAGTCGCGAGCTGGAAGCCCGGCGACACGCTGCTGCTCAACGGCAAGATGCTCACCGGCCGCGACGCCGCGCACAAGCGCATCCAGGACATGCTGTCCAAGGGTGAGACGCTGCCCGTCGACTTCACCAACCGCGTGATCTATTACGTCGGCCCCGTGGACCCCGTGGGCGACGAAGCTGTGGGCCCCGCCGGCCCGACCACGGCCACGCGCATGGACTCGTTCACCAACATGATGCTCGAGCAGACGGGCCTGATCGCCATGATCGGCAAGGCCGAGCGCGGCCCGGTCGCCATCGAGGCGATCAAGCAGCACAAGAGTGCCTACCTGATGGCCGTGGGCGGCGCCGCCTACCTGGTCTCCAAGGCGATCAAGAACGCCAAGGTCGTGGGCTTTGCCGATCTGGGCATGGAAGCCATCTATGAGTTCGACGTGGTCGACATGCCCGTGACCGTGGCCGTCGATGCGGGCGGCACCAGCGCCCACATCACCGGCCCCGCGATCTGGAAGGAACGTATCGCGACCGGCGAATTCAAGGGAATTTCCGTCGGCGCGGTCTGAGCCACGGGGGCCTGTGCGAGCGCAGCGGCATCCTGCATGCCTGCGCTGGACAAGGCATACTTGAATGCGGGCCGTTTCGGCCCGCATTTTTCGTCCCGCACTCCCCGCCTTTTCCCATGCACCACGCAGCCTCTCCCATCGGCATTTTCGACAGCGGCATCGGCGGCCTCAGCGTCCTGCAGGCGCTGCGCCATGAACTGCCCCGGGAACATCTGGTCTATGTCGCCGACAGCGGCCATGCGCCCTACGGCGAGCGCGACGAAGCGTTCGTGCAGCAGCGCACCAGCGCCATCGCCCATCATCTGCGCGCGCAATACGGCATCAAGGCCCTGGTCATCGCCTGCAATACCGCGACCGCCGCGGCCGTGGAGCAACTGCGCCGCGAAATGCCCGATCTCACGCTGATCGGCGTGGAGCCCGCGCTCAAGCCGGCCTCGCTCAGCAGCCAGACCCACCATGTGGGCGTGATGGCCACGCGCGGCACGGTGAGCAGCGCGCGCTTCGCACGCCTGCTGAGTGAGCACTCACAAAACACGAAATTCGAGGTGCAGGCCTGCGACGGTCTGGCGCGCGCGATCGAACTCGCGACCGAGTTGCCGCCCGCGGCCGACATGCAGGCCACCGACCTCTGGGAGCGCTGCGCGAAACACACGCAGGCCCTGGGCAGCTTCGGCCTCAAGACCGGCGAGATCGACACGCTGGTGCTGGGCTGCACCCACTACCTGTTCGTCAAGGACGAGCTGCGCGCGCTGCTGGGCCCCGACGTTCAGCTGATAGACACCGGCGCGCCCGTCGCGCGCCAGGTGCGCCGCCTGCTGGCCCAGACCGACATGCTCGCGCCCGAAGACCAGTCAGCGCCGCAGATCCAGCTGTTCGCCACGGGGGGCCTGAGCAGCCTGCAGGCCGCAGCCCAGCGCTGGCTCGATTTGCCTGCGGGGCATTGTGCGCATATAGAGATTGCGTGACGCAATTCGAGGCTGGGCCGTTCACCCTTCGATCAACTCAGGGCGAACGGAAAACCGTGGGTGCCTAGCCCTGAGCCTGTCGAAGAACCAAGGCGGGAACGAAAAAAACCGTCCGCCCCGGGCCTGCCGAAGGACAGAGGCATGAACGACAAAAACCGTTCGCCCTGAGCCTGTCGAAGGGCCGGCATGCCAAGCCTCAAGCCGCCGCTGGCACCTCACCCCACAGCCGCCCGCCCCCCGCATCGAGGTGGGTCAGATACAGCCGCACATCGAACTCATACTGGTGGTATGACGGCTCCATGTGCGCGCACAGCTGGTAGAAAGCCTTGTCGTGGTCTTTCTCGCGCAGGTGGGCGAGTTCGTGGACCACGATCATGCGCAGGAATTCCTCGGGCGTGTTCTTGAACATGGACGCCACGCGAATCTCGTGGCGCGCCGACAGCTTGCCGCCCTGCACCAGCGCGCGGCTGGTGTGCAGGCCCAGCGCATTGCGCACCACATGGATCTTGCTGTCGTACATCACCTTGTGCACCGTGCCGCCATTGCGCAGGTGGCGCGACTTGAGCTCGGCGGTGTACTCGTACAGCGCCTTGTCGGTGCGCAGCGCATGCGCCTGCGGGTATTTGCGGCGCAGCAGCGCTGCCGTGCCGTCGTTGGCCAGCAGCGCGCGCACCTGTTCCTGCAGGTGAGCGGGATAGGAGCGCAGATAAGGCAGGTCCATCGCCGTGCTGCCCAGATGCGGCGCTCGCGCCGCGCCTGCAGGCATCAGTGCAGGTGGCGCGGGCGGCGATTGCCGCCGCTGCCGTGGCCGGAGCCGCCGCCCGAGCCGCCGGGGCCGCGCGGCGGCTTGCCGATTTCGAGCGAATTCACCAGCGCGTCGAAGCGCAGCGAGAACAGCTTGTCGATTTCAGCGACCACGCCGCCGAGTTCGGCGCCGTCGAAGTGGCGCTCCATCATGTTGACCACGTCCTGCACCAGCAGGTCGCGCTGCACCTGCATGATGGCCGCGGGCGTGGGGCCCACGAACAGCATCAGGAAGTCGTCGCGCGATTCGGCTTCGTCGGCCTCTTCGTCGTCATCGAATTCGGTGTCGTAGAACGTGACTTCGATCGCCGCGCCCTGCTCCGACAGCTCGTTGAGGCTCATGCACATCTCGTCGAGCGTCTGGCGGAAATCTTCGTCGCCGCGCACGGTCCAGCAAATCTGCAGGCGGTGCTCGCGCGCGTCGAACTGGATACCCGGCTCTTCTTCGTAGACGCTGGTCGCGCCATCGGCCAGCGACCGCGCGCCGGCGTAGGTCCACAGCGGCTTGAGCGCTTCCTGCAGCTGTTCGAAGCTGGTCTGGGCCGTCAACACCACTTGGCCGTGAACGTGGATTTCAAAAGGAGGGTTGTAACTTGACATATCGAATCTCGCTGGGGCACTTGTCGGGGAAAACCGCTGTTTATGACGTGTCGTTATGGAGGCAATTTTCAAGCGCTGTCCGGGGGCACCATGCAGCCCGGACATCCCGCCGTGCCGAGACGGCCTATTTTCGCATGTATCGTAACGCCCGCGCCGCTGCGCGTACAGCAGGCTCAGACGACGACGGGCTCGGGCTCCAGGCGTATGCCGAAGCGTTCGTAGACGCTGGTCTGTATCGCCCGCGCCAGCGTCATCACTTCGCCGCCCGTGACGCTGGCGTCATCGGAATGGCGGTCGCCGCGGTTGACCAGCACCAGCGCCTGGCGCTCGTAGACGCCGGCCTTGCCCATGGTCTTGCCTTTCCAGCCGCAGGCGTCGATCAGCCAGCCCGCGGCCAGCTTGATGCTGCCGTCGGCCAGCGGGTAATGCACGATGCGCGGTTCGCGCGCGATGATGTCGGCGCACTGCTCGGCCGTCACCGTGGGGTTCTTGAAGAAGCTGCCGGCATTGCCCAGCACTTCGGGGTCGGGCAGCTTGGCGCGGCGAATTTCGCAGACCCAGTCGAAGACCTGCCGCGCCGTGGGCCGCTCGATGCCGGCTTCGGCGCGCTTGCGTTCTATGTCCAGATAGCCGATTTCGGGCTTCCAGGCCTTGGGCAACGCAAAGCGCACGCGCGTGATCACGGCGCGGCCCGCCAGGCCCATGCCGCGCGGCGCGGCCGAGCGTGGGCCCAGGGGCTCGGCCGGAACATGCTTGAACACCGAGTCGCGGTAGCTGAACGCGCATTGCGCGGCGTCGAGCGTGAAGCCCTGGCCCGTGACCAGATCGATCGCATCGAGCGAATCGAAACGGTCCTGCAACTCGACGCCATAGGCGCCGATGTTCTGCACCGGCGACGCGCCCACGGTGCCGGGAATCAGCGCCAGGTTTTCGAGGCCCGGCAGGCCCTGGTCCAGCGTCCAGGCCACCAGATCGTGCCAGCGCTCGCCCGCGCCGGCTTCGACGATCCAGGCCGTGGGCGTTTCATCGGCCACGCGCATGCCCTGGATTTCCATCTTCAGCACCAGGGGTTCTACATCGCCGGTCAGCACGATATTGCTGCCGCCGCCCAGCACCAGCAGCGGGCGCCGGCCCCAGAACGGGTCGGCGAGCACGGCGCGCACATCGTCTTCGGAATGCACGCGCACCAGGGCATGGGCGCGGGCCGCGATGCCAAAGGTATTGCTGTGCTGCAAGGGTACATTTTTCTCGACTAACATCGGCTGGATTGTCGCACCCCGACCAGAGGCCCGCTGGCCACCGGCTTTGCCGCCGTCGCCCGCCTGCCCGCCGTGCGCTACACCGCCCCTTTCAGGAAAGAGAAATTCACATGCCATCTTTTGACACCGTTTGCGAAGCCGACTTCGTGGAAGTCAAGAACGCGGTCGAGAACGCCGCCAAGGAAATCGCCACGCGTTTCGACTTCAAGGGCTCGTCGGCCGCCGTCGAACTCAAGGACAAGGAAATCACCATGTACGGTGATGCCGACTTCCAGCTGACCCAGGTCGAAGACCTGCTGCGCAACAAGCTGACCAAGCGCAGCGTCGACGTGCGCTTTCTCGACATCCAGAAAGCGCAGAAGATCGGCGGCGACAAGCTCAAGCAGGTCGTCAAGGTGCGCAACGGCATCGAGTCCGAGCTGGCCAAGAAGCTGCAAAAGCTGATCAAGGAAAGCAAGCTCAAGGTGCAGGCCGCGATCCAGGAAGAGAAAGTGCGCATCACCGGCGCCAAGCGCGACGACCTGCAGGCCGCCATGGCGCTGATCCGCAAGGAAATCGACGACGTGCCTCTGTCCTTCAACAACTTCCGCGACTGAGCTTCCCCCCATGCCCGCGCCCCGTGGCCTGCGTCAGCGGTCTGCCGGCCTGTTCTCGGCCGGCCTGGTCCTTGCATTGAGTCTGCCCGGCGCAGCCGGCGCCCAGTCGGTCGCACTGACCGGGGTTCTGGGCAGCAAGGCGCTGCTGGTGATCGATGGCGGCGCGCCGCGCACGCTGGCCGCGGGCGAAAGCCTGGGCGCGGTGCGCGTGCTCAAGGTCGGGCCTGACGAAGCGCTGGTCGATATCGCGGGCCGCCAGCAGCGGCTGCGCCTGGGCGAAGCGCCGGTGCAGCTGGGCGCACGCCCTGCGGCCGGCGGGCCGGCGCGGCTGGTGCTGTACGCAGACAGCCAGGGCCATTTCATCGAACAGGGCCAGATCAACGGCCAGCCCATGCGCTATCTGGTCGATACCGGCGCCAGCGCCGTGGCAATAGGCCGGGCTGAAGCCGACCGCCTGGGCCTGCCCTATTTGCAGGGCCAGAGCGTGCAGATGGGCACGGCCAACGGCGCGGTGCGCGGCTGGCGCCTGCGGCTCGACTCGGTGCGCATAGGCGGCCTCGAAGCGCGCGGCGTAGACGCCGTGGTCACGCCCCAGGCCATGCCATTCGTGCTGCTGGGCAACAGCTTTCTGGCCGACTTCCACATGACGCGCCAGGGCGACCAGATGGTGCTCGAAAAGCGCCGCTGAAACGACAGCGGCGCTGGGCTGCTTCAGCCGCGCTTGTTCTTGCCCGCGGCCTTGGCGGGGTCCGACTTCTTGCCCAGGCGCGACTCCTTGCCCGCGATCAGACGCTGGATGTTTTCGCGGTGGCGCCAGATGAGCAGCAGGCCCATGGCGACGATGGCCGCCGTGACCGGGCCTTCGGTGTACCACAGCACGCCGCCGAACAGCACGTAATAGACCGGCGCGAACACCGCCGCCACCAGCGAGGCCAGCGACGAATAGCGGAAGAAGACCGCGATGATCAGCCAGGTCAGCGCCGTCGCCAGGCCCAGCCAGCCGCTGATGCCCAGCAGCACGCCCAGCGCCGTGGCCACGCCCTTGCCGCCCTTGAAGCGGAAGAACACCGGGTAGAGATGACCCAGGAAGGCCGCGAGCGCGACCGCGGCCAGCGTGCCGTCGCCCAGGCCATAAGGCTTGCCGAACCACTGCACCAGCATCACCGGCAGCCAGCCCTTGAGCGCGTCGAGCAGCAGCGTGGCGATCGCCGCGGGTTTGCTGCCCGAGCGCAGCACATTGGTCGCGCCGGGGTTGCCGCTGCCGTAGGTGCGCGGGTCGTGCAGGCCCATCACGCGGCTGACGATCACGGCGAACGACAGCGAGCCGATGAGGTACGCGGCCAGCGTCGCGAGGAAAGGATAAAACGCGTTCAATTCAAGTCCTTGGCCCGCATCGGGCCGGTATGCCAAAAAACAGTCGCGCAGGCGTGCGCACGCCCGCCGCGCGGGACTGCTATTCTGCCAGCGCGCACTGCACCGGCTGGGCTTTCAACAGATCCAGACATACCCGCGGATCGATCTGCACGAGAAAACCGCGGCGCCCGCCGTTGATCGCGATGCGCGGCAGCTCCAGAATGCTTTGCTCTATGTAGACCGGCATCGCGCGGCGCGTGCCGAACGGCGAGGTGCCGCCGATCAGATAGCCGCTGTGCCGGTTGGCGACGTCGGGCTTGCAGGGCTCGACCGACTTGGCGCCGATCTGGCGCGCAAGATTCTTGGTCGACACCTTGCAGTCGCCGTGCATCAGCACGATCAGCGGCTTGGCGTCCTGGTCCTGCATGATCAGCGTCTTGACCACGCTGTGCTCCTCGAAGCCCAGGCTGGCCGCGCTGTGCGAGGTGCCGCCATGCTCCTGGTATTCGTAGGGATGCTCGGTGAACTCGACCCGGTTCGCGCGCAGCAGCTGCGTGGCCGGAGTCTCGCTCACATGGGCCGACTTCTTGCTCATACCGCGGGGTCGCGCATTTCCCAGCGCAACTGGTTGATGTCGGCGAGTAGCGCCGCGGGCAGCTGCGTGCCCCAGACCGCGCAGTCTTCCTCGAGCTGGGCCAGCGAAGTCACGCCGATGATGGTGCTGGCCACGCAGCGCTGCGTGTAGCAGAACGCCAGCGCCATCTGCGTGGGGCTCAGACCGTTGTCGCGCGCCAGCTGGTTGTAGCGGCGCGCGGCGACCAGCGCATCGGGGCGGCCCCAGCGCTGCTTGCGCACCGATTCGTACGACAGCCGCGTGCCCTGGGGCGCCTCGGGGCCCTCGATGCCGCTGGCATCGTACTTGCCGGTGAGCAGGCCCACGCCCAGCGGCGAATAGGCGAGCAGCGACACATCGAGCCGGTCGCAGGTTTCGTCGAGCGCGTTCTCATAGCCGCGGTTGAGCAGGCAGTACGGGTTCTGGATGCTCGCCACGCGCGGCAGGCCATGGGCCTCGGCCAGGCGCACGAATTCATGCACGCCATAGGGCGTTTCGTTCGACAGGCCCACATGGCGGATCTTGCCCGCGCGCACCAGGCCGGCCAGCGCTTGGAGCTGTTCGTGGATAGGCGTCTGCGAAGTTTCCTTGGCGGGGTCGTAGTACATGGCGCCGAACGCCGGCACATGGCGCTCGGGCCAGTGGATCTGGTAGAGGTCGATGACATCGGTCTGCAGCCGGCGCAGGCTGGCATCGCACGAGGCGACGATGTCGGCGGCGGTCATGCCCGCGCCGTCACGCACCCAGGGCATGCCGCGCGACGGGCCCGCGACCTTGCTCGCGAGCACCAATTTGTCGCGCACGCCGGGGCGGCTGGCGAACCAGTTGCCCAGAATGGTTTCGGTCGAGCCAAAGGTCGCGGCGCGCGTGGGCACGGAATACATCTCGGCCGTGTCGAGGAAATTGACGCCCAGCTCGAGCGAACGGTCGAGGATTGCATGGGCCTGGGCTTGCGCTACCTGCTCGCCGAACGTCATCGTTCCCAGGCAAATGGGCGTGACCTGCAAATCGCTTTTTCCTAACTGAACCTTGTGCATGCAATCTCCGGGGGGCTTGGAATGGGACCCGCCAGTTTACGGAATACTGCGGCCCTTGCCGCGAAGAAACCGCGGCTGTCCCTGCGACGACTGCGGATGCTGCGGCGCGGGGAAATAATTGCGTCCATGTACACCGTTCAACGCCCCAGCCGTTCCGAATACCTGCCCCTGCGCGGCATCGACTACCACGTGCGACTATGGGAGCCGGAAAATGCAGACAGCGCGCTGGCGCCGCTGGTGCTTGCCCACGGCTGGATGGATGTCGCTGCGTCCTATCAATTTGTCGTCGACGCGTTCTCGCAAGACTTCTTCGCGGGGCGCACGATCATCGCCGCCGACTGGCGCGGTTTCGGCCTCACGAAGCCGGCCGCGCGCGTCGACCACTACCAGTTTGTCGACTACCTCGCCGACCTGGACCTGCTGCTCGAACATTACGCGCCCGGCCAGGCCGTCGATCTGGTCGGCCACAGCATGGGCGGCAACGTGGCCATGCTCTATGCGGGCGCGCGGCCAGCGCGTATCCGGCGCCTGGTGAACCTCGAGGGCTTTGGCCTGGCGCCTACGCAGGCCGGCGAGGCGCCCGCGCGCTATGCGCAATGGCTCGATGAAACGCGCGCACTGGCGCGCGGCGATCTCGATCTCAAGAGCTATGACAGCCTCGAAGGCGTGGCCCAGCGGCTGCGCAAGACCAATCGCCGCATAGACCAGGACAAGGCAATGTGGCTGGCCCGGCACTGGGCCGCGCCCGACGCCGACGGCCGCTGGCACATCCTGGGCGACGCCGCGCACAAGGTCGTCAACCCGCATCTGTTTCGCGTCGACGAAGTGCTCGCGCTGTATGCCGCCATCACCGCGCCCACGCTGGCCATCGAGGCCAGCGACGACAGCCTGGCGCAATGGAACCAGGGCCGCTACTCGCTGGCCGAGTACCACGCGCGGCTGACCCAGGTGCGCGACTGCCGCACGGCGCGCGTCGATGATGCGGGCCATATGCTGCACCACGACCAGCCCCAGGCCGTGGCGCGGCTGATCGAGGATTTTCTGCGCACCCCGTAGCCGCGGGCCCGGCCGTCATTCGGCGGCTTTTTTCCTTTGCAGCCGCATGCCGTGCTCGCTGGCGATGTGGCTGCGATAGCCGCCCGCTTCCTGCGAAAAGAAGATCAGCGTGGTTCCCTCGTGGTCGAGAAGGGAAATTCCATCCGGAGCAGGACGCCAAGCCACGGCATCCAGCGGGAAAGTGCAGGCGCCGGCGCGCGCGTCTATGGTCAAGCGGTAGCCATTGGCCTGCGGGATTTCGTCTATCCAGAGATGGATGGCGCAAAACTGCCGGGCATCGGACACGATCCAATCACCCACCAGATCTTTGGGATGGGGCAAGGGCAGCGAGCTGCCCAGCGCGGTGGTTGTAACCATAATTGAAAATAAAAAAGGAGAAATGAGTTTCATGGCCTCGGACTTTCAAAATATGACAAAGCTCCTTGCCTCTTGCAGCCATTGAACCGGGCGACAAATCGCAAAAGGATGAAAACCCGTATTTCGACGGGCTTTCATCCAATCAGTTAGAGGATGAAATCCTGCACTGCATCGACCTGCCCGACCAATTGAATCTTCAAATCAGGAACAGTGTCATTATTGACATTCAGCAAGATATCACTGGTGTTGGTTTGCGCATCGTAGGACAATACCACCTCTCCCGCGGCGCCTGTGAATTGATCCACAAAGTGGATAAACCCTGGCTTGCCCGCATTGAAGAAAGACAAGTTGATCTTATCGATGCCCGTCTCGAAATCCATTATTTTGTCGGGAGAATCCAGCGTTGAGTCGGATGCGTTCTTGTACACAAAAATATCCAACCCCTTGCCGCCCTTCAGGATGTCTTGGCCGGCACCGCCGTAGATCACATCGTTTCCATCGCCGCCATCGATGAAATTCCCGGAGTCGTTGCCCACGATGACGTCGTTGCCCGATCCACCTATGGCATTTTCTATCGTCACTCCCTTTGCAATCGAGACATTTTTCTTCAAGCCGCCCACATCGGAGAATGAAGCTTCGTTCAAGTTGATGTTCTGATTTTCTCGATAGCCGGAAAAATCGAAAGTATCGTTGCCGCCCGCATCCCACACGGAAAACACCAGCTTTTGTTCGGCACTCTTTATCGTGAAGAAATCCCGGTCGGAATTCGAATGGAAGCCATAGACCGTATCACCGGTGCGTGTCTCCATGTTGGCGCCATAAAGCCGTTGAATGGCGGCGATATCGTCCATCAGCGGCGCCGACGCATAGTGGCCCTTGTTGTCGCCGCCGGTGTTGGTCTCGTTCCAGTAGCTCATGCTGCTGTACTGCCGAGTATCTTCCGCATACGAGGCATTTCGATAGGTAGGATTGCCCTGGCCGGCGTTGTAATTTCCCGGGTGGTTCAGACCCAGCGTATGACCGATTTCATGGGTGATGGTCAATCGTCCGTAGTTGCCCAGCTCGGGGTGCAGGTTCGAATACAGGCCGTCGCGCTGGCTGGCCTGCGAATAGTTGATGTTGAACCAGCTTTGCCCGTCGGTGCTGTGGCCTCGGTAGTCCTTGGGCGCATACGAGTACGGCATCATGGCGTAGGCCTGGCCCTGGCCCACGTAGTTGCCAAACGTGATGTTGGATTTTTCCGTCGGGCTGTTCTTGGTGAACGTGATGTTGGCGAGGTCGGACCAGGATTGCAGCGCGAGCTCGGCCTGCTCCTGCTGCTGGAGCGTGAACGCGCTGAGCTTGGTATTGCGTCCCACGTTGTATTGGTTGTACTGCCAATCGGGGAACGAATAGGTCAAATCGGCTTCCTTGCCCAGCACGCCCGGGCCGTTCCACGATTTGTTGTCGCGCGTGATCTGCTTGCCGGCCGCATCCACATCGTAAGAGGGCTTGTAATTTCGCCCCGCATCGCCACCACGATTCGAGTTGTTCAGAACACTGTTCACGGAATTCAAAGATGCCGAAGAGTAAACTTTATTGACACTCATTACTTACCTTTTAAATATAAAAAAATTGCTTTTCAGTTCTCTTATTCCATGCAATACGTGTGACCAAAAATATCGCGAACCGAGATTCGACGTGAATTCACAGAAGGACATCATTGCGACATAGACCTGAATCACCAACACAAAGCACTCATGACTGATTCGTCGATATATCTTTCCCCAAGATACGCGTGAAATGAAAATTTATGCTTTTCTCAAAAATTGCGACTCCTTGATTTTTCGGAAGTACTTTGCCAGCCGCATCGACTGATGCGGAAAAATACACAGACTTGCCGATGCAAAATTGCGTGATATGGCGAATCACGCCACAGAGGTCATTTCAAAAAAGATGAAGCACAGTCGAAATTCCTTCGAAGCCCATCCGCGTGCGGTCCAATGTCGTCAGCGCATTCAACCGATTCACCGACATTTCCAATCGGTGATGACCGATTGTCGTGAAAGGACAATCGGCCGTAAATTGCGTCCATCAGGTGAACAAAATCGTCCGGGAAAACGCCTAGGGATGCCGCCATGCCCAGCCCAACAGATCAGCCCAATACGGCCTACAAGGAGATTCGGAGTCTGCAGCGCGGCATTGAATTGCTCCGGTGCATGAATCAGGCCCATGGGGGAATCTGCACGACCAGCGAACTCAGCCGCATGAGCGGCATCCCCCGACCTTCAGTCAAACGCATATTGGAGACCTTGCGGCTATGCGGCCTGGTGCGCCCCACCGACAGGGAAGGACAGTACTGCCTCACCTTTGAAGTGCGCAGCCTGAGCGAAGGCTTCATCGAGGAAGAATGGATTGCGCGCGTGGCCGCGCCCCTGCTGCGCGCCTACGTCAAACCGCTGATGTGGCCTTGCGACCTGGCGACGCTGGAGTCGGAATTCATGGTGATACGCGAAAGCACCCACCGCTTCAGCATGCTTTCGCAGCACCACTCCATGATCGGTACGCGGCTGCCGGTGCTCGATACCGCCGTGGGCCGCGCCTATCTGGCCGCCTGCGACGAGGAGCAGCTCGAAAACATCCTCAAGCTGCTGAGCCTGCGCCAGGACGAAATCGGCGAAATGGCCAGGGAGCGAAAAAAAATCGATCGCATGCTCAAGATCACCCGGCAGACGGGCTATTCGATCAACCGCGGAGAGTGGCAGGACCAACCGGATTTCTCGGCGATAGGCCTGGCCGTCAAAAGCGCGGGGCAACTGATTGCGGCCATCAACATGGTCTATCCCAACGCCTCCGTCGACCAGCGTGCGATCGAAGACAAATACCTTCCGGTCCTGAAAGAACTGGCCGAGCGCATAGGCCGCGACAGCGAGCCCTGGTTCGCCCATCCGCCTGAATATGCGCCACTGGCGCTGCGGCCCGCAACGCCTGCCTGAATGCGGCAAGGCGCTGCGCGCCAAATCGCCTGCGCGTTTGCGCGACTGGCGCCATGCGCCCGCGCGGCTTGCGACACGCCAGGCACAAGCCACGGAACTTCGCCCGGGCTGTGACCACTCATGTCAGGCCAGCGCCCAGCGACCGCACAGACGAGGTTTTTCGTTCCCAAAACACGAATGCACTATTGTCCTACTTGTATTGATAGTTAAAAACTATAATATATCCATCATGTCGATGTTCTGTTCGCCATCCCTGCTCCCGCCCGCTCCAAGGCGTGGTCGGGCAATGGCAACACCGGTGCACGACACCGCCTGGCATGCGGCCGGGCCCGCAAACCTGACTACAAGTACATGAAAACCACTTCTTCTTCCACTGAATTGCGTGCGGCCCTGGCCGCGCTCAAACCCTATTTCGTGCGTGCCGGCGGATTCAGCCTGCTGGCCGGCCTGCTGGTGCTCGCGCCATCGGTCTACATGCTCGAGGTCTACGACCGCGTCGTGAACAGCCGCAGCCACTTGACGCTGCTGATGCTGACCATCGCCGTGCTCGTCGCCTATGCGCTGATGGAAGTGCTGGAATGGGCGCGCAGCGAAATCATGCGCACCGCCAGCGTCGAGCTCGACTCCCAGCTGCGCGAACGCATTTTCAACGCCATCTTCGCGGCCCGGCTGCAGCGCGCGGGCGGCGGCAGCACACAGCCGCTGAGCGACTTGAAGCTGGTCTGCGATTTCCTGTTTTCGCCCGCGCTGCTGGCCTTGATGGAAGCGCCGATCGCGCTGCTGATGATGGTGCTGCTGTTCATGATCAGCCCGGTGCTGGGCTGGTCGGCGGTGGTGTTCGCGCTGCTGCAAGTCACGGTCGCGTGGTGCAACGAACGGCGCACCAAGCCGCGCCTGATGGAGGCCAATCGCACCTCGTTCGCGGCGCAGCAATATGCCGATTCGAGCCTGCGCAACGCCGAAGTCATCGAGTCCATGGGCATGCTGCAGAACCTGCAGGGCCGCTGGCTGGAAAAGCAGCGCCGTTTCCTCGCGCTGCAGGCCCAGGCCTCGGAAAGCGCGGGAGGTTTCCAGGCGCTGGGCAAGCTGCTGCAGAACACGCTGGGCTCGCTGCTGCTGGGCCTGGGTTGCTGGCTGCTGCTGCACAACCAGCTCAACGGGGGCGGCGGCATGATGATGATCGGCTCCATCCTCGGCGGTCGCATGCTCGCCCCGCTGGTGCAGGCCGTCGCGCAGTGGCAGGCGGTGGTCAATGTGCGTGACGCCTGGGGCCGGCTGGAGCAGCTGCTGCAGGCCGTGCCGCAGCGCGCCCAGGGCATGGCCTTGCCCGCGCCGCGCGGTCGCTTGCAGGTGGAGCAACTGGTGGCGGGCGCGCCCGGCGGCGGCCAGGCGTCGCTGCTGCGCGGCATCTCTTTCGCGCTGAACCCGGGCGATGTGCTCGCCGTGATCGGCCCCTCGGCCAGCGGCAAGACATCGTTGGCGCGCATGCTCGTGGGCCTGTGGCCGGCGCAAAGCGGCAAGGTGCGGCTCGACGACGCCGACATCCACGGCTGGAACAAGAAGGAACTCGGCCCCCATCTGGGCTACCTGCCCCAGGGCGTGGAGCTGTTCGACGGCACGGTGGCCGAGAACATCGCGCGCTTCGGCCCGGTGCAGCCGGCCCAGGTCGAAGCCGCGGCGCGCGCCGTCGGAATGCACGAATTCATCCTGGAACTGCCGGGCGGCTACGACAGCCCGATCGGCGATGGCGGCGCACGGCTTTCGGGCGGCCAGCGCCAGCGCCTGGCCCTGGCGCGCGCGCTCTACGGCCAGCCGGTGCTGGTGGTGCTCGACGAGCCCAACTCCAGCCTCGACGACGAAGGCAATGCGGCGCTGGCCCATGCCATCCATAGCGCCAGCGCCCTGGGCACGACCTTCGTGGTCATCACCCACCTGGGCAGCGCGCTGCAGCTCGCCAACAAGCTGCTGGTGCTGCGCGACGGCCGCCAGCAGGCATTCGGCCCGCGCGCCGAAGTGCTGGCCGCGCTCGCCCAGGCCGCACGCCCGGCGCCGGCGCAGCCCGCGCCCGCCGCGATGCAAGCCACGCCGGCCTGATGCGGTGCTTCCCCTCCTATCTCCAGGAATTTCTCGCATGAAATCCCCCGCTTTTTTCCAACGCAGCGAACTGACGCAGGCACTGTGGTCCTTTCGCCGCGAATTCGCGATGGTCGGCCTGTTCAGCATGCTGGCCAACCTGCTGCTGCTGTCGCCCACGATGTACATGCTGCAGGTCTTCGACCGCGTCATGGCGAGCCAGAACGAGCTGACGCTGCTGATGATGTCGCTGATCACCCTGTTTCTGTTCATGGTGATGGCGTTTTCCGAATGGATGCGCTCCAAGGTGCTGGTGCGCAGCGGCGTGCGGCTCGACAACCTGCTGGGCGCGCGCATCTTCGAGGCCAGTTTCGAGGCCCGCCTGAGCCGCCAGGGCGACGCCGCGCAGCGCGCGTTCGGCGATCTGCTGCAGGTGCGACAGTTCCTCACGGGCAACGGCATCTTCGCGCTGTTCGATGCGCCCTGGACGCCTATCTATCTGGGCGTGCTGTATCTGCTGCACCCCGTGCTGGCCGGCATTGCGCTGTGCTTTGCGCTGGCCCAGGCCGGGCTGGTCTGGTTCGGCCACCGCAAGTCGGTCGCGCCGGCCCAGGCCGCGACCGAAGCGTCGACCGAAGCGCGCAGCTACCTGCAAAGCAAGCTGCGCAATGTCGAAGTGCTAGAACCCATGGGCATGGTCCACCATCTGCTGCCGCACTGGACGCAGCGCTACTGCCGCTCCCAGGGCCTGCACGGCAAGGCGCAGTCGCTGACCCACCGCATCACCGCCTGGAGCAAGTTCATTCGCTACGCCCAGCAATCGCTGGGCCTGGGCGCGGGCGCGTTGCTGGTCATCAACAACCAGCTGTCGCCCGGCGAAATGATCGCCGCCAATGTGCTGATGACACGCACCCTCGCGCCCATCGATCAGCTGGTCGGCACCTGGCGCGGCTTCATCGCGGCGCGCGCCGCATTTGGCCGCCTCGAAAGCCTGCTGCAGGCGCATCCGCAGCGCGATCCGCGCCTGCAGCGCACGGCGCCTGTAGGCAGCGTGGTGCTGCGCGATGTCGTGGCCCATGCACAGGCGCGCGCGACACCCATCCTGCAAGGCGTGACGCTGCAGCTCGAGCCCGGCTCGATCACGGCCATCCTGGGGCCTTCGGGCTCGGGCAAGTCGACGCTGGCGCGCTGCATCATCGGCGTGTGGCCGCAGGTGAGCGGCGAAGTGCTGCTCGACGAACGGCCGCTGGCCGGCTGGGACCGGCGCGAACTCGGCCCGTATCTCGGCTACCTGCCACAGGACATCGAACTGTTCGAAGGCTCGATTGCCGAGAACATCGCGCGCTTCGGCGACATCGATCCCGACAAGGTGATCGCCGCGACGCGCAGCGCCGGACTGCACGAGATGGTCCTGCGCTTCCCCAAGGGCTACGACACGCCCATGGGCGAGGCCGGCAACCTGCTGTCTGGCGGGCAGCGCCAGCGCATTGCACTCGCGCGCGCCATCTATGGCCGCCCGCGCCTGGTGGTGCTCGACGAGCCCAACGCCAATCTCGACGACGCTGGCGAAGCCGCGCTGGTACATGTGCTCCAGGAGCTGCGCACCCAAGGCAGCACGGTGGTGATCGTCACCCACCGCCAGGGCATTCTCGCGGCCGCCGATCGCGTGGTGGTGCTGCGCAACGGCCTGGTGGAGCGCGACGGCGCACGCGATGCCGTGCTCGCCTCGATTCGCAACACCGCGCCCGCCGGCACCCCGTCGCCACGCCTGCTGGCGCTCTGAAGTACCGGCTTGCGGACGCACTCCCCCCTTATCCAAATACAACGAGTCTTTTCATGGCCCACTCCCTTTCCACTCCCCATTCCGCCCCGGTGAACGCTGCCCGCGATGCCGGCCCTGCCGCACCCGCGGACAACGCCAGCGATGGGCGCCGCATAGGCCGCATAGGCCTGTACACCCTGGCCGTGTGCTTCGGCGGCTTTCTGCTCTGGGCAGCGGTCGCGCCGCTCGACGAAGGCGTTCCCAGCGCCGGCATGGTGGCCATCGACACCAAGCGCAAGACCGTGCAACACCTGTCGGGCGGCATCGTCACCGAAGTGCTGGTACGCGAAGGCGACCGCGTGCGCGAAGGCCAGCTGCTGATGCGCCTCGACACCGCCGCAGCGCGCGCCAACCTCGAGTCGACCCGCCAGCGCTACCTGGGCCTGCGCGCCATGCAGGCGCGGCTCATGGCCGAACATGCGGGTGCGCCGCAACTGGTGTTTCACGAAGATCTGCACGCGGCCGCGGCCGACCCGCTGATCCGCCAGCACATGCAGACCCAGGAGCAGCTGTTCGCGACGCGCAATCACCTGTTGCGTTCGGACCTGCAGTCGATCGAGGAGAGCATCGAAGGCCAGCGCGGCATGCAGCAGGCCTATACGCGCATGCTGGGCAACCGGCAAGTGCAGCAGGACTCGCTGGGCGAAGAACTGCGCAACCTGCGCGGCCTGGTGAGCGAAGGCTATGCGCCGCGCAACCGCCAGCTCGAACTCGAACGCATGGTGGCCGATTCGGGCAGCGCCATCGCCGACCTGCAAGGCAACACCGTGCGCGCCCAGCGCAGCATGGCCGAGCTGCGCCAGCGCGCGTTCTCGCGCCAGCAGGAGCAGCGCAAGGAAGTCCAGACCCAGCTCGCCGAAGTGGACCGCGAAGTGCTGGCCGAGCAGGAGCGCTTCAAGGCCCTGACCGATGAACTCGCGCGCATGGAAATCAAGGCGCCCGCCGAGGGCCAGGTGGTGGGCCTGGCGGCGCAGACCGTGGGCGGCGTGGTGCAGCCCGGCCAGAAGCTGATGGACATCGTTCCCGGCGACGCCCCGCTGCTGCTCGAAACCCAGGTCGCGCCCCACCTGATCGACCGCGTGCAGGCCGAGCTGCCCGTCGATGTGCGCTTCTCGTCGTTCGCCCATTCGCCGCAGCTGGTGGTGCCGGGCAAGGTGCAGTCGGTCTCGTCCGACCTGCTGACCGATCCGCAGACCATGGTCAGCTACTACCTGGCGCGCATCGAAGTCACGACCGAAGGCCTGCAACGCCTGGGCAAGCGCCAGATGCAGCCGGGCATGCCCGTCGAAGTGGTCTTCAAGACCGGCGAGCGCAGCCTGCTGACCTATCTGCTGCACCCGCTGACCAAGCGCATCGCCGCATCGATGACGGAAGAGTGACGCCATGCTTTTCGCCTCCCTCTCACTGCGGCACCTGCAGGCCTGCGCGCTGCTGGCCACGGGCCTGGCAGCGCCCGCCCAGGCACTGGATCTGCGCCAGGCCTACGACGCCGCCTTCACCCATGACGCCTCGATACGCGCGGCGCGCGCCGGTGCCGACGCCGCGCGCGAACGCCTGCCCCAGGCCCTGGCCCAGCGGCGCCCGCAGGTCACGCTGAGCGCGACACGCAACTACAACGACCTCGAGAGCAAGAGCTCCGATGCGTTCGGCCAGCCGCGGCGCGCGAGCAACGACTACTACAGCGGCAACCAGACGCTGAGCGTGCGCCAGCCGCTGTACCGCCCTTACCTTGGCGCGCAGGTCGGGCAGGCGCGCGCCCAGGTCGACGAGGCCAACGCCTCGCTGGAGCGCGATGAACAGGCGCTCGTGGTGCGCGTCAGCGAAGCCTATTTCGACGCACTGCTGGCGCGCGACCAGATCGCGCTGCTGCAGGCGCAAAAGGCCAGCAATGTCACGCAGCTCGATGCCGCGCGCAAGAGCTTCGCGGCGGGCACGGGCGCACGCACCGACGTCGATGAAGTCCAGGCCCGGCTCGACATGACGCTGGCCCAGGAGCTGGAAATCACGCAGAACGTCGAGTTCACGCAGCGCCGCCTCGAAGTGCTCACGGGACAGAGCGCCGCGGCGCTGGCCGGCCTCGATGTGCCGCGCTTCGTGCCCACCGCGCCGCAACTGCAGCGCCTGGACGACTGGATCGCGCGCGCCGAAGCCGCAAGCCCCGAACTGCAGGCGCTGCGCGCCCAGGGCGAGGCCGCGCGCCTCGAAGTGCAAAAGGCCCAGGCCGGCCATCTGCCTACGCTGGACGCCGTGGCGCAATGGTCGCGCAGTCAGAGCGACAGCGTGTCCAGCGTCAATTCACGCTATGCGCAGAAGTCGGTGGGCCTGCAGCTGAACGTTCCGCTGTACGCGGGCGGCGCGGTGAATTCTCAGGTGCGCCAGGCGCTGGCCAGCGAGGAGCGCGCGCGCGAAGCGCTTGAAAGCGCAAGGCGCGATCTGGGCGTGCGCGTGCACCAGGAGTTCCGCTCCATGACCGAAGGCGTGCTGCGCGTGCGCGCGCTCGAGCAGGCCGAACGCTCGGCCCAGCAGGCGTTGCTGTCGAACCAGAAATCGCTGCAGGCGGGCAGCCGCACCACGCTGGACGTGCTCCAGGCGCAGCAGCAGCACACCACCACCTTGCGCGATCTGGCCCAGGCGCGCTACCGCTATCTGCTGGCCCAGCTGCATCTGCGCAGCCTCGCGGGCGAGGATCGCCTGCTGAACATCGAACGCGCGAATGCGTGGCTGCTGCCGTAAGCCTCAGCCCCCCGGCATCAGCACCAGCTGATGCGCCCACCGCGCCGGCATGCGCTGCAGCGGCCGGTACTGCCCCGTGGCCCAGGCGTCGCGCATGTCTGAATAGCGCGGCGAGAACACGTTGCCGCTTTGCCCGGTCTGGAAGATGAAGCGCGACTGCTCGAGATCCGCCAGGTCGTAAAGCCCGCGCAGCGACGCCGCATGCCGGTTGGCGAACGCGCCGCCCGCGACATCGCCCGCGTTGTACTGGCCCACATTGACTGTGTAGCCGTCGCCCGATGACGGCGCCTGCACATTGAAAAAACGCGCCAGCGCGGCCACGCTGCCCAGCGGCCGGTGGCTGCTGACGGCCGGGTGGGCGCGGCCCCAGCGCCATTGCGCGGGCTGGGCGCCATACGCGGCCTGCAGGCGATCGAGCGCCCGTTCCAGCGCCTGCGCGGATTGCTCGGCGCAGCTGCGCGGCGCGCACCACCAGGCGTCGTCGCGCGCCAGAATGCCTTCGACGCCCGCGCGGAAGTCGCGCTTGCCATAGGTCGCGGCAAAGCGCGCGGCGCCTATGCGCGGCACGATCAGGCCGCGCGCGAGTTCGTCGGCCCAGGCCGCGAACACCAGCGGCGCGCTGTGGCGCGCATCCATGTTTCCATCGAAATCGCGCAGCAGCTGCGCGACCGGCGCGGCCAGCGGATGACTGGCCTGGGCGGCCGCGGTGCGCAGCGCGGGCAGCAGCCGCTGCGTGGCCAGCGACGTCACATCGGTCTGTATCGCCGCGAGGCTGTCGAGATCGTGCAGCGGGCGCGCTTGCAGCAGTTGCGCAATGCGGTCGTAACGGTAAGGCAGGTGCCAGTCCTGGGTCAGGAAATGCGCGTAGCCCGGCGCCGTGATGCGCTGGTTGGCGGTCGCTATCCAGCCCTGCTGCGCGCCGCTGTCTTGCGGCGTCTGGTCGTGGTCCAGCCAGCCCTGCCAGTCGTAGCGCGCCTCCCATCCCGGCGCGGGCGCGACGCCGCGCAAGTCATTGTCGGTGTGGCGCACCGGCACCTTGCCCGTGGCCTGGAACGCGATCGCGCCGTCGACATCGGCCATGACGATGCTCTGCATGGGCGAGTGGTAGTGGCGAAACGCCTGCTGCAACTCGGCGACGTTCTGCGCCTGATTGGCCTGCAGGCCTGCGAGCACCGTGTGATTGTCGGCATCGAGCGCGGCCCAGCGCAGCGCGAGCACATATTTCGACAGGTCGAGCAGTTGGCCATGGCTGGCCTGCACATCGCTGAGCACCGGGCCGTGGCGCGTGGCGCGCAACCGCAGTTTCAGATCGGCCTGGCCCTTGATGCGAATGACTTCCTCGCGCACGCTGAACGCCGCCCAGCCTTCGGGCGTGCGATAGCGCGTAGCGTCCCCGGCATCGATCTGTTCGAGGTACAGGTCCTGCACATCGGGGCTGGTGTTGGTGAAGCCCCAGGCGACGCGCGCCGTGCGGCCCAGCACCACGAAAGGCAGGCCGGGCAGCGTCGCGCCTATGGTGTCTATCGCCCCGATGACCGTGCCGTCGCCGGACTTCCCGGCCGGCGCCTGCAGATGCGCGTAGTACCAGATGGCGGGCGCGCTCAGGCCCAGGTGCGGGTCGTTGGCCAACAACGGCTTGCCGCTGCTGCTGCGTGCGCCCGCGAGCACCCAGTTGTTGCTGCCCTTGCCGTCGTTGCTGCCGGCTTCCTGGGCCAGCGCCTGGGCCCAGTCGGCGCGCGCCTGGGCGATCGCGCCGCCAAGACCGGGCAGGCCCGCGGCCACGGGCGCTGCCGCCGCTTCGTCCTTGGCGTACACGCCCAGGCCGCGGTACAGCGCCGCGAGGTCGGTGGCCGTGGCCGGCGATTCGCCGGGGTATGGCGGCATCAGCTGCCACAGGCGTGCGGTGTCTATGCCGCGCAGCAGCGACAGCCGCGCGAACTCGTTGCCCCAGTTGCCGCCCAGGTCGAGCGCCATCATGAGCGCCCAGCCCACGCTGTCTTCGGGCGACCAGGGCGCGCCGTTTTGCCCGCCGTCGCGGCCCGGCGTCACGCCCAGCAGCAGGAATTCGGGCGTCAGCGCCTGGGGCCTGGCCGCATGGAAGGCCGCAATGCCCTCGCTATAGGCCTGCAAGGCTTCGCGCGCCTGCAGCGGCAGGCCCGCATATTGGCGCTGCGCGGCGCCGCGAATGTCGAGCGCGCGCATCAGCTTGTCGGTTTCCAGCGTCGCCGGGCCCAGCACTTCGGACAGCGTGCCGTGCATCACGCGGCGGTTGAACTCGAGCTGCCAGCTGCGCTCCTGCGCATGCACATGGCCCAGCGCGCGCCACAGGTCTTGCGGCGAGCGGGCCGCGATATGCGTGACATCGGCGGCATCACGCCGCACCTGCACCGGCTGCGCGAGTCCGGCCACGGCCAGCCGGCCGTCGAGCGGCGCCTGCGTGCGCAGCGCATAGACCGCGAGCGCCGTGCCCCCGAGCAAGGCCAGCCCGACCAAGGCGATCGCGCCCCACTTCGCCACTCCTGCCAACCTCCCTGTGCCCATTGCGCTCTCCTGTTGTTGTCTGCCGCAGCAAATGCTCTTGTAACTGTTGTACGCGCAAGCCGCAGCGCGGGCTTACCCCCGGCCTGCCACAATCAGAAGCTTTCCGCGCGCCCGCGCGGCCCGATCTTCCTTATTGCACGCTGTATGTGGCCCTTCGATCTCTTCAAAAAACTCAGCCGCGACCCCGAGGTCGGCGAGACACGCGGTGACTATATAGGCTGCTATCTGCTGGGCACGGAAACGCCGGGTTTGCATGACGCCAGCTACCACTCGCTGGCGCCGACCCGCGAGGCGCTGCTGGCCGATGCGCGCAGCTTTCTGCAAGGCTTTCTGCAGGAGCACCCCGAACTTCCCGAGGCCGAACGCGCGGCGCTGCAGTCGCTGCTCGACAACCTCGAAGCGCGCGTGGACGCGCATCTTGCGGGCGACACGCACCAGCCGCTGGCGGTGCAAGGCGGCACCCACCTGTTCCTGCGCAAGGGCATGCGCGCGCGCAAGAAGGAGCAGGGCCGCTACCTCGAATAGCGCGGTGGCACGGCAAGCGGACAGTCGCGCTATCCTACACAGAGATTAGACAAATACTATCGATTTACAGAACTTGATAGTCAATAATGACAGTTCTCTCAGCGCATGCGCCGCGCTGGCGCCTTCAGCGGCCGGTCCCGGCACTGCCGCAAGGCCTGCGCCCGGCGATTCAGCATGCGGTCTGCCAACTGTCCTGTCCTCTCATCCGTGCGGCCCATCATGAACCCACAAATTGCCAATTTATATTATTTACTGAAAACATCCGCTAAAGCATCCGATATCCAATTGATCAAACGACTCATTTCGGATAATTTCGAGCTTCTGTGCCATGCCAAAAAACACAGCACTTCTTTTCTCCATGAATTGATCGAGTCGGATAATTACGAAATTATTGGAACAATATTCGACACATTCGACGAAAATTTCGAAAAACCGAATCTTTCACCATCCTGCAAGGCTATGGAGACAGAAGTACGGCGTAAATTCTTCGACCAGGAGAACGCTAAGGGCGATACACCGTTGATACTTGCCGCTCGCTACGGCAAGGCGGAATTCCTGGTGAAATTCCTGAAGAACCACGCTGACGTCAACCACGCGAACAGGAATCACTCCACTGCCTTGCTGGAGGCCATAGAAGAAGAAAGCCTGGAAATGACCCGAATTCTGCTGACATACGACGCAGATTTGCACATAGAGAACGCCTACAAACTGAGCCCGCTGGAGCTTGCTTTCCAGAAGGAAAACATCGCGCTATATTCCATGCTTTTTTATGGACAGACAACTCGCGAAAATACTGAGTCTGCAACTTTTTCAGCAGAAAGCACGAAGGATCTGGATTTTGCACTCAGTTTATCCCAGCTTGTAAAAAAAGGGAATAAGGATATCCTGATAAATAATCTGAATGAAATCGTGGCGCAATCCGAAAACCACACGGTGAAAATCCACCCCTTCGTACTCCAGAGCGCACAGGACTACCCAGATATTTTCAGGCTGCTGAACAAATACAAAAGCGGCCTTCACGAGAACAACATCAAAAGTGAAGAGTATTCCTTTTCAGCCGACGAAGCGCCTGACAGCCATGGCTGCCCTGCCGCCAGCGACCCCAGCCGGGAGCCTGGGGAAGGCATCCGAATCGTTGGAACGCCACAGGACATGGATCCCGCGCCAGCAGCAGGTCTTTGCTGATGCCGTTCGCCCGGCCGCAAGCCTTGCCGCCGGGCCCCGTGCACTCAATCACTCAATGGGTATGGCCCCAATAAATCAGCGCGTCACGTCCTTCGACGGACAGTGAAACTTTCGCGCCCACGGGCAGCAGCACCTTGGTCTCGACGTGGCCGAAAGGCAGGTTGGTCAGCACCGGTGCATTGATCTGCGTGCGCAGCCAGTCGACCACGCTTTGCAGCTTGAAGCCCTTGTCGTGCGCGGCTAGCTTGTAGCCCGTGAACTGGCCCAGCACCACGGCCTGCTGCTTGGCCAGCACGCCGGCGTAGAGCAACTGGCTCAGCATGCGCTCGACGCGGTAGGGGTGTTCGCTCACATCCTCGATGAACAGGATGCCGCGCGGCACATCGGGCAGGAAAGGCGTGCCGACCAGCGAGGCCAGCATCGCAAGGTTGCCGCCCCACAGCGTTGCATCCTGCAGATAGATATCGGGCACGGCCGGCGAGCCATCGGCACGCGCCGCCTCCTTGTTCATGCGCCAGCCGCTGCCTTCGCCCCGGCCCGCGAGCAGGTCGTCGAAGCAGTCGAGCATGATGTCGTCTGGCTCCTCGGCCGAGCCGAAATCGGCGCCCAGGGACGGGCCGGCCCAGCTGACGCCGCCGACGCGCGCCAGCAGCGCGCTCTGGAACGCAGTGAAGTCGCTCAAGCCGACGAACTTGGTGCCGCCCTCGGCGGCCTTGGCCACGGCCGTGTAGTCGATTTGCGGTAACAGCCGGCCCAGGCCGTAACCGCCGCGCGAAATCAGCGCCACGTCGGCGCCGCTGGCAGCCGCGCGGTGGATGGCGGCCAGCCGCGTGGCGTCGTCGCCCGCGAAGCGCGTGGAGCGCGACAGTGCGTCGGCATCGATTTCGACGTCATGGCCCAGCGCGCGCAGGCGCGCGATGCCGCGCTTGAACGCCGGCTTGTCGTTGACCGCGCTCGACGGCGAGTAGACATAGATACGGCGCGGACCGGAGGCATGACCGCAGCAGGCGCCATCGGCGTCATGCTCATGGTGGTCGTGGGAGTGATGGTGGTGGTGTTCGGTGGACTTCGAAGACAAGGCATTCAGGCTGTCGATGCAGCCTGCTCCAGTAAGACAGGGGCCAGGGGGACGCCCCCTGGGGCGGATTCAAATGAAACCGCTCTAAGATGGGCTGAAGTATTCCACAGCCTGCAAGGCCATGTCGGCGCTGGGTGCGGCGCCGCGGTACATCGGCATTCCTTCGGGCAAGGCCAGTTCCTGCGCGCCATGCATTGCCGCGAACGCCTGCAGCGCCGCGCGATGGCCACGATCGGGAAATGGCGCGCTGAATGCAATGGCTTGCGCAGCGCTCGCGTCGGATCCACTCTCCAGCAACAGCACGCCCGCGAAACGCTCGCGCGCGGCCATGACCAGCGCAGCGGCCAGCCCCGCCGCGCTGCCCTGCACCACCAGCACGCAGCGCTGCAAATCAGCGTGCCGCAGCAGGTCCTGCAGAATCTGGCGATGCGCATCCAGCGTGTGAAAGCCGGGCTTCTTGGGCTTGTCGCTCTTGCCGAAACCGATCAGATCGGGCGCGACCACGCGGTGGCCCGCGGCCAGAAACACCGGCAGCATATGGCGGTACTGGTAGCTCCAGCCCGGGTCGGCGTGCAGGCACAGCCAGGTCAGCGGCGCGTCGCGCGGGCCTTCGTCGAGATAGTGCAGACGCAAGCCTTGCAGGCTGGGCCAGTCGCTCACGTAACGCGGTGCCCAGGCGTAGTCGAGCAGGTCCGCGAAAGCGGCGTCGCGCGTGCGCAGCGCATCGTCGCGCAGCGGATGGGCGGCCCGGGCCGCGGCCTGGTTCTGGCGCCGGCGCTGCTGGAAGAACCGCGACAGCAGAGCGCTGCACTCCTGGGCAAGCACGCCGCGCACGATCTGCGTGTGGTGGTTCAGGCGCGGCTCGGCAAACAGGTCGAGTATCGAGCCCGCGGCGCCGGTCTTGGGCTCGGCCGCGCCGTAGACCACGCGTGCCACGCGCGCATGCAGGGCCGCGCCGCTGCACATGGCGCAGGGCTCGAGCGTCACATACAGCGTGCAGCCGTCGAGCCGGTAATTGCCCAGCTGTTGCGCGGCGTCGCGCAGCGCCTGGATTTCGGCATGGGCCGTGGGATCGTTCGAGGCCACGGGCGCGTTGCGACCGCGGCCGACGAGCACGCCGTCCTTGACCACGACCGCGCCCACGGGCACTTCGCCGGCCTCGGCCGCGGCTTGCGCCTGCGCCAGCGCGGCGCGCATTCCGGCCTCATCGTTGCTCAGCAATTCCATGCACTTTTCTCTTGCTCGCTCGCGCCACGGGAGGCGGCGCGTACCCGATCGTAATGCACGCCGGCGCCGGCCAGCCAGGCCGCTGCGCGGGGCCGGCAGCGCCTCTTACCCACACTGCCCATTTTTTAAGCACTGCGTCGCAAGCCAATGCTGGCGCGGGTTTCGCGGGTTACCTGGGGAGTTTTCCACAGATCCGTCCACACGCCCCGGGGATAAGAACACGCAAAATAAATGTGCTTATCTGTAAATAAACACATACCTAATTGGTATAGGTAGTACCCGCGATGCACCACAAAAAAAGCCAGCCGGTGGAGGCCGGCTGGCTTTTGCGCGGCAGGCCTGCGGCCTGGGCGATCAGAACTTCACATTCGCCGTGACCCACAGCGTGCGACCGGGCGGCGTGGCGCCGGCGATCGACGAACCGCCCTGGAAGTACTCGTTGATCTGCGTGGGCGTGCCGTTGGCGTTGATCTGGCGGTACTTGCGGAAGTCCTTGTCCAGCAGGTTGAAGATGTTGGCGCTGAGCGTCACGCTCTTGGACAGCTCGTAGCTGCCGCCCAGGTGCAGCATGCCGTAGGCCTTGGTGTGGTCGCCGACCGCGTTGTAGATCGCGAGGTTGGCGGCACTGAGCGTTTCGGGCAGCGCATTGAAACGCGGGCTCTTGCCGCGGTATTCACCGCGCACCCACAGGCGCCACTGCGCGTTGGGGTTCCAGTCGACCTGTGCGGTCGCGATGTGCTTGGCCGTCAGCGCCAGCTGACCGGTCTTCACGCCACCTTCGAGCACTTCGCTGTTGGTCCAGGTGTAGCCCACGCGCATGCTCCATTCCTTGGCGAGCTGGGCGCGGGTGCTCAGCTCCAGGCCCCAGGTCTTGGCCTGGTCGACGTTGATGCTGTAGTCGGCCGTGGGATTGAAGCTGCAGCTCGAGATGGCCTGGCTGGCGCAGTTGCCGCCGCTGCTGATCTTGTCCTTGACGCGGTTGTAGAACAGCGTGCTCGACGCCGTGACGCCGCCCAGGCTGTCGAACAGCGCCGAGATCTCGGTATTGGTGCTGACTTCGGGCTTGAGATTCGGGTTGCCGATGTTCAGGATAGCGCCCTGGCCCGAGACGCCGCTCACGCCGTCGATCAGCTGGTTCAGGCGCGGCGCGCGAAAGCCGCGGCTCACGCCGCCCTTGAACGTCCACTGCTTGCTCGCATCCCAGACCAGGTAGCCGCGCGGGCTCACCTGGCCGCCGAACGCGTCGTGGTGGTCATAGCGCGCGCCCAGCGTGGCCGTGAGGTCCTGGCGCAGACGCCATTCGTCTTCGGCGAACAGAGACCACATGGTCTGGCCATGGCGATCGGGCAGCAGGCCGTCGGTCAGCTTCGCATCCCACCACTGGCCGCCCACGGTCAGCATATGCGACTCGCCCAGCGGCGCGACCAGCTTGGAGTCGAGCACCACGTTGGTGGTGCTGAGTTCGCGCGCCGTGCCGCGGCGCGGGTCGTTGGTAGGCACGGCCGCGCCGGGAATGGTGCGGCCCAGGGTTTCGGTTTCGGTGCGCATCAGGCTGGTTTCGAGCCGGCCGAAACCGAGCACGGCATTGTGGCCGATGGCGATCTGGTCGCGGTTGAAGCGCAGCGTGTCGGCATAGCCCGGCGGGTTGCGCGGCGCCAGCGCATCGCGATTGCCCAGACGGCCGTCCGAGTTGTCGTAGCGCGTGCGGCCCTGCTCCACGTCGAGCCACAGATCATGGCCGCGCGTGGGCGTCAGCGACAGGCGCGCGCCGATGTTGTGCTGGCGGCTTTCGGCGGGCGCGGGGTTGCGCGCCTGCGTGGGCTGCGTGGTGTCGGGCGGCAGCACCCAGTCGGAGGCTTCGCGGTCGTAAATGCTGCCGCGAATGGCCAGCCCCAGCACGTCGTTCTTGATCGGGCCGCTGAGGTAGAAATTACCGCGCGCCTGGTTGCCCCAGGAGCTGTCCTGCGGCAGGCCCGCCGAGGCGCTGACTTCGCCGCCCCACTCCTTGGCCACCTTGCGCGTGATGATGTTGACCACACCGCCCATGGCGTCGGAACCGTAGAGCGTGGACATCGGGCCGCGGATGACTTCGATGCGCTCTATCGCCGACACCGGCGGCATGAAGCTGTTGAGCGCCGCGCCATAGCCGTTGGGCGTGACGTCGCCGGCGACGTTCTGGCGCCGGCCGTCGATCAGGATCAGCGTGTAGTCGCTGGGCATGCCGCGGATGCTGATGTCCAGGCCGCCGGTCTTGCCCGTGCCGCCCATCACGTCTATGCCTTCGACGCCTTGCAGCGCTTCGGCGAGATCGCGGAAGTTCTTGGTCTCGAGTTCCTCGCGCGTGACCACGGAAATCGACGCCGGCGCCTGCTTGAGTTCCTGCTCGAAGCCCGAGGCGGAGACCACCACTTCGGACATCGCCTGGGCCGGCGTGGACTGGGCGAACGCCGACGCGCAGGCCGCGGCCAGAAGGGTAAGAGTGCAATAGTTTTTGACAGGCATGACGTCTCCTCGCCGGAGCAGGCCGGCGATTTTTTTACGAGGAAAGGGTTGGGTGTGCCGAAACGGTCCCGGTGAAGCACGGGTCCGCGGCTTGGACAGCCCTCGATGTCATGTGTCTTTATGTAAGGGCTTGCGCGCCGATCATAGGCGATAGCAATGAGATTTATTCTCAAACCCCTGAAGCACCGGTTGAATGTTGTTGGAAACCTACGTCCAGCACAGCGCGTCACAGGGAACTCCCGCGCCGCACTGCGGAAATTCGAACGCCCCCCATTCCGCAACCTGTTTAGAATTTGCCGGCGGGAATTGTTCTTATTCCCAAGTCGGACGCACAACCAATACAAAAATCGTCCGGCTTCCTGCCCTCCCCCCAACTTTCATTGGATCGCTGCCCTCCCCTGGCAGCGGGGCTCCACCCTTCCTGACTCGAAATACACCATGAAAATCTGGAAAACAGTTCTGTGCGTCGGCGCGGCCGGCTTCGCCACCCTGGCACAGGCCCAGCCCGCGCCCGCGGCAGTCACCGTCTACTCGTCGCGCATCGAGAACCTGCTCAAGCCCACGCTGGACCAGTACACCCAGCAGACCGGCGTCAAGATCAATCTGCTGACCGACCGCGGCGGCTCGCTCTCCGAGCGCCTGGCGGCCGAAGGCAAGAGCTCGCCGGCCGACGTGCTGATCACCGTCGACATGGGAAATCTGCACAATGCGGCCGAACGCGGCCTGCTGCGCAAGATCGACTCGCCCATGCTCAACGCCAACGTGCCCGCCAACTTCCGCGACCCGCAAGGCCGCTGGTACGGCCTGTCGCAGCGCGAACGCACGATCTTCTACGCGCCCGGCCGCGTGCAGCCCGCGCAGCTGAGCACCTATGAGGATCTGGCCGATCCCAAGTGGAAAGGCAAGCTGTGCTTGCGCACCGGCAAGCAGACCTACACCCAGTCGCTGGTCGCCATGATGATCGCCAAGCACGGCGTGCAAAAGGCCGAGGCCATCACCAAGGGCTGGGTCAACAACCTGGCCGGCGACGTGTTCACCAACGACAACAGCCTGCTCAAGGCGATCGCCGCGGGCCCGTGCGATGTCGGCATCGCCAACACCTACTACTACGGCCGCATCCTGTCCAAGGAACCCGAGTTCGGCAACGGCGTGAAGCTGTTCTGGGCCAACCAGGGCGCGAACCAGGGCGGCGCCCACGTGAACCTGTCGGGCGCGGGCGTGACCACCAACGCCAAGAACCCCGAAGGTGCGCGCAAGCTGCTCGAGTGGCTGGCATCCGAAGGCGTGCAGACCGCCTACACCCATGGCACGTTCGAGAGCCCGATCAACACCAAGGCCAAGGCCGACCCCATCGTGCAGGCCTGGGGCAAGTTCACGCCCAGCCCGCTCAACGCCGCCGCCATCGGCTCGCACCAGGCCGAAGCCATTCGCCTGCTCGACCGCGTGGGCTACCGCTGATCGCGCCACTGAGGTAACCGTCTCTTGTCTTTCGTAGACCGCACCGCGCCCGCCTCCGGCTGGCGCGGTTTCGCTTTGGCAGCGCCTATCGCGCTGCTCACCCTGATTCCGCTGCTGGCCGTCGTCGGCCTGGCGCTCGCGCCCCAGGCCGAAATCTGGCAGCACCTGTGGCAGTACGTGCTGCCGCGCGTGCTCGGCAACACCGCCTTGCTGCTGGTGCTCGTGGCCCTGGCCGTGCTGGCCGTGGGCGTGCCGCTCGCCTGGCTCACGGCCATGTGCGACTTTCCCGGGCGCCGCTTCTTTTCGTGGGCGCTGGTGCTGCCGCTGGCGATTCCCGCCTATGTGCTGGCCTTCGTGCAGATGGGGCTGTTCGAGTACGCGGGCCCGGTGCAGTCGGCGCTGCGCGAACTGTTCGGCAGCAGCCGCTGGTTTCCCGACATCCGCGCCAGCCTCTGGGGGCTGGTGATGGTGCTGACCATGGCGTTCTATCCCTATGTCTATCTGCTCGCGCGCAGCGCCTTTCTGACCCAGGGCCGGCGCTGCATGGAAGCCGCCCAGGCGCTGGGCCTGAGCCCGCTCGCGGCGTTCTTCCAGGTCGCGCTGCCGCTGGCCCGGCCCTGGATAGGCGCGGGCCTGGCGCTGGCGCTGATGGAGGTGCTGGCCGACTTCGGCGCGATCGCCGTGTTCAACTTCGACACCTTCACCACCGCACTCTACAAGTCGTGGTTCGACATGCACAACATGGCGGCCGCGGCCCAGCTCGCGAGCCTGCTGGTGCTGGTCGTGCTGCTGCTGGTCGCCGCCGAGCAGCGTTCGCGCAGCGCCCAGCGCTTTCACGCCTCGCCTTCGCGCCACCAGCGCATCGCACTGCACGGCGGCGCGCGCTGGCTCGCCAGCGCCGCCTGCCTGCTGGTGTTCGGCGCGGCGTTCGCCGTGCCCATGCTGCAGATCGTTGTATGGGCGCTGTCGGTCTGGCGCACGGATCTCAACGCCGACTACTGGGGCTATGCCTGGAACACGCTTTATCTGGGCCTGGTCACCGCCGCCGTGACCACGGTGCTGGCGCTGCTGCTGGCCTGGGTGCGCAGACGCCACGCCGACCCGCTCACGCGCTGGACCGTGCGCATCGCCGTTCTCGGCTACGCGCTGCCCGGCGTGGTGCTGGCCGTGGGCGTGTTCGTGCCGATTGCCTGGCTGGACGCGCAGCTGATGGCCTGGCTCGCGCCGTTCGGCATAGAGACGCTGGGCATTCTCAAGGGCAGTCTTGCGGCCATGCTGCTGGCGCTGGCCGCGCGCTTTCTGGCCGTGGCCTATCACGCGACCGACAGCGCGATGCAGCGCATCACGCGCAGCCAGGAAGATGCCTGCGCCTCGCTGGGCCTGGGCCCCTGGCAGACGCTGCGCCGCCTGCACCTGCCGCTGCTGCGCACCGGCCTGCTGTCGGCTTTCCTGATGGTGATGGTCGACGTGATGAAGGAAATGCCGATCACGCTGATGACGCGCCAGTTCGGCTGGGACACGCTGGCCGTGCGCGTATTCCAGCTCACCTCCGAATCGCTGTGGGACCAGGCCGCGCTGCCCGCGCTGGCCATCGTGCTGGTGGGCGTGATTCCCGTGGTGCTGCTGATGCGGCAGACCGAGAAAACCGAGAAATAGTGATGCTTGAAGTCAACAACGTTTCCCTGGGCTATGGCGACACCACCGTGGTGCACCAGGTGAGCCTGCAACTCGCCCAGGGCGAAATCGGCTGTCTGCTGGGCGCCTCGGGCTGCGGCAAGACCACCTTGCTGCGCGCGGTAGCGGGCTTCGAGCCGGTGCGCGCAGGCGCGATCGCGCTGCAGGGCGAGCAGGTGTCCACGCCCGGACACTGTCTGCCGCCGCAGCGCCGCGACATCGGCATGGTGTTCCAGGAGCACGCGCTGTTCCCGCACCACGATGTCGCGGGCAACGTGGGCTTCGGCCTGCACCGCCTGCCCGCGGCCCAGCGCCCGGCGCGCATCGCCGAAATGCTCGAACTCGTGGGTCTGCAGGGCATGGGAAGCCGCTGGCCGCATGAACTGTCGGGCGGCCAGCAGCAGCGCGTGGCGCTGGCGCGCGCGCTCGCGCCGCGCCCGCGCCTGCTGCTCATGGACGAACCTTTTTCCAGCCTCGACGCGAGCCTGCGCGAAAGCATTGCGCGCGAAGTGCGCGCGATTCTCAAGCAGGCCCAGGCGACGGCGCTGATGGTCACGCACGACCAGAACGAAGCATTTGCCATGGCCGACAATATCGGCGTGATGGCGCAAGGCCAGCTGATGCAATGGGGCTCGGCGACCCAGGTCTACTGCACGCCCGCGACGCGCGAAGTCGCGCAGTTCGTCGGCGAAGGCGTATGGCTGGCCGCGACCGCGCGCGCCGAAGGCGGCTGGGACACGGTGCTGGGCCGCCTGCCGGCCTCACAGCCGAACTACGCGCGGGGCGACGACGTGCAGGTGCTGCTGCGACCCGAACACCTGGGCCTGGGCGCGACCGGCCTGCCCGCCACGGTGCTCGAATGCAAGTTCCGCGGCAGCCATCTGATCTACAGCCTGCAATTGCAGGGCGGGCAAAAGCTCATGGCGCAGTCTCCGCTCACGCAGGTGCATGCGCCTGACGAAGCGGTGTTCGTGCAGCTGGCCGTATAGACCTTTTCAAAGATCGCGCGCCAGGCGCAGGCCCGTGAACTGCCAGCAGGCGCCGGCCGGAAAGAAGTTGCGATAAGTGGGCCGTACATGGCCCGGCGGCGACGCGCAGGAGCCGCCGCGCAGCACATACTGGTTGACCATGAACTTGCCGTTGTACTCGCCCACCGCGCCTTCGGCGCAGCGAAACCCCGGGTAAGGCGCATAGCTCGACTGGGTCCATTCCCAGACTTCGCCGGGCGCGGCATGCGCCGCGGGATGCAGGCGCTGGGCGGGCGCAGGCGCTGCCTGGCCCCTCATCTGCGGCGCCGCGCATTCCCATTCGGCTTCGGTCGGCAGGCGCGCGCCGGCCCAGCGCGCATAGGCATCGGCTTCGTAATAGCTCAGATGCACCACGGGCTGGGCGGGCGCCAGCGGCTGCAGTCCTTGCAACGTGAACTCGGCCCAGCCGCCGTCGTCACGGCACTGCCAATACAGCGGCGCCGCGCGGCCCTTGGTCTGCAGCCAGTCCCAGCCTTCCGACAGCCAATGGCCCGCATCGGCATAGCCGCCGCCATCGACAAAGGCCTGGTACTCGGCATTGCTGACCGGGAGCGAAGCCAGCGCGAACGCATTCAGGTAGACCCTGTGCCGCGGCGATTCATTGTCGAACGCAAAGCCCTGGCCCGCATGGCCGATCTCGTGCAGGCCCGCGTCCTGCGGCAACCAGCGCAGCGGCGCGGGCTCTGCTGGCGCGCGCGCGGTTTCAGCATTCGCATAGGCCGGCAGCAGCGGGTTGCACGACAGCAGGTGCTTGATATCGGTCAGCAGCAGTTCCTGGTGCTGCTGCTCGTGCTGCAGTCCCAGTTCGATCAGCGCATGCAACGATGCGTCGACGCCACCGACCAGCAGCGCATGCATGCGCGCATCGACATGGGCGCGGTAGGCCAGTACCTGCGCCAGCCCGGGCCGCGTGATCAGCCCGCGCTCGGCGCGCGGATGGCGCGCGCCCACGCCCTGATAGTACGAGTTGAACAGCACGCGAAACGCGGGGTGGAACGGCGCAAAGCCGCGTTCATGGGGTTCGAGCACAAAAGTCTCGAAGAACCAGGTGGTGTGCGCCAGATGCCATTTGACGGGACTCGCATCGGGCATGGACTGCACGCAGCAGTCTTCGGCCGACAGCGGCGCGGCCAGCGCGTGGCTGGCTTGACGCACTCGGACATAGGCAGCAGCCAAATCATTTCCCGGCGCCGACATCATGCTCCTTCCGGTCATTGATTACGCTGCGCAAGACCTGGCATGTCCCAGGCCAGGGGCACCGAGCAAGGGCCGCCCCGCAGCGATGGTGCCGTCCCCCTGGGGGGAAGGCGCGCAGGCGCCTCAGGGGGGATTCACGTCTTTGCATGGATCACCGCAAACCAATCTTTTTCATCGGTCCAGGCCTTGCAGGCCTTGAAGCCGGCCTGGGTCAGCATCTGCAGAAACAGCGGCAACGGGTACTTGTAGCTGTTTTCGGTATGGATGCGCTCGCCCTGTGCGAACGCACGCGCGCCGCCGGGCCAGCGCAGCTGCACGGCTTCGCGCGCCTGCAGATGCATCTCGATGCGCGAATGCGCGGCGTTGAAGAACGCCACATGCTCCCATTGCGCGGGATCGAAGTCGCTGCCCAGGCACTGGTTCACATGCGCCAGCGCATTGCGATTGAACTCGGCCGTGACACCGGCCGCATCGTTGTACGCGGCTTCGAGCACCAGCCTCTCCTTGGGCAGGTCTATGCCTATCAGCAGCCCGCCGCCTTCGCCTGCAAGCGCGCGCATCTGGCGCAGCAGCGTCATCGACTGGTCGGGGTCGAAATTGCCTATCGACGAGCCCGGGTAGAACACCAGCCGTCCCTGTTCGCCGATGCGCGCGGGCAGGGTCACGGGCGCGGTGATGTCGGCCTCCACGGCACAGACTTCAAGACCGGGAAAATCCTGGGCCAGGCGCTCGACCGCGGCCTGCACGAAGTCGCCCGCCACATCGACGCCGACAAAGCACCGGGGCTGCAAGGCAGGCAGCAGCAGACGCACTTTCTCGCAGTTGCCCGCGCCCAGTTCGATCAGACTGGTGCAAGGCCCCACGCTGCGCGCTATATCGGCGCCGCGCGCCTGCAGCAGCGCTTTCTCGGTGCGTGTCGGGTAGTACTCGGGCAGGCGGGTGATGGCCTCGAACAGCTCGCAGCCGCGCTGGTCGTAGAAATACTTCGCGGAAATATGCGCCGGCGTGCGCATCAAATCACGTGCCAGCACCTTGCGCGCATGCTGCGCCGCGGCATCGCCAGGCAGTGTGGACATGGATGGCGGTGCCTGGGCATCGGCGGGAACAACGGAAAGCAACATGGTGCGCGGACCCTTCCCGAAAAAGCGGCAAGAACGCCTGCACGGCCCGCCGTTCACAGGCGGGCGCGCAGACCCTGACTCCAGCCTAGCCACGCGCGCGCGCGCCTCGGGTAGGACAGGAACGCGTGTAACAGGCACGTGACGCAGGCGCGGGTCCGCGCGCCGCATTGACCCGCTGCGGTGTTGGAGCCATCATCGACACCAGGCATCGGCGTCTGGCAGCGGGCGCCGACATCGCATTCCTTACGGGAGATTGCCATGAGCGAACGTTTGACTGCCGGCGAAATCTGCACGCGTGAAGTCGCCATTGCCTATCGCCACACCGACCTCGTGACCGCGGCCCGGCTGATGCGCGAACACCATGTGGGAGCGCTGGTCGTGGTCGATGAAACCCAGGGCCTGCGCACCGTCGCGGGCGTGCTGACCGACCGCGACATCGTGATTTCCGTGATCGCGCCCGAGCTTGCTCCCGACGACCTCACGGTAGGCGAAGTGATGACCGCCAAGCCCGTGACCGCGGCCGAAGACGCTTCGCTGATCGACGTGCTGCGCAGCATGCGCGCGCATGGCGTGCGCCGCATTCCCGTGGTCACTGCGCAGCAGGTGTTGATAGGCCTGGTCGCGCTCGACGACATTCTTGAAGTGCTGGCCCAGGAGCTGGGCATGCTCGCCGCGACCATTGGCCGCGGCATTCAGCGCGAGCGCGCCCAGCGCACCTGAGAACAGCCGGTGGGTCAAAAGCCGGCAGCCACCAGGGCCATTTGTCGCACCGGCGCCATAACGGACAAAACTGTCCGATAATTAAACCCATGAATTCCCCCATTGCCAAGCGCCCCGATGCGGCGCTGCGCCGCGCGCAACTGCTGGACGCGGCCGACGCCGTCTTCACCGTCCACGGCGTCAATGCACCGCTGGAACTCGTGGTCGAACATGCGGGCGTGGGCCGCGCCACGCTGTACCGCCAGTTTCCCGACCGCGACGCCATCCTGCTGGGCCTGCTCGAACGCTCTACCCAGCGTCTGCACGACCAGGCGCTCAAGCTGCAGGACGGCCCCGATGCCTTCTTTGAACTGATGGCCTATCTGTCCGAACGCATCGTGAGCTCGCCCACGCTGTCCGATTACTGGCGCAGCGCCAGCCTCAACGATCCACGCTTCAAGGCCGTGCGCCAGCGCGCCTGGGACGCGTTCGCGCCCGCGCTCGAACGCGCCCAGGCGCAGGGTCTGGTGCGCGCCGAC
>NZ_JAHCDD010000037.1 GCF_018413525.1 Acidovorax sp. CCYZU-2555
CGATCAGCTCGATCGCCTTGTTGATCTGCTGGTCGATCTGCGGATAGACCGCGACCGTGCGGTACTTCATATGGCCTTGCTTGGCCGCGAGATCGATGGCCTCGGACGACAGCTTCGCGATGTCGTAGCCGTTGACGCGCTGGCGCTCGCTGAACACCGCCGACTGCATGTCGGAGCGCCGCGTGGGCGAGCCATACCCCGCGGCGACGGCGCGCTGCGTGATCTGTTTCGATGTGGCCCAGGCGATGAACTGCCACGCGGCCTGCGCGTTCTTGCTGCCCACGGGAATGCCCAGGCCATGCACGGCCGAGCCCGGAAAGCGCCCGGCCGGCCCGCGCGGCACCGCGCCCCAGGCCGTGGTCGCAGCCACCTTGCTGCTGGCCTTGTCGGCGAGCTGCGACAGATAGATCTGGCCCTGAATGCCCAGGTTGCTGCGCCCGCTCTTGAGCGATTGCAGCGACTGGTCGGCGGTGTACGAGACCGCGCCGTCGGGCCCGAAATCGCGCAGCAGGCGCGCGAAGTAATCGGCCGCGGCAATCGCTTCGGGCGTGTCCAGCGTGGGGTAGAGATCGTGCGGCGCCTTGCGGAACACATCGCCGCCGAACGCCTGCAGGAACGGCGGGAAAGTCCAGCCGTAGTGGTTGTCGGTGACGAAGCCGGCCGCGCGCTCCTTGCGGTGCACGGTCTGCACGGCGCGGCCGAAGTCGTCCAGCGTGTCGGGAAACGCCAGGCCCGCGCTTTTGAGCACATCGAAGCGGCTGGCCGCGGCCAGCGTGACTTCGGCGGTCCATGGCACGCCATACAACTTGCCGTCGGCACCGGTCTCGGGCGCGCGCGCGCCGGCGAGAAAGTCGTTGATGTCGAATTCTGCGGGCGTGAGATTGCGGTTGGCGATGAACTCGTCGAGCGGCGTGAGCCAGCCCGAGTTGATCCAGCGGCTCGAATAGATGAACGTGACGTTGACCACATCGTAGGCACTGCCCTTGGTCGACAGTTCGAGGTCGGTGCGCTGGTTGTAGACCGGAAAGCCCGGCGTGTCGAAGTTCACGCGCGCGCCCGTGCTCTCCTCGAACTCGGCGATCCAGGGCCGCAGCAGCTTGGAGTACGCGGTGCTGAACAGCGCGACATTGAGCGTCGTGCCCTGCAGCGGCTTGGCGCGCTGGGCGAAGGCTGGCATGCCCCAGAGCGCGCTGGCGCCCAGGGCGGCGCCGGCGCGCAGCAGGGCGCGGCGCGAGCCGGCGGGCGCTGCGGGCGCTTGGGCATCACGCGCTGAAACGTGTTGCGTGGGCGGGGATTGCAAAACAGCGCTCATCGGATGCTCCAGGGTAGGCGTACGCGACGCAATGGAGGTTCATCCTAGGCACAGGGCTGCTGCGGGGAAACGAATTTTCCGGCAGATCGATATCTGAAAAACAGCGCGCGCCCTGAAACGCCCTTGGGCCAGCTCAGGGCGAACGGGGTTTTCAGTGCGCGGCGAAAAAATCCGTTCGGGCTGGGTCCTGAGCCCGTCGAAGGGTCGAAGCCCCGGTGTTCAACAAGCCGGTCTCAATGCCCCCGCCCCAGAAACTGCTGCAGCTCCGGCGTCTGCGGCGCGCCGAACAGTGCTTCGGGCGTGCCGACTTCGTGCACCTTGCCCTGGTGCATGAACACCACGCGGTCGCTGACCTTGCGCGCGAAGTTCATTTCGTGCGTGACCATGACCAGCGTCATGCCCTGGTCGGCCAGGCTTTCGACGACCTGCAGCACTTCGCCCACGAGTTCGGGGTCCAGCGCCGAGGTGACTTCGTCGCACAGCAGGATTTCGGGGTCCATGGCCAGCGCGCGCGCGATCGCCACGCGCTGCTGCTGGCCGCCCGAAAGCTGGTCGGGCATGGCGTCGAACTTCTCGGCCAGGCCCACGCGCGCCAGCAGGCGCTCGGCGTTCTGGCGCGCGACATCCTTGGGCTGGCTGGTGACCAGCGTGGGCGCGAGCATCACATTGCGTCCCACCGTGAGATGAGGGAACAGATTGAAGTTCTGGAAGATCATGCCCACGTTCTTGCGCAGCTCGCGCATCGCGCCCGCGTTGTCGGACTGCAGCGGCTGGCCGTGCACCGTGAGCGTGCCTTCCTGGAAAGCTTCCAGGCCGTTGATGCAGCGCAGCAGCGTGCTCTTGCCCGAGCCGCTCTTGCCGATGATGGACACCACTTCGCTGCGCGCGATCTGCAGGTCCACGCCCTTGAGCACTTCGTTGCTGCCGTAGCGCTTGCGCAGGCCGCGAATGTCGACCAGCGGCGTATGCGAGGCGATGGGGGAAAAGAGGGCGTTGGCGATAGAGGTCATGGCGGAAGTCCGAAAAAAGCCGGCAATCAGGAAGCGGGGCGCAGGCGGCGCTCGAGGCGCTGGCTCCACAGCGACAGCGGAAAGCACAGCGCGAAGTACATCAGCGCCACGCAGCCGTAGATCAGGAAAGGCTCGAAGGTGGCGTTGGCGATCAACTGGCCGGCCTTGGTGACTTCGACAAAGCCGATCACGCTGGTCAGCGCCGTGCCCTTGATGATCTGCACCATGAAGCCGGCCGTGGGCGCGATGCCCAGGCGCATCGCCTGGGGCAGGATCACATGGCGCAGCTGTTCGCCGAAACTCAGCGCGAGGCTGGCCGACGCTTCCCATTGGCCCTTGGGAACCGACTCGACGCAGCCGCGCCAGATGTCGCAGAGATAGGCGCTCGCGTAGAGCGTGAGGCACACGCTCGCGGCCAGCAGCGGCGAGGTGTCCACGCCCAGCATCGCCAGGCCGAAGTAGATCAGGAACAGCTGCATCAGCAGCGGCGTGCCCTGGAAGATCTGCACGAAGCAGGCGACGACGCGCACCGCGCCGGGCAGCTTGCTCAGGCGCAGCACCAGCAGCGCCAGCGCCAGCACGCTGCCGCAGGCAAAGGCGATCAGCGACAGGCCCACGGTCCAGCGCAAGGCCATGAGCAGATGGCGGGCGATATCCCAGAAAGTGAATTCAACCATGGTGGTCCTTCAGCGGCGGCGGCCAAAAACGAAACGCGGGCCGAACCAGTTCAGCAACTGGCGCAGCAGCACGGCCAGGCCGAGATAGATCAGCGTGACGACGATGTAGGCTTCGAAGCTGCGGAACGTGCGGCTCGAGATCAGATTGGCCGCATAGGAAATTTCTTCGGTGGAAATCTGGCTGCACACGGCCGAGCCCAGCATCACCAGGATGATCTGGCCCGTGAGCGCGGGCCAGACGCGGCCCAGCGAAGGCGGCAGCACCACGCGTGTGAAGATCTGCCAGCGGTCCAGCGCCAGGGTTTGCGCGGCCTCGATCTGACCGCGCGGCGTGGCCTGTATGCCCGCGCGCACCTGCTCGCAGGCGTAGGCGCCCAGGTTCAGCGTCATCGCCAGAATGCTCGCGGTCTCGGGCGACAGCCGCAGGCCCAGCGAAGGCAGGCCGAAGAACAGAAAGAACAGCTGGATGATGAACGGCGTGTTGCGGAACACTTCCACATAGGCGCCGACGGCAAAGCGCAGCGTGGGGCCGGCGTTCAGGCGCATCCAGGCGCAGGCCACGCCCAGCGCCACGCCCAGCGGCGTGGCCACCGCGGTGAGCAGGGCCGTGAGCGCCAGGCCCTTGAGGAACATAGGCCATTGGGCCAGCACCGTGGCGAAATCCATTGTCATGGGCGCATCCGTGGAAACAGGAAAAAGTCAGGCAGCTGGAGCGCCGTCAGCCGTTCGTCCTGTCGAAGGATGAACAGATGCGGCGCGGACCAAGTCTCAGGAAGATCAGTCCGGGAGGTTGCCCATGCCGCGTCCCAGCCACTTCTGCGAATAGCCTTCGATGGTTCCATCGGTCTTGGCGGTGCGCAGGATGGCGTTGACCTGCGTCAGCAGCGCGGTCTCGCCCTTGCGCACGCCTATGTAGTTGGGCGAGTCCTTGATCAGCAGCTTGTATTCGGCCTGGACCTTGGGGTTCTTCTGCAGCGCCGCGGCGGCGACGGCCGCGCCGATGGCGACGAACTGGGTCTGCTGCGACATGAACGCGGCCATGGTCGCGTTGTCGTCTTCGAAGCGCTGGATCTTGAGCGTCTTGGGCGCCAGGCCCTGCAGCGCGTCGTCCTGGATGGTGCCGCGCGTCACGGCCAGCGTCTTGCCGCCCAGGTCGTCGAACGACTTGATCGCCACATCCTTGGGGCCGAACACGGCCTGGAAGAACGGTGCATACGACACGGTGAAGTCGATCACCTTGGCGCGCTCCTCATTCTTGCCCAGCGCCGAGACGATCAGGTCGATCTTCTTGGCCTGCAGGTAGGGAATGCGGTTGGGCGTGCTCACGGGAATGAACTCGGCCTTGACGCCCAGCTTGTCGGCGATGAGCTGGGCCACGGCGACATCGACGCCCGTGGGCTTGAAGTCGGCGCCCATGTAGCCATACGGCGGGTAGTCGGTGGGAATGCCCAGCGCAATGCTTTTCTTGGCCATCACGGCCTTGAGCGAATCGTCGGCATGCGCGCCTACGGAAAACGACAGCGCGGCAGCGGCGACCAGACCCGACACAGCGGTACAGACTTTGAACTTCATGGCGCAGGACCTTTGGTGAAAAGAAGTGAATGCGCCAAGGTCTGAGCAGGATGCGTGCCAGCTTGAAACAAGCATGCCAGCCAAACGATCGCCGCTGCACATTTTTCCAGCGTGCGAACCCGTTTCCAGAGGGGGGAACGGGCTGTTGCGCCGATTTCAGGCATTGCTCTTGCTTGGCAAGACCGTGCCATATGAAACTTTGGTTTCTTTTATTTGAATAGTTGGAACAAAAATTTCACAGCGGTGCGCACCAGCCCCGAGTTGGTGCGCGCCGCACTTGAATGGAGCAATACGATGGAAGAGCAATCAGCGATACCGCTCGACGCACGCATTCGCGAGGTCTATGCAGACCTGTCGGCGGCCGAGCGCAAGCTCGCCGATGTGGTGCTGGCGCGCCAGCAGGATCTGCGCGGCTATTCGGCGACAGAACTTGCCGCGCTGGCCGATACCTCGAAGTCGAGCGCCGCGCGTTTCTTTCGCCGGCTGGGCTACGCGGGCTTCGATGAATTTCGCCTGCAGGTGCGTTCGCGCGCCACCGGGCATTCGCCGCTCGCGCGCCTGGCCCAGGCGCCGGCCCAGCCTGGTGACGATGGCCTGCAGGCCCATGCGCGGCGCGACGCGCAGCGGCTGCTCGACTGGTCGGAAGAGCTGCGCGATGAAGACGTGCAGGCCGCGCTGGCGCAACTGGCGCGTGCACGCGGCATCGGCGTGCTGGGCTACCGCCACAGCCAGGTGACGGCGCAGTACGCGAGCCTGCTGTTCGACCAGGTGCGCCCCGATGTGCAGCTGCTGGCCACGGGCGGCGGGCGCGAAGCCGAGGCGCTCGCGGGCCTGGGCGCCAAGGACCTGCTGTTCGTCGTCGATTTCCGCCGCCGCAGCGCCCAGCTGGCGCGCGTGCTGGCCGCGGCGCGCGCGGTCGGCATTCCGCTGGTGGTGCTCAGCGACGCCGCGCCCGGCGAGTGGCTCGAGACCACGGCCCAGGCCGACGTGGTGCTGCGCTGCGCGCGCGCCGCCGCGCACCAGCCGCCCGAGCTGACGCCGCTGTTCGACACCTATGTCTGCGGCATCAGCCTGGTGAACTTTCTCGCCACCGCGCTGGCCGCGCGCCTGCGCGCCAGCGCCCAGGCGCGGCTCACGCGCATAGAACACCTGCATGCCGCGCTCGGCGACCTGCAGACCCCGAACTGATTTTTCCCCAGAGGTATTTCCATGTCACTGCCTTCCATGTCGCTGGCGCTGGTGCGCAATCCGGCCAACCCCCAGCGCAGCCGCGACGAAGCCTATGGCGCGCGCCGCAGCGAGATTCTCGGCGCCGACGCGCTGGCCCAGGCCGAGCGCGAGCTGTCCACCTGGCAGGGCTATGCGCCCACGCCGCTGCACGCGTTGCCCGCGCTGGCCCGGGAACTGGGCGTGCAGTCGCTGCACTACAAGGACGAAGGCGGGCGCTTCGGCCTGGGCAGCTTCAAGGCGCTGGGCGGCGCCTATGCGGTCGCGCGCCTGCTGTGCCGCGAGCTGGGCGCACGCCTGGGTCGCACGCTCGATACCCAGGACCTGCGCCAGCCCGACATGCGCGCGCTCTGCGCGGGCATCACCGTCACCTGCGCCACCGACGGCAACCATGGCCGCTCGGTCGCCTGGGGCGCGCAGCTGTTCGGCTGCGCCTGCGTGATCTATGTGCATGCGACCGTGAGCCAGGGCCGCGCCGAGGCGATCGCCGCCTACGGCGCCCAGGTGGTGCGCACGCCGGGCAACTACGACGACGCCGTGCGGCGCGCCGCTGCCGATGCGAGGGCGCAGGGCCGTTTCGTGATTTCCGACACTTCCTACCCCGGCTACATGGACGTTCCGCGCGACGTGATGCAGGGCTACCAGCTGATGGTGCAGGAGGCCGCGGCGCAGATGGGCCAGCGGCCCACGCACATCTTCGTGCAGGCCGGCGTGGGCGGACTCGCGGCCGCGGTCTGCGGCTACTTCTGGGAGCGCGACGGCGCTGCGCGCCCGCAGTTCATCGTGGTCGAGCCCGAACGCGCGGCCTGCCTGCTCGAGAGCGCGCGCGCCGGCGAGCTGCGCGCCGTCGAAGGCGAACTCGACACGCTGATGGCGGGCCTGGCCTGCGGCGAAGTCTCGCTGCTGGCCTGGGAAATTCTCGAAAAGGGTGCGGATGCGTTCTGCGCGATTGCCGACTCCGCGGCCGTGGACTGCATGCGGCTGCTGGCCCATCCGCTGGGCGATGACCGCGCCATCGTCGCCGGCGAATCGGCCGTGGCCGGCGTGGCCGCGGCGATCGCCGCGCTGCAAAGCCCCGCCGCGCGCGCGCAACTCGGCCTGGGCGAAGACAGCCGCATCCTGTTCTTCGGCAGCGAAGCCGCGACCGATCCCGCGCTCTATGCGCAACTCGTGGGCGAAAGCGCTGCCGTCGTGGCCGCGCGCGCGCAGGCCGTATGAGCGCCGATCTGCGCATTGATGGCGCGCGCCTGCTCGCCAGCATTGAAGCGCTGGGCCGGCACGGCGCGCTGCCCGGCGGCGGCACCAACCGGCTGGCGCTGAGCGACGCCGACCGCGCGGCGCGCGACTGGACCGTGGCGCAGATGCAGGCGCTCGACATGGCCGTGGAGATCGACGCCATCGGCAACGTGTTCGCCACCTATGCGGGCCGCGAAGATCTGCCGCCCGTCGCCACCGGCAGTCATATCGACACCGTGCGCACCGGCGGTCTCTACGACGGCAACTACGGCGTGCTCGCCGGCCTCGAAGTCGTGGCCACGCTGCGCGCCGCGGGCCGGCGCACGCGCCGCCCGCTGCAGGTCGCGTTCTTCACCAACGAGGAAGGCGCGCGCTTTCAGCCCGACATGCTGGGCAGCCTGGTGCATGTGGGCGGAATGCCGCTGCAAGACGCGCTGGCCCAGCGCGCCGTCGACAACGGCGCGCTGCTGGGCGACGAACTCGCGCGCATAGGCTACGCGGGCCGCACGCCCGTGGGCAGTCCGCGCGTCGACAGCTTTGTCGAACTGCATATCGAGCAGGGTCCGGTGCTGGACCGCGAAGGCATTGCGATCGGCGTGGTCGAAGGCGTGCAAGGCATCTGCTGGACCGAACTCACGTTCGCCGGCCGCAGCAACCATGCCGGCACCACGCCCATGGCCTTGCGCCAGGACGCGGGCGTGGCCGCGGCGCGCGTCGCGGCCATGGCGCACGAACTGAGCCAGCGCTACGCCGGGCGCCAGCTGGCGACCGTGGGCGCGCTCACGCTGCAGCCCAATCTCGTCAATGTGATCGCCCAGAGCGCGCTGATGACGGTCGATCTGCGCAACACCGACGGCGCGCTGCTGCGCCAGGCCCAGGCCGAACTGCTGGCCGGCGCGCAGCGCATCGCGGCCGAGCATGGCGTGCAGCTGAGCCACCGACCGCTGGCCGATTTCGCGCCCGTGGACTTCGATGCCGCGCTGGTCGACAGCGTGGAACGCGCGGCCCAGGCGCAAGGCCTGTCGACGCTGCGCCTGCCCAGCGGCGCGGGCCATGACGCGCAGATGCTGGCGCGCGTGTGCCCCACGGCCATGGTGTTCGTTCCCAGCCGCGACGGCCAGAGCCACAACGTGCGCGAATTCACCGCGCCCGAACAACTGGTGCAGGGCGCGAATGTGCTGCTGCAGGTACTGATAGCACGCGCAGACCGCGCGAACTGACACGCAACCGTTTTCAAGGAATTCAAGGATGTCCCGAATCGTCAATGTCGCCCTGGGCCAGCTGGGCCCGGTGCAGCGCGCCGACTCCCGCGCGGCCGTGGTCGCGCGCCTGTGCGCCATGATGCGCGAGGCGCACAGCCTGGGCGCGCATGTGATCGTCTACCCCGAACTCGCGCTGACCACGTTCTTCCCGCGCTGGTACATCGAGAACGACGCCGAGATCGACAGCTACTTCGAGCGCTCCATGCCCAGCCGGGAAACGCTGGCGCTGTTCGAGCTGTCACGCGAACTCGGCGTGGGCTTTTATCTGGGCTATGCCGAGCTGGCCGAAGAAAACGGCCAGCGCATGCGCTACAACAGCGCCATCCTGGTCGACCGCAGCGGCGGCATCGTCGGCAAGTACCGCAAGATCCATGTGCCCGGCCATTTCGAGCACGAGCCCTGGCGCAAGTTCCAGCACCTCGAGAAGCGCTATTTCACGCCCGGCAAGTCGTTCGACGTGCACCAGGCGTTCGGCGGCACCATCGGCATGTCGCTGTGCAACGACAGGCGCTGGGCCGAAAGCTATCGCGTGATGGCGCTGCAGGGCGCGGAGATGGTGTTCATCGGCTACAACACGCCGGTGCACAACGCGCCCGCGCCGCAGCACGACGACCTGTCGCTGTTCCACAACCAGCTCGCGGTGCAGGCCGGCGCCTACCAGAACGGCTGCTGGGTCGCGAGCGTCGCCAAGGGCGGGCTGGAGGAGGGCGTCGAAAGCATCGCGGGCAGCCTGCTGGTCGCGCCTTCGGGCGAAGTCGTCACGCGCTGCATCACCAAGGACGATGAAGTCGTGGTCGGGCGCTGCGACCTCGATTTCTGCGCGGTCTACAAGCGCACCACGTTCAACTTCGACCTGCACCGCCACCCCGAGTGCTATGGCCTGATCACCGCGCGCAAGGGCGAGACGCTGGCCGCAGACGGCTCGCCGCTGGGCACCAGTCCGCTGGCGGCCTGAGCCGCGCGCAATGCCTGGGTCGGCCGCAGGGCCGGGCCGGCGGCGCGCGTGCCGCGCTGGCTATGATCTGCGCGCCGCCGGGACGTCCGGCATGCGAGGCTGAACATGGTGGATTTCCGTTCGCAGGCAGTTTCCGCAATCGATACGCAGGGCTTCGACGCCACCAGCGGCTATTGGCAGCGCATTGTCGAGCCCGAGGAGCTGACGCAGCCCACGGCTCCGCCCTATCAGCGCTGCTACCCCGCACGGCTGCGCGACGGCCGCTATCTGCTGCTGCCGCTGCGCGCGCTGCCGAACGATGCCGCGCGCTGCATGGCCTCGCTGGTCGCGAACCAGGCCGCGCTGGAGGTGGTGCAGACGCTGGCCCAGTCCATGGTCGAGCAGGCGCGCGGCTATGCGTTCGACGCCGTGGTCGGACTGCCGACGCTGGGCCTGTCGTTCGCGCCCGCCGTGACCCACGGCCTGGGCCATGCGCGCTTCATTCCGCTGGGTTTTTCGCGCAAGTACTGGTACCGCGACGCGTTGTCCGAACCGGTGCGTTCCATCACGTCGCCCAGCCAGGACAAGCGGCTGTATCTCGATCCGCACCAGATCAGCCTGCTCGAAGGCCGGCGCGTGCTGGTGGTCGACGACACCGTGAGCACGGGTGCGACCATGCTTTCGGGCGTGCGGCTGCTCGCGCGCTGCGGCGCGCAGGTGGTGGCGATTGCGGTGGCGATGCGCCAGGGCACGCGCTGGCGCGAGCGGCTGCGCCATGTCGACGGCCGGCCGATTCCGGTGCTGGGCGCGCTGGACGCGCCGTTGATGGTGCGCACGCCCGGGGGCTGGGTGCCCGAGCCGTGACGCCTCAGGCCGCGGGCTGCAGGCTCGCCGTGCACTTGTGCGCCAGCGCCATCAGATAGCTTTCGGCGATCGAGAGCCCATGGTAGGAGTCGGTCTCGAACAGGCGCAGGGCGCTGCCGTCGTGCTCCAGCCGCACCTGGCCGCTGTTCTTGAGCGTCGCGTAGTACTTTCCGCTGTCCTTGTCGCGGCGTATCGTGAACGTCGCCTCCTTGAGGCTCAGCGTGCGCGCGTGGCGCGTATCGCCTTCGACCACGGTGATGGTGCAGCGGTCTTTCTCATTCTCGAATTCCCAGTCGTCGCCTATCAGCGACAGCTTGGCGATCTGGTTGAGCGCGTCGGCGAGTTCGTTGGGCGATGCGGTGCGGGTGTCTATGACCACGTCCTCGGTCGGGTAGCCGTCCACCAGGCGCTCGCGAAATTCGGAGCAGGCGGTGAGCGTGGACAACGCCAGTGCACCGCACAGAAGGAATATCTTGTTCATAAAAAAATGCCATGCCGAAGGTGTCGGCATGGCATTGCGGTCAATGCTGTTGAGGCAGGATTCTCTCGATGCTCACCTTGCGCAGCACGTCGTCGTCGTTCTCGAGCACGGTGAAGCGCCAGTCGCCGATGTCGATCTCCGTGCCCTTGGCCGGCACCGCGCCATGGTGCTCGGTCAGCAGGCCGCCGAGCGTGGCGTAGAAATCGTTCGAGTTGATGAGCTGCTGCGTGTCGAGCAGCTGCTGCACCAGGTGCACGTCGGTGGCGCCGCTGGCGATCCAGAGGTTCTCGCGGTCGGGCGATTTCTGGATGGTGAAAGTTTCGTCCTCGTCGGGGAATTCGCCCGCGATGGCTTCGAGCACGTCGATGGGCGTGACCACGCCGCACATCACATTGAACTCGTTCTTGACGATGATCATGCGCCCCTTGGAAGTGCGCAGGTCGGCGATCAGCGCAATCACGCCCGTGCTTTCCTGCACGAACAGCGGGCGCTTGATGGTCGTCGGCTGGATGGCGCCGAACTGCATCAAATCGCGCAGCATGTCCTTGGCGCGCGCCACGCCGGCCAGCGCATCGATGCTCTCCTTGCAGACCGGAAGATAGCTGTGCGGGTTGTCGCCCAGCGACTCCTTGATGGCTTCTACGTCGCCGTTGAGATCGACCCAGTCGACTTCGGACATGGGCGTCATGATCGAGCGCACCTTGCGCTCGGCCAGCGACAGCACGCCCGAGACCATGATGCGTTCTTCGGGCGCGAAGGCCGGCAGCTGGGCCGCCTGGTCGGCGCTCTGCGTTTCATGCGCCGTGCCTGCACGCGTGCCCGACATCAGCGACAGCACCTTGTTGGCCGCGCGCTCGCGCAGCGGAATGCGCAGCTCCTGCGCCTTCGCATTGCGCGACGAGATCTGGTTGAAGACCTCGATCAGGATGGAGAAGCCAATGGCCGCATACAGATAGCCCTTGGGCACATCGAAGCCCAGGCCTTCGGCGACCAGGCTGAAGCCGATCATCAGCAGGAAGCTCAGGCACAGCACGATGACCGTGGGATGCTGGTTCACGAAGCGTGTGAGCGGCTTGGACGCGACCAGCATGATGCCTATCGAGATGACCACCGCGGCCATCATGACCGGCAGTTCGTCGACCATGCCTACGGCCGTGATCACCGCGTCCAGCGAGAACACCGCGTCGAGAATCACGATCTGGGTCACGACCGCGAAGAAGCTCGAGTAGGCCCGGCCCGAATTCGAGGAATGCGTCACGCCTTCCATGCGTTCATGCAGCTCGGTCGTGGCCTTGAAGATCAGGAACAGTCCGCCTATGAGCAGGATCAGGTCCCTGCCCGAAAGCGACAGCGGGCCCAGATTGATCAGCGGGGTGGTGAGCGTGGCGATCCAGGAGATGACCGTGAGCAGTCCCAGGCGCATGAACAACGCCAGGCTCAGGCCGATGATGCGGGCCTTGTCGCGCTGATGCGGGGGAAGCTTCTCGGAAAGAATCGCGATGAAGATGAGGTTGTCTATGCCCAGGACAATCTCGAGAATGACCAGTGTCAGGAGGCCGACCCAGATGGTGGGGTCGCTGAATAACTCAATCATGACGGCCTCCACTTTGCGCTGGAATGGAGGCCGGTTTTAAGTCGTCGTTTGCCGCGGGGGCAGGTTTGTCAGGCATGGTTTTGCAGGTTGCTGAGAAGGTTCTCTGAGCAACATTCTGCAAGAAAGTTCAAGCTGTAACAAAAATTCGACCCCACGGCGCGCCGCCGCGGGCCATCACCGGGCCCTCAATTGCGCTGTTTGAGCATCTTCTCGATCTTCTGATCGGTCTTGTATTGGCTCAGCGCATAGACCGCCCAGATCGCGGCCGGAATCCAGCCGATCAGCGTGATCTGCAGCACCAGGCAGAACAGGCCGGAGAACGGCCGGCCTATGGTGAAGAACACGGAAAAGGGCAGCAGCAGGGCAAGAAGCAGTCGCATGGTCTTGGGGCTTTCGTCAGGAAAAGAAGCGGCAGGCCGCAGTCAACATATCTCGTCGCGCGCGGTATTTTCAAGGTGGCTGGTGTCGGCCCAACCGACAAGTCCCAGGCCTTGCGGCGTCCACAGCAGCCGGTTGATCGCCGCATTGCCCAGCGCGAAGGTGCGCGGCGCCTGCAGTTCCTGGCCGGTGGCCAGGCGGTAAAGCGTGTCGAGCACGCCGCCGTGGGCCGTCAGCACGATCAGCTCGCCCGCATGGCGCGCGGCCAGGCGTTCGACGGTGGCGCGTACGCGGTCGCGCAGCATGATCAGCGACTCGCCGCCATCGGGCGTGAACTCGGGCTCGCGCTGGCGCCAGCGGCGCGCGACTTCTGGCAGCTCGGCTTCGAGTTCGGCGAACGTGCGGCCTTCATAGATGCCGAAGCTGCGCTCGCGCAGACCGGGTTCGGCCGCGAGCGGCGCGCCGGTGACGCCGGCCACGGCCTGCGCGGTCTGGTAGGCGCGCTGCAGGTCGCTGCTGTAGATCTGGGCCACGGGCTCGTCGACCAGTGCCTGCGCGGCCTGTGCGGCCTGCCACAGGCCCAGTTCGTTGAGCGGAATGTCCTGGTGGCCTTGCAGGCGCGCCGTGGCGTTCCAGGCGGTTTCTCCGTGGCGGATGGCGATGATGCGGGTGGCTTGCATGCGGCGGAACAATCGAGTGGGCAATGACAAAGGCAACTGTCGATTGTGCGGCAACTGGCTCGGCAGGGCAGGCGAAGGGTCGCAGCGCCGCGCAAGCGATTGGCGCGCATGGGTGTTTGGCCGCGGCTGACAGGTCATGGGATGGATTCATCCTTTCGCGCGGCCGCGCCGCCCGCCAAGATTGTCGGCAGGACGTCCATCGTTGCCACTCTTCGCCAAGGAGATCGCCATGCTGCGCAAACTACTGCTCCCATCGCTTCTGGCCGCGGGCCTGCTCACCGCGGCAGCGGCCCAGGCCGAGACACTGCGCTGGGCGCGCGCCTCCGATCCCACGTCGCTCGATCCGCATGCGTTCAACGTCGGCACCAACTTCACGCTGCTGCACCAGATGTACGAAACGCTGGTCAACCGCGACGCCAAGGGCAGTCTTGTGCCTTCGCTGGCGCTGTCCTGGCATATGACCGCCGACCCCACGGTCTGGGAGTTCAAGCTGCGGCCCAACGTCAAGTTCCATGATGGCTCGACATTGACCGCCAAGGACGTGGTGTTCTCGCTGAACCGCGCCAAGGGCCCCACGGCACAGGTCAAGTCGCTGCTGTCGTCCATGGTCGAGGCCAGGGCCGTAGACGGCCTCACGGTGCAGGTCAGGACCAGCGGCCCCAATCTGATCTTTCCCAACAACCTCACCAACCTGTTCATCATGAGCGCGGCCTGGGCCAAGGCCAAGAATGCGCAGACCACGCAGGATGCGGCCAGCAGCACGGAGAACTTCGCCACGCGCAACGTCAACGGCACGGGCCCCTACCAGCTCGCCAGCCGCGAGCTCGATGCGCGCACCGTGATGAAGCTCCATCCCCAATACTGGGGCCGGGGCCAGGCACCGCTGCAGGTGACCGAGCTGATCTATCTGCCCATCAAGTCGCCGGCCACGCGCATCGCGGCGCTGCTTTCGGGCGAAGTCGATTTCGCCCAGGACGTTCCCGCGCAGGACGTGGCGCGGCTCAAGCTGGACCCGCGGCTGCGCATCAGCGAAGGGCCGGAGAACCGCTCCATCTTTCTGGGCCTCAACGTCGGCGGCAAGGAGCTCAAGTACTCTAGCCTCAAGGGCAGGAACCCGCTGGCCGACCCGCGCGTGCGCGAAGCCATGCACCTGGCGATAGACCGCGACGCGATCAAGCGCTCGGTGATGCGCGGCCTGTCGATTCCCTCGGGCATCATCGCGCCGCCGTTCGTGCATGGCTACACCAAGGCCATGGCCGCCTATCCCAAGGTCGATGTGCCCAAGGCCAGGAAGCTGCTCGCCGATGCCGGCTATGCCCAGGGCTTCGATCTCACGCTGCATTCGACCAATGACCGCTATGTGAACGACGAAGCCATCAGCACCGCGATCGCGGGCTTTCTCGGCCGCGTGGGCATCAAGACCACCGTGGTCGCGCGGCCCATCGCCCAGCACAGCGTGGCGATCAACAACGCCGACGCCGACTTCTATCTGTTCGGCTGGGGCGTGCCGACCTATGACTCGGCCTACATCTTCGACTTCCTGGTCTACACGCGCGGCAAGGACGGGCGCGGGCCGACCAATGCCACGGGCTTCAGCAATGCGGCAGTCGATGCCGACATCGCCGCGCTCGCTTCCGAGTCCGACAAGACCAGACGCGACGCCGCCATACAGCGCGTCTGGGACGTGGTGCAGAAAGAGCGTTTCTACATTCCGCTGCACGATCAGATGGTGCATTTCGCTTCCGTGCGTCGGCTCAATATTCCTGTGCATCCCGAAAACGAAGTGCATTTCAAGGATGTGAAATTCGAAGCCCGTTAATCGCCTGCGCCTGATGTTTTCCCCCTTGTTTGTCGCTTGCTGTGCCGTCAAGATGGTTTTCACACAGAGCGTAGGCCTGGATCTTGCATCTGTGTATTGCGCGAACGCGACAGCCGAATGGAAGGCCGTGCGCGGCGCAGCCTGTCCACTTCGTTTGTTGAGGAAACCCGATGCTGCTGAAATTGCTGTTTACATCCCTGCTGTCCGCAGGCCTGCTGACCGTGAGTGGCGCTCAGGCCGAAACGGTGCGTTGGGCGCGTGCTTCCGACCCGACCACGCTCGATCCGCATTCGTTCAATACCGGCACCAATTTCGTGCTGTCGCACCAGATGTACGAGACCCTGGTCGGGCGCGATGCCAAGGGCAAGCTGGTGCCCACGCTGGCCACCTCGTGGAAGCTCACGGCCGACCCCACGGTCTGGGAATTCAAGCTGCGCCCCGGCGTCAAGTTCCATGACGGCGCAGCGTTCACGGCCAAGGATGTGGTGTTCTCGCTGCAGCGCGCCAAGGGCCCCACAGCCCAGGTCAAGTCCCTGCTGGCCTCCATGGTCGAAGTCAAGGCCATCGATGACCTCACCGTGCACGTGAAGACCAACGGCCCCAACCTGATCTTCCCCGACAACCTCACCAACCTGTTCATCATGAACGAGGCCTGGGCCAAGTCCAAGGGCGCGGAAACCACGCAGGACCCCGCGAGCTCCACCGAGAATTTCGCCACGCGCAACGCCAACGGCACGGGCCCCTACCAGCTCGTGAGCCGCGAGCAGGACGCACGCACCGTGATGAAGATCAACCCCGCGTACTGGGGCAAGGGCCAGGCGCCGCTGCAAATCACCGAGCTCATCTATCTGCCCATCAAGTCGCCGGCCACGCGTGTCGCCGCGCTGCTGTCGGGTGAAGTCGATTTCGCCCAGGACATCCCCGCACAGGACGTGGCCCGCCTCAAGCAGGACCAGCGCCTGCGCATCAACGAAGGCCCCGAAAACCGTTCCATCTTCCTGGGCCTCAATGTCGGCGGCAAGGAACTCAAATACTCGAGCGTCAAGGGCAAGAACCCGCTGGCCGATCCGCGCGTGCGCGAAGCCATTCACGTGGCGATCGATCGCGACGCGATCAAGCGCTCGGTGATGCGCGGGCTGTCGATTCCCTCGGGCATGATCGCGCCGTCGTTCGTCAACGGCTACAGCAAGGCCATGGCCGCCTATCCCAAGGTTGATGTCGCCAAGGCCAAGAAGCTGCTGGCCGAAGCCGGCTATCCCGACGGCTTCGACCTGACGCTGCACACATCCAACGACCGCTACGTCAACGACGAAGCGATCAGCACCGCGATCGCGGGCTTCCTGGGCCGCGTGGGCATCAAGACCTCCGTCGTGGCGCGTCCCATCGCGCAGCAGAGCGTGGCCATCAATGGCGCCGACATCGACTTCTACCTCTATGGCTGGGGCGTGCCCACCTATGACTCGGCCTATATCTTCGACTTCCTGGTGCACACGCGCGGCAAGGATGGGCGCGGCCCGACCAACGCCACGGGCTTCAGCAACGCGGCCGTAGACACCGACATCGTCGCGCTGGCTTCCGAGGCCGACAAGGCCAAGCGCGACCAGATCACGCAGCGCATCTGGGACGTGGTGCAAAAGGAGCGTTTCTACATTCCTTTGCATGATCAGGTGATCCATTTCGCCTCGATCAAGCGCATCGACGTTCCCGTTCACCCGGACAACGCCGTGCTCTTCAAGGACGTGAAGCTCGGCGCGAAGTGAGGCCAACATGCTCGCCTATCTGTTGCGGCGCCTGGGCCAGTCGGCCCTGGTGCTGCTCGCTGTCTCCCTCATCGCCTTCATGGTGTTCCGCCATATCGGCGATCCGACGATCAGCCTGCTGGGCGAGGATGCGACGCTCGAGGAACGCGCGGCGCTGAACACCGAGCTGGGCTTCGACAAGCCCGTGCCGCTGCAATACCTCAACTACGTGGGCAAGGTGGTGCAGGGTGACCTGGGCATTTCCTACCGCCTCAAGCGGCCGGTCAGCGCCGTCATCACCGAGCGCCTGCCCGCGACGCTGGAGCTGGCGCTGATGGCCTCGCTGGGCGCGCTGGTGCTGGGCGTGGTGCTGGGCGTCTACACGGCCTTGAGAAGCGAAGGCTGGCTCAGCCGCGCGGTCATGACCGGGTCGCTGGTCGGCGTGTCGCTGCCCACGTTCCTCATCGGCATAGGCCTGATCTACCTGTTCGCGGTCGAGTTGCGCTGGCTGCCGTCGTTCGGCCGCGGCACCACGGTCAAGGTGGGCGGCTGGGAAACCGGCCTGCTCACGGCCTCGGGCTGGAGCGCGATCATCCTGCCGGCGATCACGCTGGGCTTCTACAACATGACGCTGATCATGCGCCTGGTGCGCGCCGAAATGCTCGAAGTGCTGCGCTCCGACTACATACGCTTCGGCCGCGCGCGCGGCCTGCGCGAGAAAGACCTGTACTTCGGCCATGCGCTGCGCAACACGCTGATTCCTGTGATCACCATTGCCGGCCTGCAGATCGGCACGCTGATCGCGTTTTCCATCGTGACCGAAACCGTGTTCCAGTGGCCGGGCGTGGGCCTGCTGTTCATCTCGTCCATCCAGGGCGTCGATGTGCCATTGATCGCCGCCTATCTGATGTTCATCGCGCTGCTGTATGTGGTGATCAACCTGCTGGTCGACTTCCTCTACCTGGCCGTGGACCCGCGCCTGCGCCGCCGATAACAAGGGAAATCCACCATGTCCGATGTGATTCAAAACCCCGCGCCGGCCCGGCGCGGCTGGCGCCAGAGCGATTCGCCCGTGAAGCGTGCGTTCGCGCGCTCGCGCACCGTCCAGGTCGCGTCCGCGGTGCTGCTGCTGATCGTGCTGGCCACGCTGTTCGCGCCCTGGCTTGCCTGGCAGAACCCGTTCGATTCGGCCAGTCTCGAATTGAACGACGCCTTCCTGCCGCCCTGGTCCGAAGGCGGCCATGGCGCGTTCTACGCGCTGGGCGCCGACGACCAGGGCCGCGACGTGGCCTCGGCCATTCTCTACGGCCTGCGCATGTCGGTGCTGGTCGGTGTCTCGGCCGTGCTGCTGTCGCTGTGCATAGGCGTGCCGCTGGGCCTGGTCGCAGGCTATGCGGGCGGCTGGTTCGACACGCTGCTGATGCGCATTGCCGATGTGCAGCTCACCTTCCCCGTGATCCTGGTCGCGATGCTGATCCTGGGCATCGTGCGCGGCGTCGTGCCCGAAGGCGTGCGCGAGCAGGTCGCTGTGCTGGTGATCATTCTCGCGATCGCGCTGTCCGATTGGGTGCAGTACGCACGCACGGTGCGCGGTGCGGTCATGGTCGAAAAGCAGAAAGACTATGTGCTGGCCGCGCAGCTGATCGGTCGCAGCCGCACGGCCATCCTGGGCCGGCATATCCTGCCCAATCTGCTCGCTCCCATCCTGGTCATTGCCGCCATCAGCTTCGCGCATGCGATCGTCGCCGAGTCCACGCTGTCGTATCTGGGCGTGGGCCTGCCGCCGACCCAGCCTTCGCTGGGCACGCTGATACGCATCGGTCAGAGCTTTCTGTTCTCGGGTGAATGGTGGATTCTGCTGTTCCCCTCGCTGGTGCTGCTGGCCTTGGCACTGTCCGTCAATCTGGTCGGCGACTGGCTGCGCGACGCTTTGAACCCCAAGCTGCAATGAGTTCATCCGACACCCCACTCCCCCCGGTGCTGCGCGTGCGCGAACTGGGCGTGACCTTCGATACCTACCGCGGTCCGGTGCAAGTGCTCAGCGACGTGAACTTCGAGATCGCCGCGGGTGAAATTCTCGGCGTGGTCGGCGAGTCGGGCGCGGGCAAGTCCATGACCGGCGCGGCCGTGATCGGGCTGATCGATCCGCCGGGCCGCATCTCCAGCGGCACGGTCGAGCTCAACGGCGAGCGCATCGACGGCCTGCGCGGCGAAGCCATGCGCCGCATCCGCGGCCGGCGCATAGGCTCCATTTTCCAGGACCCGCTGACCAGCCTCAACCCGGTCTATACCGTGGGCCGGCATCTGGTCGAGACCATTCGCACCCATTTGCCGCTGACCGAAGCCCAGGCCAGGGCGCGCGCGCTGGAGCTGCTCGAAGAGGTCGAGATTCCCGAAGCGCGCGTGCGCCTGGGCCAGTACCCGCACCAGTTCTCGGGCGGCATGCGCCAGCGCGTGGCGATTGCGCTGGCGCTGTGCGCCGAGCCGCAGCTGATCATTGCCGACGAGCCGACCACGGCGCTCGACGTCTCGGTGCAGGCGCAGATCATCGCGCTGCTGCGCCGCGTGTGCCGCGAACGCGAAGCCGCGGCCATGCTGATCACCCACGACATGGGCGTCATCGCCGAAACCGCCGACCGCGTCATGGTGATGTATCAGGGCCGGGTGCTGGAAACCGGCCCGGTGCGCGAAGTGCTGGACCGGCCGACCGAGCCCTACACGCGCGTGCTGATGGCCGCGATTCCCTCGGTGCATGAGCGCCTCACGCGCCTGCCCGTGCCCGAAATCGGCAGCGCCGCACCCGCCCCGGCCGCTAGGGTCGAGCCTGTAACGCAGGCCGGTCCGCGCAACGGCAAGACCCTGCTCGAAGTGCGCGACCTGGGCAAGGAGTTCGACCTGTCGCTGGGCTGGCTCGAGCGCGTGGTGTCGCGCCAGCCGCGGCGCACGCTGCAGGCGGTCGACGGCGTGAGTTTCAAGATCCGCCAGGGCAGCACGTTCGGCCTGGTCGGTGAATCGGGGTCGGGCAAATCGACGGTGGCGCGCATGGTCGCGGGCCTTACCGTGCCCACGCGCGGCCAGGTGCTGTTCGATGGCGAGGACCGCTTCCAGACGCAGACCGACCTGCGCCGGCGCATCCAGATGATCTTCCAGGACCCATATGCGAGCCTGAACCCGCGCTGGACCGTGGAGCGGCTGATCGCCGAGCCGCTCGAAGTGCTGGGCCTGAGCACTGACCCGAACGAGACCGCCGAGCGCGTGGCCCAGGCGCTGCGCCGCGTGCGCATGAAGCCCGACGATGCGCGCAAGTACCCGCACCAGTTCTCGGGCGGCCAGCGCCAGCGCATCGCGATCGCGCGTGCGCTCGCAAGCCAGCCAGAGTTCATCATCTGCGACGAGCCGACCTCGGCGCTCGACGTGTCGGTCCAGGCCCAGGTGCTGAATCTGATGCGCGACCTGCAGGACGAGTTCGGCCTGACCTACCTGCTGATCAGCCACAACCTCGCCGTCATTCGCCATATGTGCGACGACATCGGCGTGATGCAGCGCGGCCGGCTGGTGGAAGCGGGTGACGCCCAGGAAGTGCTGGACGCGCCGCAGCATGCGTACACGCGCGCACTGATGGCGGCCGTGCCCGATATCCACCACGCGCATTGAGTTGCGCCTGACACGGGCGCAGGCCAGGGTCTTCAGCCGATCACCGTCCCGCTGACCTCGCCCAGGCCTATGCGCACCGCGCCCGCGCGTTCGCACCAGCCGCGCAGCGTGAGCGTGTCGCCGTCTTCGAGAAAACTGCGTTGCTCGCCGTTGGGCAGTGTGACCGGGTGCTTGCCGCTGCCGCCCAGCTCCAGCAGCGAGCCGGCCTCGTGCGGCTCGGGGCCCGACAGCGTGCCCGAGCCCAGCAGGTCGCCGGGCTGCAGATTGCAGCCGTTGACCGTGTGGTGTGCGACCAGCTGCGCGGGCGTCCAGTAGGCGGCGCGCGCGGTGTTGGTGCAGGACAGCCGCACGGCGGGTTCGCCGGCGGCGCGCATGCGACTCGTCTGCAGCAGCACTTCGAGCGTGATCGTGAATGCGCCTTGCGCGCGGTTGTCCGGCGTGTCCAGATAGGGCAGCGGCTGCGGATCGCCTTCGGCGCGCACAAAGGGCGCGCGAAACGGCGCCAGTGCTTCCATGGTCACGACCCAGGGCGCCAGCGTGCTGGCGAAGTTCTTTGACAGGAACGGTCCCAGCGGCTGGTATTCCCAGCCCTGGATGTCGCGCGCGCTCCAGTCGTTGAACAGCGCCACGCCAAACAGGTGCTGCTCCGCCGCGCCCATGGCGATCGGCGCGCCCAGGTCATTGCCCTGGCCGATGAACCAACCCAGCTCCAACTCGTAGTCCAGGCGCTTGCAGGGCCCCAGCACCGGGGTCGACGCATCGGCCGCCATGGTCTGGCCCTGCGGGCGCTTGACGCCTTGGCCGCTGACGCCTATCGACGAGGCCCGGCCGTGGTAGCCGATGGGCACCCATTTGTAGTTGGGCAGCAGCGGGTTGTCGGGGCGAAACTGCCGGCCCACGTTGGTGGCGTGGTGCACGCTGGTGTAGAAATCGGTGTAGTCGCCTATGCGGCAGGGCAGGGCCATTTCGGCCTGGGCCTGGGCCACCAGCGCCTTGGACCATGCGGCCTGCTGCGCGCTGCCTTCGCGCAGCCCCTGCGAGAGCGTGTGGCGCAGCGCCTGGCGCTCGGCCGCCGCGGCGGCCATCAGCGCGTTCATGTCGCCGCCGTCGACCAGACCGGCGGCCTGCAGGTCGAGTATCTGGTCGCCGATGGCGACGCCGATGCGCAGCGCCTGGCCGCTGCCCGCCACGCGAAAGCGGCCGAACGGCAGGTTCTGGATAGGAAAGTCGCAGCCGGGCTGGTTGGCGCTGGCGACCCAGCTGCGCAGCTGTATGTCGTGGGTGGTATCGGGTGCGAGAGGCATGGTGGCAGCTTCCTGGCGGTTCACTCGTTGCTCATGTTCGCGCTGCGAGCGACCTTGCCCAGGCGCTCGTACTCGCGCTTGGTCAACGCATCGAATTCGGCCGCGGTCGAACTGCGCGGCGTGAAGCCTGCGGCCAGCAGCTTGTCCTTCACGGCAGGCTCGGCCAGCGCGTCTTCCAGGGCCTTGCTCAGGCGCTGGGCCACGGCGGCCGGCAGGCCGGCTGGGCCGTAGACGCCGAACCAGGGCTCCACAGCGTAATCCTTCAGACCGGCTTCGGCGAGGGTGGGCACGTCGGGCAGCGCGGGCGAGCGCTGCGCGCCGGCCACGGCCAGAGCGCGCAGCTTGCCGGACTGGATGTGCGGCAGCGAGGCCGGCAGGTTGTCGAACGCGACCGGCACCTGGCCGCCGATCAGGTCGGTGATCAGCGGTGCGCTGCCTTTGTAGGGCACATGCACCCAGTCGGTCTTGCTGATCTGGGCGAACAACACGCCGGCGAGGTGCATCGAGGTGCCGGCGCCGGCCGTGGCGTAAGGCAGGCCGGGATTCTTGCGCACATGGGCCAGCAGCTCGTCGACGTTCTTCACGGGCAGGGCGGCGCCCACTTCGAGCACGATGGTCGAGTTGCCCAGCTGGCCTATCGCGGTGAAATCCTTGCGCGGATCGAAAGGCATCTTCTTGTAGATGTGCGGATTCAGCGCATTGGTCGAAATCGCACCCATGCCCACGGTGTAGCCGTCCGGCGCCGACTTGGCGACCGCATCCATGCCGATGTTGCCGCCCGCGCCAGCGCGGTTTTCAATGATCACCGGCTGGCCCAGCGTCTGCGCCATGCGTGCACCCACGGTGCGCGCCACCAGATCGGTCGTTCCGCCCGCCGCATAGGGCACGATGAAACGGATGGGCTTGGACGGGAAAGCCTCCTGCGCCGCCAAGGGGCCGGCAGCCAGGCTCAGCAGTGCCGCAGCGGCGCACAGCACGCTGCGGCGCGGTGGGCGAGAAAAATGGGCGATGGTGGAACGGGGCATGGTGTCTCCTGCGGATTTATAGGTGTGTGCGGCCGCGCGATTGCGGCGTGCCGTGGCTATTCTTGCGATTCACCGCGGTCCTACAATCGGTTTTTCCATTGGGTGGACAACTATGGCGACTTTGGTGCTCGACCGCACGCTGCGCATTCTCGACCAGCTCTCCCGTTACGATACGCGCGGCCTGACGCTGTCGGACATCGCGCGCCAATCGGGCATACCGCATCCCACGGTGCACCGGCTGCTGCGCGACATGGTGGCGGCGCGCCTGGTCGCGCCCTTGCCCGGAGGGCGCAGTTACGTGCTGGGACGGCGCCCGTTCGAGCATGGCCTGGCCGCACGCGGGCGCCATGACGTGGCGCCGCTTTTCACGGCCAACCTGCAGCGGCTGGCCGACACCACCGGCTATGCCGCCTACCTGTTCGTGCTGAGCGGCCATGAGGCCGTCTGCTACGCCCATACGAACATGCAAAAGCTCGATCCGCCGCTGAGTGTGACCGTGGGTGGGCGCCGCCCGCTGGGCGTGGGCGCCGCCGGCCTGGCCCTGATGGCGGCCCAGGACGATGCACTGATCGAGGCCGCGCTGCAGGCCAATGCCGAGTCACTGGGCCGCTATGGCGGTTTGGACGAGCCGGCGCTGCGCGGCCTGCTGGAGCAGACCCGGGCGCTGGGCTATGCGCGCAGCGGCGGCTGCCTCAACACCAATACCGCCGCCGTCGGGCACGCGGTGGTCGATGCCGGCGGGCGCGCGTTTGCGGCCATCAGCTTGTCCACCACCGTGGCACGGCTCACGCAGCGCGAGGCTTCGCGCCTGGCGGCCCTGCTGCGCGCGCAGATCGCCGAAATCCAGCCGCGCGTGCATTTCCATTGGAGCGATGAGGCGCCGCTGCGCTGACGTGGCTTGGTTGCCAGCTTCTTGCCCATTGATGCCGCGCTGGCGCCGGGCCTGGCCTTCATTCCGGCAGGGTGAAGAGAATGTCGACAATGGCCGGCTTGTTGCTTCGGTATCTGACGGTGTGTTCCTGGTTCAGCCTCGTCCCGGTGATCCTCAGCGTATACCTGTCGCCGGTTTCATCGGTGAATTTGTATTTGCTTGGCCTGTCGGTCTTGACAATTACCTTGTGCGTGTATGAGAGCAGTTTGGTCCAACCTGTGGGGGTGACGCATACAGATGTATTTTCGCTGTATATGGTATCGAAATCGCCGGAAGCCGGATCGGTGATTGCCTTGAAGGTCTTCAAAGCGCAGGGATTGGAAACATCCAGTTTCCCGCCGAAGAATTTGCCTATCCTGGGGATGCCATCGACCCGGGTGGATGAGCGTGACAAGGTGAATTTATTACCTGCCGGGATGCCGGAAGCGACCGGAGGGTAGACCGGCGGATTGTTCGCGCTGCCCTGCTGGCTGTCATAGGTGAGCAGTTGTTGCTCGTCGCCCGGTATCCCGTTGGCCGTACCGGTGGCGCTGCGCAGATTGTGCACAGGCGAACCCAGATTCAGATCCAGCTGCATGGGGCCGTCGGGCTTGTTGACGTTGATGCTTTCTTCCGCATACCTGGCGATGTAGCTCTTCAGTGATTCAAAGAACTGGGTGCGGGCCTGCGCCGAGGCAAACTTATAGCCAAAGGCCAGCTTCTCCGTCTGCAGTCCCGGAGCGTTGATGGCAATGAGCTTGACGTCGAAGTCGAGATCCATTTCCGCTGTGCCCAGCGGCTGCGTGAAAACACCCTGGGCGTCGGTCTCGACGACCACGGGGTCGGGTACCTGCACCGTGTCGTCGCGGGCGCCGGCGCGGGAGCGCGCGATCAATGGCTCGATCAGCAGTTTCCGGTGCGCTGCGGGCTTTCCGTCCGGATAGCTGGCCGTGCCCTGCAGCAGATTGCTGGGCAGAGGGCGGGCCGCGGGCAAGCGCACCTGCACAGGCGCAGGTGCTGGCGCAGGCGCGGCTTGCGGTGCGCGCAAGTCGACCGCTGTCTTCTGCACCGATACATATTCCTTGGCGTCGGGATCATCAAAGATGACATCGTAGACCCCGGGTTCGACGGCGGCGCTGAAGCTGCCATCGGCGGCCGTGAGCACCTCCGTGACTTCATCGGTGATCCGGTCCTCGAGTCGCACGGCAATGCCCGCAACCGGCAGGCCGTGTTCATCCGCGACCTGGCCGGCATACTCGCTTGAGCGCACGGGTTGCACCGTGTCGTCCTTGCCGCTGCCGGCCTCGCCTGTGCCGCCTGTGTCGCCTGCGCCGCCACAGGCACCCAGAAGGCCTGTCAGTGCGAGAACCGCGATACGCTGTCCTGTGTGCTTCTTCATTGCATCTCCATGTGGATCAGAGGAATCGGCAGACAGCGAGGGCCTTGTCGGGGGCGCTGTCAGCGCGATGTTGTGCGCATGTGCCGACCCGCGAATGAGAAAGCAACGGTTCAGTGATGGGCACCATTGGCACTGCATTGGTAACCCACGCAGGGCGCTGGTTCCTTGTTCCCTGAAGATGCATATGTAGGCGCGCAGGGCCATGCCCCGGCCTGGAGCGCGTCAGCGCCGGGATCTGGTCGATTCAATGCGGCCCGCGAAGGCCTGGGTCAGGGCCTGGCAGGGGCCGCCGGCTGGACCGCAGCCGGTTGCGCAGGCCCCGACACCGCCAGCGGCGTGCGCACCTGGCGCGTGCCCTGGGGCGGGTTGGGGAAGCCGCTGAGCGCGGCGTCGAACAGCACGCCGAAGATCGCCGGATCGTTGGTCCAGACGTCTTCATGCACGGCCGACGTTTCGTAGACGATGCGTTGCGTGCGCTGTTCGCGCATCACGACGCTCACGGCGCGGTAGTGCAGCAGCGGCGGCGTGTCGAACATGAAGCCGCCAAAGCCCATGCCCCAGCCCGCGCCGCGGCCGAAGCCCAGGCCCCAGTTCCAGCGCGGACCGTAGGCGCCGTAAGGGCCGTAATAGGACGCGAAGTCGCGCGTGTAGCGCGCCTGCGCCCCGATTTGCACGGTCAGGCTGCCCTGGCTGTCGTCACGCTGCAGCCCGACCTTGGCCAGCGACTGCTGGGCCAGGGCCTCGATGCTCGCGAACTGCGGTGCGTTGGCCTGCTGCGAAGGCAGCAGCTCGAGCCGGTAGGTGGGCGGCGAGGGCAGGGCCGCGAGCGTGGAGAAGCTTTGCACATCGCTTTGCACTTCGCGCACGCTGGCGCAGCCGCCAAGCAGCGCGGCGCAGCCGAGCACGGTCAGGGAGAGTTTCCAGCGGATCGAGGCCATGTGAATTCCTTCGCGCTCGCAGTGCAAAACCAAAGGCGGGAGGGCGGCGAGCCCGGCATCCCCTGCCGCCCGGACGCTGCCCCGATCAGGACAGCTGGATTACCTGGACTCCGGGCAGCGTTGCCGCCACCGGGAATTCCTCATGGTCGAACGCCATGTCTCCATCGGGGGTCGCAATGCCTGTGGCCTTGGCATTCTTGAAGTCGTGCAGCTTCGGGTCCAGCATATGCGTCGTAACCACATTCTGCATCGCGCGGAACATGTTTTCGATGCGACCGGGGTGCTTTTTCTCCCATTCGCGCAGCATCTCGCCCACGGCCACGCGCTGCAGGCCGTCCTGGCTGCCGCACAGGTTGCAGGGAATGATGGGGAAGTTCTGCGATTTCGCCCAGCGCTCGGTGTCCTTCTCGGGCACATAGGCCAGCGGGCGTATCACCACATGCTTGCCGTCGTCGCTGACCAGCTTGGGCGGCATGCCCTTGATGCGGCCGCCGTAGAACATGTTGAGCAGCAGCGTCTGCAGGATGTCGTCGCGGTGGTGGCCCAGCGCGATCTTCGTGCAGCCCAGCTGGTCGGCCACCTTGTACAGGATGGCGCGGCGCAGGCGACTGCACAGACCGCAGGTGGTCTTGCCTTCGGGAATCACGCGCTTGACGACGCTGTAGGTGTCCTGCGTCTCGATGTGGAACGGCACGCCCAGGCCCTTGAGGTACTCGGGCAGGATATGGTCGGGAAAGCCGGGCTGCTTCTGGTCGAGGTTCACGGCCACCAGCTCGAACTTCACGGGTGCGCGCCGCTGCATCTTCAGCAGGATGTCGAGCATGGTGTAGCTGTCCTTGCCGCCGGACATGCAGACCATGATCTTGTCGCCTTCCTCGATCATGTTGAAGTCGGTGATCGCGCGGCCGACTTCGCGGCACAGGCGCTTCTCGAGCTTGTGCTGTTCGCGCTCGATCTTGATGCCCGCGGCCTTGGTGGCGGCGGCGCCGTCGGCGACGGGGGCTTCGTCGAGCCAGGGATTGTGTTCTGTCGTGGCGTTCATCGGGGGCTCACCATTGTCCGGTTTCAATGCGAATGGCGACTTCGCAGTCGTCAAAGATTTCAAGTTTTGCAATTTTCACGCGTACGCCGCGCACGCCTGGTAACAACATCAAACGCTGGGCGAGTTTGCCGATCAGGCTCTCGAGCAGGTTCACATGCTCGGCCGTGCATTCGTCGATGATGATCTGGCGCACCTTGCGGTAGTCGAGCACATGGCCGATGTCGTCGTCCTTGGGGCGCAGGGCCTGCGGTCCGAGGTTCAGTTCGGCATCAACCTGTATCGGTTGGGGCGCGGTCTTCTCATGGGCAAGAATGCCCAGGTTGGCGTCAAATCGCAAACCGGTCAGGTTCAGGGTTTGGCTGCCCACAGCAGCTGAGTTCATGATGGAAAGGAAAGAAGTTCGGCCGCGTTCGGCTTGATGGTGAAGACTTCGACGCCGACCGCTTCGCAGTCGGGGTAGACGTCGGGTTTGCTGGTCGCCACGCGCGCGGCCACCACTTGCGGGTGGGCCAGCAGCGTCTGCAGCAGGGCGTCGCACAGCGTCTCCTGCAGCGCGATATGGCCGCGCGTGACTTCGCGCTGCACGGCTTCGCGCACGAAGTCGTAGTCGACGACTTCATGCAGCGCGTCGGCGCTGGGCGTGGTCGCGCGCAGCGGCACGTACAGGTCGATGTCGAAGCGCATGCGTTGGGGCGCGGCGCGCTCGAAGTCGTGAATGCCGATCGAAACCTGCTTTTCGAGGCCTTGCAGGAACAGCCGCCGACATTGCAGCAGAAGATCATGCGCGGCAATGCGCGACGGAGATGCGGTCATGGTGAAAGTCGAAGTCATGGGTGGACGGGATCGGTGCGACTCACTCGATCATGAACATGACATCACGTTCCAACGGCACCAGATGCTGTCCATTGTCCACGCATAGCGTTATTCCTGTAATTGCCGGGTTTTCCGCGAAGAAGACGCCGGTCTGCGCCACATGCTGCGCCGCCAGCGGCGCGCGCAGCAGATTGACGCGCGCCGCGCGGTCGTAATTGTCCTGGCTTTGCGGCCCGCTCGGGTACATCAGGCCGGGCGCCAGGCCGACCACGCGCACGTGAGGCGCGAGCGCCTGGGCCTGCAGCGCGACCGCGCGCTCCAGCGCGAGCTTCGACAGCGTGTAGGAAAAGTAATCGGGGTTGAGGTTCACGACCTTCTGGTCCAGCACATGGATGGCGACCGGCCGTGCGCCGCCGGGCGCGGGCGGCTGGGCGCGGTCGTGGGCCTGCCAGCGCTGGGCCCAGTCGCTGGTCAGCAGCAGCGGCGACAGCGTGTTGGTGTGCAGTTGCCGGTCCACGCGCGCCAGATCGGTGCCGAAGTCGCTCGCGCTGTCGGGCTCGAACAGCGAGGCGTTGTTGACCAGTGCCTGGGGCAGGGCGCCGCAGGCCGCGTAGACCTGGGCCATCAGCGGCGAGACCGCGCCGCGGTCGCTCAGGTCGGCCTGAAAGGCCAGCGCCTGCACGCCCAGTGCGCGCACTTCGGCGCAGGTGGCTTCGGCGGCCTCGCGGCTGCGCAGGTAGTGGCAGGCGACATTCCAGCCCGCGCGCGCGAACGCCAGGCAGAATTCGCGGCCCAGGCGCAGGCCACCGCCCGTGATCAATACCCAGCGCTGTTGCATGCAAGTTCCTCGATATGTTGCGGGTCGTCGCACGGAGATTTCCATGCGGAAAAATGGCAACCGGCAATTACAGCCGAAAATGGCGGCTTGTTGCCGGAAAGACAGACCAATGACGGACAGTAGTGAGAGCAGTAGTGCAAGTTTATCGGGCGCACTGACCCAGCAGATCCACGCGCGCATCGAAGCCGCGGGCGGGTGGCTGGGCTTCGACGCGTTCATGGCGCTTGCGCTCTACAGCCCGGGCCTGGGCTATTACGCCAACGAACGCCCCAAGTTCGGCAGCATGCCGGCCTCGGGCAGCGATTTCGTGACCGCGCCCGAAATCTCGCCGGCTTTCGGCCGGCTGCTGGCCGCGCAGGTGGCCGAGGCGCTGGAGCGCACCGGCACGCGCGAGGTCTGGGAGTTCGGCGCGGGCACGGGCGCGCTCGCCGAACAGCTGCTGGCCACGCTGGGCGACCGCGTCGAGCGCTACACCATCGTCGACCTGTCGGGCAGCCTGCGCGCGCGCCAGAAGGAGCGCCTTGCGCCGTATGCCGCCAAGCTGCACTGGGCCGATGCCCTGCCCGAAGCGATGCAAGGCGTGATCGTGGGCAACGAAGTGCTGGACGCGATGCCGGTGCAGCTCTTGAACCGCAAGAAGGGCCAATGGTTCGAGCGCGGCGTGGTCTGGGACAGCGCCGCCGCAGGCTTCGCCTGGGAAGACCGGCCCACGGCGCTGCGTCCGCCGCTCGAAATCGACGGCCCGCAGGACTACCTGACCGAGATCCACGCCCAGGGCGAAGCCTTTGTGCGCACGCTGGGCGAGCGGCTGCAGCGCGGCGCGGCCTTCCTCATCGACTATGGCTTCGGCGAAGACGAGTACTACCATCCGCAGCGCCACATGGGCACGCTGGTGTGTCACCGTGCCCATCGCATGGACGACAATCCTCTGGTCGACCTGGGTCTCAAGGACATCACCGCCCATGTCAACTTCACCGGCACGGCCGTGGCCGCGCAGGAAGCGGGCATGGACCTGCTGGGCTATACGACCCAGGCGCATTTCCTGATCAACTGCGGTCTGCTGCAGCAGCTCGAGCAAATGCAGCAAGGCCCGCGCGCCATGGCCGCCAAACTGATGATGGAGCACGAAATGGGCGAACTGTTCAAGGTGATAGCCTTCAGCCGCGGCGTCGAGCCCTGGCCGGCGCTGGGCTTCGTGCAGGGCGACCGCACGCACCGGCTGTGAGCAGGGCCATCGCATGATCCGCTGGCTGATCATCATCTTTCTCGCGCTGTTGATCATCAACGGGCTGTCGAACCTGCTCGAACGCATAGGCCTGGGCCGGCTGCCTGGCGATTTCCGCTTTCGCTTTTTCGGCCGCGAGATCTTTCTGCCGTTTGCCAGCACGGTTCTGTTAAGCGTGATTGCTGCGCTGATCGCCAAGTTTGTCTAGGGTTGATGTTATTGGTAGTTTTTGACTATTTACTTTCTTGAATTGATAGTTATATTTGGGTTTTAACGCAATCCGTGCGCTAACTATCAACTTTAAGAACGTATCTCAATGCTTTATCCGGTAGAACTTTCCGTGACTCCTTCTACGACTTCCGCGCCCGCCCCTTCGGGCCTGGCCATCCGTATTGGCGACACCTGGATCATGCTCGACGATTTGGACGACGAGGACCAGGACCAGGACGCCGATGACTACTGGAATGACACTATCGACTATGCCGCGCATCCGGGCGCGCTCAATCCCTTTGTCGTGCAGCCCTTGGTTTATCCATCCGAATGCGAGGACGACAAGGATTTCGCCGCGCTGGTTGCTTTCGTGCAAGGGGTGAAGGGGCTGGATGCGTGATCTGCTTGAAGATGGCGTGCCTGCCCCGAAATGATGGCAATGGCCGTTGCGGCCTGTGTTCCATCTCCTTCGACAAAGGCCTGCCATGTCCGACGCCCTGCATTTCGTCTGCCCCCACTGCCACACCACCAACCGCGTAGCGCGCGAGCAGCTGGGCAATGCGCCCGATTGCGGCAGCTGCCACCAGCCGCTGGTCACGGGCGAGCCCGTGGCGCTGGACGCCGCGAGCTTTGCCAAGCATGTGGGCCGCAGCCAGGTACCGGTAGTGGTCGATTTCTGGGCGCCCTGGTGCGGCCCTTGCCGCAGCATGGCGCCGGCCTTTGCCCAGGCCGCCAAGGCGCTGGCGCCCGGCGTGCAGCTCGCCAAGCTCGACACCGAAGCCCATCCCCAGGCCGCCGCGCCCTATAACATTCGCAGCATTCCGACGATGGTGGTGTTTCGCGGCGGACAGGAGCTGGGCCGGATTTCGGGCGCCATGGGCGCGGCCGATATCCAGCGCTGGGTCCAGTCAGTGATATGACACACCCCCTGAGCCGCTAACGCCAGTTTCATGAGCTGGCGTGAATCAATCCAAGAATAGGATTTTGAGTCAGATTGGTGGTTTGGCTTCGCCCTGGGCATCGAGCTGCGCGAGCTCGGCGGCGGTGAACACGCGCGAGCGCGTGTGAAAGCTCTTGCCTTCGGGGCCTTCGAGCGAGAACGTGCCGCCGCCATGGCCGTCGATCACGTCGATGATCAGCTGCGTATGGCGCCAGCTCGCATACTGCGAGCGGCTGATGTAGAACGGGCAGCCGCCGATCTGGCCCAGGTACACATCGCCCGGCCCCGTGGTCAGCTCGCCGAGCAGATAGCAGTTGGCCGCGCTGTTGTCGCAGCAGCCGCCCGACTGATGGAACATCAATCCCGGGCCGTGCTTCTTCTTCAGCTCGGAAATCAGCGCTTGGGCAGCGGGCGTTGCAATGACGGTTTCGACCATGGCAGGTTTCCTTGGCAGGCTTAGGGCAAACGCTAAAACCGTTCGTGGTGAGCCTGCCTGCGCGGCCCGGTCGAACCATGAACGGCCTGTTCTCCAGCAGAGGGCGTTGCCCAAGCCTCAGAAGAACCCCATCTTGTTCTCGCTGTAGCTCACCAGCAGATTCTTGGTCTGCTGGTAGTGGTTGAGCATCATCTTGTGGTTCTCGCGGCCCAGGCCCGATTCCTTGTAGCCGCCGAACGCCGCATGCGCGGGGTAGTGGTGGTAGCAATTGGTCCAGACGCGCCCGGCCTTGATGGCCCGGCCCATGCGGTAGGCCACGTTGCCGTTGCGGCTCCAGACGCCTGCGCCCAGGCCGTAGAGCGTGTCGTTGGCCAGCTCCAGCGCTTCGGCTTCATCCTTGAAGGTGGTCACAGCCAGCACCGGGCCGAAGATTTCCTCCTGGAAGATGCGCATCTTGTTGTGGCCCTTGAACAGCGTGGGCTGCACGTAATAGCCGCCCGCGAGATCGCCGTCGAGCTTGGCCACGCTGCCGCCGCACAGCACTTCGGCGCCTTCCTGCTTGCCCAGATCGAGATAGGACAGGATCTTGGTCATCTGCTCCTTGCTGGCCTGCGCACCCATCATCGAGTCGGTGTCCAGCGGGTTGCCGTGCTTGATGGCGGCGACGCGGCGCAGCACTTTTTCCATGAAGCGCTCATAGATCGATTCATGGATCAGCGCGCGCGACGGGCAGGTGCAGACTTCGCCCTGGTTGAACGCGAACAGCACCAGGCCTTCGATGGCCTTGTCGAGAAACGCGTCGTCCTTGTCCATGACATCGGCGAAGAAGATATTGGGCGACTTGCCGCCCAGCTCCAGCGTCGCGGGAATCAGGCTGTTGGCTGCGGCCTGGGCGATGACGCGGCCGGTGCTGGTCGAGCCCGTGAACGCGATCTTCGCGATGCGCTTGCTCGTGGCCAGGGGCATGCCGGCTTCGCGGCCGAAGCCGTTGACGATGTTGAGCACGCCGGGCGGCAGCAGATCGGCGATCAGCCCGGCGAGCACCAGAATGCTGATGGGCGTCGATTCGGCGGGCTTGAGCACCACGCAATTGCCCGCGGCCAGCGCGGGAGCGAGCTTCCATGCGGCCATCAGGATGGGGAAGTTCCAGGGAATGATCTGCCCGACCACGCCCAGCGGCTCGTGGAAGTGGTAGGCGATGGTGTCGCCATCGATCTCGCTGATGCCGCCTTCCTGGGTGCGGATCGCGCCCGCGAAATAGCGGAAGTGGTCGGCCGACAGCGGAATGTCGGCGTTGAGCGTTTCGCGAATCGCCTTGCCGTTGTCGACGGTCTCGACATAGGCCAGCAGCTCGCGGTTGGCGTCTATGCGGTCGGCAATCTGCAGCAGTATCTGGCTGCGCGCCGCGGCCGAAGTCTTGCCCCAGGCATCGGCCGCGGCATGCGCGGCGTCCAGCGCCTTCTCGACGTCGGCCGCCGTGCCGCGCGCCGCCTTGGTGTAGACCTTGCCGTTGATCGGGGAGATCACGTCGAAATAAGCGCCCTCCGTGGGCGGTACCCATTGCCCACCGATGAAGTTGTCGTACTGGGGCTGGAAGCTGTGCAGGGCATCGGCGGAGCCGGGTGGCGCGTATTGCATGGACTTATCTCCTTGGGTGGACGAATGGCCCATGTTCGACCCAAACCGAGAAAATGCGTTCCGGGCTTACCCTGGGTTCGTGGCCAGCCAGCGCACTATCGCCTGGGTGCGCGCGGCGGCAACGGCTTCGCCGATCGCGCGGCCGGTACGGCCTTCGGCCGCGGCCTGGGCCGCGACTTGCGCCGTGACCACGGACAGCGCCTGGTCCAGCGCCGCCTGCAGGCGCGCGCGCTGCGGATAGGGCTGGTCTTCCAGGCCCAGGCGCCCGCGCGCGTCGCACTCGCAGGCCTGCAGCGCCAGCGCGAAACGCGCGGGCTGGCGAATCGCGTCGCAGCGCTCGAACAACCGCATCAGCGCGGCCGCGTTCAGCTCGCCGCTGCGGTGAATGTTGCCGTGTTCGCGCGCCACCACGTCGGCGAGTTCGCGGCAGTCGGTGGGCACGCGCAGCCTATCGCCCACCTGCCTGGCCAGTCGTGCGCTGCGCTGCTCGTGGCCTATGTGGCGCGGCAGCACGTCGGCCGGCGTCGTGCCCTTGCCCAGGTCGTGCACCAGGCAGGCGTAGCGCACGGCCAGCGGCGCCGCCAGGCGCGCGGCCTGCTGCAGCACCATCATCACGTGCACGCCGGTGTCGATCTCGGGGTGGTATTCGGCGCGCTGGGGCACGCCCCACAGGCGCGCGAGTTCGGGCAGCAGCACTTCGAGCGCGCCGCAGTCGCGCAGCACTTCGAACATGCGCTCGGGCGCGGCTTCCATCAGCCCGCGCGCAATTTCCTGCCACACGCGTTCGGCGACCAGGTCGCTGGCTTCGCCGGCGTCGACCATCTCGCGCATCAAGGCCATGGTTTCGGGCGCGACGCTGAAGTCGGCAAAGCGCGCCGCGAAACGCGCCACGCGCAGTATGCGCACCGGGTCTTCGCGGAAAGCGTCGGTCACATGGCGCAGCAGTCGGGCCGCAAGATCGCCCTGGCCGCCATAGGGGTCGCTGAGCGTGCCGTTTTCGGGCCAGCCTTCGTGAGCGGCCATGGCGTTGATCGTCAGGTCGCGGCGCGCGAGGTCTTCTTCCAGCGTGACGTCGGGCGACGACTGCACGGCAAAGCCGCGGTAGCCGCGCCCGCTCTTGCGCTCGGTGCGCGCCAGCGCGTATTCCTCATGGGTCTTGGGATGCAGGAAGACGGGGAAGTCGCGGCCCACGGGCTGGAAGCCCTGGGCCACCATTTCTTCGGGCGTGGCGCCGACCACGACCCAGTCGTGGTCATGGACCGGTCGGCCCAGCAACTGGTCGCGCACCGCGCCGCCGACCATGAGGATTTGGATGGAACTCATGCGCCAAGTGTCGCCGGATTTGGGGCGACCCCTGGCGGAAGTCAGAATGCGGCGGAGTAGATCGCGAGCGCGTCGTCCACCGTGAGCGGGCGCGGATTGTTCATCAGCAGCCGTTCCTGCAGCATCGCGTCCGCGGCCAGCGTGGCGATCATGTCTTCGGCGACGCCATGGTCGCGCAGGCGCATGGGCAGCGCGGTCTTCTCGATCAGCGCGACGATGTGGGCAATGAAGTCGGCCGCGCGCTCGGCGTGCGTACCCGTCTGCGCCAGGCCCAGCGCCGCGCCGAGTTCGGCATAGCCTTGCGGATGCGTGCTGGCGTTGAAGCGCAGCACATGGGGCAGCACCAGCGCATTGGTCAGGCCATGCGGCAGGTGGTAGCGCCCGCCCAGCGGGTAGGCCAGCGCGTGCACCGCGGCCACCGGCGCGTTGGCAAAGGCCTGGCCGGCAAGCATCGAGCCCAACAACATGGCTTCGCGCGCTGCGAGGTCACCGCCGTTGACGCAGACCTTTTCCAGGTTTGTGGACAGCAGCTTGAGCGCCAGCGTGGCCGCGTGGTCCGACAGCGGGTTCTTCAGGCGCTTGCTGGTGAACGCCTCGATCGCATGCACCATGGCATCGATGCCCGTGGCGGCGGTGATCGCCGGGGGCAGACCCACCGTCAGCTCCGCGTCGAGCACGGCCAGATCGGCATAGAGCTGGCGCGCAACAATGCCGCTTTTGGTCGTCGCTCCAGTGGTCACGATGGCGACGGGCGTGACTTCGGAGCCCGTGCCGGCGGTCGTGGGAATATGCACCAGCGCAAGCCGTCCGCCGCTGACCTTGTCGATGCCGTACATCGCGCTCAGCGGCTGATCGCCCGCGGCCAGCACCGCGACGAGCTTGGCGACGTCCATGGACGAGCCGCCGCCCACGCCCAGCACCAGCGTGGCGCCGAAATCGCGCGCACGGGCCGCGGCCTTTTCAACCACATGGTCCGGCGGGTCGGCTTCGACGTCGTCGCAGACCAGCAGCTCCCAGCCATGGGCGCGCAGCGACGCGAATGCCGGCTCCAGCAGCCCGCTGCGGACCAGGAATTTGTCGGTCACGGCCATCACGCGGCCGGGCGTGAAGCGTTGCGAAAGGATTTCTCCTATGTTTTGCGCGGCACCCGTCTGGATGATGACTTGCGCGACGGTGCTGAATGAGAACGACGACATGCGAGTGAAGGCGAGTGGTGGGAATGCACCATCCTGACGCGACTTGGCGGCCAAGTCCAGCGCCTTGGCGTCACCGAGGGAGGCCGGCCGCAGGCTTCCCCTTCACCGGCGTTCGCGGTAGGGTTCCTCGAAGTCGATGAAATCCTGCTCGGCGAGCGCGTCCTGTACCCAATCCTGCACCGAGGGCAGGGCCTGTATGCGCTTGACGTAGGCCTCGATCTGCGGCGGCACGGGCAGGGCATAGGTGGCCAGCCTTAGGCAGACGGGCGCGAAATAGGCGTCGGCAATGGTGAAGTGTCCGAACAGCAGCGTGCCGCCGTGCGTGGCGAGCAGCGCGCTCCACATTTCGACCAGCCGCTGCACATCGTCGCGCACGCCCGGTTGCTCATTCCAGATTTGCGCGCCGGCCGCGGGCAGATGGGCTTCGACATTGAGCGGGCAGTGGGCGCGCAGTTCGGGAAAGCCGCCGTGCATTTCAGCGCAGATGCTGCGTGCATGGGCGCGGTCGGGCGCGAGCAGCGGCCAAAGATGCTTGTCGGGGTATTGTTCGGCCAGGTATTCGGCGATCGCCAGGCTGTCCCAGATGGCCAGATCGCCGTCGACCAGCACCGGCACCTTGCCCGCGGGGGAGACCGCGTGCAGGCGCTGCTTGAACTCCGAATGCAGCGAAAAGCTGTCGAAGCGCACCTTTACTTCCTCGAAGGCAATGCCCGCCTGGCGCATCAGCACCCAGGGGCGCATGGACCACGATGAGTAATTCTTGTTGCCGATGTAGAGCGCAAGCATGCTGACTCCTGTCAGGTCGAAAGACGAGGGCGGCCGGGTGTGAGCCCATGCTAGCGGCTGTTGTTCTGCTTGTCATGAAGATTGCATGGGTTTGTCTGCAATTCCCTGCAAAAAACCGCACGAAGCCCGGCGTAGGCCTGCAAAGGGGTAAGGAACTGTTTCGCTGGTATCGGCTTGCAGCCCGGCAGTGCTTTAATGCCCGCCATGCACACTACCGCTCTGGTTCTCTTTTCCGGCGGACAGGACTCCACCACCTGTCTGGCCGATGCTCTGTCGCGTTATGAACGCGTCGAAACCCTGGGTTTCGACTACGGCCAGCGCCACCATGTCGAACTCGATGCGCGCCAGAACGTGCTGGCCGAGATTCGCCGCCAGTTCCCGCAATGGGCGCCACGCCTGGGCGAAGACCACATGCTGTCGCTCGATGTGCTGCAGCAAATCGGCGGCTCATCCCTGACCGACGACGTGGCGTTTGCGATGCAGGCCGACGGCCTGCCCAACACGTTCGTTCCCGGACGCAACCTGCTGTTTTTGACGCTCGCCGGCGCACTCGCCTATCGGCGCGGCCTGCAGGTGATCGTCACCGGCGTGTGCGAAACCGATTTCTCGGGCTATCCCGACTGCCGCGACGACACCATGAAGGCCTTGCAGGTCGCGCTGAACCTGGGCCTGGAGCGCCGCCTGCGCATCGCCACGCCGCTGATGTGGATAGACAAGGCCCAGACCTGGCAGATGGCCCAGGATCTGGGCGGCCAGCCGCTGGTCGACATCATCGTCAACGACACCCACACCTGCTACCAGGGCACGCGTGAAGTCTTGCACGACTGGGGCTACGGCTGCGGCACCTGCCCGGCCTGCGATCTGCGTGCCAAGGGGTGGGAAAAATATAAGGCCCCCACGCTTGCTCGCTGCGCGTAGCTGCGCTGCCCCTGTGCGGGCCACCCCCGAGGGGGCGCGTTTTGCCTTGGGGCGGCCCCGCGGCAAAACCAGGCGCCCCGTGGTCGGGTCTAGCGCCGCGGTCGTTCGGCCTGCGGCCAGACCACGCCGTTGTCGTTGAGGATGGCGTCCAGCGGCAGGTCATGCGGCTCGGGAACGAAATCATCGAGGTAGCCGCAGGTGAAGCCCAGGCCCACGGTGAACGGGCGCGGTGTGAGCGAGGCCAGCGTGCGGTCGTAGAAACCGCCGCCATAGCCCAAGCGGTAACCGCCCGGCGCATAACCGACGCAGGGCACGAACAGCAGCGTGGGCACGACCACTTCGGTGTCCTTGGGCTTGGGAATGCCGTAGGCATCCTCTTCCATGGGGCAGCCCGGGTACCAGAGGTGAAAGCTCAACGTCTTGTGGACCTTGTCGATCACCGGCAGGCCTATGCGCCGGCGCTGGCCGTCGCGCTGCAACTCGCCGTCTTCCTTCCAGCGGTGCAAGGCTGGCAAGGGATCAAACTCTCCTTTGATGGGCCAATAGGCGCCAATCACGGTATCGGGCCGATCAATGAGCCAAAATCGCATGACCTGTTGCAACAGGTCCGCGCGGTCCAGTCGATCCGTAAGGTTCAACCGCTGTTCGATCAATGCGCGCCGTAAGGCTGCTTTGTCCATCACATAATCCTCCATGCACTGGCACAAGATTCTGACACCGCTTATCGCGGCAACTCTCTGGACCACGGCCTCGCCGCTGGTGGTGGCTCAAATCCGTGGTGATGATGCGTTGCTCGCAATGCAGCAAGCCTACCGCAAAGGCGACCGCAATCAGTTGGCTCAACTGTTGCCGGCCGTGCGCGGTCATGGGCTGGAGCCCTGGGGCGCCTACTGGGAGCTGCGCGTGCGGCTCGACCAGGCCCAGCCCGACGAAGTGCAATCGTTTCTCAAACGCTGGGCCGGCACCTACCAGGAAGACCGGTTGCGCAATGACTGGCTGCTGTTGCTGGGCCAGCGCCGCGACTGGGCGCAATTCGCGCAGCTGCTGCCGGGTTACCGCATGCAGGACGACCGTTCGGTGCGCTGCTATGCGCTGACCATTGCGCAGATCGAAGGCCGTACCGGCGAGGCGCAGGCGCAGGAAACGCGCGACCTTTGGTACGCGCAGCGCGATGCCGAGGATGCCTGCACCAACGCGGCCGCGAACTTCTATGCCGCCAAGCAGATGCCGGCCAGCGATATCTGGCGCAAGGCGCGTCTTGCGGCCGATGCCAACCGCCAGCGCGCGGTGCGCGATGCGGTGCAGATGGTCGCGCCCGAGTCGGCACCGCTGGTCAACGAACTGTTCGCTTCGCCCATCAAATTCCTCACGGGCCCGCGCATGGCGCGTGGCCAGGTGCGCCAGGAACTGGGCCTGCTGGCCTTGATCCGCCTCGCGGCCAATGACCCGGCACAGGCCGCGGCCCAGCTCGAAAGCCGCTGGAATGGCGTGCTCACGGCCGAGGAGCGCAACTGGGCCTGGGCGGCCATAGGCAAGCAGGCCGCGTTCAAGCTGCAACCCGAGGCCCAGGGCTATTTCGCCAATGTGCGCAAGGACCAGGACCTCAACGACGAACTGCTGGGCTGGAAAGTACGCACCGCCTTGCGCGCCAGCCAGTGGCGCCAGGTGACGCGCGCCATCGATGCGATGAGCCCCCAGGGCCAGGCCGACAGCGCCTGGGTCTACTGGAAAGCCAGGTCGCTGGTGGCGCCGCACGGCGGCGATGCCGAGCGCGCCCAGGCGCGCCAGTTGTTCGAAAGCATTGCGGGCTCGGGCGGCTTCTACGAGCAGCTCGCGCTCGAGGAGCTGGGCCAGCGCGTGACCGTACCCGCAGCGCCCGCGCCCATCACGGCGCAGGAAAAAGCCGCGGCCCTGGCCAACCCCAGCCTGCAGCGCGGACTGCAGGCGATTCAACTGGGCCTGCGCAGCGAAGGCGTGCGCGAGTGGAACTACGCGACCAACCTGCATACGCCCGGCGGCATGGACGAACGCGCGCTGCTCGCGGCCGCCGACCTGGCCTGCCAGCGTGAAATCTGGGACCGCTGCATCAACACCAGCGAGCGTACGCGCAGCGAAGTCAACTGGAACCAGCGCTACCCCATGCCGTTCCACGACACCGTGATCGCGCGCTCGCGCATGATCGGCCTCGATCCGGCCTATGTCTACGGCCTGATACGCCAGGAAAGCCGCTTCATCATGGACGCGCGCTCGGGCGTCGGTGCGTCGGGCCTGATGCAGGTCATGCCCGCGACCGCGCGCTGGACCGCGCGCAAGATCGGCATGAACGACTTCACGCCGAACATGATCAACGACCGCGAAGTCAACATCACCATAGGCACGGCTTATCTGAAGCTCGCGCTCGACGACTTCGATGGCTCGATGGCGATGGCTGCCGCGGGCTACAACGCCGGCCCGGGCCGTCCGCGCGTGTGGCGCAACGGACCGGTGCTCGACGCCGCGATCTGGGCCGAGAACGTGCCGTTCACCGAAACGCGCGACTACGTGAAGAAAGTGCTGGCCAATACCACGGCCTATGCCGCGCTGATTTCGGGCCAGCCCCAGTCGCTCAAGGCCCGCCTGGGCACCGTGGGCCCGCGCCCCACCAACGAGCCCGAGCCCATCAAAGACTTGCCTTAAGCGTTGAACAGCAGCCCGGCCTCGCGCCGGGCTGCGCCCACGGCGATCAGCTCATCGACCAGCGCCGTGGTCCACTCCGACGGCGTGGCCTGCGCAAAATGCCGCGCGTGCAGCTGCATCAGATAAGGCGTGGCTTCGGTCCAGGCCTGGAGCGCATGGGCATCGATGCGCTGCCATTCGAGCAGCTTGAACTTGATCAGCACCTTGGCCGCATGGCGCGCGTGGCGCAGCGGTGATTGCACAAAGCCGTCAAGGCGTGCGCGCGCCGTAGCCAACGCACCGGCCACATTGCAGAACATCGGACCATGACCGGGAATCACCGTGACGGGCGCCAGCCGCTCTATCAGGTCCAGCGTCGCGCCGACTTCGGCAAACGCGTGTTCGCCGTCGAGTTCGGGAAACACCACGCCAAAGCCTTTTTCCCAGAGCGCATCGGCTGAAATCAGCAGCCGCGCTTCGGGCTCGAACAGCACCACCGAATGCGTGTCATGGCCGGGCGCGGCGTGGATCTGCCAGGGCCGCTCGCCCAGCGAGACTTCGCTGCCGGGCGTCAGCACGCCATCGATGCGAAAGCGCGGGCATTGCTGGCCCGTGGGTCCATAGCCCAGCGCCTGTGCGTCCCAGTCGCGCACCTGGGCCGCCTGGCCCGGAGCCACATGGGCTTGCAGATCCGGCCAGGCGGCCTGCAGCGCGGCGTTGCCGCCGCAGTGGTCGCTGTGCAGATGGGTGTTGAGAATGCGCGCCAGCGGCTGCGGCCCCAGCGCCGAGCGCACCAGATCGAGCGTCTGTTCGGCATGGGTGCAGTAGCCGGAGTCGACCAGCGCGGCGCCGTCGGCCCCGGTGAAAAGCACGCCGTTGGCCGACAGCCAGCCGCGCTCGAGCACGGTCATTTCGGGCCACAGCGCGCCCGCCAGCGGAACGCGGCTCACTGCGGCGTGCGCAGTTCGCGCCGCAGGATCTTGCCCACATTGGTCTTGGGCAATGCGTCGCGGAACTCTATGTATTTGGGCCGCTTGTAGCCCGTGAGGTTCTCGCTGCAGTAGCGCTGCAGCGTTTCTTCATCGAGCTGCTCGCTGCTGCGCACGACGAACAGCTTGATGGCCTCGCCCTGCTTTTCGTCGGGCACGCCTATGGCCGCGCATTCGACCACATGCGGGCACAGCGAAACCACGTTTTCGAGTTCGTTCGGGTAGACGTTGAAGCCGCTGACCAGGATCATGTCTTTCTTGCGATCGATGAGGCGCACGCAGCCCTGGCCATCCATCTGGCCCACGTCGCCGGTGCGCAGGTAGCCGTCATCGGTGAAGGCCCTGGCGGTTTCCTGCGGCTGGTTGTAATAGCCGGTCATCACGTTGGGGCCCTGGATGCACAGCTCGCCCGGCAGGCCCAGCGGCAGGTTCTGGCCGTTCTCGTCCTTGATCGCGATCGAGATGCCGGGCAGCGGCAGGCCGATGTTGCCTGTGTACTCGGGGTTGGTGACCGGGTTGTTGGTGCCTATGGCGCAGGTTTCGCTCATGCCCCAGCCTTCGATCATGGTGCTGCCCGTGACTTTCTTCCACTCGCGCGCCGTGCCTTCGGAGGCCGCCATGCCGCCGGCCTGGGTCAGGCACAGGCTGGAGAAGTCGAGCGCGCGGAACTGCGAATTCTGCAGCAGCGCGTTGAACAGCGTATTCACGCCGGGCAGCAGATGGAACGGGCGTTTCTTGAGCACGCCCACGAACTTGGCGATGTCGCGCGGGTTGGGAATCAGGCTCAGGCTCGAGCCCTGGCGTATCGCCAGCAGGCACAGCGTGAGCGCGAAGATATGGTAGAGCGGCAGCGCCGCGATGCTGTGCAGGTTGCGGCGATCGGGCAGGCTGGACAGCGCGGGCGCGAACCAGGCCTCGGCCTGCAGCGTCGCGGCGATGATGTTGCGGTGCGTCAGGATCGCGCCCTTGGACAGCCCCGTGGTGCCGCCCGTGTATTGCAGGAATGCGATGGAGTCCAGCGTGGCCGGACTGGGGCGCAGCGTGCGCTGCGCGCCCAGCGCCAGCGCCTGGGGAAAGGTCGTGACCTGGCGGCCGCCCGTGAGCGTGAGCGTGTAGGGCGGCACCATCTTCGCGAGATGGCGCGCGGCAAAGCGTATCCAGCGGCCGTAGACCGGGCCCAGCAGATCGCCCAGCGACGTGATGCAGATTTGCTGAATGGGCGTGCGCTCGAGCACGCTGGCCAGCGTATGCGCGAAGTTTTCGAGAATGACGATGGCGCTCGCGCCCGAGTCCTTGAGCTGGTGTTCGAGTTCGCGCGCGGTGTAGAGCGGGTTGACGTTGACGCAGGTATAGCCCGCGCGCAGCACCGCGGCCATGGTCACGGCGAACTGCGGCACATTGGGCAGCATGATCGCCACGCGCGCGCCGGGCTCCAGCCCCAGTCCCTGCAGCCAGGCGCCCAGGCGCTGCGACAGCAGGTCAAGGTCGCGGTAATGCATCCAGCGGTCCATGCAGACCGAAAACGGCTGGTCGGCGTTCTTCTTCAACGATTCCTCGATCAGCTGCGCCACCGATCGGTAGACGCCGGGATCGATGTCGTGGGGAACGCCAGCGGGATAGTTCTGCAGCCAGAGAGGATCCATGCGAGTACAGCCTTGAATGTCTGAAGAATGACCTGGCGCAGCAGGCCGCGATGCGGTCTGTCCATTCTGTAGCCGCGAGCCCGGCCTGTCTCCCGGGCTTGTCCTAGGGAATGTCCCGAGAAGGACAGCGGGATGCCCGCTGCTACCCAAGCGTGACATGGCGTGTTAAACCTTGGGAATGACAAGGACGCACGCATGAACGCGCGCTGGCAGCAGGCCGCCATTTTGGGCGGCTGGGCGCTGGCGTTGGCCTGGCTCTGGTGGCAATGGCCGCAGTCGCCCGCGCTGGCGCTGGGCGGGGTGCTGGCGCTGCTGCTGTTTCCCGCGTGGAGCATAGGCCTGCAATTCATCTGCCTGCTGGTCGCACCGCGCGACACCATGGGCGTGCTGCCACCCGTGTCGGCGCGCACCATGCTGCGCGCCTACTTCGCCGAAGTCGGCTATGCCTATCGCATCTTCGGCTGGCGCCAGCCGTTTCGCACGCATGCGCTGCCCGATGACGTCGGCGCGGGCACGGGCCGCACGGGCGTGGTGCTGGTGCATGGATATCTCTGCAATCGCGCTTTCTGGCAGCCATGGCAGCGCATGTTCGCCGCGCGCGGCATTCCCTGCATCGCCGTGACGCTGGAGCCTGCATGGGGATCGATCGATGAATGCGTTCCCGATCTGGACGCCGCCGTGCGCCGCATGGCCCAGGCCACGGGCCGCCCGCCGGTGCTGATAGGCCACAGCATGGGCGGGCTGGTGATACGCGCCTGGCTGCGCAGCCGCGGCGCCGTGGTTGGGGGCGGCGTGAGCGAAGCCCAGGCCGCGCAGCGCTTGCAGGCGCTGGTGGCGCGCGTGGTCACGCTGGCCACGCCGCACCGCGGCACCTGGATCGCCAACTTCAGTCGCACCGTCAACGGCCGGCAGATGCGCCTTGACAGCGCATGGCTGCGCGCCCTGGCAGCCCAGGAGCCGCAGGCCCTGGCCGCGCGCATGACCTGCTGGTACTCGAACTGCGACAATCTCGTGATGCCCGCGCTCGCCGCCACCTATCCCGGCGCCGACAACCGGCTGATCGTCGACCAGGCACATGTGGAGCTGGTGTTCGACGCGCAGCTCATGCGCGACTGCGCGGCGCTGGTCGAGCGCGCTCAAGCCTGCGCCGGGAGCACCTGACCATCGGCCGAAAACTCGGGCAGCGCGCGCAGTTGGGCATACAGCGGAGCGAAGTCGGCGGCGGTCATGTCGAACAGCTGCTGCAGGTCGTCGATGACGAAGTAGGTCTGCTGGTAGCTGTCGATCTTGTAGCGCGAGCGCATGGCGCGCTCCACCGTGAGCGGCACGCGCTGCGGCAGCGGGCTTTCGACCGAATGGACCAGCTCGCCGCCCGAACTCAGAATGCCCGCGCCATAGGCGCGCAGGCCGCCAGCTTCGCGTATCAGCCCGAACTCGATCGTGTACCAGTACAGCCGCGCGAGCATTTCGCAGGCGCCCAGGCTGTGCGCCTTGATGCCGCCCTGGCCGTAGCGCTGCACGTAGTCGGCGATCACCGGGTTGAACAGCAGCGGCACATGGCCGAACAGGTCGTGAAAGATGTCGGGCTCGACGATGTAGTCGAACTCGGCCGGCGTGCGAATCCAGTCGGTCACCGGAAAGCGCCTGTCGGCGAGCAGCTCGAAAAAGGCCAGCTCGGGAATGAGCCCGGGCACGGCGACGATCTGCCAGCCCGTGGCCGGCATCAGCCGCGCGTTGATGTCTTCAAAGCGCGGAATGCGGTCATGGGCGCCCAGCGAGGGCAGCGCGGCGATGAACTCCGCGCAGGCCCGGCCCGGCAGCAGCGCCGACTGGCGCGCGTGCAGGCGCCGGTAGGTGTCGTGGTCGGTCTCGGTATAGGCCGCGTAATCCTGCGCGCAGGTGTAGTCGCCCGCGGCGCGGCTGTAGTCGCCGCGCGGCGGCCGCTCGGATTGTCCGTAGACGACTGGAGCTTGACCCATGGTTTTTCTCGCTTCAGAGAACGCCGCGGCGCATCTGGTCCAGCTCTATGCTCTCGAACAGCGCCTTGAAGTTGCCATTGCCGAAGCCGTCGTCGCCCTTGCGCTGGATGAACTCGAAGAAGATCGGGCCCAGCTGGTTCTCGCTGAAGATCTGCAGCAGGATGGCGTCCTTCTTGCCGTCGATCAGGATCTTGCGTTCGTGCAGCTGGTCCAGCGGCTCGCCGTGGCCTGGAATGCGCTGGTCGACGAGTTCGTAATACGTGTCTATGGTGTCGAGCAGGCGCACGCCGCTGGCGCGCAGCGCGTCGACGGTGCCGTAGAGGTTGTCCGAGCCCATGGCGATGTGCTGGATGCCTTCGCCGTGGTACGAGTCGAGGTACTCCTGGATCTGGCCGGCTTTTTCCTTGCCCTCTTCGTTGATTGGAATGCGGATCTTGCCGCAGGGGCTGGTCATGGCCTTGCTCTTGACGCCCGTGACCTGGCCTTCGATGTCGAAGTACTTGATTTCGCGGAAGTTGAACAGACGCTCGTAGAAATCAGCCCATTCATTCATGCGACCGCGGTGCACGTTGTGCGTCAGGTGGTCGATGTAGGTCAGGCCATGGCCGTAGGGCGTCAGCATCTCTTCGGTGGTGACGCCGGGCAGGGGCACGAAGTCGACGTCGAAGAAACCGATGTTGCCGATGTCGCCGGGCTTGGCGCCGTTCTTGCCGTGCCAGCGGTCGACCAGATAGATGCGGCTGTCGCCCACGCCCTTGATCGCCGGAATGTTGAGTTCGCCGGGCGTATGCGTGCCTTCATGGCCCCAGGCACCCAGATCGAGCGCGCGCTCGTAGGCGGCCTTGGCGTCGTCGACACGGAAAGCGATCGCGCAGACGCTGGGGCCGTGCAGGCGCGCGAAGCGCTGGGCGAAGCTGTCGGGCTCGGCGTTGATGATGAAGTTGATTTCGCCCTGACGGTACAGCGTCACGTTCTTGCGGCGGTGCTTGGCCACGGCCTTGAACCCCATGCTTTCGAAGACCAGGCCCATCGCCACCGGATCGGGCGCCGCATACTCGATGAACTCGAAGCCGTCCGTGCCCATGGGGTTGTCCCAGGCGGCGGTGGACGAAGCGGCGGACGGGGTGGTGCTCAAGGGAAGCGGCGCATTCATGGTGGTGTCTCCTGCCTGGGTGGCGGTCGGTGGTTATGGGTCCACTGTAGAACTTGGCGGCCGTGAATTCCTGCGTTATTGCACCGCTGCGCGCGCTGGATTTGCATGAAAAGTGCATCAAAGACACATTTCATGCAGTTTTCGAGGGTGATTCGGGGAAACCCGGGGTGTTTTGGCCGCTGTCCGTAGAATGCCGGCCATGAGCGCAACGCAAGCAATCGACAAGCTGGACCGGGCCATTCTCCGGCGCCTGCAGGAAAACGGCCGGGAAACCTATGACGTGATCGGCGAACAGGTCGGGCTCTCGCCCAGCGCCGTGCTGCGCCGCGTCAAGCGGCTCGAAGAGGCGGGCGTCATCGACCGCTACGTCGCGCTGGTCCGCCCCGAGACCGTGGGCCTGGGCCTGACCGCCTATCTCAATGTGCGGCTCGAGAAGTACACCGAAACCAGCAAGCGCAATCCCATGGACGTGTTCCGCGCCAGCGTCCAGACCTGGCCCGAAGTCGTCGAATGCGCGTCCCTGACCGGCGAGATGGACTATCTGCTGCGCGTCGTGGTCAGCGACATGGCGCATTACAGCCGCTTCATCATGGACACGCTGCTCAAGCATCCCAGCGTGCAGGACTGCAAGACCAGCTTTGTGCTGGACCGGGTCAAGGCGACGACGGCAGTGCCAGTCTAGTGCGGGGCAAGCGAGCCAAAGTCTCGCCAGGCGTCAGAAAGAAACAGCGGGCCTTTCCCCGTTCGTCCTGAGCGGAGTAAGCGAGACGGGGTCTCGCAAGGCGTTCAAAAGAAACAGCGGGCGTTAAAAATCCGTTCGTCCTGAGCCTGTCGAAGGATGAACGGCCTGCGCTCAAGGCATGAGGACGGGCCGTTCATGGTTCGACAAGCTCACCACGAACGGGTCACTCTTCTGCCGCCGTTTGCCAAAATCGACCACCTTCTAAGTCATTGATTTATTTAAAAAAAAGCTGTTTCTTGAGAGCCCGTCGAAGGATGAACGGCCACCCCTAGAGCCATGCCCAGAGAAAGCGTTGCAAGCTCGCATCGTTCCCATGCTGCACTGCAGCATTCTTCTTGAAGAATCTAGGGTAATCCCCTATATTCGAAGCATGAACGTTTCTATTGACTGGTTGAGGTCTTCCTGGCGCGCCGGCAAGCATTTGTTGCGTCCGGTGACCAGCCCGTCAATCCGCTTCATCGCTTCGTGCCGTCCTGCCATGGTTCCTATTCGTACCTTGAGTGCACGCCACCGTAACAGCGTGGGTCGCCATCTGCTCAAGCTCGCGCCTGCCGACCGTTATCTGCGTTTTGGCTATGCAGCCAATGACGAGCAGGTGCTGCGCTATGTGCAGCAGCTCGATTTCGACCGCGATCAGGTGTTCGGCATCTACAACCGGCGCCTCGAGCTGATCGCCATGGCGCATCTCGCCTATGCGCCCCATCCCGAGTACCAGCGCTGCGCCGAGTTCGGCGTGTCGGTGCTCAAGCAGGCACGTGGCAAGGGCCTGGGCAAGCGCCTGTTCGACCATGCGATCGTGCATGCGCGCACGCGCGGCGTGAGCATGATGTTCATCCACGCGCTGTCCGAAAACACCGCCATGCTCAAGATCGCACGCAAGGCCGGTGCCGTGGTCACGCGCGACGGCTCGGAATCCGAAGCCTATCTGCAGCTGCCGCCCGCGGGCATAGACACGCACATGGAGCAGATGGTCAACGAGCAGTTCGCCGAAGTCGACTACCAGCTCAAGAAGCAGGCCAGGCAGTTCTGGAGCTTTCTGGCAGGCATGCAGGAGATTCGCCAGGGCATGCGCGAAGGCCGGCACAAGACCGGCGCTTGAGAGCGCGCGGCAGTGGCAATGGCGGGCCCTCTACACAAAGATGGCCGGGGCGCAACGGGGATTTCTCGCAAACGCCACACATCAAACGCGGGCAATCCGCTATCCTTGCAGCTTGTTCCACTACCGCACGTCCTGCATTCCAAGACAGTGTCAGACCCGCATTCTGCTCGTTCTTCCGAAAAGGAAGACAAGCGCAGTTTTCTGCAAAAAGTCGCTGAATTCATCCACCCGGCCCCCGAGTCGGCCGATGAATTGATCGAAACCCTGGCGGAAGCCGAAGACAAACAAGTCATTGGCGCCGATTCCCGCGTAATGCTGGAACGTGTGATCCGGATGGCCGACATGACGGCCGGCGACGTGATGGTCGCCTCGACCCGGATGGACCTCGTCAACATTGACGACCCTTTCGACGTCATCCTGCACCAGGTCATCACCACCGCCCATTCGCGCTTTCCCATTTACCAGGGCGAGCGGGAAAACATCATTGGCATTCTGCTGGCCAAGGATCTTCTCAAGCTCCAACGCGCTCCCGAACTCAACCTGCGGGCCTTGCTGCGTCCCGCGGTGTTCATTCCCGAAAGCAAGGGACTGCACGACCTGCTGCGCGAATTTCGCGGCAACCGCAGCCACCTGGCAATCGTCATCGATGAGTTCGGCCGCGTTGCCGGTCTGGTCACGATCGAAGACGTGCTCGAGGAAATCGTCGGCGAGATCGAAGACGAGTTCGACATTCCCGAAGACGAAGGCGACATCTTCGCGCTGGCCGACAACAGTTATCGCGTCTCGGGCGACACCTCGGTCGAACGCGTGGCCGAAGCTTTCGACGTGGTGCTGCAGGCCACCGACCCCGAAGACGACTTCGAGACCATAGGCGGGCTGATCGCGCACGAGATGGGCCATGTGCCCAAGCGCGGCGAATACCTGCAGATGCAGGGCCTGGGCTTCACCGTGCTGCACACCAAGGGCGGCGCGGTGCGCTGGTTCCGCGTGGTGCGCGAGCATGCGCCCGACAGCCTGGTCAGCAACTGAACGCACGCATGGCTTTGCTTTCGCCCCGCCGTGGGGTCTTCTGGTGGGGCGCGGCCGTTGTCGCCGCGGCGGGCGTGGCCCAGGCGCTGTCTATCGCCTGGCCCGTCGGCGGGCAGCCGCTGTGGTGGCTGCAAATCCTCTCGCTGGCGCTGCTCGCATTCGGCCTGCGCACCGGCCTGCCGGCGCGCCGCGCCGCGGGCCTGGGCTTCATCTTCGCCACCAGCTGGCTGGCCGCCACTTTCTGGTGGCTGTTCATTTCCATGCACACCTACGGCGGCCTGCCCGCGCCGCTGGCGGTGCTGGCCGTGCTGGGCCTGGCTGCATTTCTGGGCAGTTACTACGCGCTCGCGGCCTGGGCTTTCACGCGTTTCAAACCTTGCGGTGCGCTCGCCTCGGCGCTGCTGTTCGCCGCCTGCTGGACGCTCGCCGAACTGACACGCGGCAGTCTCTTCACGGGCTTCCCCTGGGGCGCGGGCGGCTACGCCCATGTGGACGGCCCGCTGTCCGTGCTGCCGCGCTGGGTGGGTGTCTATGGCACCGGCGCCGTCGCGGCCGCGCTCGCCTATGGGCTCGCGGGTCTGCGCGCCGTGCATCTGCGCCAGGCGCGCACCTGGGCGCTGGCGCTCGGTGGCGCGGCGCTGCTCGCCGGTCTGTTCTGGCAGCGCGACTGCGCGCTGCGTGGCTGCCTGGCCGAAGCGCCGGCCGCACAGCCGCCCGCGCTCAGCGTGGCCCTGCTGCAGGGCAATATTCCACAGGACGAAAAATTCGAAGCCGGCAGCGGCGTGCCGCTGGCGCTGGAGTGGTACTCAAGCGCGCTGCGCAGCACCGATGCCCAACTGGTGGTCGCGCCCGAAACCGCGATTCCGCTGCTGCCCCAGCAACTGCCGCTCGACTACATGTCGATACTGCAGCAGCATTTCAGCCAGGGCCCGCAGGCCGCGCTGATCGGCATTCCGCTGGGCAACCCGCTGGACGGCTATGCCAACGCCGTGATCGGTTTGCTGCCCGGCCAGGCGCCGGTGTACCGCTATGACAAGCACCATCTGGTGCCGTTCGGCGAGTTCATTCCCCCGCTGTTTCGCTGGTTCACCGAGATGATGAACATTCCGCTGGGCGACTTCAACCGGGGCGGCCTGGCCCAGCCTTCGATGGACTGGGCCGGTCAGCGCCTCGCGCCCAATATCTGCTACGAAGATCTTTTCGGCGAGGAACTCGGACTGCGTTTCCGCGATCCGACCACGGCGCCGACGATTTTCGTCAATGTGAGCAACATCGGCTGGTTCGGCGACAGCGTGGCCATCGACCAGCATCTGGCGATCAGCCGCATGCGTTCGCTCGAGTTCGAGCGGCCGATGCTGCGCGCCACGAATACCGGGGCCACGGTGATCATCGATCACCATGGCGATGTGACCCAGACGCTGGCGCCGCATGTGCGCGGCGTGCTGTCCGGCAGCGTTCAGGGGCGCGACGGAATCACGCCGTTCGCCGCCTGGGTGCGCTGGGTCGGGCAGCTGCCGCTATGGCTGTTGGCCGGGCTGGCAGTCGCCTATGCAGCCTGGAGGCAGCGGACTTATGCCCAGGGCAAGTAGACTGTCGTCTTTTGAAGTATCTGTGTTATTTTGCATTTGCAGGGTCTTTGCGGTTATACGGCAACGCCGTGGGCCGGATAATGCGCGCCTGTGGCGCATGCGAAATGCTGCGAATCACGCGACAACGAAGCGGTGAGTGCACCGCTGTGGAGCAAGTTTGACAATGGCCGATTCCTTTTCCTACCAGCAACTGATCGCCTCCGGCGAGGGCAAGCTGTTCACTCCTGATTCCGGGCGCCTGCCTTTGCCTCCCATGCTGATGTTCGATCGCATCACGCACATCGCCAGCGAAGGCGGCGAGCATGGTCTGGGCAAGATCGTGGCCGAGCTCGATGTGAACCCCGATCTGTGGTTTTTCAAATGCCATTTCCAGGGCGATCCGGTGATGCCGGGCTGCCTGGGCCTCGATGCCATGTGGCAGCTGATTGGCTTTTACCTGACCTGGCTGCAGTTGCCCGGTCGCGGCCGTGCGCTCGGCGCCGGCGAAGTCAAGTTCACCGGCGAAGTGGGCCCCGACGTCAAGTTGGTCACCTACGAAATCGACATCAAGCGCCTGATCAAGCGCAAACTCAACATGGCCATCGGCGACGCACGCCTGCTGGCTGACGGCAAGCTCATCTATACGGCAACCGACCTGCGCGTGGGTTTGTTCATGCGTGAGGGCAAAACCGAAGGATCCGCAGAATGAAGCGTCGGGTTGTGATTACGGGCACGGGCATTGTCTCGTGCATCGGAAACGACAATGCAACGGTCGAGGCCTCGCTGCGCGAGAGCCGCTCGGGCATTCGGGCCATGCCCGAGTTCACCGAGCTGGGCATGCGCAGCCAGGTGGCCGGCATTCCGCAAATTGATGTCGAGGCATTGATCGACCGCAAGCAGCTGCGTTTCATGGGCGATGCGGCGGCCTATGCGCAAATCGCGCTGACCCAGGCCATCGCCGAGGCCGGACTCACACCCGAGCAGGTTTCCCATCCGCGTACCGGCCTGATCATGGGCTCGGGCGGCGGTTCGCCCGCCAACCAGATCGAAGCCGCCGACACACTGCGTGAAAAAGGCATTCGCCGCGTCGGCCCTTATCAGGTCACGCGCTGCATGAGCTCCACGGTCTCGGCCTGCCTGTCGACCAATTTCGCCATCAAGGGCATCAACTACTCGATCACGTCGGCCTGCTCGACTTCGGCGCACTGCATTGGCTCCGCAGCCCAGCAGATCGCCTGGGGCATGCAGGACGTGATGTTCGCCGGCGGCGGCGAAGAGCTGTCCTGGGGCATGTCGCTGCTGTTCGACGGCATGGGCGCGATGTCCAGCAAGTACAACGCCACGCCCGAAAAGGCCGCGCGTGCCTATGACGCCAACCGCGACGGTTTCGTGATCGCCGGCGGCGGCGGTGCCGTGGTGCTCGAAAGCCTCGAGCATGCGCTGGCGCGCGGTGCCAACATCCTCGGCGAAGTCGTGGGCTTCGGTGCCACGTCCGACGGCGAAGACATGGTCGCGCCTTCGGGCGAGGGCGCCATTGCCTGCATGCGCCAGGCCATCGAAGGCCTCGACGGCCCCATCGACTACATCAACACCCACGGCACTTCGACGCCGGTCGGTGATGTGCCCGAACTGCGCGCCATCCGCGAAGTGTTCGGCGACAGCATCCCGCCGTTCTCGTCGACCAAGTCCCTGACCGGCCACTCGCTGGGTGCGACCGGCGTGCAGGAAGCCATCTACTGCCTGCTGATGCTCAACAAGGGCTTCATCGCCGGCTCGGCCAATGTCGAGACGCCCGACCCCGCGGTCGAAGGCATGCCGCTGGTGACCGTGACGCGCGACGCCGAGCTGCGCCAGGTGCTGTCCAACAGCTTCGGCTTTGGCGGCACCAATGCAAGCCTGGTGCTCAAGCGCTGGGAAGGCGCATAAGTCGTTGTTCGCCACTGCCCCGGGGCCGCAAGGCCACGGGGTGCATCCTCGGCGTCCTTGATTTTTTCCTGCAGTTTTTGCACGCCAGCGGTGTTGCTCGGCCTGCACGGCCTGCACGGCCTACAGTGACTGATACCTTCGCTTACCGCAACCGCCTCGCAAACGCCGCGCCGCACTTGGGCGACTCTGCCGTGATTGCCCATACATCCAGTTCGAGCGGCAAGTGAATCGGCAGGCACTTGGGCGAGCTGCCCGCAAGCTCCATCACGACAGTGCGTTTCTTTTGTAACCGAATGTTATGGGTTCGTCCTGCGCTAGGATACAGCGCTCAGTGGATGGCGTGCAGCATTGCACGGCTTCCGTCGCCGGTACAGTCATGGCTGAAGGCAACCACATAGTCAGGCTGAAAGCACTGGTGGCGCAGACCCGCTCGACGCATGTCGCGGTCCGCGCCTATGAATTTCCAGAAGCTTTGATTTAATTGATTCGTCGAAAAACAAATTCATGAATAGTCCGCAATCATTAAGTCTTCGGCAAGAGTTATCTTTCGAAAATCTGTCGGATGTATCTTTGGATGTCTCCATCGTCACTTACAACTCGTTCAAGTGGCTGGGAAAGTTCTTTGATAGCCTCGCGTCGCAGCGCATTCCATTGAAGCAGATCCGACTCATTGTTCGTGACAATGGCTCGACGGATGGCAGCATTGCCTGGCTGCAGAATTTCCAGAAGGAGCAGCAGCACAACTATCTGGAAATTTCCGTTGAAGCCGCAGCGAACGTCGGCTTTGGAAAAGGGCACAACGCCAATCTGGCGAAAGCGCAGAGCCCGTTTTTCCTGGTGACGAATGTCGATCTGGAATTCGAGCCGGATACGCTGGTGGAACTGCTGATACAAGCAGTTGCTGACGGGCCGGATGTCGCTGAATGGGAGTGCCGCCAGAAGCCCTACGAACACCCCAAGCACTACAACCCGGTCAATGGCGATGTGCTGTGGTGTTCCAGTGCCTGTGCGCTGTTCCGTACCGAAGCAATGCGCAAAGTGGGCGGTTACGAACCGCTGTTGTTCATGTATGGCGAGGATGTGGAGCTTTCCTACCGTCTACGTGACAACGGTTACCGTCTGCGTTACGTGCCCAAGGCCACGGTATGGCATTACACGTATGAAGAGGCCGCGCAGGTCAAACCCATGCAGTTCCTGGGCAGCACTTACGCGAACGTGCTGCTGCGCTGCCGCTACGGCAGCCGTCATCAGGTCATTGGCGGCGCGGTGATGTACCTGGGCTTGCTGGCCGTGCCGCAGTCCTTTCCCGGCCAACGCCGAGGCTTGCTGAAGAACGGGCTCAAACTGCTGCGCTCGGCCCCGGTCTTCATGCGCACGCGCCGCAAGAGCCACCAGCCGTTTCCGTTCCGCTTGTGGGATTACGAAATGCCACGCGAAGGCTCGTTCCACGCCTACCCGGAAAAGACCGGCGACGAGCCCAAGCCGCTGGTCAGCGTGCTGACCCGTACCACGCCCGGCAAGACCGGACGTCTGGCCGAGGCCGTAGCCTCGATCGCGGCGCAAACCTACTCCAATATCCAGCTGGTCGTGGTCGAAGACGGCGGCAACACGGCACAGGCCTTCATGGACGAAGTCCGGGGCTATGGTGTGCTGTCGGAAGTGACCTATCTGCCGTTGGAAAAGATGGGCCGCTGCGCCGCGGGCAATGCCGCGCTGGCAGCCGCGCGCGGGGAGTTGCTGTGCTTTCTGGATGATGACGATCTGTTCTACGCCGACCATCTTGAAGTGCTGGTGGACGAATGGCAAAAGAGCCCCTACCTGGGCGCCGTCTATTCGCTGGCCTATCAGGTGCGCACGGAAGTGATCAGCCCCGAGCCATGGATCTATCGCGAGATCGAACACAGCCTGCTCTACCGCCAGCAGTTCAACCGCTACGTGATGTGGCACCACAACTATCTGCCCATCCAGACCGTGCTGTTCAAGCGCTCGCTGTTCGAGGAGTACGGCGGCTTCGATCCCGATCTGGAAAACCTCGAAGATTGGAATCTCTGGGTGCGTTATTCTTTGCACCACGATTTCAAAATGGTGCACAAGGTTACTTCGCTCTACCGTGTTCCGGCCAAGGCGGAAATGGCGGTTGGTCGGCAGAAAATGCTGGATGACTATTATGCCAAGGCACAGGAAAAGCATGCCCAGTTGCGTGCCGATATGAGTCCGGTGGAAGTTCTGACCGCGGCGCAGCAATTGTCGCGCGATATTTATGTGACCTTGATTCCCGCGCAGCAGGTGCGCAAATTCATATTGCAGGTTCCCAGTCTGCGCTGGCTGTATCATCCATTGAGAAAATTCGCATATTACATGCGACGCATGCGCGGAAG
>NZ_JAHCDD010000038.1 GCF_018413525.1 Acidovorax sp. CCYZU-2555
TGGGCGATATCGGCCATGCGATCGAAAGCATCGCCAAGCGCGAACGCTTTACCGTGGTGCAGGAATATTGCGGCCACGGCATAGGCCAGATCTACCACGACACGCCCGACGTGCTCAACTACGGCGTGCCGGGCCAGGGCCTCAAGCTCGAGGCGGGAATGATCTTCACCATCGAGCCCATGCTCAACGCCGGCAAGGCCGCGACGCGCGAACTCAGCGACGGCTGGACCGTGATCACCAACGACAAGTCGCTGTCGGCCCAATGGGAACACATGGTCTGCGTGACCGAGACCGGCTACGAGGTGCTGACCCCCTGGCCCGAAGGCACGGGCGATTACGCCCCCGTCTGAGCAATGGCGATCAGCTATCTGTATCTGGCGCTGGCCATCGTCTGTGAAGTCATCGCGACCTCTTTCCTCAAGAGCGCCGAAGGCTTCACGCGGCTAGGGCCTTCGCTGATCACGGCCACGGGCTATGCGCTGGCCTTCTTCTTCCTGTCGCTGACGCTGCGCACCGTGCCCACGGGCGTGGCCTATGCGATCTGGTCCGGCGCGGGCATCGTGCTGGTCTCGGCCATCGCCTGGTTCTGGCAGGGCCAGTCGCTGGACGCCGCGGCGCTGATCGGCATGGGGCTGATCGTCGCGGGCGTGCTGGTGATTCAGCTGTTTTCTTCGTCGGCGGGGCATTGAGGCCTGGGCCATGAGGCCGGGCTGCTCATACTTCGACGCGGCCGGCGAGGCAGGCTCGGACGAACGGGAAATCATTCGTGGCGAGCCTCATACGCCCCCCCGTTCGTGGGCCTCATACGCCCCCCGTTCGTGGTGAGCCTCATACGCCCCCCGTTCGTGGTGAGCCTCATACGCCCCCCGTTCGTGGTGAGCCTGTCGAACCATGAACGGCCCATCATCATGACTTGAGCGCAGGGCGTTCATCCTTCGACGCGGCCGGCTCAGGGTGAACATTTCGCCAGGCGCGCCCATCGCAGCATCGACGGCCGGCCCCCATGGCGCAATTCACGGCCCAAGCGAAAAACCATTCATCCTGAACCAGGCCAAGCGCAATTAATACCCCTTTTTCACACACCATTGCCCCCTTGAATCTCTCAAGAATTGGAATGATTCATTCAATCCAGGTGTTTCTGCAGTTTCTGAAATCAGAAAATCAGCTGATAAAACAATTACTTAAGAGAATAAAAATCCAAGGCATGCGCAAACCCTGACTATCCAAGTCTCATGTCTTATATAAAACATCATTTATTAAAATAAAACGGTGGAAACAGGCGCGCGAGCTTCCTACAATTGCATCCGTTCCCGCAGGACGCCCTGCCCCGCAGCTTTTCGCCGGCCCGGGCCGTGGCGAGCAAATCTGCCAGGAATCAACAGACAACAGAGGACCACCCCGGCATGTACCGGGGCGGAGGAGACCGGCCCGCATCGCAAGGTGCGGGCCATTTTTATTTCCCGCGGCTCAGAGATTGCCCACGCCGCCGTCGACCTGCAGTTCGGTGCCCACCACATAACTCGATTCGTCGGATGCCAGGAACACCGCGGCCTTGGCCAGTTCCAGCGGCGTGCCCAGGCGGCCTATCGGCACGAGCTTTCTGATCTGCGCGCGCAGCGCCGCTTCCTCTTCGGGCGGCAGGCCCAGCTTGCCCAGTGCCGCGGTTTCGGTCGGGCCCGGGCTCAGGCCGTTGACGCGTATGCCGCGCTCCCACAACTCGCCCGACAGCGTGCGCGCCAGCGACAGCAGGCCGGCCTTGCTCGCGGCATAGGCGCTGCTTTGCGGCAGGCCGATATGCGCGCTGACCGAGCCGCACAGGATCACCGACGCGGGATTCGCCAGCAGCGGCAGCAGCGCCTGGATCAGAAAGAACGGGCCCTTGAGGTTGACGCCCATGAGCTGGTCGTAAGCGGCTTCGTCCCAATCCTGCAGGGGGCGGTGCGTCACGTCGCCCGCATTCGCATACAGCACATCCAGGCGCGGCCAATGCCGTGCAAGCTGCTGCGCCAGCGCGCGCTGGCCGGCGATATCGCCCGCATCGCTTGGCAGCAGCAGTGCGGCGTCACCGAGCTCGCGGCCCGCGGCCGACAGCGCCTGTTCGTTGCGCCCGGTGATCGCCACCGTCGCGCCCTCGGCCAGGAACTGGCGTGCGGTTTCCAGCCCTATGCCCCCTGTACCGCCCGTAATGAGCGCGTATTTGCCTTGAAGTCGTGCCATGTCCTTGAATCCTGAAGAAAAGCAAGACTGCATTGTTCAATCAATAGTATCCTTTGCATAGTAGGCACCCTTTGGATACTAAACAGGCGAATGAATAGCCATGGAAACTTTCGACACCGCGCAGCGCTGCCCCATGGTGGATTTCGTGAACCTGATTTCGGGCAAATGGGCGATTCCCATCCTGTACCGGCTGATCGTCATTGACGCGCCGGTGCGCTTCAGCGCGCTGCAGCGCGCCATTGCGCCGATCACGCAAAAGGAGCTGACCAAACAGCTGCGCCTGTTCGAGCAGCGCGGCCTGGTGCGCCGCACGGTCTATGCCGAAGTGCCGCCGCGCGTGGAATACGAAGTCACCGCGCTGGGCAAGACCTTGCGGCCCACGCTGGACTCGCTCGCCGGCTGGATGCGCGGCAACGCGGATCAGCTGCTGCGCGCATGAGATAGGAAGCCGCGTCTTGCCCCTGAACGGCCAAGTTAGCGCCGGATAGTTCAAAATACGCCCGGTGTCCATCCCCCAATCGTTTATCCAAGAGCTGCTGTCCCGCGTGGACGTGGTCGACATCGTCGGCCGCTATGTGCAGCTGCGCAAAGGCGGCGCGAACTTCATGGGGCTGTGCCCCTTCCATGGCGAGAAGTCGCCGTCGTTCAGCGTCAGCCCCTCCAAACAGTTCTATCACTGCTTCGGCTGTGGCAAGAATGGCAATGCCATAGGCTTCCTGATGGAGCATGCCGGCATGGGCTTCATAGAAGCCGTGCAAGACCTGGCCGGCCAGGTCGGCCTGGTCGTGCCTCAGGACGACATCAGTCCCCAGGAGCGCCAGCGCCAGGCCGCACAAAAGGAAAAGCAGGCCACGATCACCGATGTGCTCGAGAAGGCTGGCGACGCCTACCGCCGCCACCTCAAGGACTCGCCGCACGCCATCGCCTACCTCAAGGGCCGCGGCGTCTCGGGCGCCACGGCGGCGCGCTTCGGTCTGGGCTACGCGCCCGAGGGCTGGCGCAGCCTGGCGAGCGTGTTCGCCCAATATGACGACCCATTGCTGCACGAAAGCGGCATGGTGATCGTCAATGAGGAAGACAACAAGCGCTACGACCGTTTCCGCGACCGGCTGATGTTCCCCATCCGCAACGTCAAGGGCGAATGCATAGGCTTTGGCGGACGGGTGTTCGGCGATGAAAAGCCCAAGTACCTGAACTCGCCCGAAACGCCGGTGTTCCACAAGGGGCGCGAGCTCTACGGCCTGTTCGAGGCGCGCAACGCGCTGCGCGAAATGGGCTATGCGCTGGTGACCGAAGGCTACATGGACGTGGTCGCGCTGTCCCAGCTGGGCTTTGCGAACGCGGTCGCCACACTGGGCACGGCCTGCACGCCCGACCATGTGCAAAAGCTCTTCCGCTTCACCGATGCCGTGGTGTTCAGCTTCGACGGCGACAGCGCAGGCCGGCGCGCCGCGCACAAGGCGCTCGAAGCCGCCCTGCCCTACGCGACCGATACGCGCAGCCTCAAATTCCTGTTCCTGCCGACCGAGCACGACCCCGACAGCTTCATCCGCGAATTCGGCACCGATGCGTTCGCACGCCAGGTGGGCGACGCCAAGCCGCTGAGCCGCTTCCTGATCGACGCGGCCAGCGAAGGCTGCGATCTGGGCCTGGCCGAAGGCCGGGCGCACATGGCCAGCAATGCGCGGCCGCTGTGGACCCTGCTGCCCGATGGCGTGCTCAAGCGCCAGCTGATCGCCGAAATCGCCGAACTGGCCCAGCTGCAGTTGCAGGACCTGAGCGAGCTGTGGAGCAAGGAGCCCGCACGCCCCGGCATGCGCAGTGCCCCCGCGCCCGGCCACGACGCAGGCGGCTACAGCGCGGGCGGCCCGCCCGATATGGATTGGGGCCAGGACATGCCGCCCGGCGCGGGCGGCTACAGCGGCGGTCAGGGCGGCGGCTACAGCCCGGCCAACGCCGGCAGCCAGAACGGCGCCTGGAGCCCGGGCCAGGGCAAGGGCAAAAAATGGGAAAAAGGCAGCTGGGGCCGTGATCGCCAGCCCGCGAACCGCTTCGAAGCCGGCTCACGCGGGCCGCGCAGCGCGCCTGCGACCAAGACCGACCAGGCCGCGCGCCTGCTGATGGCGCATATGGAGTTCATGGAAGAACTCACGCACGAGGATTTCGACGCGCTGGCGCGCTGCGGCGCGCCGCATGGCGGCTTGTTTTCGTGGCTGGAGGCCCAATTTCAGGAATATGGCGCCCAACCCTGGGCGGTGCTGCGCGAGCGCTTGCAGGAATGCATAGATGCGGGCGTGGCACCCTTGGCCGAACGCCTGATGACCGGACCGCATGCCCAGCCCGAAGGCGAACTGCCCGAATTGCGCCGTGAACTGCGCGGCGTGCTCAACCGCGTGCTGATCGACCACATCAAGCAGCAGACCCATACGGTTGCCATGGCGATTTCCACCAATCCCCATGCGGCACAGCAATTGCGCGACTTATACACTCGGTTACAATTTTTAGAAAATGAAACGCGCAATCCCTCTTGAAATCGCTGGACAAAGATATAATTAAAGGCTAGCGGCAAGAGCGACAGCAGCACCTCCGGGCCGGGTCAACGTGAAAAACACGTCATTGCAGCAACTGCATGGACCCAAATTACCGCAAGGACTGCACCCCAAATGTTCGCCCAGACATCTTGCCCAGGAGATCTTTCTCCGGATGCTAAACCTGCCTATGGCGGGCTCGCATCCATTGCGCCGGAATCTTAGGCGCTTGTGTTTTCTTTGTGTGTTCGATTTTGCATCAGAGGTGTTCATGCCCGCTCCAAAGTCCCCGAAGTTGCCCAAGTCTGCCGTTGGCCCCGTTGCAAAAATTGAAAAATCCGTGCCTGCAACCGCAGCTGCCAAGGCCGTGTCCCAAGCACCGGCCAAGACCGTAACATCTGCGACCCCAACAGCGGCTGAGCCCCCAGCTGCTGCCAAGAAAGTCAAATCCGTGGCCACCAAGACCTCTGCTGAACTCATCGCCGCCGCTGACGCCCTGCTCGCGGCCGCCGCTCCCGCCAAGCGCGGCCGCAAGCCCAAGGCTGCCGAAGACGGCGCCGAACCCGCCGTGAAGAAGGCCCCTGCGGCCAAGAAGGCGGTTGCTGCCGTCGACAAGACGCCGGCCAAGCGCGGCCGCAAGCCCAAGTCCAAGGAAGACGGCGACGACATGGACGACACCGACCTGTCCGATATCGAGTCCGACCTGGAAGGCGAAGTCGAAGCGGTCGAAACCACGACCACGACGACGACCGAAAAGGTCAAGCCGCTGCGCATGAAGATCAGCAAGGCCAAGGAACGCGCCTTGATGAAGGAATTCGGCCTGGACGAAACCGTCCTGACCGAAGAAGAAATGCTGACCCGCCGCCAGCGCCTGAAGGCGCTGATCAAGCTGGGCAAGACCCGCGGCTACCTCACGCACGGCGAAATCAACGATCACCTGCCCGACAAGCTGGTCGATGCCGAAACCCTCGAAGTCGTCATCTCCATGCTCAACGACATGGGTGTGGCCGTCTATGAACAGACGCCTGACGCCGAGACGCTGCTGCTGAACAACACCGGCCAGTCGGCAACGACCGAAGAAGAAGCCGAAGAAGAAGCCGAAGCCGCGCTGTCGACCGTCGACTCCGAATTCGGCCGCACGACCGACCCGGTGCGCATGTACATGCGTGAAATGGGCACCGTCGAGTTGCTGACGCGCGAAGGCGAAATCGAAATCGCCAAGCGCATCGAAGGCGGTCTGCAGGACATGATGCAAGCCATCAGCGCCTCGCCCGCGACCATTGCCGAAATCCTCAACATGTCCGAGGAAATCCGCAGCGGCAAGGTCGTCATCTCGACCATCGTTGACGGTTTCTCCAACCCCAACGAAGCCGACGATTACGTGGCCGAAGAAGACTTCGACGAATTCGACGAAGAAGACGACGACGACGGCAAGGGCGGCTCCAAGGCGCTGACCAAGAAGCTCGAAGAACTCAAGAACGACGCACTGTCGCGCTTCGACAAGATGCGCGAGCTGTTCGAGAAGATGCACAAGATCTACGACAAGGAAGGCTACGGCACTCCTGCGTACATGAAGGTGCAGGCCTCGCTGACCGAAGAGCTGATGACCATCCGCTTCACGGCCAAGACCATCGAGAAGCTGTGCGACCTGGTGCGTGCCCAGGTGGATGACGTGCGCAAGAAGGAACGCGAACTGCGCCGCATCATCGTCGACAAGTGCGGCATGCCCCAGGAAACCTTCATCAAGGAATTCCCGGCCAACCTGCTGAACCTCGAATGGGTGGTCAAGCAGGCCAATTCGAACAAGTCGTGGAGCATCATCCTCGAGCGCAACATTCCCCCGGTGCAAGAGCTGCAGCAGAACCTGATCGACCTGCAGACGCGCGTTGTCGTGCCCCTGCCAGGCCTGAAGGACATCAACAAGCGCATGAACGACGGCGAACGTGCGTCGCGCGATGCCAAGAAGGAAATGATCGAGGCCAACCTGCGCCTGGTGATTTCGATCGCGAAGAAGTACACCAACCGCGGCCTGCAGTTCCTTGACTTGATCCAGGAAGGCAACATCGGTCTGATGAAGGCCGTCGACAAGTTCGAATACCGCCGCGGCTACAAGTTCTCGACCTATGCCACGTGGTGGATCCGCCAGGCCATCACGCGCTCGATCGCCGACCAGGCACGCACCATCCGGATTCCGGTGCACATGATCGAAACCATCAACAAGATGAACCGCATCAGCCGCCAGCATCTGCAGGAGTTCGGCTTCGAACCCGATGCGTCCATCCTGGCTGCGAAGATGGAAATCCCCGAGGACAAGATCCGCAAGATCATGAAGATCGCCAAGGAGCCGATCTCCATGGAAACGCCGATCGGCGACGACGACGACAGCCACCTGGGCGACTTCATCGAAGACGGCGCGAACACCGCCCCCATCGATGCAGCGATGCAGGCCGGTCTGCGCGACGTGGTCAAGGACATCCTCGACGGCCTGACGCCGCGCGAAGCCAAGGTGCTGCGCATGCGCTTCGGCATCGAAATGTCCACCGACCACACGCTGGAAGAAGTCGGCAAGCAGTTCGACGTGACGCGTGAACGCATTCGCCAGATCGAAGCCAAGGCCTTGCGCAAGCTCAAGCACCCTTCGCGTTCGGACAAGCTGCGCAGCTTCATCGACTCGCTCTAAGCGACGCGCCTTTGGGCATTACAGAAAGCCATCCTTCGGGATGGCTTTTTTCATGGGGTCAGGGCACCGGCATGTCGCCGGCCCAGAACCGCCCTTCGACGCGGCCAGCCAGACAAGCTCAGGCCGCGCGCCGCGGCACCACCAGGTGCCCCACCGAAATCTGCACCGCCTGGTCGTCCTGGTTGAACGTGGTCGTGCGCAGCTTCACCAGGCCTTGCTCGGGGCGCGACTTCGAGGGCCGCACTTCGAGCACTTCGCATTCCACGCGCAGCGTGTCGCCGGGGCGCACGGGCAGCGGCCAGCGCAGTTCGTCGAAGCCTGCGCCAATGATGCCGCCAGCAAGCTGGAATTCGTTGTCCACGAGCAGCCGCATGGTCACGGCCGCCGTGTGCCAGCCGCTTGCGGCCAGGCCGCGAAACAGCGTGGCGCGGGCGGCCTCGTCGTCGAGGTGAAACGGCTGGGGATCGAACTCGGCGGCAAAGCTCTTGATGCGCTCGGCGTCCACGCGCAGGCGCGTGCTGCCGACAAAGCGCTGGCCGGGAACGAGGTCGTCGAGATAGGAGAGCGAACGGTCATTGGCGGACATGGGAAGACTCCTGGGCGTTGGCGGGCACATCGAAGATCAGGCAGGTCGTGGTCGCATGCGCGTAGAGCTTGCCGTCGGGGCCCACGATGCGGCCTTCGGCGGTCGCGACCTGGCGGCCCTGGTGTATCACCTTGCCTTCGGCGCGCACCAGCGGCACGCGGTCGCTCAGGGCGCGCACCATGTTGACCTTGAGTTCGAGCGTGGTGAAGCCCTTGCCCGCGGGCAGCAGCGTGTGCACGGCGCAGCCCACGGCGGAGTCGAGCAGCGTGGCGAACCAGCCGCCATGCACGCTGCCCAGCGGGTTGTAATGCTTGCGCTGCGGCCGGCCCTGGAAGACCGCGACGCCGGGCTCCATGTGGATGGGAATGAAATCGAGCGTGAGGCCTATGGGCGCGGGCGGGATCTCGCCCGCGAAGATCGCCGCGAACAGCTCCATGCCCGTGAAGCCGGCCAGCGACGCGGGCGGGCTGGCGTCGACGTTCAGGCGCGAACGCACTTCGATTTCCTGCGCGGTCCAGCGCGCAACAACGGGGTCCATTACCATCTCCATCACATGCTCCTTGTCAGATTATTGTATATACAACCATTGCAAGTACAATATAGCAGATGAACACTTACAACCCACCCCAAGGTTGCACGAATCTGAAGCTGCGCCAGCTGACCCGGCTGGTGACGCGCCACTACGACCACTACACCGCAGCGGCCGGGCTCAAGACCACGCAGTACTCGCTGCTGTCCCATGTGGAAAAGTTCGGCCCCATACGCCCCAGCGATCTGGCCAAGCGCATGCAGATGGACGCCTCGACGCTCACGCGCAACATGCAGCCGCTGGTCGCCCAGGGCTGGCTGCGCATCGGTGCCGGCGAAGATGCGCGCAGCCGTCTGGTGGAAATCACCGACGACGGACGCGCCAAGCGCATAGAAGGCCAGCGCGCCTGGAAGAAGGCCCAGCTGGCGCTCAATGAACGCCTGGGCGTGGAGCGCGTCGCCGCGCTGCATGAACTGCTGGACGCCAGCGTCGCGTGTTTCGACGACGACGCCGCCGCGGAGTAAAGCCCGCGAATCATTTTCTCCGGCGCCGGCCCGGGCCGCGCGCCGCGTTCTTGCCCGTTACCCAACCCCAGGAAAAGCCATGACCGACAGCCGTTTGTTCCAGCCCTATTCCCTCGGCGCCCTGACGCTCGCCAACCGCATCGTGCTCGCGCCGCTGACGCGCAACCGCGCCGAAGCGGGCTTTGTTCCCGGCGATCTGGCGGCCACTTACTACAGCCAGCGCGCATCCGCGGGCCTGCAGATTTCCGAAGCCGCGCAGATTTCGCAGCAGGGCCAGGGCTACCAGGACACGCCCGGCATCTACACGCCCGCGCAGATCGCGGGCTGGCGCAAGGTGACCGATGCGGTGCACGCCAAGGGCGGCCATATCTTCCTGCAGCTGTGGCATGTGGGGCGCATTTCGCATGTCGACCTGCAGGCCGGCGGCGCCGCGCCCGTGGCCCCCTCGGCGATTCGCGCCAAGGGCAAGACTTTCGTCAACAACCGCTTCGAGGAAGTCTCCGAGCCGCGCGCACTCGAACTCAATGAGCTGCCGGGCATCGTCAACGACTTCCGCCATGCCGCGGCCAATGCGATCGCCGCGGGCTTCGACGGCGTGGAGATTCATGCCGCCAACGGCTATCTGCTCGACCAGTTCGCCAAGGACGGCGCCAACCAGCGCACCGACGCCTATGGCGGCTCGATCGAGAACCGCGCGCGCCTGATGCTCGAAGTCGCGGCAGCCGTGGTCGGTGAAATCGGCGCCAAGCGCACGGGCATTCGCATCTCGCCGGTCTCGCCCGCCAACGGCATCACGGGCAGCGACGCCCAGGCGCAGTTCGACTACATCGTCGACGGCCTCGACGCGCTGAATCTGGTCTATCTGCATGTGGTCGAAGGCGCGACCGGCGGGCCGCGCGATGTCGCGCCGTTCGACTACGCAAGCCTGCGCAAGCGCTTTCGCAACACCTACATCGCCAACAACGGCTATGACCGCGAACTCGCTTCGGCACGTCTGGCCGAAGACAAGGCCGACCTGTTCGCGTTCGGCCGGCCGTTCATCGCCAACCCCGATCTGGTCGAACGGCTGAAGACCGACGCACCGCTCGCGGCGCTCGATCCCAAGACGCTGTACGGCGGCGGCGCGGCCGGCTACACCGACTACCCGGCACTGGCCGAAACCAGCGCCGCGTAAGCCGTGCAGGCCGCGTCTTCCCGGCTCAATAGGCCTTGAAGTTCGCGGCCACGCGCTGGTTCAGGTACTCGCCCGCGGCAATCGGCGGGTACTTGCGGCCCGGACCTTCGATGATCGCATCGCGGTTGGCCTGGGCGAAGAACGCCATGCTGTAGCGCGGGCCCATGTACTCGCCGGGCAGCGGGTTCTTGACGCGGTGGAAGTTCGACGGCAGTTGGTCGTCGCTCCAGCGCATCAGCATGTCGCCGATATTGCAGGTGATCGCCTTTTCATCGGGCTCCACCGACGTCCATTCCTGGCTGTCCATTTCCTTGCCCGGGCAAACCTGCAGCCCGCCCTGGCCCTGGCGCTGGAACAGCAGGCTCAGGCAGTCGAAGTCGGTGTGCGCACCCGCGCGCCACAGGCCCAGATTGGCTTGCTGCTCGGGCGGCGTCGCGAAGTAATGCAGCAGACGCAAGGTGCTCTGGTAGCTACCCTGGGCGGGGTCGTGGGCGCGCAGGAAGAAGCCGTCGTCGAAGCCCAGCTTCCACGCAAAGCACGACAGCACCTGCATCGCCACCTGCCAGCATTGGCCTTCGAAGGCCAGCATCGTCGCCTGGAAGCCCGCGAGCTCCTCTTCGCTGGGCCACAGGTTTTCCATGTGCGGGCGCGTGATCTGGTACGACTCCTTCTGGTCGGGCGTTCCCGTCGAAGGGCGCACCTGGGCGCGGCTTTCCCAGCCGACGTTGAGCGCTTTCTTCAACGGGTATTGGGCCTTGACGGCGTCGGGCAGCGCGAAGAAGCGCTCGGTCATGGCGAATGCGCGGTGCACGTCGTCGAGCGCGATGCCGTGGTTCACGACCTGGAAGAAGCCGACATCGACGGCCGCGTCCCAGAGCTGTTCGGCGATTTCGACCTTGCGCGCGGCGAAGTCGGAAAGATCGATGCGGCGGATTTCGCGGCGGCTGCTTTCCGAGCCCAGCGCGCCCATGCGCGTTTCTTTCTGCAGTTCGGTCAGGTCGTAGGTGGCGGTAGTCATGCGGTTCTCCAGAAGGTGGCGTGAAACAAAAGTCTTCCCACTCCAGGCTTGAGCAATCCGGTCGTTCGCAGGCGCGGTCCGGCCGTTCCTGAAACCTGGGCATGCGGGCTTCAAGAGCAATTTCCGGCTGGCCAGGTCGCAAGGACTGCACAGTGAACGCTTCTACTCCTGGCACAAACCAAGCAAGAACGGTGCCCGCCTGGCATGCAAAGTGCATGGCGCAGACCGTCGCAGCGACCCCCTGCTTTTCCCCCTCCCGGAGACCGCCATGCCCGCCCTGATGTTTGCCACCCCCGATTTTCTTGACGACCCCACGCCCCTAGGCGATACCGACGGCCGCTATCTGCGCCAGGCGATTGCGCTGTCGAACACGGCGCGCGCGCGCGGCAACCGGCCGTTCGGCGCGGTGGTCGTCGATGCCGAAGGAAAGCTGCTCGCCGAGGCTTATTGCAACACCACCGAAACCGGCGACTGCACGGGCCATGCCGAAACCAATGCCGTGCGCCAACTGAGCCCGCGCGTGGCGCGCGAAGTGCTGGCCCAGGCCACGCTGTATTCGTCGGCCGAGCCCTGCGTGATGTGCGCGGGCGCGATCTTCTGGTCGGGCATAGGCCGCGTGGTGTTCGGCATCGATGCCCAGCGCCTGCGCGTGTTTCGCGGCGAGCATGCCGATCAGCGCGACGCCGAACTGTCGTGCCGCGATGTGTTCGCGGCCTCGCCGCACGAGATCGAATGCATAGGCCCGACCATGATCGACGAGGCCAGCCTTCCCCATGTCGGCTTCTGGAAAGCCTGATGCAGGCAGAATCGGCGGCGTCGCTTTCCATTGTCCCGCCCATGACCGAACCCGAAGACCACGCCCCGTCCGCCGCCCTCACCAGCCGCGCCAAACAGGGGCGTGAACGCATCATGGGCGCGATACGCGACGCCGCGATCGCCGAGTTCAGCCGCCACGGCTTCAAGGGCGCGTCGACCAAGGCGATCGCCGAGCGCGCGGGTCTGACCAAGCCCCAGCTGCACTATTACATCAGCAGCAAGGAAGAGCTCTACGAGGAGCTGCTGTACTCGGTGCTCAACGGCTGGTCCAGCGCCTTCGTGTTCGATGTCGACAGCGACGACCCCAGGACCGTGCTCGGCGGCTATGTGCGCAAGAAGCTCGACTACGCGCTCGACAACCCGGGGCTGTCGCGCATCTTCACCACCGAAGTGCTGGGCGGTGGACGCAACCTGGGCAGGTACTGGCCCGTGGCCGTGAAGTCGACGCAGCAGAAGGTCGACCTGATCAACCGCTGGATCGCCGAGGGCCGGATGCGCGCGCTCAATCCCACGGTGCTGCTGATGCAGATCTGGGGCATGACCCAGCACTACGCCGACTACGGCGTGCAGGTGCACATCATGCTGGGCCTGGCGCCCGATGAAGCCATGGACCGCGAACCCATCATGCGCGAGCTCACCACTTTTGTGCTGCTGGGCTGCGGGCTCGCACCAGAATAAGCACGGCCTGCGCCTTCGCGCGCACCAGGGCGGCGCCGCCGACCCGCTCCGAGACGGGAGCAGGCTGGCACAGCATTTGCAATAGTTTGACCGATCGATCAAATCAAATGGTCAAACATGCAACTCACCGCCCCCACCGCCTCTTCCTCCGCCACCGAACACGCTTTTGAACTGGTGCTGGCGCGCAGCCAGATGCGCCTGCCCGTGGAGCCCGGCGAAAGCATCGCCGACGTGCTGCAGCTCGCCGGCATCGCGATCGACACGCTGTGCGAGCAAGGCGTGTGCGGCACCTGCGTCACGCGCTGGCTAGCCGGCGCGCCCGAACACCGCGACAGCTGCCTGAGCGCCGAAGAGCAGCGCACCCATGTCGCGGTCTGCTGCGCGCGCAGCCACGGCCCCAGCCTCACGCTCGATCTCTGAGGGACTGCCATGCGCGTTCTTGTGATCTATTGCCACCCGGTCGAGACCAGCTACCACGCGGCGCTGCACACCGAAGTCGTTCTCAACCTGCGCAGCGCGGGCCACGAAGTCGATGACTGCGATCTGTACGCCGAAGACTTCAACCCGGTGCTCAGCCGCGAGGAGCGCCTGGGCTACCACGAGGTGCCGAGCAACCGCCTGCCGGTGCAAGGCTATGTGGACCGGCTGCTGCGCGCCGAGGCCGTGGTGTTCTGCTTTCCCACCTGGTGCTTCGGCATGCCGGCGATGCTCAAGGGCTTCTTCGACCGCGTGCTGATGCCCGGCGTGGCCTTCGACATCAGCGACCCGCACAACGTCAAGCCCGCGCTGACCCACATCAAGCGCATTTCGGCCGTCGTGACCTACGGCCGGCCGCGCTGGACCGCTCTGCTGATGGGCGATCCGCCGCGCAAATCGGTGACGCGTTATCTGCGCCTGCTCACGGGCGGCAAGGCGCGCGTCGACTACCACGCCTACTACCACATGAACGTCGCCACGCCGCAGCGCCTCACGGCCTTCAAGGCGCGCGTGGGCGAGGCCATGGCGCGCTTTGCCTGAAGGATTCGACATGCACGCTCCCCACGCTCCCGAACATCTGCTGGCCGCGCGCCTGCCGCGCTGGCTGCTGCCTGATCAATGGCCCCACCATGGCGGCCAGCCCGCGCTCGCCGATCTGCACCTGGCCCAGGGCCGGGTGCTGGGCATGGCGCCGCACGACAGCGCGTTCACGCCGCCCGCGGGCACGGCCTGGAACCTCGCGGGCGCGCTGGTGCTGCCCGGCCTGGTCGACGCCCACACGCATCTCGACAAGGCCTTCACGCTGCCGCGCATGGGCACGGTGAAGCCCGGCCTGCTGGGCGCGATCGACGCGATGATGGTCGACCGCCAAAGCTGGACCGAAGCCGATGTGCGGGCGCGCGCCGGCCGCGCGCTGCAATGGGCCTGCGAGGCCGGCACGGTGCATCTGCGCACGCATTGCGACTGGTGGGAGCCCCAAGCCCAGCCGCTGGCCTGGAACGTGCTGCGCGAACTCGCGCAGGAGTGGGCCGGCCGCCTCACGCTGGAACGCGTGGCGCTGATTCCGCTGCACCTGTACGCCGAGCGCGAAACCGCGCTGCGCCTGGCGCGCACCGTGGCGGCGAGCGGCCCGGGCGCATTGCTGGGCGGCTTCGTGCACTCGACCAACTGGAACCCGCAGGCGCTGCGCAATCTGTTCGAAGCCGCGCAGCTGCATGGACTGAATGTCGATCTGCATGTCGACGAGGAACTGCACCCGGGCGCCCAAGGCCTGGCGACCACGGCCGCGCTGCTGCAGGAACTGTCTTTCGAGGGCCATGTGGTCTGCGGCCACACCTGCGCGCTGGCCGCGCAGGACGAGGCCACGGCGCTGGCCACGCTCGACGCCGTCGCGCAAGCCCCGATCACGCTGGTCACGCTGCCCATCACCAACCTGCTGCTGCAGGACGCAGTGACCGGGCGCACGCCGCGCCAGCGCGGGCTCACCCTGGTCAAGGAAGCGCATGCGCGCGGCATTCCGGTGCTGGTGGCCAGCGACAACGTGCAGGACCCGTTCTGCCCCGTGGGCAGTTTCGATCCGCTCGAAGCCCTGGCCACGGGCGTGCTCGCCGCGCAGCTCGATGCGCCGTTCGACCGCTGGTCCGAAGCGCTGTGCCGCGCCGACTGGCTGGGCCGCGGGCCGCGCGCACTGCCGCTGCAGCCCGGCAGCAGCGCCGATCTGATCGTCTTCCACCAGGCCGACGGCTGGGGCTTTCCCTCGCGCACGCAGTCGCGCCTGGTGCTGCGCCAGGGCCGGGTCGCGAGCGGCCAGGCGAATGCCGCCTGGCTCACTTCGTCTTCTTCCATTTCCACCCTCGCAAGGAGCCTCGCATGAGCGCCACCCCACCCGGAATTGCCCAACCCCTGGCGCGCTACGCCGCCTGGCGGCGCGCGGGCGACATGGTGTTTCTCTCCGGAGTCATCGCCGTCGATCCCGCGGCCGGCCGCATCGTGCGCGGCTACGCCGACATTCCCGATGCCGCGGCGACGCTGATCGGCCGCACGGGCGAGTTCAGCAGCGACATCAAGGAAGGCCCGATCCTGGCGCAGAGCTGGTATGTGCTCGACGCCATACGCCAGACCATCGAGGCCGCGGGCGGACAGATGTCGGACGTGATCAAGCTGGTGCAGTACTTCAGGAACCTGGACCACTTTCCGCAGTACAGCCGCGTGCGCAAGCTGTTCTTCCCGGGCGAGCCGCCGGCCTCCACGGTGGTCGAAGTCAGCGCCATGCTGCCCACGCCCGAAATCCTGATCGAAGTCGAAGCCACGGCCTGGCTGCCCCAGCGCTGAACCCCCAACGAAAGACCCATCCCATGCTGCACGGCTACACCCCTGCCCACCGCTATCTGCCCTACCTGAGCTGGACTGAAATCGCCGATTTGCCCGACAAGGAAAACACCGTGATCGTGCTCGCCACGGGCGCGACGGAACAGCACGGCCCGCACCTGCCCTGCGCGGTCGATACGGTGATCAGCGCGGGCGTGGTGGGCCATGCGATGGCGCGCCTGCCCGCCGATATTCCGGCGTTCGCGATGGCGCCCATCACCTACGGCAAGTCGGAAGAGCACCTGCACTTTCCGGGCACCGTGACGCTCAGCGGCGAGACGCTGCTGGCGACGATGAACGAGATCGGCGAGTCGATCTACCGCGCGGGCTTTCGCAAGCTGCTGTTCGTCAACGGCCATGGCGGCCAGCCCCAGGTGATGGAAATGTGCGCGCGCGAACTGCGCCTGCGCCACGGCGACTTCATCGTCGTGCCCAGCTTCACCTGGCGCGTTCCGCATGTGGCCGGCAAGTACCTGTCGGACACCGAGAAAAAGCTCGCCATGCACGCCGGCCATGCCGAGACCGCGCTGATGCTCGCGCTCGCGCCCGACACCGTGCACATGGAGCGCGCCGTGACCAATTACCCGCCGGTCTTTGATTCGCCGCTGCTGTCGCCCGACGGCCGGCCCGCCTGCGCCTGGAGCGCACGCGACTTCGGCCCCAGCGGAATCATCGGCGACCCCCTGCCCGCGACGGCCGAGCAGGGCCTGGCGATTCTCGAATCGCTGGCCGTGAGCTGGGCCGCGGCGATCACCGAACTGCACCACCTGCAATGGGCCGCGCGCCCCGAGCCCACCTGGGGCCGCGCCAACCACACGGGCCATGTCGAGCATTCATCGACGCTGGCCTGAAACCTGCGATTCCTTTCCCGCCCCCGCCCTGCCCCCCTTCCGGAGTATTGCCATGATGAAGACTGCCTCCCGCCTTTCCCAACTTGGTGCAGCCGCCCTGCTCGCTCTTGGTGCCCTCGGCACCGCGCAGGCGCAGGAAAAGTTCACCTACATGACCAACTGGTACGCCCAGGCCGAGCACGGCGGCTTCTACCAGGCCGTGGCCACGGGCCTGTACAAGAAGTACGGCCTGGACGCGACGATCAAGATGGGCGGCCCCCAGGTCAACATCGTGCAGATGATGGCCGCGGGCCAGGCCGACTGCGTGATGGGGTCCAGCGATCTGCAGATGATCCAGATGCGCGAAGGCGGCGTGCCCGTGACCAATGTCGCCGCGGTGTTCCAGAAAGACTTGCAGGTGCTGATCGCGCATGACGACGTGAAGAAGTTCGAGGACCTCAAGGGCAAAACAATTCTGATCGGTTCCTCGGCCCAGCGCGGCTACTGGCCCTGGCTCAAGGCCAAGTACGGTTTCAGCGATTCGCAGACCCGTCCCTACACCTTCAACATCCAGCCTTTCGTCGCCGACAAGAACACCGCCCAGCAGGGCTATCTGACGTCCGAGCCGTTCGCCATCGCCAAGGCCGGCGTCAAGACCACGACGCTGATGTTCAGCGACCAGGGCTATCCCGCGTATGCGACGACGGTGTCGTGCATGGACAAGACGCTCAAGGCGCGCAGCGCCGCCGTCACGGCCTTCGTCAAGGCCTCGATGGAAGGCTGGAAGAGCTACCTCGCCGATCCGGCGCCGGGCAATGCGCTGATCAAGAAGGACAACCCCAACATGACCGACGAACAGCTGGCCTACAGCGTCGCCAAGCTCAAGGAACTGGGCATGGTCACGGGCGGCGACGCGGCGAGCATGGGAATCGGCGTGCTGACCGACGCGCGCGCCAAGGCCAGCTACGACTTCCTGGTCGAAACCAAGCTCATCGATCCGGCCAAGGTCAAGCTCGCCGACACCTACACCACCAGCTTCGTCAAGGACCTCAAGGTTCTTCCCTGAGTTTCCAACAGCCCTGAAACAGAGGCTGCGGCCTCATTCATCGAAAGGCGACCATGAACACCGCTGAATCCCCGCCCCCCGCCGCCGCGCCCGCCGTAGAGGTGCTGTCGGCCGAGAAGACCTACCCCAACGGCACGCAGGCGCTGCTGCCCGTGGACCTGTGCATAGAGGAAGGCGAATTCGTCACCTTGCTGGGCCCCTCGGGCTGCGGAAAGAGCACGCTGCTGAAGATGGTGGCCGGTCTGCTCGAGCCCACCGACGGCCGGCTGCACCTGTGGCGCAAGCCCGTGGCGCAGTTGGAGGAAAGCGGCAAGAAGATGGCCTTCGTGTTCCAGTCGCCCACGCTCATGCCCTGGGCCAGCGTGCAGACCAATGTGCGTCTGCCGCTGGACCTCGCGGGCGTGCCGCGCGCGCAAGCCGATGCGCGCGTGAGCGAAGCCCTGGCCCTGGTGGGCCTGGCAAAGTTCGCCAAGGCGCTGCCGCGCGCGCTGTCGGGCGGCATGCAGATGCGCGTCTCTATCGCGCGCGGTCTCGTGACCCAGCCCGATCTGCTGCTGATGGACGAGCCGTTCGGCGCGCTCGATGAAATCACCCGCCACAAGCTCGACGCCGACCTGCTCGATCTGTGGCGCAAGAAAAAGCTCACCGTGATCTTCGTCACGCACTCGATCCACGAAGCCGTGTTTCTTTCGAGCCGCGTGGTCATGATGGCCGCGCGCCCGGGGCGGGTCGTCGAGGAATTCCGCATCGACGCGCCCTATCCGCGCACCGCCGACTTCATGGTCTCACCCGAATTCAGCCGCTACGCCAAGCAGCTGCAAGACAGCCTGCTGCGCGCCAGCGCAGACTCCACGGAGACCCACGCATGAGCACGCCCTTTCCCTCCGTTGCCGCCGTGCCGCTCAACGCCGCCCCTGCGCCCGCAGCGCCAGCGGCGAAGAAGACCGCCGCCGCGCCCAGGCCCGCGCGCCTGCCATTGCTGGCCCAGCCGCGCGTGCAGCGCATTCTCTATCCGCTGCTCGTGGGCCTGGTGCTGATCGCGGCCTGGCAAGGCCTGGTCACGGGGCTGGAGCTGCCGCCCTACCTCGTGCCTTCGCCGCTGCTGATGCTCGAGACGCTGATCACCGACTGGGCCGCGCTGGGCGCGTCGCTGTGGGTCACGGTGAAGATCACGGTGCTGGCTTTCCTGGTCGCCACCGTGGCCGGCGTGCTGATCTCGTTCCTGTTCGTGCAGAGCAAGCTCATCGAGATGGCGCTGTTTCCGTATGCCGTGCTGCTGCAGGTGACACCCATCGTCGCCGTCGCGCCGCTGATCATCATCTGGGTCAAGGACCCGACGGCCTCAATGGTGATCTGCGCGGCCCTGGTGGCGCTATTCCCCATCATCAGCAACACCACGCTGGGCCTGCGCAGCGTCGAGCCCGACCTGCAAAGCTACTTCCAGCTCAACCGCGCGACGCGGCTGCAGACGCTGACGCGACTGCGCATTCCCAGCGCCCTGCCCTACTTCTTCGGCGGGCTGCGCATCTCGAGCGGCCTGGCACTGATCGGCGCCGTCGTCGCCGAGTTCGTCGCCGGCACGGGCGGCTCGGGCGCGGGCCTGGCCTACCAGATCCTGCAGGCGGGCTTTCAGCTCAACATCCCGCGCATGTTCGCCGCGCTGCTGCTGATTTCGCTGACCGGCGTGGGCATGTTTGTCGCGATGGCCTGGCTCAGCCGGCTGGCGCTCGGTAGCTGGCACGCGTCCGAGAACTAGACGCGCCCAGTGCCTGCCTGCTCTCACTAAAAGCAAGCGATCCGTTCGTGGTGAGCCTCCCTCGCCGGGCGCGTCGAACCATGAACGGCCTGCCCTCATTTGTAAGCCGGCCGTTCATCCTTCGACAAGCTCAGGACGAACGGAACTCCACAAATAAATAGCCTGATTTCACCATGACCACAACCGCCGCCCACCAACTCCCCGAACAACTGCCCGAACTCGACTGGATCGCCGACCCGCTGCGCGTGGGCCGGCTGTCGCAGGACTTCGCCTGGTTCAGCCCGGTGCTCAAGCGCGAGCTGGCCGGCAAGCGCGCCGACATCGCCGTGCGCCCGCGCAGCGAAGAGGAAATCCGCCAGGTCGTCGCGGCCTGCGCCAGCGCGGGCATTCCGCTCACCGTGCGCGGCAGCGGCACGGGCAACTACGGCCAGTGCACGCCGCTGCAGGGCGGCGTGATCCTCGACCTGTCGGGCTACAACGCGTTCGGCTGGGTGCGCGCCGGCGTGGGCCGGGCCCAGGCCGGCATACGCCTGGCCGACTTCGACGCCCGGGCCAAGCCGCTGGGACAGGAACTGCGCTGGCTGCCATCGACCTACCGCAGCGCGACGCTGGGCGGGTTGTTCGGCGGGGGCTTTGGCGGCGCGGGCTCGATCAACCACGGCCCGCTGGCCGCGCCGGGCAATGTGCTGGCCGTGCGCGCCATGACCGTCGAGGCCGAGCCGCAGATCATCGAGCTGCGCGGCGCCGAAGCCATGCTGCTGCACCACACGTACGGCACCAACGGCATCGTGCTCGAACTCGAAGTCGCGCTCACGCCCACCGTCGCCTGGACCGAATGCATTGCCACTTTCGACGACTTTGATGCGGCGCTCGAATTCGCCGACCGCTTCGGCAGCGCGCCCGGCCTCGAGAAGAAGGAAGTCTGCTTTCTGGCCGCGCCGATTCCCGAATACTTCACCAGCCTGGCCGAACACCTGCCCGCGGGCTGCCATGCGGTGCTGCTGGTGGTCGCACCGCATTCCGAGGCCGGCATGCGCGACATGGTGGCCAAGCACGGCGGCCAGGTCACCTACCGCAAGACCGCCGATGAAGTGAAGGCCGGCAACAAGACGCTGATCGAATTCACCTGGAACCACACGACGCTGCACGCCTTGAAAGTCGACAAGGGCCTGACCTATATCCAGAGCGGCTTCAACCCCGCGCGGCGCATCGAACAGGTCAAGGCGCTGGAAGCCGCGCTGGGCGGCGAAGTGATGATGCACCTTGAGTTCCTGCGCACCAAGGAAGGCGCGTTCAACTGCAGCGGGCTGCAGATCATCCGCTACACCACCGAGGAGCGGCTCAACCAGATCATGCAGATCTACCGCGAGCACGGCGTGCAGATCAACAACCCGCATGTCTACATTGTCGAGGACGGCAAGCAAAACAACCTCGACCCGGCCGTGGTCGCCACCAAGCAGCGCTTCGATCCGCTGGGCCTGCTCAATCCGGGCAAGCTGCGCAGCTGGCAAGCCGTGCAGCCGCTGCGCCAGACGGCATAGAAACGCGCGGTTTCAGTCCACCTTCACCTTGGCGTTCTTCACGACGTCGGCCATGCGCTGCAGCTCCGAGCGCATGAAGGCGGCGGTGGCCTCGGGCGGGGTGAGCTTGATTTCATAGCCCTGGGCAACCAGCGCATTGCGCGCCTCGGGCTGGGCCAGCGCCTGCTGGAACGCATGGTGCAGGCGGTTGCGTTCGGCCATGGGCAGGTCCTTGGGGCCTATGGCCGCGATCCAGCCCTCGAGCGCGTATTCGGGCAGGCCCTGCTCGGCAATCGTCGGCAGATCGGGCATGGAAGGCACGCGCTGCGCCGTGGTCACGCCCAGGGCGCGCAGCATGCCGCTCTTGATGTGCGGCGCCGCGGGCGCAAGCGCCACCACGCCCCACTGGACCTGGCCGCTGAGCAGGTCGTTCATCAGCATGCCCATGCCCTTGTAGGGTATGTGCTTGATGTCCAGCCTGGCCTGATCGACCAGCATGGCCGCGCCCAGATGCAAGATGGTGCCGTTGCCCGACGAGCCGTAATTGAGCGTTCCCGGCTTGGCCCGCGCCAGCGCCACGAGTTCCTGGATATTGCGCGCCGGCACGGACGGATTGGCGACCAGCACAAACGGCGTCGCGCCAATGATGGTGATGGGCGCGATGTCCTGGATGGCGTCAAACGGAATCGAGGGATAGACGCTGGGATTGACCACATGATTGTTCGAGACCACGCCGATCATCGAGCCGTCCTTGGGCCCGCGCACGATCTGCGCCGTGCCCGTGATGCCGCCCGCGCCCGGCAGGTTCTCTATCACCACGGGATGGCCTGCGGCCTTGGCCAGCTGGGTGCTGATCGCGCGGATCGCGCCGTCGGCGCCCGAGCCCGCCGACAGCGGCAGGATCACGCGCAGCGGCTTGTCGGACTGGGCCAGGGCGCCCAAGGGGGCCAGCAGACCGGCGGCAGCCAGCGCAAGAATGCCGCGGCGGGAATTCGTGGGAAATTGCATTTTTTGTCTCCAGCTCTTTGTTATGAATACAAAAAAGCCTGCGCACCGCGCAGGCTTGAGGGACGCTACACCACGGCGCCCGCAGCTTCCATGGCCGTGACCTCGTGCGGACCGTAGCCCAGCGACTCCAGCAGCTGGCGCGTGTGCTCACCCAGCGTCGGCGGGTTGTGGCGAATGCCCGGGCGCTGGCCGTCCATGCGTATCGGCAGCAGCGTGGTGCGCGCCGTCTGGCCCGCGCGCTCGCCATCGGTGAGCGTGATCTCGGCCAGGCCGCCCGTGGCATTGAGATGCGGGTCGTCAAACAACTCCTCGGGCCGCACGATGGGCGCATAGGGCAGGCCGTTGCGCTCGAAGATTTCCGACAGCTGCTGCGTGCTGAAAGCCGCCAGGCGGCGGCGCAGCTCGGGCAGCAGCGTGGGGCGCGCGCGCACGCGCTCGTTGTTGCTCGCGTAGGCGGGGTTGGCCTGCAGATCGGCAAAACCCATGGCCGTACACAGCGTGTTCCACTGCGCGTCGCTCACGGCCGCGAGGAAGATCTGGCCCTCATCCTTGACGCTGAACACGTCATAGACCGCCCAGGCCGAAATGCGCTCGGGCATGGGCGCGGCGGCCTCGCCCGTGACGGCGTACTGCATCATGTGCTGGCCGACCAGGAACACATTGTTCTCGAACAGCGCCGAATCGACTTCCTGGCCCCGGCCCGTGATGCCGCGCTGCATCAGCGCGGCCATGGCGCCGATCGCCCCGAACATGCCGCCCATGATGTCGTTGACGCTCGCGCCCGCGCGCAGCGGGTCGCCGGGGCGGCCCGTCATATAGGCCAGCCCGCCCATCATCTGCACCACTTCGTCGAGCGCCGTGCGCTTTTCGTAGGGACCGGGCAGAAAGCCCGCGTGGTTCACATAGATGAGGCGTTCGTTGAGGCGTGACAGCGCGCGGTAATCAAGCCCGTACTTGGTCATCACGCCGGGCTTGAAGTTCTGCACCACCACGTCGGCCGACGAGGCCAGGCGTATCGCGGCCTGCAGGCCGTCGGGGTGGCGCAGGTCGAGCGCAATGCTTTTCTTGTTGCGGTTGAACATCGGGAAGAAGCCCGCGCCCGCGCCCAGCAGGTGGCGCGTGCGGTCGCCTTCGACGGGCTCGACCTTGATCACTTCGGCGCCCAGATCGGCCAATACCATGCCGCAGGTCGGTCCCATCACCATATGGGAAAACTCCACCACCCGCAGTCCTGCCAGCGGCAGCGCAGCCGCGCCAGCCTTCGAATTCTCAGTCATCGCATTCCATCCAAAACCGGCTCAGGCAGCCACTGCCGCCACGCCATTGAGCACCTGCGGCAGACCTGCCTGCCACAGCACACCATGCAGGGTTTCCCCCGGCAACCAGGCCTCGAGTCGCCGGCGCAATGCCAACAAGGCCTGGACATCCAATCCCGTGACCACGCCCATGCGTTCGAGCATGAACGCCAGGTCTTCGGTCGTCACATTGCCGCTGGCGCCAGGCGCGTGCGGACAGCCGCCAATGCCGGCCAGGCAGGCATCGAAACGATCGATTCCCGTCTGCCAGGCCGCATAGGCATTGGCCAGGCCCATGCCGCGCGTATCGTGAAAATGCGCGCAGGCCAGCTTGTCGCCCACTTCGCGGCGCGCGCTTTCAAACAGCCGGCGCACGCTCTCGGGGTCGGCAAAACCCACGGTATCGGCCAGGCTCACGCGGTCCGCGCCCGCATCGAGCAGCGCGACCATGAGCCGCAGCACTTCGCCGGGAGCGACTTCGCCCTGCAGCGTACAGCCAAATGCGGTACCCACACCGCCTTCGATCAGCGTCGCATGGCCGCCCGCGTCGCGCTCGGCGCGGATGCGCGCGACTTCGGCGACCACTTCATCGGGCGTCTTGCGCAGATTCGCGAGGCTGTGCGCATGGCTGGCCGACAGCGGCACCACCAGCAGATCGGCACCGCATTCGAGCGCGCGCTGCGCGCCCTTGAGATTGGGCACCAGCACCGAGGCGAACAGGCCGGGCAGCGTCTTCGCATGCGCCAAGACCTCGGCGGTATCGGCGAGCTGCGGCAGCAGGCGCGCGGGCACGAACGAGCCGACTTCGATCTCGCGCTGGCCCGCGGCGTAGGCGGCGTCTATCCAGGCGATCTTGTGCGCCGTGGGCATGGTGGGCGCGAGGCTTTGCAGGCCGTCGCGCAGACCGACTTCGCGCACGACGGCGCGGCGCGGGCCAGGAGCCAAGGAAGCAGTCGACGGCATGCGGTCTCCAAATCGTTAACGTTAGGGAATGCGAGGATTCTAGGAATTCCTGATCGGAACGGATAATCAATTTTGGAACTTCTAGCCTTCCCAAATGGAATACCTCGGATGCGCGACCTCGACTTGACGACCCTGCGGCTGTTCATCGCCGTCTGCGAGCAGCGCAGCATCACCGCCGCGGGCCTGCGCCAGGCCATGGTCGGCTCGGCGATCAGCAAGCGCCTGGCCCAGCTCGAGCACCAGGTCGGCACGCAGCTGCTGGTGCGCAAGCGCCGCGGCGTCGCCCCCACGCCCGCGGGCGAAACCCTGCTCGAACATGCGCGCGCGCTGCTGGCGCGCAGCGAACTGATAGCGCGCGACATGGCGGGCTATGCCCAGGGCACGCGCGGACATGTGCGGCTGCTGGTCACGGCGTCGGTCATGGCCGAGTCGCTGGCCGACGATGTCGCGGCCTTTCTCAAGCACCCCGACCACGGCCAGATCCAGGTCAGCCTCGAGGAACGCGTAAGCCCCGAAGTCGCGCGCGGCGTGCGCGACGGCAGCGCGTCGGTGGGCATCTGCTGGGACGCGGCCGACCTCGAAGGCCTGCAGACCCAGTCGTACCGCGGCGACCACCTGGCCATCTGCGCGCATGCGAGCCACCCCATCGCGGCGCGCGCGCAAGTGCATTTCGCCGAAGTGCTCGACTATGAATACGTGAGCATGCCCGCGCTCAGCGCCGTGCAGCAGTTGCTCACGCGCACCGCGGCCGTCGAAGGCAAGGTATTGCAGCACCGCATGCAGGTGTCGCACTTCGATGCCGCGCTGCGCGTGGTGCGCGCCAACCTCGCGATCAGCGTGATGCCGGCTGAAATCGCCGAACCTTTCGCCCAGGCCTACGGCCTGAGGCTGGTACCGCTGGCCGACGACTGGGCGCAGCGGCGCTTCGCGATCTGCTACCGCAGCCAGGACCAATTGAGCCCGGCCGCGCGGCTGCTGGTCGCGCATCTGCATGCCTGCGGGCCAGGCGCAGAAACCGCGCAATGAGGGCTTGCGCGCCATCGTGGCTTGGCAGCAACAATTGGCTGGAATTTGCGCATTTTGGAACCTCTGCGCCTGATGGGCGTGGCTTTGGAGCTATTAAACTTGTAGCAAGATACTTTCCACGCTATAGTCAATCACGACTTGGCGAAGCTGGCCAACGCCTCGCTCAACCCCCATCGCGCAAGGAGAAGCGTCCATGAGCCCCAAGGAAAATGTCGCCATCAACCAGCTGTTCGAGCGGCTCGAATGCCGTTACGCACTGCGGGTGCTGTGGGCGCTCCGGGATGGCCACCCCCAGACGTTTCGCCTGCTGCAGGACAGCGTGGGAGGCATCACGCCCAACACGCTGAACACCCGCATCAAGGAGTTGCGCGAATGCGGTTTGCTCGAGCACGGCAGCGATGGCTACATCGTGACGCTGTCGGGCCAGGATCTGCTCAAACGACTCAGCGATGTACAGGCTTTTGCCAACCGCTGGGTCGCGGCGCGCGCCAAGAAGTAAAGTACGGCATGGCGACGCGCGGACTTCCCGTCCGCGGTCATGTGCCTGTTCCGGGCACTTTTACAGACGCATATTTCAAGGATTTCTCATGGCTTTCACCACCACCGCATCCGGCCTGCAATTCGAAGACACCGTTGTGGGCGACGGCGCTGAAGCCAAGCGCGGCGGCAACGTCACGGTGCACTACACCGGCTGGCTTTACAACGAAGGCGTGCAAGGCGCCAAGTTCGACTCGAGCAAGGACCGCAAGGACCCCTTCGTCTTCGCCCTGGGCGCAGGCATGGTCATCAAGGGCTGGGACGAAGGCGTGCAGGGCATGAAGGTCGGCGGCGCACGCACGCTGATCATCCCCGCAGCCCTGGGCTATGGCGCACGCGGCGCCGGCGGCGTGATCCCCCCGAACGCCACGCTCAAGTTCGACGTCGAGTTGCTGGCGGTATAAAAAGCACCCCCTGAGACGCTACGCCGGACGGCCGGCCCCGTCTTCCCCCTCTCAACCTTCGGTGGAGGGGGACGGCAGCCTCGCTGCGGGGCGGCCCTTGCTCGCTGCCCCCATGCTGGGGCACGCCAGTTTCAAAGCCGTACGCCCTGAGCCTGCCTACGCGGCCCGGTTAAAGGGCCACCAGCTCAGCGCAGAAATGAAAAAAGCGGCCCAGGCCGCTTTTTTCATGGGGCAACCGCTTTTTAACGGTCAGCCAACTGCTGCCAGGTGGCAACGACGCTGTCAGGGTTCAGCGAGATCGACGAGATGTTCAGGTCGGCGAGCCACAGCGCGAAGTCGGGGTGGTCCGATGGGCCCTGACCGCAGATGCCCACGTACTTGCCCTTGGCCAGGCAGGCCGCGATCACGCGCTCGAGCAGCTTCTTGACCGCGGGATCGCGTTCGTCGAAGTCGGCGGCCAGCAGTTCCAGGCCGGAATCGCGGTCCAGGCCCAGCGTCAGCTGGGTCAGGTCGTTGGAGCCGATGGAGAAGCCGTCGAAATGCTCGAGGAACTCGTCGGCCAGGATGGCGTTCGAGGGCACTTCGCACATCATGATCAGCTTCAGGCCGTTGTCACCGCGCTTGAGACCGTTGTCGGCCAGCAGCTGGTTGACGCGCTCGGCTTGCTTCAAGGTGCGCACGAAGGGGATCATGATCTGCACGTTCGTCAGACCCATGTCTTCGCGCACACGGCGCAGGGCTTCGCATTCCATCTTGAACGCTTCGCCGAAGTCGGCGCTGATGTAGCGCGCCGCGCCGCGGAAGCCCAGCATCGGGTTCTCTTCCTCGGGCTCGTAGCGGCTGCCGCCGATCAGCTTGCGGTACTCGTTGGACTTGAAGTCCGACATGCGCACGATGACGGGCTTGGGGTAGAACGCCGCGGCAATGGTTGCCACGCCTTCGGCGACCTTGTCGACATAGAAAGCGCGCGGAGAAGCATGGCCGCGGGCCACGGATTCGACGGCCTTCTTCAGGTCGGCATCAACAGCGGGGTAGTCAAGGATGGCCTTGGGGTGCACGCCGATGTTGTTGTTGATGATGAATTCGACACGCGCCAGACCCACGCCTTCGTTGGGCAGCTGGGCGAAGTCGAAGGCCAGCTGGGGGTTGCCGACGTTCATCATGATCTTGGTCGAGATCTCGGGCATCGCGCCGCGCTGCACTTCGGTGACTTCGGTTTCGATCAGGCCGTCGTAGATCTTGCCGGTGTCGCCTTCGGCGCAGGACACGGTCACGAGCATGCCGGCCTTGAGCAGGTCGGTCGCATTGCCGCAGCCGACCACGGCCGGAATGCCCAGTTCACGCGCGATGATGGCCGCGTGGCAGGTACGGCCGCCGCGGTTGGTGACGATGGCCGAAGCACGCTTCATCACCGGCTCCCAGTTGGGATCGGTCATGTCGGTGACCAGCACGTCGCCGGCCTGGACCTGGTCCATCTGCGAGATGTCGCTGACCAGACGCACGGGACCGGTACCGATCTTCTGACCGATGGCGCGGCCTTCGGCCAGCACGGAGCCCGTGCCCATGAGCTTGTAGCGCAGTTCGGCCTGGCCCTTGGACTGGCTCTTCACGGTTTCAGGACGTGCCTGCAGGATGTAGATCTGGCCGTCGGTGCCGTCCTTGCCCCACTCGATGTCCATGGGACGGCCGTAGTGGTCTTCGATCACCAGCGCGTAGCGCGCCAGTTGCTCGACGTCGGCGTCGGTCAGCGAGTAGCGGTTGCGCAGCTCGGGAGCGACATCGGTGGTCTTGACCAGCTTGCCGCTCGCGGCCTTCTCTTCGGCCGAAGCGAACACCATCTGCACCAGCTTGGAGCCGAGGTTGCGGCGGATCAGCGCCTTCTTGCCGGCCTTGAGCATGGGCTTGTGCACATAGAACTCGTCGGGGTTCACGGCGCCCTGCACCACGGTCTCGCCCAGGCCGTAGCTCGAGGTGATGAACACCACGTCTTCGAAGCCTGATTCGGTGTCGATGGTGAACATCACGCCGGCCGCACCGGTGTCGGAGCGCACCATGCGCTGCACGCCGGCCGACAGGGCCACGACGTCATGCGCGAAGCCCTTGTGCACGCGGTAGGAAATCGCGCGGTCGTTGTACAACGAGGCGAACACTTCCTTCATCTTGTGCAGCACGTCGTCGATGCCGACCACGTTCAGGAAGGTTTCCTGCTGGCCCGCGAACGATGCGTCGGGCAGATCTTCGGCCGTGGCCGAGGAACGCACGGCGAACGACGCCTGGCTATTGCCCGCGCTCAGCGTGGCGAAAGCTTCGCCAATGGCTTTTTGCAGGTCGGCGGGGAAAGGCTGGTTCTCGACCATGGCGCGGATTTCCGCACCGGCCACGGCCAGCGCGCGCACGTCTTCGATGTCGAGCGCGGCAAGTCGGGCGTTGATGCGATCGGCCAGGCCTTCGAAAGCCAGGAATTCGCGGAACGCGTGGGCCGTGGTCGCGAAGCCCGTGGGGACCTTCACGCCTTCGGGCAATTGGGAGATCATTTCGCCGAGCGAGGCGTTCTTGCCGCCGACCGACTCGACGTCGCTCATTCTCAGTTTCTCGAACGGAACGACCAGGGCGGTCGCTTCAAACAGTGCAGACATGGGAAAGCTCCAAAGTTAAAAACCGCTGCGATCCGCGCCATCCGGTGGCGCGGGTCTGGTCCATGCTGCACTGCGCAGGCTTTGCTCTTCTGGTTGTGGGCCGCCGATGAGCATGAACGTGAAATTGGGAATAATGGGCGCCATTGTAGGCCCGCGTCCGGTTTCCGCGCGTCTGGCTCGTTATTCACTTCATACCCAGAGCACCATGCACACGCGCACCGTATTCCTGATCTCCGACGGCACCGGCATCACCGCCGAGACGTTCGGCAAAGCCCTGATGACGCAATTCGACGTGAGTGCGCGCTTCGTACGCATTCCTTTCGTCGACACGGTGGACAAGGCGCACCAGACCGTGCGCCAAATCAACCACACTGGCGAAGTGGAAGGCAAGAAGCCCATCGTCTTCACCACGCTGGTCGACATGGAAGTGGTCGACGTCATCCGCGACAACTGCAAGGGCATGCTGCTCGACATGTTCGGCACCTTCGTCAATCCGCTGGAGGAAGAGCTGGGCCTCAAGTCCCACCACCGCGTGGGGCGTTTTTCCGACATCAGCCAGAGCAAGGAATATCTGGACCGCATGGAGGCCATCAACTTCAGCCTGGCCCATGACGACGGCCAGACCCACCACGACCTCGCGGGCGCCGACGTGATCCTGGTCGGCGTGAGCCGCAGCGGCAAGACGCCGACCAGCCTCTACCTGGCCATGCAGTTCGGCATGAAGGTCGGCAACTACCCGCTGATTCCCGAAGATTTCGACCGGCGCCAGCTGCCGCCCGCGCTGCTGCCGCTGCGCAAGAAGCTGTTCGGCCTGTCGATAGACCCGCAGCGCCTGTCCGACATCCGCAACGAGCGCCGGCCCAACTCGCGCTACGCCAGCCTCGAAAACTGCCGCCACGAAGTCGCCGAAGCCGAAGCCATGATGCGCCGCACGGGCATTCGCTGGCTGTCGAGCACCAACAAGTCGATCGAGGAAATCGCCACGACCATCCTGCAGGATGTGAAGCCGGAACGCTTGGGCTACTGAAGCCCAACGAAAAAAGGACTGCCGCGGCAGTCCTTTTTTTCACCCGCGGGTGTCAGTGGCGGATCAAGTGATCGAAGGCCGACAGCGCCGCGGTCGCGCCAGCGCCGGCCGCGATGATGATCTGCTTGTACGGCACATCGGTGCAGTCGCCCGCGGCGAATACGCCGGGCACGTTGGTGTGGCCCTTGGCGTCGATGATCACTTCACCGAAGCGTGTCAGCTCGACCGTGCCCTTGAGCCAGTCGGTGTTGGGCAGCAGGCCGATCTGCACGAAGATGCCTTCGAGCGCCACGTCCTTGACTTCACCGGACACACGGTCCTTGTAGGTCAGTCCCGTGACCTTCTTGCCGTCGCCGTTGACCTGCGTGGTCTCGGCGTTGACGATGATGGTCACGTTGGGCAGGCTGCGCAGCTTCTTTTGCAGCACGGCATCGGCGCGCAGTTCTGCGCCGAACTCGAGCAGCGTCACATGCTTGACCAGGCCGGCCAGATCGATCGCGGCTTCGACGCCCGAGTTGCCGCCGCCGATCACGGCCACGGGCTTGCCCTTGAACAGCGGACCGTCGCAGTGCGGGCAATACGTCACGCCCTTGGTACGGTACTGCTCTTCGCCGGGCACGTTCATGTTGCGCCAGCGCGCGCCCGTCGACAGGATCACGGTCTTCGATTGCAGCGTCGCACCCGACTCGAGTTCCACGGTGATCAGGCCGCCCTCTTCCTTGGCCGGCACCAGCGCCTTGGCGCGCTGCAGGTTCATGATGTCGACTTCATAGTCGCGCACATGGCGTTCGAGCGCCGCGGCGAACTGCGGGCCTTCGGTCTTCTGCACCGAGATGAAGTTCTCGATGTCGACGGTGTCGAGCACCTGGCCACCCAGACGTTCGGCCGCAATGCCGGTGCGAATGCCCTTGCGCGCCGCGTAGACCGCCGCCGCCGCGCCGGCCGGGCCGCCGCCGACGATCAGCACGTCGAACGCGTCCTTGGCGCTGATCTTCGCGGCTTCGCGCGCCGCGGCGCCGCTGTCGACCTTGGCGACGATCTCGGCGAGTTCCATGCGGCCCTGGCCGAAGCGCTCGCCGTTGACGAACACCGTGGGCACGCCCATGATTTCGCGCGACTCGACTTCGCTCTGGAACAGGCCGCCGTCGATCGCCGTATGGGTGATGTTGGGGTTGAGCACGCTCATCAGGTTGAGCGCCTGCACCACATCGGGGCAGTTATGGCACGACAGCGAGTAATAGGTCTCGAAGTTCAGCGGCGTGTCGATGCCGCGGATCTGCTCCAGCAGTTCCGCCGATTCCTTCGAAGGGTGGCCGCCGACCTGCAGCAGCGCGAGCACCAGCGAAGTGAATTCATGGCCCAGGGGCACGCCCGCAAAGCGCAGGCCGGTGTCCACGCCGGGGTTGGTGATCAGGAACGAAGGCTTGCGCACATCGGCCGCATTGTTCTCGACCACGGTGATCTTGTCGCTCAGCGCGACCAGATCGGCGAGCAGGGACTTGACTTCGCCAGACGCCTTGCCGTCGTCGAGCGTGGCGACGATTTCGATGGGCTTTTGCACCCGTTCCAGGTATGCCTTGAGTTGGGTCTTGAGGGTGGCGTCGAGCATAATAGTCAAATCCTACTAAAATTTATTATTGATAGCTAAAGTTCAAGTGCTTCAAAAAAAGCCCAGGTCGCCCCGGGCTTTTCAAGGGGCAATTGCTTAGATCTTGCCGACCAGATCCAGCGAAGGAGCCAGCGTGGCTTCGCCTTCGTGCCACTTGGCGGGGCAGACTTCACCGGGGTGAGCGGCGACGTACTGAGCAGCCTTGACCTTGCGCAGCAGTTCGGTGGCGTCACGGCCAATGCCTTCGGCGGTGATTTCCACAGCCTGGATCACGCCTTGGGGGTCGATGATGAAGGTACCGCGGTTGGCCAGGCCCTGGTCGGCGCGCAGGATTTCGAAGTTGTTCGAGATGGCCATGGTCGGGTCGCCGATCATGGTGTACTGGATCTTGGCGATGGTTTCCGATGCATCGTGCCAGGCCTTGTGCACGAAGTGGGTGTCGGTGGACACGGAGAAGATCTCCACGCCCATCTTCTGGAATTCTGCGTGGTGGTCAGCGACGTCGCCCAGCTCGGTGGGGCAGACGAAGGTGAAGTCGGCGGGGTAGAAAACGAACACAGCCCACTTGCCCAGCACGTCCTTTTCAGTGATGTCGATGAACTTGCCGGCCTTGAAAGCGCTGGCCTTGAAAGGTTTGATTTCGGTATTGATAACGGACATGGTTGCTTCCTTAGGTAATGCGACTGAACACAGGTATGAAGTTTAGAGCTTCTACAGGATATATCCAATCAATTGACTTTATTATGTCAATTGAATTTGGCTATCAAATACCATGATTCATAGCCCCTCGACCTGCAGCCGGATAACGAGAACGCGAGTCATCATCAAACGCAGACAGACCGGATTTGCAGGGACAAGCCCTTACAACCATCCTGTGAACAGCGACAATTGGCGCATTCACATAAAGCGAAGGAGTTCCCCATGAAAGGCGATTTACAAGCCATTGCCCACCTGCAGGCACAACTGAAGAATGAGCTGACGGCCATCAATCAGTACTTCCTGCACTACCGCATGTACAAGCACTGGGGCTTCGACAAGCTGGCAAAGAAGGAATACGCAGAGTCGATCGGCGAAATGAAGCACGCCGACTGGCTGATGGACCGCATCTTCACGCTCGACGGCCTGCCCAACCTGCAGGATCTGGGCAAGCTGCAGATCGGCGAAGACGTGCCCGAGTGCCTGGCCTGCGATCTGCGCCTGGAGTTGGGCGCGCAGCAGACCATCAAGGACGGCATTGCCCACTGCGAATCGGTGCGCGACTACGTTTCGCGCGACCTGCTGCAGAAGATCCTCGACGACACGGAAGAGCACATCGACTTCCTCGAAACCCAGATCGACCTGATCGACAAGGTCGGCGTGCAAAACTATCTGCAATCGCAGATGGGTGAGCTGGAATAAAACTTCCACGATGAAAATTGAAAGCGGGCCTGGCCCGCTTTTTTTTCGCCTGCTTGCCCCTGAACGCAACGCAGAGCGCCAATATCGCTATGCTCGCCCCCATGCAGAATCCGCCCGAGACGCCCCCCGCTCCCCCGAAGCAAGCCAACAACCCCTTGCACGGCCTGACGCTGGCCGCCATCGTCGAAGCCTTGCAGGCGCACTATGGCTGGGAAGAGCTTGCGCGGCTGGTGCCCATTCGCTGCTTCCAGAGCCAGCCCAGCGTCAACTCGAGCCTCAAGTTCCTGCGCCAGACGCCCTGGGCGCGCGAGAAGGTCGAAGGCCTGTACCTGTTCATGCTGCGCGAAAAACGCAGAGGCGGCCGCTGAGCGCATCGAACAGGGCGCTCAGAGCGCCGGCTTGTTGACCATCAGGTAGAACACGATGCCCATCGCCGCGAAGGCCGGGTAGCCCAGGCGCTCCCACCAACGCTGGTAGTGCGCATGCAGGGCCGGCAAAGGCTGGCCCGCGGCGAAAGCCTGGCTGGCCAGGCGAGACATCCTGATCTGCAGCCAGACCACGGGCAGCCAGCACAGGCCGGCGAACAGATAGAGCACGATCGACAGCGCAAGCCAGGGCGTGGACAACGGCCAGCCCGCCATGTGCGCCAGCGCCAGCCCCGTGATCGGCTGGACCACCACCGCCGGGCTGGTGAACCACCAGTCGGCGCGCACCACGAGCCGGCTCACGACGGCCTGGGCCGCGACGCTGCCGCTGCGGTTCGTGAAGAACATGTAGAAAGCCGAACCCAGGCCCGTGCCCACGAGCACGACGCTGGAGACAATGTGGATCCACTTGAGCAGCAGGTAAGTGTTCATGCGGTGCGCCGCGCGAGATGCCACAGCACGGCGGCAATGGGCAGATTCTTGAGAAGCGGCCCCAACGGGTGCAGCCACAGCGAAGCTTGCAGCACGGTCGCGGTGATCGTCATGACGACCATCAGCGCCAGCGCCGCGACAAAGACCGCACGGCCGGGCCGCAGCCACAGCGCCAGGCCCATGGCCAGATCCGCAAGGGCCCCGCCCCAGATCAGTGCCAGCACCAGCCATTGCGGCGACGCCAGACCGGCCTGGGCGAGCACGGTGCGGCTTTGTCCGTTCAGCTCGACCAGGCTGACCACGCCTGTGACCAGCCAGACCAGCACCAGGCTCATGCGCAGCAGCCGATCCGGGTCGGCGCCCATGCGGCTCATCCGACCAGACCTTGAGCGCGCTGCCAGGCCACGACCTCGTGCGCATGGCTTTCGAGGAATACCCGCATGCGCTCGAAGCGCTGACGGGTCTGGCGCGCGAACACCCAGTCGACCACCGGCCCGATCAGCCAGTCCACCGGCGCCGGCCCCGATTCGATCGTGTAGATGTAGGTCAGCAGGGACCGCTCCGGCCCCAGGTCTGCATGCTTCATCGACGCCGCCCAGCGGGTGAACGGAAACGACTTGCCGACCATCGTCGCCGCCGCCAGCCGGGGCCGGTCGAACGTGACAAAGCGCGTGCGCATGGAGAGGAATTTCAACCAGCGCCCGCCGGTGTTCTCGGTTTCAGCGCCTACGAACGCACAAGGCGCGCCACCGACCACATGCGCCTGGCCGACCAGCGAATCCCAGCGCGCGCGCCAGGCGTGGTAGTGGAACGTGTCGAAGACCACGTCGGCGGCCGCGGGCATTTCGAACTCGAAGCGGCGATGCGCCATGGTCATTCCTCCACGATGTCGGTTGCCATGCGCCAGCGCGCGAACTCGGGCGCGAACTCCGCCAGCGCCAGCAGGCCGGTGCAGGCCTGCGCACCAACAGGCAGCTGCTCGCCGCGCGCCAGCCGCCGCGCCAGCAGGATGGCCGCCATGCAGGGAATTTCGGGACCATGGTCATGGTCCGCCGCGATATGCCATGCGCGCCGCGCGGGCTGGCCCCGGGCGTCCAGGCCCGCGACGCGCACCACCATGCCGCCCAGCGCGCTGCCCAGCGGATCGAAAGCCCGGCCCAGCGAATGCAGCAGCGGCGCGAGTTTGCGCGGCGCCGCCAGCAGCCTTTTTTGTCGCAGGAACGACAGCGCCGCGAACGCCTGCTGCGCCAGCCCCACTTCGAGCGCCGCGCGGAACATCACCGTTTCCACGCCGGGATAGCGCGCGGGAAACAGCTCCAGATCGGGGATGTCGCACAGCGCGCCGCGGCGCGGCTTCAGGCGCGCGAAACGCACGGGCGTGGGACTGGCCCAGCCCGGGCGCTGCACCCATTGGCCGTTCTCCAGTATCCGTATCGGTTCGCCGCAGTACGCGAGCACGCCGGCCAGCGTGGCCTTGCCGCGCGGCGCGCTCTGCGCCGGGGCGATGCAGGTGTCTATGCTGTGCAGGCACTGCCAGCCCGCCGCGAGGTGGTCGACCACGGCGGCAGAAAGTGCCGGCACCGTGCTCGCGCCCGAAATGGCGCTGCGCCCCGCGCGGCGAAACGCCGCATCGACCTGGGCCGCGAAGTCGCAGACGAAGCGCCGGCCGTCGGCCAGATCGATGTAATGCGCGCCGGCCTGGGCGATCTGCAGCGGCACCCGGTAATCCTGCCCCTGGAAAGGGCCGGCCGTGTGGATCACCAGCCCGGGTGCGAGTTCGTTCAGGCGGCCGAGAAAATCGCTCGCATCGACGTCGATGCAGACACCGCGCGCCGTGGCGCCCAATGAACTCGCAAGCGCCTGGGCAGGCGCCAGGCTGCGGCCACCAACCAGAATTTCCAACCTCGGGTCCGAAGCCAATGCCTTGCCGATGCGCGCGCCAAAATTGCCGTAACCACCCAGGATCAGAATTTTCATGATCCTGAATTGTAAGTAAACCGCACGCAGCGCCCCGAGCGAGGTGCAGCGCTCAGGGGCTGCACCTCAGCTCGGCACCAGGAAATCCCGGCTGATGTCCGCGCCCAGCGCATTGACGCGTTCGAGAAACTGCGTGAGATAGGCGTGCAGCCCTGTGGCCAGGATTTCGTCTATGCGCGCATAGCGCAGGTCTGCCAACAGCCGGCCGGCCTTGCGCTGGGTTTCGCCCGATTGCTCGTTCGCCACCAGCGCCAGGTTGTCGACCACTTCCTGCATGCTCGCCAGCAACGAACGCGGCATGTCGGCGCGCAGCATCAGCAGTTCGGCCACGCGCTCGGGCGTGATCACGTCGCGGTAGACCTTGCGGTAGACCTCGAAGGCCGAGACGCTGCGCAGCAGCGCGCTCCAGTGGTAGAAGTCGAACTGCACCACGCCCTTGCCGCGCACGCTGCCGTGGTAGTCGCGCTCGATCGCGTGGAATTTCACATCGAGCAGGCGCGCGGTGTTGTCGGCGCGTTCGAGAAAAGTGCCCAGGCGCAGGAAGCGGTAGGCCTCGTCCTTGAGCATGGTGCCTTGCGTGACGCCGCGCGACAGGTGCGAGCGGTCCTTGACCCACTCGAAGAACTGCGCGGGATCGCGCTCGAAAGCGCCATCGTCGAGCTGCTTGCCGACTTCGAGCCAGGTCTGGTTGTGCGTTTCCCAGACTTCGGTGGTCAGCGCGCCGCGCACCGCGCGCGCGTTCTCGCGCGCCGAACGCAGGCACGACACGATGGAAGCGCTGTTGCTCTCGTCATGCACCAGGAAATGCAGCACCTTGTCGCGCGTCACTTCGGCGTGCGACTCCTGGTACGCAGGCACCAGCTCGCTGATCGACAGCACGCCCTGCCAGGCCTTGCGCGCCTGGCCCTGGGCCTGGGGCAGCATCGAGGTGTCGTAGGCCACGCTCAGCAGGCGCGCGGTGTTTTCTGCGCGCTCGACATAGCGCGACATCCAGAACAAATGGTCGGCGGTACGGCTCAGCATGCAACACTCCCTTCAAGGCCGGCGTCATCCGCGCCTTCGAGCACCCAGGTATCCTTGGTCCCGCCCCCCTGTGATGAATTGACCACCAGCGAGCCTTCCTTCAAGGCCACGCGCGTCAATCCGCCCGCGACCATCTTCACGGTCTTGCCGCTGAGCACGAACGGCCGCAGATCGATGTGGCGCGGCGCGATGCCGCTTTCGACATAGGTCGGGCAGCTCGACAGGCTCAGCGTGGGCTGGGCGATGTAGCCCGCGGGGTTGGCGAGCAGCGCGCGGCGGAAATCCTCGATCTCGGCGCGCGTCGCGGCCGGGCCGATCAGCATGCCGTAGCCGCCCGCGCCATGCACTTCCTTCACCACCAGCTCGTGCAGATGGTCGAGCACATAGCGCAGATCGTCGGGCTTGCGGCACATCCAGGTCGGCACGTTGGACAGCAGCGGTTGCTCGCCGAGGTAAAAGCGAATCATGTCGGGCACATAGGGGTAGACCGACTTGTCGTCGGCCACGCCCGTGCCGACCGCATTGCAGATCGCCACATTGCCCGCGCGGTAGGCGCGCATCAGGCCAGGGCAGCCCAGCGTGGAGCTTTCGCGGAACACTTCCGGATCGAGAAAGTCGTCGTCGAGGCGCCGATAGATCACATCGACGCGGCGCCGGCCGCGCGTGGTGCGCATGAACACCGTGTCGTGCTCGACCACCAGATCCTGGCCTTCGACCAGCTCCACGCCCATTTGCTGGGCCAGGAACGCGTGTTCGAAATAGGCGCTGTTGTGCATGCCCGGCGTGAGCACCACCACCGTGGGTTCGGGCGCGCCCGCGGGCGCGACGGCGCGCAGCGTGTCGAGCAGCAGGTCGGGGTAATGCGCGACCGGCGCCACCGAATGCTGGGCAAACAGTTCGGGGAACAGCCGCATCATCATGCGGCGGTTTTCGAGCATGTACGACACGCCCGAAGGCACGCGCAAATTGTCCTCGAGCACAAAATATTCGCCCACACCATCGGCATTCGCGGCGCGCACGATGTCGATGCCCGCAATCTGCGCATAGATGTCGCCGGGCACCTTGACGCCCACCATTTCCGGGCGGTACTGGGCGTTTTGCAGCACCAGATCGGAAGGCACGATGCCCGCGCGCAGGATCTCCTGGCCGTGGTAGACGTCGTGAATGAAGCGATTGAGCGCGGTCGCGCGCTGCACCAGGCCGCGCTGCATGTGCGACCACTCCTGCGCGGGAATGATGCGCGGTATCAGATCGAACGGAATCAGCCGCTCCCGGCCGGCCCCGCCCTCATCCTTTGCGCCGTAGACGGCGAAAGTGATACCGACCCGGCGGAAAATCATTTCCGCCTCGGCGCGCCGCGCCTCCATGGCCGCACCCGGCTGGCGTGAAAGCCATTGCCGGTAATCTTTGTAATGCGGTCGAACATCACTGCCCTCAAAGGGCGTGGTTGCATACATTTCGTCGAATCTTTGCATCAGCGGAGCCTCCTGGAGCCCAACAAGCAAGCTTAGTGCCTGATACGGCTGTGCGCTTGCCTGACGCTTCAGTGTACCCAGCGCGCAAGAGGATTGTTACGCTCGTTGCACTTCAATTGACGGAGACACTACCTGACTGCCAATAACGCGGCTTTGACCTACGTTCGCAGGCCAGCTGCAGCGGCTGCGCCGACGACCACAGGGCGGCGCCGCAGCGTGCGCTGGTCACCACATTCACGCCCTGCGCACGGTAGCGCTGCATCACGGGCGCGGCCGGGTGGCCGTAGCGGTTGCGGTAACCGGCCTGCACCACCGCATGGCGCGGCGCGACGGCCGCAATCCATTCGGCGCTCGACGAGGTCTTGCTGCCATGGTGCGGCACCAGCAGCCAGTCGGCGCGCAGGGGCGCGCGCCCGGCGAGCAACTCGGCTTCCTGCGCGCGTTCGATATCGCCCGCGAGCAGCGCAGTGGCGCCATTGGCGCCGACGATGCGCAGCACGCAGCTGAGCGTATTGGGAGCGGTCGCGGCGGCGCTCGCAGACGCGCCCGGCAAGGGATGGAGCACTTCGAAAGCCACGCCGTCCCAGGCCCAGCGCTGGCCCGCGACGCAGGCCGTGACCGAACGCTGCACGGACTGCGGCCACTGCGGATCCAGCGCTCCGCGCAACGCGGTCTGCGGCTGGGCGCGCAGCACGGCCGCGGCGCCGCCGATATGGTCGTTGTCGCCATGGCTCAGCATCAGCACGTCGAGGCGCTCGCCCAGCGCGCGCAGCAGCGGCACCAGCACGCGCTGGCCCGCGTCGCTTTGCGGGCCGTAGCGCGGGCCGGTGTCGTACAGCAGGCTGTGCGACTGCGTGCGCACCAGCACGGCATTGCCCTGGCCGACATCGGCCGCGAGCAGCGTGAAGCTGCCGGATGCGGGGCGCGCGGGCTGCCACCACAGCGCGGGCAGCAGCAGCGGCAGGCCCATGAGCCGCAACGGCCAAGGCAGGCGCAGCACCAGCCAGATGCCGCCCGCGACCGCCGCAAGCCCGGCCCAGGCCGGCGCCGCGGGCAGGAACAGCTGGGCCGCGGGCGCCTGCGCAAGCCAGGCCAGACCCGCCATTAAAGGCAGCACGCTGGCCGCGGCCAGCTGCCACAGCGAGGGCCAGACCATGCCCAGCAAGGCCAGCGGCGTGGCCACCAGCGTGACCCAGGGAATCGCCAGCAGATTGGCCACAACGCCGACCAGCGAGACCTGGCCGAACAGCAGCACGCTCAGCGGCGTGAGCGCCAGCGTGACCACCGCCTGGGTGCGCAGCAGCGCGAGCGCGCGGGCGCGCAGGCCCTGCGCCGCGCCTTCGTCACGCGCCGACGCAGCAAACAATACGCCGACAGCGACAAAGCTCAGCCAGAAGCCCGCCTGCCACAGCGCCCAGGGGTCGGCCAGCACCACCGCCGCGAGCGCCAGCAGCCAGACCTGGTGCCAGGGCCAGCGCGCGCCCGCCAGGCGCAGGCCCGCGACCACGGCCAGCATCGCCACCGTGCGCTGCGCGGGCAGGCCCCAGCCGCTGAGCAGCGCATAGGCCAGCGCCAGCAAAACGCCGCCGACCAGCGCGACCGTGGGCGCGGGCAGCCACAGACAGCAGCGCGCCGATCGCCGCCAGGCCCAGCCCAGCAGCGCCGCCGCGATCCAGGCAAACAGCGTGATGTGCAGGCCCGAAATGCTCATCAGATGGGCCACGCCGGTCGCGCGAAACAGCTCCCAGTCGCGGTGATCGATCGCGCCCTGGTCGCCGACCACCAGCGCCGCGACCACGCCGCGCGCGCGCTGCCAGGCCGGGTCGGCATCGTGCGGCGCGACGATGGCATCGCGCAGTTGCTGGCGCAGGCGCGCGACGGGGTAGCGCCCGGTCTGCGCCAGCCGCTGCGGCCGCGCCTGTGCCTTGCCCAGGCGCACATAGCCCGTGGCCTGCACGCCCTGCTCCCAGAGCCACAGCTCCTGGTCGAAACCATGGGGGTTGCGCAGGCCGTGCGGCGCCTTGAGGCGCACGGTCAGGGACCAACGCTCGCCCGGCGTGAGCGGCATGGGGCCGGCCTGCGCCCCGGCCCGTTCGCCAGCGCGCGGCCCCTGCCAGCTCAACTCGATCAGCGCAGGCGCGCGCACCGCTGCGCCCTGCCCTTTGGCCGCCACTTCGGCATGTTCGACCGCAAAGCGAAAGCGCATTCCCCAGGGCGCGGGCTCGGGCATGGCGGCGACGATTCCGGTCAGGCGCAAATCCCGGCCTTCGAGCGCGGCATCGAGCGCCTGCGACTGGTAAGCGAGCGCGCGTGCGCCGCAGCCCGCGGCCATGGCGCAGGCTGCGGCCAGCACGCACAGCAGCCAGACGACGCCGCGGTGCGCGCGCCGCTGGGCAATGCATGCCGCGCCGACCAGCGCCAGGCCCGCGAACAGCAGGGCTGCATAGTCCTGCGAACGCCACAGCGCTGGCTGCGTGACCTGCCAGGCTGCGCCAGCGACCAGGCCCAGGAGCGCCGCCTGAAAGCCAGACCAGGGCCGCAGCGGCCGGAAGACGGCTGCCGAATTCGATGAAGAGCGAAGCGCGGCGCGCATGGCGCAGATGCTAGCCAGCGCCATCCGACAATGCCAACGCCGCCCATGCGCCCAGCGTTGGCACTGCCTATGTCACACTCTCGGACGACCCCTTTTCCCTGATTTTTTGCCAAAGGAAACCGTGATGAGCGTTTACAACAAGCTGAATGAACTGCAGATCGAACTGCCCGCGCTGGCCGTGCCCGCCGCCGCCTACCTGCCCTATGTGCAGACCGGCTCGCTGGTGTTCCTCAGCGGCCATATCGCCAAGAAGGACGGCAAGGTCTGGGCCGGCCAGCTGGGCCGCGACATCAGCACCGAGGAAGGCAAGGCCGCGGCGCGCGCCGTGGCGATCGACCTGCTGGGCACGCTGCAACATGCGGCCGGCGGCGACCTCAACCGCGTGCAGCGCATCGTCAAGGTGATGAGCCTGGTCAACTCCACCGGCGAATTCACCGAACAGCACCTGGTCACCAATGGCTGCAGCGAACTGCTGGGCGAAGTCTTCGGCACCAAGGGCCAGCATGCACGCAGCGCGTTCGGCGTGGCGCAGATTCCCATGGGTGCGTGCGTGGAAATCGAGCTGATTGCAGAACTGGCTTAAAAAGCAGAACGAGAAAAAGCCCCTTGCGGGGCTTTTTTCATGAACCGGCCCGTCACCAGACCCGTGCTCATTCCACGCGCGTAATGCGCGCCGGCTTGAAGCCCAGGTCGGCCGCCTTGCCCTTGGCGCCGCGCTTGCCGCGCGCGTTGTTGAGGCTGCGGATTTCCAGCGTTTCGTCGCGTGCCTTGCCGCCGCGGCCCGTGCCTTCGAGGCGAATGCTGCGCGTGTAGGCAGCGGCGCCCGCCAGTTGGTCGCCGTCTTCGAGCGCCAGCAGCATCAGGCCGCGCGCGGCGCTGGTCATGGTCTTGAGCTCGCTGATCTCGAAGGTCAGGATGCGACCGCCGACCGAGCCCACGGCCACATGGGTCGCGGCGGGTTGAACGACGCTGCCCGAACCACCGCTCACCAGAGAAGGCGCACACAGCGTCTCGCCTTCGGCCAGATTGACGAAGGCCTTGCCGCTCTTGTTGCGCGAGACCAGGCTGTCGACGCTCGCCAGGAAGCCGTAGCCGCCCGAGCAGGCCAGCAGCAGGCAGGCCTGGGCCGGGCCCGCGAAATAGTACTGCAGCTGCGTGCCGCTTTCGAGTTCGATCAGCGTGGTCACGGGCTGGCCGTCACCGCGCCCGCCGGGCAATTGCGCGACCGGAACGGAATACACCCGGCCGTTGCTGCCGAAGGCCAGCAACTGGTCGACGGTGCGGCATTCGAACGTGCCGTAGAGCGCATCGCCGGCCTTGAAGGTGAAGCTCGCGGCTTCGTGTCCATGGCCCTGGCGCGCGCGCACCCAGCCTTTTTCCGAGACCACCACCGTGACGGGTTCGTCGGCCACCTTCACTTCGGCGACCGATTTCTTCTCTTCCTGGATCAGCGTGCGGCGCGCGTCGGCGAACTGCTTGGCGTCGGCTTCGATCTCCTTGATCATCAGCTTGCGCAGGGTGCCGGGATTGCCCAGGATGTCTTCGAGCTTGCCCTGGCTTTCGCGCAGCGCGGCGAGCTCCTGCTCGATCTTGATGGCTTCGAGCCGCGCGAGCTGGCGCAGCCGGATTTCAAGAATGTCTTCGGCCTGGCGGTCCGACAGCGCGAAGCGTTCGATCAGCGCGGCCTTGGGTTCGTCGCTCTCGCGGATGATGGCGATCACTTCGTCGATGTTGAGCAGCACGATCTGCCGCCCTTCGAGGATGTGGGCGCGGTCCAGCACCTTGGCCAGGCGGTGCTGCGAGCGGCGGGTGATGGTGCTCTGGCGGAATTCGATCCACTCCTGCAGCATCTGCAGCAGCGACTTCTGCACGGGCCGTCCGTCGAGGCCGATCATCGTCAGATTGATCGAGCTCGACGTTTCGAGGCTGGTGTGGGCCAGCAGCATGTGCGACAGATCGGACTGGCGCACCTTGCCGCTCTTGGGCTCGATGACGATGCGCACCGGCGCATCCTTGCTCGACTCGTCGCGCACGCCGTCGAGCACGGCCAGCAGGTTGGCCTTGAGCAGCTGCTGGTCCTGGGTCAGCGCCTTCTTGCCGGTCTTGATCTTGGGGTTGGACAGCTCCTCGATCTCTTCGAGCACCTTCTGCGTGGAGACGCCGGGCGGCAGTTCGGTGACCACCATCTGCCACTGGCCGCGCGCGAGTTCCTCGATCTTCCAGCGCGCGCGCACCTTGAGGCTGCCGCGGCCCGTGCGGTAGGCGTCGGCGATGTCGGACGGGCTGCTGATGATCTGGCCGCCGCCGGGATAGTCGGGGCCGGGAACGAGCAGCGCGAGGTCGGCCTGGGTCAGCTGCGGCTTCTTGATCAGCGCGACGCAGGCGTCGGCGATCTCGCGCAGGTTGTGGCTGGGAATCTCGGTCGCCAGGCCCACGGCGATGCCGCTGGCGCCGTTGAGCAGGCTGAACGGCAGGCGCGCGGGCAGCTGGCGCGGCTCCTGCGTGGAGCCGTCGTAGTTGGGCACGAAGTCGACCGTGCCCTCGTCGATCTCGTCGAGCAGCAGGCCGGTGATCTTCGACAGCCGCGCTTCGGTGTAGCGCATCGCCGCGGCGCCGTCGCCGTCGCGGCTGCCGAAGTTGCCCTGGCCGTCGACCAGCGGATAGCGCTGGGCGAAGTCCTGGGCCATGCGCACCAGCGCGTCATAGGCCGACTGGTCGCCATGCGGGTGGAAGCGGCCCAGCACATCGCCGACCACGCGCGCGCTCTTGACGGGACGCGGCGCGGTATTGCCCGAATAGCTCAGGCCCATGCGGTCCATCGCATAGAGAATGCGCCGCTGCACGGGCTTCAGGCCGTCGCAGACATCGGGCAGGGCCCGGCCCTTGACCACCGACAGCGCATATTCGAGGTAGGCGCGTTGCGCATAGGTTCCGAGGTCCAGCGCATCGCCATTGGCTTGCGCCGCCAGATCCAAAGTATCTTGATCGCTCATTGTTCTCGTTTCTCGTCAATAGACTCGCGCGCGCTGCCCGCGGGCAGCGTCATGCGTATGCGCGAAGAGCGTTCGGCCGGCGCCTGATCGGCGCCTGCGACCCAGGCCGCGGCGACGGGCGCCAGCGGCTGGAGCTGGCGGTACAGCGCCAGCACGGTCTTCACATAGTTTTGGGTTTCCTTGAACGGCGGAATCTGCTGACCCGCGCGGCGCACCGCGCCTTCACCCGCGTTGTAGGCCGCGAGGGCCAGATCGAGCCGGCCGTCGAACAGGTCCAGCAGATGGCGCAGGTAGCGCGCGCCCGCAGGCACGTTCACGGCCGGATCATGCAGTTGCTGGGCCAGCGTGCGCGTGCCAACGGCCGTGACGCCGAAGCGTTCGGCCGTCGCGGGCATCAGCTGCATCAGGCCCAGCGCGCCCTTGGCCGAGACCGCGTGCACGTCGAAGCCCGACTCGGTGGCGATCACGGCCTTGAGCAGCGCGTAGTCGACGCCGCTGCGCTCGGCCGCGCGCTTGAGGTGCGGCCGCACGCTCTTGTAGGCCGGCAGGATGTCGAAATACGACTGCACGCGCGAGCGCGCGGCCAGCGTGGTGCGCGGGTCCGCGTCCACGGCGCCAGCCTGCTGCGCGCCTATGTCACGTTCAGAATCGAAGCTCGGCCCGCGAAAGAACAGCGCATAGCGCTCGTCGAGCTTCTCTGCCGCGAAATGCGTGACGCCGCGCGCATCGACAAACGCCCACAGATCGGCATGCGCCGCGCCCGTCACCAGCGCCAGGCACAGCAGGCCTGCCGCCAGCAGGCGGTGGCCGAGACTGCGGTCCAGCGATGGAAGGCGGGCGCTGTCGGGCATGCGTTACCCGGGCCTCAGATGTCGACTTCCACGGCGTCGCCGTGCAGTTCCATCAGCTCGCGCCGCGCGGCGGCCTCGCCCTTGCCCATGAGCTTGGTGATCACGCCTTCGGAAGCCGCGAAGTCCATGTTCAGCAGCTGCACGGGCAGCAGACGACGGGTGTCGGGGTTGAGCGTGGTGTCCCAGAGCTGCTCGGCGTTCATTTCGCCCAGACCCTTGAAGCGGCTGACCTGGCATTTCTCGCGCGGCACGCCGTCCTTGGCGCACTTCTCGAAAATGGCGGCGAGTTCGCTTTCGTCGAGCGCATAGACCTTGACCGCGGGCTTCTTGCCGCGCGCGGGCACGTCGACACGGAACAGCGGCGGCAGCGCCACATGGATATGGCCGGCCTCGACGAGCTTGGGGAAGTGGCGGAAGAACAGCGTCAGCAGCAGCACCTGGATGTGCGAGCCGTCGACGTCGGCGTCCGACAGGATGCAGACCTTGCCGTAGCGCAGGCCCGACAGGTCTGGCGAATCGTTGGGGCCGTGCGGATCGACACCGATGGCCACCGAAATGTCGTGGATTTCGTTGTTGGCGAACAGCCGGTCGCGGTCGACTTCCCAGGTGTTGAGCACCTTGCCGCGCAGCGGCAGCACGGCCTGGGTTTCCTTGTCGCGGCCCATCTTCGCGCTGCCGCCGGCGGAATCGCCCTCGACCAGGAAGACTTCGTTGTGCAGCAGGTCGCGGCTTTCGCAGTCGGTCAGCTTGCCGGGCAGCACGGCCACGCCCGAGCCCTTGCGCTTCTCGACTTTCTGGCCGGCCTTCTGGCGGCTTTGCGCGGCCTTGATCGCGAGTTCGGCGAGCTTCTTGCCCCACTCGACATGCTGATTGAGCCACAGCTCGAGCGCCGGACGCACAAAGCCCGAGACCAGGCGCACGGCGTCGCGCGAGTTCAGCCGTTCCTTGATCTGGCCCTGGAACTGGGGATCGAGCACCTTGGCGTTGAGCACATAGCTGGCGCGCGCGAACACGTCGTCGGGCATCAGCTTGACGCCCTTGGGCAGCAGCGAATGCAGTTCGATGAAGCTCTTGACGGCCTGGAACAGACCGTCGCGCAGGCCGCTTTCATGCGTGCCGCCGGCCGTGGTGGGAATCAGGTTGACATAGCTTTCGCGCACCGGCGCACCGTCTTCGGTGAACGCCACGCACCAGGCCGCGCCTTCGCCTTCGGCAAAGCTGTCGTGGTTGCGGTCGGCAAAGCCTTCGCCTTCGAACAGCGGAATCGCGGGCTCGCCGTGCAGGTTCTGCTGCAGATAGTCGCGCAGTCCGCCCTTGTACTGCCAGACCTGGGGCGCGTCGCGCGTCTTCTCGTTGACCAGGGTCACGGTGACGCCGGGCATCAGCACGGCCTTGCTGCGCAGCAGGTGGACCAGCTCGCCCATGGGCAGCTGCGCGGTCTCGAAATACTTGGCGTCGGGCCAGACGCGCACCGTGGTGCCGCGCTTGCGCTCGCCGCTGGCCAGCGGCACGATCTGCAGCGGCTCGATCACGTCGCCCGCGGAAAACACCAGGCGTGCGCTGTGGCCGTCGCGAAAGCTCGTGACCTCCATGCGCGTCGACAGCGCATTGGTCACCGACACGCCGACGCCGTGCAGGCCGCCGGAGAAGCTGTAGGCGCCGCCCTGGCCCTTGTCGAACTTGCCGCCCGCATGCAGGCGCGTGAACACCAGTTCGATCACTGGCGCGTTTTCTTCGGGATGCAGGCCGTAGGGAATGCCGCGACCGTCGTCCTCCACGCTGACCGAATGGTCGGCATGCAGGATGACCTTGATTTTCTTGCCGTAACCGGCCAAGGCTTCGTCGGCCGCGTTGTCCACCACTTCCTGCAGGATATGCAGTGGGTTGTCGGTACGCGTGTACATGCCCGGCCGCTGCTTGACGGGCTCTAGGCCCTTGAGCACGCGGATAGAGCCTTCGGAGTAAGCGCTCGTGGAGGAGGATGAAGGTTTAGCTGCCATGGGCTGGGATTGTAGTGCTGCGCAATGCAAAAAGCTGTATGGGCAAACAGCATGGCCTTGCGACCTCTGTGCTGCCCCCCGCAAAGCCGCCTGTGCGGCAGCGGCGCGTGGCCAATTTGGCTACAGTCGCATCATCATGCAAAAAACATTACCAACACCACTGTCCATGATGCAGGTGCTGCTGTGCGGGGGCGCAGTCGTTACCTTGTCCATGGGGATTCGCCACGGCTTCGGCCTGTGGCTGCAGCCCATCACACAGGAAATGGGCTGGACGCGCGAGTCCTTCGCCATGGCCATCGCCATCCAGAACATTGCCTGGGGAATCATGGGGATTTTCGTCGGCATCGTCGCCGACCGCTTCGGCGCCTTCCGCGTGCTGCTGGCCGGCGCCGCGGCCTATGCGCTGGGGCTGACCGGCATGGCGCTGTCGACCACACCGACCTGGTTCGCGCTCACGGCAGGCCTGCTGATAGGCGCGGCCCAGGCCGGCACCACCTATGCAGTGGTGTTCGGCGTGCTGGGCCGGCAGATTCCGGCGGCGAAACGCTCCTGGGCGATGGGCGTGATCGCCGCCACGGGCTCGTTCGGCCAGTTCTTCATGGTGCCGGTCGAAGGCGCGCTGATTGCCCAGATCGGCTGGTCGAATGCGCTGATCGTGCTGGCCATGCTGGTGCTGATCATCGTGCCGCTGGCGTTCGGCCTGCGCGAACCCGGTTTTTCTTCGAGCACTCCGCGGCCGCAGCGCGAGCAGACCGTGCGCCAAGCCATGGCCGAAGCGTTCCGCACGCCCAGCTTCCTGCTGCTGACCGCGGGCTATTTCGTCTGCGGCTTCCAGGTGATGTTCATCGGCGTGCACATGCCCAGCTACCTCAAGGACTACGGTCTCGCGCCGCATGTGGCCAGCTATTCGCTGGCGCTGGTCGGGCTGTTCAACATCTTCGGCACTTACATCGCCGGCAATCTGGGCCAGCATTTCCCCAAGCGCTATCTGCTCGCGGGCATCTACATCGCGCGCTCGGTGGTCACGGTGGTATTCCTGCTGGTGCCGCTGTCGCCCGCGTCGGTCTATGTGTTTTCCGCGGCCATGGGCTTCCTGTGGCTGTCGACCGTGCCGCTGACGAATGCCACCGTGGCGCAGATCTTCGGCATCCAGCATCTGTCGATGCTCGGCGGCTTCGTGTTCTTCAGCCACCAGGTGGGCAGCTTCCTGGGCGTCTGGCTCGGCGGCTATCTCTATGACCGCAGCGGCAGCTATGACATCGTCTGGTATCTGTCGATCGCGCTGGGCGTGTTCGCCGCGCTGATCAACCTGCCGGTGCGCGAAGCCGCGCTGCAGCGGCCCACGCCCGCCGCGGCCTGAGCCATGACGCAGCACCCCCTCTTGCGCCAACGCCTGCTCACGGGCCTGGGCTGGGCCCTGGTCGCGCTGGTGCTGGCCGCGGTGTTCGGGCTCTATACCGACCCCGAATTCATGCTGCTGATGGCCGATCAAGTGTGGGCCTGTTTCTGATGGAAGCCCCGATGACCGCCTCGCCCTGGATACAACGCTTCAGCCACTTGGTGCCCGAAGGCGGCACCGTGCTCGACGTGGCCTGCGGCCAGGGCCGGCATGTGCACTGGTTCACCCAGCGCGGCCATTCCTGCCTGGGCATTGACCGCTGCGAGCAGGCGCTCGCGGCGCTGCCCGCGTCGGCGCAGCGGCTGTGCGCCGACATCGAGCAAGGCGCCTGGCCGCTGCCGGGCGCGCAGTTCGATGCCGTGATCGTCACGAACTACCTCTGGCGCGCGCTGCTGCCCACGCTGGTGGCGAGTGTCGCGCCCGGCGGCGTGCTGCTGTACGAAACGTTTGCCGATGGCAATGCGCGCTTTGGCAAGCCCTCGCGCCCCGACTTTCTGCTGCAGCCCGGCGAACTGCTGCGCGCCTGCGGTGACCAACTGCGCGTGGTAGCCTACGAACACGGTTTGCTCGACGACCCGGCGCGCTGCGTGCAGCGCATCGCCGCCGTGCGAAACCTGCCCGGCAGCGAAACGCTGGCCGCGATTTAGGACGCCAATGGCTGCATTTCTTTCCTCCAGAAACAGTCCCCATTCCCTTCGTACGACTGCGAGCACCCTGCAGGTTGCGCGCACTCGTTAGAATGTCTCTTTCCCGTTTTCAACTGCGGACATGACCTCTTCCACCGTCGCCCTCACTGGCAGCATTGTTGCCCTCGTCACACCCATGCACGAAGACGGGAGTGTCGACTACCCGAGCTTGCGTAAACTGATCGACTGGCATATCGCCGAAGGTACCGACTGCATCGGCGTGGTGGGCACCACCGGCGAATCCCCCACCGTCAATGTGGAAGAGCACTGCGAGATCATTCGCGTGTCCGTCGAGCAAGCCGCCAAGCGCGTGCCCATCATGGCCGGCTGCGGTGCCAACTCGACGCGCGAAGCGATCGAGCTGGCGCAGTTCGCCAAGACCGTTGGCGCAGACAGCCAGCTGCAAGTCGTGCCCTACTACAACAAGCCCACGCAAGAGGGCCAGTACCAGCACTTCAAGGCGATTGCCGAAGCCGTGGGCGACCTGCCCACGGTTCTCTACAACGTGCCGGGCCGATCGGTCGCCGACATGCAGCACGAGACCGTGCTGCGTCTGGCCCAGGTTCCCGGCATCATCGGCATCAAGGAAGCCACGGGCAACATCGAGCGCGCCCAATGGCTGATCCGCGATGTGCCCGCGGGCTTTGGCGTGTACTCGGGCGATGACCCGACCGCCGTCGCCTTGATGCTGTGCGGCGGCCACGGCAACATCAGCGTGACCGCCAACGTGGCGCCGCGCCTGATGAGCGAACTGTGCAAGGCGGCGCTGGCCGGCGACGTGCAGCGCGCGATGCAGATCCAGCGCCAGCTGATGCCGGTGCACAAGAACCTGTTCGTGGAAGCCAACCCGATTCCGGTGAAGTGGGCTGTCGCACGCCTGGGCCTGTGCGGCGCGACCATGCGCCTGCCTATGACCGACCTGAGCCCCCAATATGTGGACGCAGTCGAGAGCGCGCTGCGCTCCGCAGAGCTGATCTGAGCCTGCGTTCCCCCTTATCAGAGCACCGAGGATTTTTCGCGTGAAACCAACTACTGCACGTCTGGGCCTGCTGGGCCTTGCCATGGCGCTTTCTGCCTGCACCACTTTCAATTCGGAAAAGATCGACTACAAGAGCGCCGTCAAGGCGCCCACGCTCGAAGTTCCACCCGATCTGAGCCAGCTGACGCGCGACACGCGCTACAACGTGCCCGGCGGCGTGGTCTCGGCGAATGCGCTGCAGGCCGGCCAGAATGCACCCGCAGCCACCGGCGCACAGACCGTGGTCAACGCCGTGGGCGATGTGCGCATCGAGCGCGTGGGCAATCAGCGCTGGCTCGTGATCCAGCGCCCCGCCGACAAGCTCTGGGACCCGGTGCGTGAGTTCTGGCTCGAGAACGGCTTCGTGCTGGTGCAGGACGACGCCAAGCTCGGCATCATGGAAACCGACTGGGCCGAAAACCGCGCCAAGCTGCCGCAGGACGTGATCCGCTCGGCACTGGGCAAGGTGTTCGACTCGCTGTACTCCACCGGCGAGCGCGACAAGTTCCGCACGCGCCTGGAGCGCAAGCCCGACGGCGGCACCGAGGTGTACATCACCCACCGCGGCATGATCGAGGTCTATTCCACGCAGCAGAAAGACTCCACGGCCTGGCAGCCGCGTCCCGCTGATACGGAACTGGAAACCGAATTCCTGCGCCGCCTGATGGTCAAGCTGGGCCTGACCCAGGAGCAGTCGCAGGCCGCAGCGGCTTCGGCGCCGGCCGCATCGGCCGCGCCCAGCGCGCGCATGGACACCATCAACAACGCCCCCGTGGTGTTGCTGGAAGAAGGTTTCGACCGCGCCTGGCGCCGTGTGGGCCTGGCGCTGGACCGCACCGGCTTCACGGTCGAAGACCGCGACCGCAGCCGCGGCATCTACTATGTGCGCTACGTCTCTCCCGAAGAGCAGAAGGCCAAGGGCTTCTTCAGCCGCATCTTCAGCCAGGGCGGCGAAGCTTCGGCCCCGGTCAAGTACCAGGTCCAGGTGCGCTCGGAAGGCGAACGCTCGACGGTGTCGGTGCTGACCACGGCCGGCGCGCCCGAAACCTCGGCCAACGCCCAGCGCATCGTGCGCGTGCTGACCGACGATATGAAATAAGGCCCAAGCCTGACGGTCCCTCGTGGGCCGACCAAGAAAAAGCCACCGCATGCGGTGGCTTTTTCATTGCCCAAATGTGGCGCGGGCGAAAAAAAACCCCGGTCGCAGGACCGGGGCTTTTGTGCCAATCTGGGAGCCGGCGAACCGGACCCCAGCGGCGCATGCATTACTTGGGAGCAGCAGCGGCAGCGGCAGCGTCAGCAGCAGCCTTGGCAGCTTCTTCCGAAGCCTTGGCAGCGTCAGCCGAAGCGTCAGCAGCAGTGGCGGATGCGCCAGCAGCGGCGGCATCAGCAGCGGCAGCAGGAGCTGCTTCAACGGGAGCAGCAGGAGCGACTTCCACGGGAGCAGCAGCAGGAGCTTCCACAGCGGGAGCGGCCACGGGAGCAGCTTCTTCCTTCTTGCCGCAAGCGACGAGGGCAGCAGCAGCGATCACGGTAGCCAGAACGAGAGAGTTCTTCATGTCAGTTTTCCTAATTGAGGAGCAGTGAGAATTCGATATGCCATTAACGGCCAGCCTCTTGCAGCCATGGAACGTTGCGGCAGAGTCGCAAGATAATTACTGCGACACAGCGGGCAATTATAGGGAGATTTCGTGAATCCTGACGATTCCTGACGACACTTCTACAATTGGCCACAAACTTTTTTTCGGGTTTACCCGTTGGCCGCAGTGCAGGCCTATGTGCTTAACGCGCGAGCCCCGGTTTTCGCTGACAGGAATAGGGCCGGCACGGTAAAAAAACTGTGCCCAGCCCTGCGCGGCCTCATTCGGCGCTGCGCACCCAGCCGGCTTCATGCCAGGAAGCCAGCAGTTCCAGCGCGTCGTCGCTGGCCTTGGCCAGATCGCGCGCCGACAGCGCGCGCTCATCGGCGAGCCGGCGCATCAGCTTGGCGTCGCGGCCCGCGGCCAGATAGCTTTCGCCGTTGATGAACACATGGCGCGCGTCGTACATCATGCGCGTGCGGCGGTCGAGCACCAGGGCTTCGAGCATCACGCCCTCTTCACCCGCCTCGAACCAGACATTGGGCTTGGGGTCCGTCAGGTATTCGCCCAGCGCGCGCTCCAGCGCCAGCGGCTCGGCCAGAGCGCGTTCTAGCGCCTTGCGCGCGAAGTCGGCCATGCTGGCGGGAATTTCACCGGGATTTTCCACGGCCTCCTGCTTGGGGTCGCGGTACAGCACGGGCGCTTCGGGCTCATCGGGTTCGTCCGACATGCGCAGCAGCAGCTCGCGCGCCAGTTCTTCACGCGCAGGCGCGCGAAAACCGATCGAATACGTCATGCACTCGCCTTCGGCGACGCCGTCATGGGCGTAGCGCGGCGGCAGATACAGCATGTCGCCGGCCTCGAGCACGAACTCCTGCTCGGGTTCGAAATCGGCGAGGATCTTCAGCGGAACGCCTTCCTGCAGCGTCAAATCCTTTTGCTGGCCTATGCGCCAGCGGCGCGTGCCATGCGCCTGCAGCAGGAACACGTCGTAGCTGTCGAAGTGCGGGCCCACGCCGCCGCCGTCGGTGGCGTAGCTGATCATCAGGTCGTCGAGCCGGGCTTCGGGAACGAAACGGAACTGCTGCAGCAGCGCGTGCACGCCCTGGTCGTGCAGGTCAACGCCCTGCACCAGCAGCGACCAGGCCTTCTGGCTCAGCGCCGGCAGGTCCTTGGCACCGAACGGGCCGTGGTCCATGGTCCAGCCCTTCTTCTGCTGGCGGATCAGGCGCGACTCGACGCCGTCCTGGCCGGCGAGCGCGAACAGCGCGTCGCGCCCCACGGGCGCGACCATCGCGGGCACGGCCTGGCGCACCAGCAGCGGCTTCTTCTGCCAGTGGCGGCGCATGAACTGGGAAGCGGTCATTCCGCCGAGCAGGGCGAGGGGTTGGTCAATATCCATGGTGGTCAACGGGGTCGCGATCTAAGAAACAGGCTGCATTGTCCTATGTATGCCGCCGGGGCTGTTTGCTTGTCCTCAAAGGGATCGTGCCCAGGGCTTGAGCACAGAATGCCCTGGCTCAGCGCAATGCCCGAAACTCGCTGGGCGCCATGCCGGCATACGCCTTGAACGCGCGGCTGAAATGCGCGCTGTTGCTGAAGCCG
>NZ_JAHCDD010000039.1 GCF_018413525.1 Acidovorax sp. CCYZU-2555
CTTGATCGCCAACCGCCGCCGCCGAAGCCGCCGCCACCACCACCGCCACCGCCGCTGCGGAAGCCGCCGCCGCGACGACCGGCCTGGGCCATGCTGTCCACGCTGGTGCGCATGGGATCAGGCTGGCCACCTGCCGAGTTGCCACGCGGCGTCACCGGGCGACCCAACTGGGTGCCCAGATGCGCGTTGGCGCGTGGGGGTTGGTCGTCAAAACGCGAATTGCCGCCTTCACGTGCCGGACGGCTCGATGGGCCGCGGTCGTCATGGCGGTCGCCACGGGGCTCCTGGCGATCACCGCCAAAACCCTGTCCGCCTTGGCGCGGACCCGCACCGCGGGGGCCGGCACCACGGGCACCTGCACCGCGCGGGCCATTGGGGTTGCTGCGGCCGGCGCCGCCATTGGCGGGACCACGGCCTTCGCCGTTGCCCTGGGCTGCACCGCGACCACCACCCGATTTGCCACCGCCATTGCCCTGGGGCTTGGCGCCGCGCTCGCCCGCTGCGGGCTTGTTGGCGCGGATGCGGTCCATCATTTCGGTGCGGGCGGCCTTGGCGGCTGCCTGCATCACGTCGCGGCTGGGCGGCTTGCCCGCACCGCCCCAGATGGTCTGGCGACCCATGGCGATGGGCTCGGCCTTTTCGCCTTCTTCAGGGCCGAAGTCCTGGAGCAGCTGGACGGGAATCTCCTGCTTGGTGAAGCGCTCGATGTCCATCATGAAGCCTTCTTCGTCCATGCAGACCAGGCTCACGGCCTGGCCTTCACGGCCGGCGCGGCCCGTGCGGCCGATGCGGTGCACGTAGTCTTCCGAAACGTTGGGAATTTCGTAGTTGACGACGTGGGGCAGTTCGTCGATGTCGATGCCGCGGGCCGCGATGTCGGTTGCGACCAGCGCGCGGATGTCACCGCTCTTGAAACCGGCCAGCGCCTGGGTGCGCGCGCTCTGGCTCTTGTTGCCGTGCAGCGCCATGGCGTTGACGCCGTTCTTGGTCAGGAAGTCGGCAACGTTGTTGGCGCCGAACTTGGTGCGCGTGAACACCAGCACCTGGCTCCAGTCGTGTTCCTGGATGATGTGCAGCAGGGCTTGCTTCTTCTTGCCGCGACCCACGGGGTGGATCACTTGGGTGATGCGCTGCACGGTGGTGTTGCTGGGCGTGACCTGGATGCTTTGCGGGTTCTTCAGCAGCGTGTTGGCGAGTTCGCGGATTTCGTCGCTGAACGTGGCCGAGAACAGCAGGCTTTGCTTGTTCTTGGGCACCAGGGCCAAAACCTTCTTCACGTCATGGATAAAGCCCATGTCGAGCATGCGGTCGGCTTCGTCCAGGATCAGGATCTGCACGGTCGACAGATCGAGGAAACCTTGCTGCTGCAGGTCCAGCAGGCGGCCGGGCGTGGCCACCAGAATGTCGACGCCGCGCTTGATGCGGTCGATCTGGGGGTTCATGCCCACGCCGCCGAAAATCACGGTGGAGCTGATGTTGTCGAGGTACTTGGCATAGCCACGCACAGACTCTTCGACCTGGGCCGCGAGTTCGCGGGTAGGCGTCAGGATCAGGGCGCGCACGCCCTTGTTGCCAAACTTGCTGGTGGCAGGATCGCCCTCTACCAGACGGTTGAGCATGGGCAGGGCGAACGCTGCGGTCTTGCCGGTGCCGGTCTGCGCGCCGGCAAGCAGGTCCTGGCCCTGGAGCACGGCCGGAATGGCTTGTGCCTGGATGGGCGTAGGCGTGTCGTAACCCTGTTCGAGCACAGCCTTCAGGATGGCAGGAGCCAGATTCAGTTCTTCAAATGTCATGTGATCAGGTGCGCCCATCCTGGGCGCGGGGGGTATCAGCCTGTCGTGGCAACCTTTGGGCGGTTGCCGGCCAGTCCTAGGCAGATGAGGTTCAAAGATGGGAGCCCGGAACTGCGTCCATTGTCCCCAGCTGGAATGCTGATGTTACGGACAACTGGAGCCCGTAACTGCGGGTATTGTCGCATGCGCGGATAATCACGGCTGGCGTGCAACCATTTTGTTGCCCAGTTTTTGAAGAATCAACAGACAAATCCATGGCCCAATACGTTTTTTCGATGAACCATGTCACCAAGACCGTGCCGCCCAAGCGGCAGATCTTGAAGGACGTTTCTCTCAGCTTTTTCCCCGGCGCAAAGATTGGCGTGCTGGGCCTTAACGGCTCCGGGAAATCCTCTCTGCTGAAAATCATGGCAGGGGTGGACAAGGAGATCGAAGGCGAAGCCATTCCGATGGCTGGCTTGTCCATCGGTTACCTGCCCCAGGAACCTCAGCTCAACCCCGAGCACACCGTGCGCGAAGCGGTTGAAGAAGCGCTGTCTGAAGTCAACAACGCGCGCAAGCGCCTGGACGAAATCTACGCCGCCTACGCCGAGGAAGACGCCGACTTCGACGCGCTCGCGACCGAGCAGGGCCAGATGGAAGCGATCATCGCTGCCGCCGGCACCGACTCCGAGCACCAGCTCGAAATCGCCGCCGACGCGCTGCGCCTGCCCGCATGGGACGCCGTGATCGGCAAGCTCTCGGGCGGTGAAAAGCGCCGCGTCGCGCTGTGCCAACTGCTGCTGTCCAAGCCCGACATGCTGCTGCTTGACGAACCCACCAACCACTTGGATGCCGAATCCGTGGACTGGCTCGAGCAGTACCTGCACCGCTTCACCGGCACCGTCGTGGCCATCACCCACGATCGCTACTTCCTCGACAACGCCGCCGAGTGGATTCTGGAACTTGACCGCGGCCACGGCATTCCCTACAAGGGCAACTACTCCGACTGGCTGCTGCAGAAGGGCAACCGCCTCGAAGCCGAAAACAAGGGCGAAGAAGCCCGCGCCAAGGCCCTGAAGAAGGAACTCGAGTGGGTGCGCCAGAACTCCAAGGGCCGCCAGGCCAAGTCGAAGGCCCGTATTGCGCGCTTCGAGGAACTGAGCGATCACGAATACCAACAGCGCAACGAAACGCAGGAAATCTTCATTCCTGTGGCCGAGCGCCTGGGCAGCAAGGTCATCGAATTCAACAACGTCACCAAGAGCTTTGGCGACCGCGTGCTGATCGACAACCTGAGCATGAACATTCCCGCGGGCGCCATCGTCGGCATCATCGGCCCCAACGGCGCGGGTAAGTCCACGCTGTTCAAGCTGATCGCCGGCAAGGAACAGGCCGACAGCGGCACGGTGGACATCGGCACGACCGTGAAGATGGCCTTCGTCGACCAGTCGCGCGATGCACTGGCCAACGAGAAGACCGTCTGGGAAGACATTTCCGGCGGCCTCGACATCATCAACGTCGGCAAGTTCCAGATGGCTTCGCGTGCCTACGCCGGCCGCTTCAACTTCAACGGCCAGGACCAGCAAAAGAAGGTCGGCAACCTCTCCGGTGGTGAGCGCGGCCGTCTGCATCTGGCCAAGACCCTGATCCAGGGCGGCAACGTGCTGCTGCTCGATGAACCCTCGAACGATCTGGACGTCGAAACCCTGCGTGCGCTCGAAGACGCGCTGCTGGAATACGCGGGCACCGTGATGGTCATCTCCCATGACCGCTGGTTCCTCGACCGTATCGCCACGCACATCCTGGCCGCCGAAGGCGACTCGCAGTGGGTGTTCTTCGACGGCAACTACCAGGAGTACGAAGCCGACAAGAAGCGCCGCCTGGGCGAAGAAGGCGCCAAGCCCAAGCGCATGCGCTTCAAGGCATTGAAGTAAAGCACCCCCTGAGCCGCTTCGCGGCTTCCCCCTCTCAACCTACGGTGGAGGGGGGCGCCCGGCTAGGGACGGCAGCCTCGGTGCGGGGCGGCCCTTCCTCGCTGCCCCCGAACGTTGGATACGCCAGTGCAACGGTTTTGCGTACAGCGCGGCATCATCGGTCATCGAAATCAGGCTCCTATCGGAGCCTGATTTCTTTACCGTTAGTCCTGAGCCATTACCGTTCGTCCTGAGCCTGTCGAAGGATGGACGGCCCGCCCTCAAGATCCCGCGCTGCCGGCAGCCAAAGCCCCTCGGCCGTCGTGATTCCGCGCGCGCAAAGCACGGCGCGCAGCGTGGCCCGCGCCGTGGCTTCGGCTGCCATGGTGGCCAGCGTCATCATGCCCAAAGTCTTGCCGCTGGCGCCCGTGCCCAGCGTGAACAGCGTGTCGCCGTCCGACATGGTGTGCACCGGGTTGATGGCGCGCGCCAGGCCGTCGTGCGACACCACGGCCAGGCGATGGGCCTGGGCCTTGGTGATGCGTGCGTCGGTGGCGATCACGCCTATCGTGGTGTTGGTGCCGGCAAGTACCGGCCGCGGCGCTTCGCCGCGCAGCAGCGCGCGGCGCGTATCGCGCAACTGCAGGCCGTCCTCGGTGCGCGCGCCCGCGATCAACCGGCCCGTGTCCGGGTCGAGCACATCGCCCAGCGCATTGCAGGCGATCAGCGCGCCCACGGTGACACCATCGACCGTCACCGAGGCCGTGCCTATACCGCCTTTCATGGCATGCGCCATGCCGAACACCTTGCCCACGCAGGCGCCCGTGCCCGCGCCCACATTGCCTTCGGCCGGCGGCGCGCTGCTGGCCGCGGCGCAGGCGGCATAACCTGATGCGGCGTCGGGGCGTATGCGCGCATCGCCCACGCCCAGATCGAACAGCACGGCCGCGGGCACCAGCGGCAGGCGCGCGTAGCGCACGTCCAGACCCACATCATGTTCTTCGAGCCAGCGCACGGCGCCGCTGGCCGCATCCAGCCCCCAGGCGCTGCCGCCCGCGAGCAGCACGGCATGCACTTGTTCGACCAGGTTGGTCGGGTGCAGCAGATCGGTCTCGCGCGTGCCCGGCGCCGCGCCGCGCACATCGACGCCGCCGACCGCGCCCGCGCGCGCGATGACCACGCTGCAGCCCGTGGGCCGGCGCGCGTCGGTGTGGTGGCCGACTTCGATGCCTTGCACGCGGGTGATGCTGCCCGCGTCGGCGAGTTCAGAAAAAGCAGGGGAGGGGAGGCTCATGCCGTCATTATGAAGACGGCCGATGCCCGGCGCGCAAGGCTAGACCGCGGTGTAGCGGCCCGGCCGGTGGTTCATGGCCAGCACCAGGTTCAGCACCAGCGCCGCGAGCACCGACCAGAACACGCGCGCCGGCTCGACGGTGAACAGCGCGAGCAGCAGGATGCAGCAGTCAACACCCATCTGCACCTTGCCCGCGCGCCAGCCGAAGCGCTCCTGCAGATACAGCGCGGCAATGCCCACGCCGCCCAGGCTGCTGCGATGGCGAAACAGCACCAGCATGCCCATGCCCATGATCACGCCGCCGGCCACGGCCGCGTACCAGGCGTCCATCTGCGCGATGCTGAGGAAGTGCGCCTGCACTTCGACCAGCAGCGACAGCATCAGAACAGCAGTGAACGTCTTGAGCGTGAAGCCCCAGCCCATCTTGCGCAGCGCGAGCCAGTAGAAAGGCAGATTGAGCAGAAAGAACAGCGGACCGAAGCCCAGACCCGTGGTGTAGTGCAGCACAAAGGCCAGTCCGGCCATGCCGCCGGTCAGCAGGCCGGCACTCGCCAGAAACGCAATGCCGACGGAGATCAGCACCACGCCCATGCAGAGTGCCAGCGCGTCTTCCACGCGCGAATGGGGGGCGGACTTGGCGGCAAGGGGCGACATGGGCAGTGCGGAGCAGGAAATGGAAGGCCCCGCTTTGCAGCGCGGCGGCGGCCCGTGCATGGCATCGGGCACGCCGCATGGGAGTGGCGCGTCATTCTATGCAATGGCGCGCCTGCCGTCCTGGCGGCGCGCCAGCAGCCACAGCGGCCGCCGGGGTTCAGCCCGGGCGGCGCGAGGTGTCCAGACGGCGCTGGGGGTCGAACAGCAGGTCCAGGCCGATCGCGCAGATCATGCCCACGGCCAGCGTGATCACCAGCAAGGGCAGGTCCATCACGCTGATCACGGTCGGGCTGGTGGGGATGGCCAGGCGATTGCTGGTGGTGCAGATGAACTCCGCAGCCGACATGCCGGTGTAGTGCATGGCGCACACGGCCAGCGCCATCACGGCGGCCGCGCCCATGCGCGCCACGGCGGTGCGGGTGTTGAACGCCAGCCACAGCGCGGCCGTGGCGGCGAAAATGGCAATCACCACGGAGATGGCCACCACATCGAGCGACCAGTTGAAATAGCCGCCGAAGCGCATGCCGTACATGCCCAGGTAATGCATGGTGGCGGCTCCCACGCCGAGCATGGCGCCAGCGCTGATCAGGCGGCTCCAGCTGCGCGGATTCTTGGCGACGATGGCCAGACCCCAGGCGGCGGCCAGACAGGCCGCCAGCAGCGAAATCACGGTCTCGACCATGGAGTAGCCCAGGCCTATGTCCATTTTCAGCGCCAGCATGCCGACGAAGTGCATGGACCAGACGCCGATGCCGCCCAGCGCAATGCCCGCAATGCCCAGGTGGGCCAGATGGCGCTTGCCTTGTTGTGCCTGCATTCGGTGGGTCGCCGACAGCGCCGCGTAGGAGCCTATCACCGAGATAAGGTACGCCAGAATCACCAGAGGCGTGCTGTACGTCGTCTGAATCACTTCGTTCATGGTTGCTCCTTCAAGAATGCTGTAACGCTTTGTCGGGCCATGGGTGCGTGGTGCACCGGAGTTATCCGCAAGCACGATAGCAAGTGATTCAATTTTTTCTTTTAATAACAATTTCGCGAGCGTACGTATTAGCCACATTTCATGGTTTTGCGCGTTCCGCAGGCTTTTACTGGCGCTTTTGAGACTTCATGGCTCAGGGGCGTAAGGCCGTTTTCTGCTGCGGCGCAGCGCGCTCCTGGGGTAAACCCTGTGTATGAAGACCGCTGGTTGTGATATTTCTCATGCAGCAGGGCAGGTCCGCCGCAGGCCGCAATTTCCCCGCATTTGCGTCGCCCAGGCGCGGGCCTGAGACAATCGCGGCCATGAGTGACCTGAGCGAAAACAATCCCCCCGCGAATCTCCCCGAATCCACCACGGAACTGCCGCCTGGCTGGTACGACGTGCTGTCCATGGACATGGACGCCCAGGGCGTTGCCCGGCAGGCCGATGGCAAGGTGGTCTTCATCGACGGCGCCTTGCCCACCGAGTTGGTGAGCGCCAACATCCACCGCAAGAAAAACAGCTTCGAACGCGGCAGCCTGACGGCCATCCACCGTGAGTCCTCGCAGCGCGTGACGCCCGGCTGCCCGCATTTCGGGCTGCATGAAGGCGCTTGCGGTGGCTGCAAGATGCAGCACATGCATGTGTCGGCCCAGGTGGCCGTCAAGCAGCGCGTGCTCGAAGACAACCTCTGGCACCTGGGCAAGGTCAAGACCGAAACCGTGCTGCGCCCCATCGAGGGACCGGCCTGGGGCTATCGTTACCGCGCGCGCCTGTCGGTGCGCTATGTGATCAAGAAGCAGAAAGTGCTGGTCGGCTTCCACGAGCGCAAGAGCCGCTACATCGCCGACATGGAAGTCTGCCGCGTGCTGCCGCCGCATGTCGACAACATGCTGATGCCGCTGCGCGCGCTGGTTTCGTCCATGGATGCGCGCGAGACCCTGCCGCAGATCGAAGTCGCCTGCGGCGACGATGTGACCGCCTTGGTGCTGCGCCACATGGAGCCGCTGTCCGAGGCCGATCAGCAGCGTCTGCGCGCGTTCGCGGCCGAACAGAACATCCAGTGGTGGCTGCAGTCCAAGGGCCCCGACACCGTGCAGCTGATGGATCCGCCCATCCAGGAACTGGCGTACAGCCTGCCCGACTTCGGCATCACCATGCCGTTCAAGCCCACCGACTTCACCCAGGTCAATCCCCACATCAACCGCGTGCTGGTGACGCGTGCGCTGCGCCTGCTCGCCGTGAAGAAGACCGAGCGCGTGATCGACTGGTTCTGCGGCCTGGGCAATTTCACGCTGCCCCTGGCCACGCAGGCACGCGAAGTGCTGGGTATCGAGGGCAGCGATGCGCTGGTCGCGCGTTCACGCGACAACTACACGCGCAACCAGGCCCAACGCCTTGAAGGCGATGCGCTCGCACCCACGGACTTCGTTGCCCGCAACCTGTTCAACATGACGCCCGAAATGCTGATCGCCGACGGCGTGGCCGACAAATGGCTGGTCGACCCACCGCGCGAAGGCGCGTTCGCGCTGGTGCAGGCGCTGGCCGACATCCACCAGGCCCGTATTGGCGCCGAAGACGCCGTGGCCTTGCCTGAAGGCAGCGAGTCCTGGCAGCCGCCGCAGCGCATCGTCTATGTGAGCTGCGCTCCGGCGACGCTGGCGCGCGATGCCGATCTGCTGGTCAACAAGGCGGGCTACCGCTGCGTCTCGGCGGGCGTGATCAATATGTTCCCGCACACCGCCCACGTCGAAAGCATGGCGGTCTTCGAGCGCGCCTGACGCGACAGCCTGGCCTCCTGCGCTGCAGGAAGGCCAAGCCAGGGCATCAGCTGCGATTGCGCGGCGTAGACGGCCGCAGTTCGGTCTCGATCTCGCTGTCGGGCGTGCGCGCGGGTTTCTCGCGCTGCGTGATGACCGACTGCGTGCCTTCGATCTTGTTCTCTCGCATGTACTGGTCCATCTCTTTCCAGCCCGCAAACACCAGCGCCTTGGTCGACTTGGGGTTGAGCGAATAGCAGTCTTCCAGGCCGCGCAAGGCATGGCGGCAGGCGCTTCCTACCGCCTTGGCCTCGTTCTCCCGCGCGATCGCCTGGGGCGTGGGCCCGAGTCCGGGAATGTTGCAGCCGGCAAGCAGCAGCAGGGGGAGGGCGTAGAGTGCAGACCGCATGGTGGTAGGGGCGTATTTGGACATGTCCCTTGCATTATCGGCAGCTTGCGTGAAAAGTTAAGGGCAAACTTGCGCAGCGGGTCTTGAGGCGCCCATGAAAAAAGGCCCCGCAGGGCCTTTTCGAGAGAAGTGGGGCCGCCGATTACTCGCGGTCGCCGCCCAGGCCCAGCAGGCTCAGCATGAACTGGAACACATTGAACAGGTCCAGGTACAGAGCCAGCGTGGCGCTGATGTAGTTGGTTTCGCCGCCGTCCATGATGCGCTTGAGGTCATACAGCATGAAGGCGCTGAAGATACCGATGCCGGCAACGGAAATGACCATCATGCCGACGGTCGAGCCGACGAACATGTTGATCAGGATGCCGACAAACAGCACCATCGCGCCGACGAACAGCCACTTGCCCATGCCCGACAGGTCGCGCTTGATCACGCTGGCCACGCTGGCCATCACGAAGAACACGCCGGCCGTGCCGGCGAATGCCGTCATGATCAGTTCGGAGCCATTGCTGAATCCGAGGATGTGACCCACCAGGCGCGAAAGCATCAGGCCCATGAAGAACGTGAAAGCCAGCAGCACGGGCACGCCAGCGGCCGAATGCTTGGTCTTCTCGATGGCATACATGAAGCCGAAGGCGCCCGCCATGAATACAACGAGGCCGACCACTCCGTTCAGGGATGCCGTGATGCCCGTGGCAACGCCTACCCAGGCGCCGAGTACCGTTGGCAGCAGGCTCAGGGCGAGCAGCCAGTAGGTATTGCGCAAAACCTTGTTGCGCTGTTGCTGCGAGACACCGTAGCCCGCAGAGCCCAGTGTGGTGACTTGATCATTCATTCGGACGCTCTCCTTTGTGCATGCACGATTGCATAGTCCATTCTAGGTGGCGATGACAAGTGGCTTTGCAATACCCGGTTGCAGTCAATTGGTTTTAGTTGTGAATCTTTTGCGCTGGAAGTGCCCAGTTGGCGTCGGTTTGCCCGTTATGCTGTCTGTTTTTCGCCGGAAATCTGGCCTTAACACGGAGCCTTTGCATGAAGACCAAGCACGAACTCGAACTCGCCGACGTGAAAGCCATTGCCGCAGCGGCAGAAGCCGAAGCCTTGAAGAACAAATGGGCAGTGAGCATCGCCATCGTCGACGACGGCGGCCATCTGCTGTGGCTGCAGCGCCTGGACGGCGCCGCCGCCACCTCGGCAAAGATCGCGACTTCCAAGGCCAATACGTCGGCACTGGGTCGCCGTGACTCCAAGGTCTACGAAGACATCGTCAACGGCGGCCGCACCGCGTTCCTGAGCGCTCCCGGCCTCAGCGGCCTGCTCGAAGGCGGCGTCGCCATCGTCAAGGATGGCCAGGTGCTGGGCGCCGTGGGCGTCAGCGGTGTGAAGTCGCACGAAGATGCGCAGATCGCGCGCGCAGGTATCGCTGCCATCGGTCTCTGATCGATCCAGCACTGCCGGGTCCGACCTGTGCGGGCCCCAATGAAAAAGCCGGTCAATGACCGGCTTTTTGCATGCTGCGAAGTGGAAAAAAGCCTGGCTACGCGGACAAACTCCGTTGGCTGGCAAAACGACCCGGATGTACGGGCCGCCCCACGATGAAACAGTGAATTATTTGGTGAGGATCAGCTTGCCCAGCTTGGTGGCCTGCAGGCGATAAGGCATGCCGTTGTGCAGGATGGTGACGGACTTGCGTCCCTGCAATAGTTCGGTGCTGTTCATGCCCAGGGCGCTTTCGGCGAGCAGTGCCGAGTCCAGGGGTTGAGACATCTGAATGGAAATTTGGCTGGCTTGGCCTGTACGGGGCAGGGAAAGGGTAGCGGGCATGTGTTGATCCTCAGGTCGGTGTGTGTGCTAATGATATTGATTCTCAATCACATGTCAATCGTTTGTGCTCCGGCTTTGTAAATAAATACTTCAGACAGATGCCGCGGGCCCGCAGCAAGCAAAAAGCCCTGCCTTCGCGAACGAAGTGCAGGGCTTTTTGCCGGAGTGTGCGGTTTATTGCACGGGGTCGGTCACGAAGCCGATCTTGCGCACGCCGGCGCGCTGGGCGGCCGCCATGGCCTGGGCCACGCGCTCGTAGCGCACGTTCTTGTCGCCGCGGATATGCAGGTCGGCCTGCGGATCCTTGGCGCCTTCGGTCTGAAGCTGCGTCAGCAGCGCTTCGTCCGTGATGGGCAGCGCGTTCCAGTGGTACTTGCCATCGGCATCGATGCTCAGGTTGACTGTTTCCGGCTTCACGTTCTCAGGCTGGTTGGTGGCCTGGGGCAGATCGACGTTCACCGAATGCTTCATCACCGGAATGGTGATGATGAAGATGATGAGCAGAACCAGCATGACGTCGACCAGCGGCGTCATGTTGATCTCGTTCATCACCTCATCGGACTCGTCCTGGGTTCCGAACGACATGGTCAGGCGCCTTTCTTCAGCGGCAGCACCTTGGCTTGCTCGCCGTCATTCTGGACATTCACGCGGGCACCGGTCACGAAGTAGGCGTGCAGGTCGTGCGCGAAGCTGTTGAGCGTGTTGAGGATGGACTTGTTGCCGCGCACCAGGGCGTTGTAGCCCAGCACCGCGGGAATGGCCACGGCCAGGCCCAGGGCGGTCATGATCAGCGCTTCGCCGATGGGGCCGGCGACCTTGTCGATGGTCGACTGGCCCGTGGAGCCGATCGCGACCAGCGCATGGTAGATGCCCCAGACGGTGCCGAACAGACCGATGAACGGTGCCGTGGAGCCCACGGAAGCCAGGATCGCCAGGCCGCCCTGCAGGCGGGCCGTGAATTCGTTGATGGTGTTGCGCAGGCTGCGCGTGACCCAGTCGCTGATGTCCAGCGAGTCATGCAGGTGGGCGCTGCTCTTGCGGTGGTGGGCCGTGGCTTCGCGGCCTTCGAGCGCGAGGTGGCGGAACGGGTTCGCGGGATCGGTGCCGAGCTTGGCCAGGCCGGTGCCGAAGTCTTCGCTGTGCCAGAAATCAAACGAGGCGCGCGCATGCTTGCGGTACTTGAAGATGTCCAGCGCCTTGATGATGATCACGATCCACGACACGAGAGACATGCCGATGAGAATGACGGCGATGGCGCGGGTGACGAAGTCCCCCTGGGTCCAGACGTTGGCAATGCCGAAATGGGAATCCATGAATACTCCTGAAAATTATTCGAGAACAAAATTGATGGGCACGATGTTCCACATTGCTTCGGGAACACCATTGCGCTTGCCGGGCACGAAGCGCCAGCGCTTGACCGATTCGATGGCCTGCTGATCCAGGCGTTCATAGCCGCTGGACTCGCGGATTTCTATGGTTTGCGGCTTGCCTTCGATGTCGATGAACACGCGCAGCACGACCTTGCCCTGCTCGCCCATGCGCCGGCTGATCGAGGGATAGCTGGGCTTGGGGTTGTTGAGGTAGGCCGCATTGCTCGATGGCAATTGGATCACGGGCGGTGCGGGAGGCGCTGGCGGCGCGGGTGGCGTCGGGGGTGCCGGCGGCGCGGGCGGAGCCGGCGGGGCCTGGGTCACGGGCGTAGGGTCGGGCTCGATCACGCCCACGGGCGCATTCGGGCGCGGTGTGGGGTCGGCAATCGCCTTGGGCATGGGCGCCTTGCGCTCCACGGGTTTGGGCTGTGGCTTGGGCGGCGGTGGAGGGGGCGGAGGCGGCGGTGCCACTTCCGGCGCAGGCGGGGCGATGAACTCGGCCAGCACTTCGGCGGGCACCACGAGTTCCACGGCTTTTCGCATCAGGCCGCTCTGCAGGGCCCAGATACCGGCCACGTGCAACAACACTACGGAGCCGGCAATGACAGCATTGCGGCTCATCCCCCCGGAAGAGGAAAATCTATCAGACTGGGACATATTCGAGAGGTGGGTCAGCGCGCACTACACCTGGGCAGGTTGAAAACAAAAGCCAGGTTTATTGGCGGAAAATCCACCAGGTGCATCCAATGACGAGGATCAGGCTGCCGAGCAGAACGGGGAAGAGGGCCATGCATTGCTTTCCAAAATATTGTTGGCAAGCTGGATCGGCTGGGTTGCGTTCTGGATATGGGCAACCGCTCCCGAAGCACTGCACTGCGCGACCACATCGCGGGCGCAGTTTTCACAGCGTCCGCATTGGGTGGCTACACCGAGTTCGAACTGGATTTCGTCAAAACTCATGCCCGCATGCGCGTGGCGTGCGATTTCGCGGTCAGAAACCCGGCGGCAAACACAGACGATCATGGCAGCAGGCAGTTGTGGCTGGCTATTGAAGGGATGAAAAGAATTATAAATGAGAACTCATCGCATTCGTAATTCCAATTTCAGCCGGGAATTATGAAGGTCTTTCTGAATGCGTGCACGCCTCAATCGTCGAACAGCGCAGATGTCGCGTCCGCAAGGGTTGCGCAGCCGGTCACCGCCATGGCGATCTCCAGTTCATCGCGCAGCAGCCGTAGTACATGAGCAACACCCGCGGCGCCGGCGTTGGCCAGTCCCCACACAATGGGCCGGCCTATCATCACCGCGCTCGCGCCCAGGGCCATGGCCTTGAGCACATCGGTGCCGCGGCGAATTCCGCCGTCGACGATCACGGGCAGCGCGCCGGCGGCCGCGTTTTGCAGCGCCTGCACGATGCGCGGCAAGGCCAGCGCGGTCGCGGGTGCGCTGTCGAGCGTGCGCCCGCCATGGTTGGAGACGATGATGCCCGCGGCCTGCAGGCGCGCGGCCTGCAGCGCATCGCGCGGATGCAGAATGCCTTTGAGCAGCACCGGCAGGCGGGTTTGTTCCAGCAGCCAGGCCAGGTCTTCCCAGGTGGGTGCGTGGCGCAGCACGCCGGCGCACAGGGCGCCGTCGGCCGGCGCGGCCGCCGGGACCGGGCCCAGCCCCTGGAGATTGACCGCAGAAATGCCCGCGGGCAAATGAAAGCCCGCGCGGCGCTCGCGGTCGCGAACCCCGGAAACCGGCGCGTCCACGGTCAGCACCAGGGCTTCGTAGCCCGCGCGCTCGACACGCTGCACCAGTTCACGCGTGAAGCCGCGGTCATGTTGAAGATAGAGCTGGAACCATAGCGGTCCGCGTCCCATGGTGCCGAGCACGGCCTGGGCCGGCAATTCCAGCGGCAGGCTGGACTGGGTGCTGAGCGTGAAGCCCGCGCCCAGCGCGGCCGCAGCATAGGCGCTGGCCAGCTCGCCGTCGGCATGGGCCAGGCGCTGGAAAGCCATGGGCGCGACCAGTAGTGGATGGGCATATTCCCGGCCCAGCAACTGAATGCGGGTGTGTCCCTGGGCCAGCGGGCGCAGCACGCGCGGCCACAGCGGCAAGGCGTCCCAGGCGCTGCGATTGGCTAGCAGGCAGCGTTCGTCGGCGGCGCCACCGCTGAAATACGCCCAGGCGTTGGCGTCCAGCACTTCGGTGGCGCGGCGTTCGTGGTCTGCGAGGCACACGATTTCGGGCGCTATGGCTTGCAGGGCGGGGAGGGAAGAGGTCATGCGGCGGCCGGGCGATATCGAAGAATGATTTATGCCACAGCGCGCAAGCGGGCGAACCGGAAGCCGCGGCTCAGACGTCGGCCCAGAGGCGCAGAAGATTATGGTAAGTGCCGGTCAGCTGCACCATGCTCGGGTGCTTTTCGCCGACTTCGGCGCGCAGCTTGAGCAGCGCCATGTCCATGTCGAACAGCATCTGCCGCTGCTCGGTGCCGCGCACCATGCTCTCGACCCAGAAGAAGCTCGCGATGCGCGCGCCGCGCGTGACGGGAGCGACCTGGTGCACGGTGCTGCTGGGGTAGAGGATCACGTCGCCTGCGGGCAGCTTGATGCGGCGCTCGCCCAGGGCTTCCTGGATCACCAGCTCGCCGCCGTCGTATTCCTCGGGAGCGCTGAGGAACAGGGTGCAGGAAATGTCGCTGCGCACCCATTGCGCCGGGTTCTGCGAATGCAGCACGGCGCCATCGATGTGGGCGCCGTAGAAATTGGAGTCACCGCTGTAGCGGTTGAACAGGGGATTGAAGACGCGCTTGGGCAGGGCCGCTGAAAAGAACAGCGGGTCCCTGGCCAGCGCGGCGCGCACCTGGGCCTGCAGCTGGCGCGAGACATCGCTGCCTTGCGCCAGTTGCAGGTTGTGCTTGAACGACTGGGCCTGACCGCCCGCGCTGGTCCTGCCATCCACCCAGGGCGCGTCGTCTCCGAGGAGCTGGCGCGCGTTTTGGACTTCGTCCGGAGTGAAAACCTGTTTGAGGTGCAGGAACATGGCGGGTAGGGGGCAGGATCAGAAGCGGGTCTTGACGGTCAGTTGCACGGTGCGCGCTGCGCCTGCCGTGTAGAAGCCGCGGTACAGCGAATCGGCATACAGCTTGTCGCTCAGATTGGTGACATTGAGCTTGAGCGATGTCTTCTGATCGAAAGTGTACTCAGCCATGGCATCGATGGTCGCAAAACCGCTGGCCACCAGGGCGCGCGAACCTTCGGGGCTTTGCTTGCCGCGATACGTCAGGCCCGCACCCAGGCGCAGTTTGGGAGTCACTGCATAGGTCGACCAGACGCTGCCGCTGTGCTTGGGGGTCAGCGCAGGGCGATCGCCCCGGCCTTGAGCGCCCGTGCCCGTGGCAGCCAGGGTGCTGCGATCGATTTCGGCTTCAGGAATCCAGGTGTGGTTGTAGAAGATGTCCCACTTCGGCGTGATGTGGCCCGCGAGGTTGAATTCCATGCCGGCGGCGTGGCGCTTGCCCGACAGCAGGTAGCCTGGGTTGTCCGGATCGGTATTGCGCTCGTTGAACTTCTCGCTGTAGAACGCAGCAACGCCCAGCAACGCGCGTTGCTCGAACAGCTCCCACTTGCCGCCGACTTCGAAGTTGCGGCTCTTTTCGGGCGGCGTGTTGGCCAGCGACTCGGTGCTTGGAGTCGTTGCGCTGCCCGCAGTGGGGTTGGAGAACTGGTAGGTGTCGCCCGACGTGTTGTACGAGGTGCCGAACGACACATAGTACGAAGTCAGCTCATCGGGCTGGAAGATGGCGCCGACGCGCGGGCTCCACAGGCCTTCCGATGTCGAGTCGCGCAGCGCACCCGTGGCATTGCGGTAGCTGGCCTTGAACTGGTCATAGCGCAGACCACCGACCAGCTTGACGGTCGAAGTCAGCGACATCGTGTCCTGCAGGTACAGGCCGATGTTCTGCGCCTTGAACGTGTTGAAGGCGACGGGCGCGCGGTTGTCAGGTGCCGAAGCGCCGTTGTTGGGCGAGCCCACGGAGGTCAGCAGGCTGGGATTGGCGGAGGAGTTGCCGGCCGCGTTGGCGTAGTTGGCGTTGCGATCCGCATCGTCGTGGTAGTAATCCACGCCCGCAATGATCTTGTGCTTGTTGCCGCCCCAGTTGAACTCGTTGGTGTAGTCGCTCTGGATCTGCGTCATCGTGCTTTCGCCGATGCGACCCTTGGAGGTGCGCGTGAGCGGCGTGGCGCTGGTGATCTGGTCCAGCGACGTGGGGCGGGTGCCCGAGAAGCCGATCACGCTGGCCAGCAGGTCGCGCTCGTACTTGCCGTGGCGCAGGCGTGTCTGCAGCTCGCCGCCATCGTCGAAGCGGTGGATATGGCCCAGCGTCAGGTATTGCGACGAGGTGTTGAGGTGGTCGCTGTTGAGACCGTAGTAGTTCTTCGCGGGCAACGTGGGGATGATCTTGCCGTTGCTGGCGATCCAGGGCGAGTTGTAGTTCGGACGGCCCTTGATGTCGAGGTAGTACAGGCCGACGGAGAATTCGTCGCGCGTGCCAATGCCCCAGGCGAACGTCGGCGCAATGCCGCGCTTTTCCTGCTTGGCGCCGTAGTTGTCCGCGTCGTGGATCATGGCGTTGACGCGCAGCGCCGCGTTCTCGCCGGTCTTGAAGTTGAAGTCGCCTTGCGCACGGTTGTACTTGCCGGTGCCCAGGGTGTACGAGATTTCGTGCTGATCGATCAGCAGCGGTGCCTTGTTGACCTGGTTGACCACGCCACCCGTCGAGCCCTTGCCGAACAGCATGGAGGCCGAGCCCTTGAGCACTTCGACGCGGTCGTTGTTGAACGTGTCGCGCTCGTACAGCGGAGCGTCCTTCATGCCGTCGACGTAGATGTCGCCGGCCTGGCCCAGCGAGAAGCCGCGCAGACGCACATCTTCCTCACCCGTTTCACCGGCCTGGAACGTGACGCCGGCGGTGGTGCGCAGCACTTCGCGGAAATCGTCCTGGTTGCGGTCGTTCATCAGGCGTTCGGTGAACACCGTGACCGACTGGGGGATGTCCTTGATGTCCTGCTTGCCCTTGCCGACCGTGGTCTGCTTGATCAGCAGCGTGTCCTTGCTCTGCACTTCCAGGGCATCGCGCACGGTCACCGTGCCCAGCGTGGCCTCGGGCGCCTGGGCCCAGCTGCCAACCGAGGCGGCGAGCATCAGTGCGCCCAGGGGCAGCAGAGCTTTGTCGGAGGTGGACGCAGGGAAGGCGACGGGGCCGAGTTCGGCCGCCGTCATGGGCGCTGTTTTCTTCAAGATAATGCTCCGGAAATGATGTTGGACCCTCTATGAGAGTCGCTTGATTTTTGGACCGGAGAGCGGCGCGTGTGCCACTTCTGTCGGCCGGAGCGAATCATAAATAGAAATGGGATTAATTCGCATTGCGTAGTTTGTTTTTCGCAACGCTTTTGCCAAATTTCCCTTCGTACAGGCGAAAAAAAGCCGGCAAGCTGCCGGCTTTTCTAGGCGTGACGGAATTACTTCACGTGCTTGCCGATCAGGCCCGCCATTTCGAACATCGAAACTTGGGGCTTGCCGAACACTTCCTTGAGCTTCGCGTCGGCGTTGATCATGCGCTTGTTGGCTTCATCTTGCAGCTTGTTGGCCTTGATGTAGACCCACAGCTTGCTGATGACTTCCGTGCGTGGCAGCGGAGCCGAACCCACAACCGCGGCCAGGGCCGGGCTGGGAGTCAGCGGTTTCATGAAGGCGGCGTTGGGGGTGCGTTTCTTAGCGGGTGTCGCAGAAGCTGCGGCCGGTGCCTTCTTTGCAGTTGCCATGTTGCTTTTCCTAGTTGGTGATAATTCTTGACCAATGCCAAGCATGCGCTTCTTATCGGTTCAACAGATGCTACTGGGAAATTTTCTGCTTTCCAAGTAGCGCAAGCGCTTTTTTGCCTCGAATTGTTGCGCTAGTGCACTGTAAATGCCTCGGAACCCCCGGGGAAGTCTCTTTCACCCTCGTTTTCCCGGGGCCGGCGCGCGCTTTGTGGGCGCGCACCGGCTGGGCCATTAGGCACGCAAAGGCCTGTCGGCGCTCAGAATTTATGGTTGAGCGTGGCCGTGACGCTGCGCGGAGCACCCCAGGCGCCGTGGCTGTAGTAGCCAATCTGGCTGTAATATTTTTCGTCGAACAGGTTCTTGACGTTAACTTGTAACGAAGTGCGTGGATTGAACTGATAGCGCGCCATCAGGCTGAAAAGGGCATACGAATCCTGCTGCACGCGCTCCTGGCCGTTCGGGCCGTTGGCGATGGTGTAGTTGCTGCTCTGCCAGTTGACGCCGCCGCCCAGCGTCAGGCCGCTCAAGCTGCCGTTCAGGCGATAGGTCGTGAAGATCCGCAGCAAGGTGCGCGGCTGGTTGGTGTTGACGGCGGAATCGGCCGCGTCCTTGGCGGTGTAGTGCGTGAAGCCGCCGGAGATGTTCCAGCCCGACTGGATTTCACCCGACACGTCGATGTCCACACCGTTGCTCTTGACGCCCTTGGCGCCATAGTAGGCCTGGTCCAGGCCGTCGGGGATCAGGAAGTCGCCGTCCGCCTGCGCCAGGTTCTCCTGCTGGATGCGGAACAGCGCCAGCGACGTATTGAGCTTGCCGCCATACAGGCTGTTCTTGATGCCCAGCTCGAAGTTCTTGCCGACGATGGGGTCGAGGTAGCGGCCCGTGCGATCGCGCGCATCCTGCGGGTTGAAGATGCTGGTGTAGCTGGCGTAGGCCGTGGTGTTCTTGCCGAGGTCGTAGGTCAGTCCGGCATAGGGAATGAACTTCTGGTCTTCGCGCAGGTAGTCCGCATTGCGGTCGCGCCAGGTGCTGTAGCGCCCGCCGACGATCAGGTTCGTTGCGTCGTTGAGGGAGAAGCGCGCGGCGCCGTAGTAGCCCCGCTGCGTGACCTTGCCTTGGTCGAGGGTGCGCGTGGCACTCCAGTTGGGTTCGGGATAGGAGCCGTCCCAGCTGCTGTTGAACACCACGGGAGCGAGGTCCTGCGCCTGCTGGTAGTCGTAGCGGTATTTCTGCTCGCTGCTCAGCAGGCCGAATGTCAGTTCATGCTTGCGGCCCAGCAGTTCGATGGGCCCGCCGATTTGCGCATTGATGCTGTCCTGCGCGCGGTAGCCGTTGTAGATGCTGCCGATCGCGCGCATGCCGGTGGCGACATCGGGCCAGCCGATCAGGAAGATCAGCTTGGTGTCCAGCGCCTGCTTGCTGTGGGTCAGGCCCAGGTTGGCTTTCCAGTCGTTGTCGAAGCGGTGCTCGATGTTGGCGAACGCGGTTTCGGTCTGCGTGGCCCAATAGGTCCAGTGGGCCGCGGGCGTGGCCGAACGGTCCCAGTTGGTGCGCGAACCATCGGCGTACCACAGCGGGAATCCGCCCCAGGGCGTGCCCTTGGGGTCGTTGTCCTGGTAGTCGGCGCCTATGCTCAGCTTGGTCGAGGACGTCAGATCGGCGTCGATCACGCCGTAGAAGACTTTCTTCTTCACCGTGCTCAGGTTCACATACGAATCGGAGTCCTGGTAGGCGGCGACCAGCCGGCCGCGCACGCGGCCGTCGGCGGTGATAGGTGTGGAGAGATCGACCGAGCCGCGGTAGTTGCTCCACGAGCCCGCGCTCAGCGACAGCTCGCCCGTGAGCGCCTTGCTGTCGGCGCGCTTGCGCACCAGGTTGATCGACGCGGCCGGATTGCCGGCGCCGGTCAGCAGGCCGGTCGCGCCACGCACGACTTCGACGCGGTCATAGAGCGCGGCGTCGAGCTCGGCTTCGCCCGCATACCAGTTCGACGTGCCGGCCGTGGGAATGCCGTCGTACATGAAGTTCGTGATCGGAAAGCCGCGCGCGTAGTACGTCATGCGGTTGCCGTCGTTGATGCTGGCCGAAATCCCGGTGGTGTTGGCCAGCAGTTCGGTGAGGTTCTGCAGGCGCTGGTCCTCGATGCGCTGCTGGGTCACGATGCTCACCGACTGCGGCGTGTCCTTGAGCGAGAGCGCCAGGCCCGTGGCCGCCGATGTGGCGCGCGTGGTGTACGAACCCGTGCCTTCGGTGGTCGCCGACGGCACGGCCTGGGCGACCACGTTCACCGCGGCCATGGTCTGGCCCGAAGCGTCGGCGGGCAGGCGCTGGATGGTCAACGTATTGCCTTCGAACCGTCCCTGCAGGCCGCTGCCCTGGAGCATTTCGCCCAGCGCGCTGCGCGCGTCGCGCGTGCCCTGGATGCGCGGCGCCTGCTTGCCCTGCACCTGTTCGGGCGAGAAAGCGAGCTGCAGGCCCGACTGGTCGGCCAGCGCCTTGAGCGCGCTCGCCAGGGGCTGGGCCGGAATGTCGAAGCGCATGTCCTGCGCCATGGCGGACTGCAGGCTCAACGCGAAACCGAGGGAGGCGACGGCGCAGGCCAGACGGGTGCGGCGTGCGGGAAATTTCTTCTGCATGGATGGGACCTGGTTGGGTTGTTTCGGGCTCTCAACCTGTAAGACCCATGGAACGCAAAAACAGGGCAGACTTTTTTTCCAGGTCGCGCAGCGCGCGCTAGCGTCGGTCGATTTCCATGCCGCCACCGGCCTGTCGGTTGACGCGCACCGGCAGCACGTTGGGCAGCGATGCAAGCCAGCTGCGCGCATCGGCCACGCGCACCGTGCCGCTGATGGGCAGGTGGGCGACGGCGGGCGTGGCGCGCAGCGGCGCGGGCGAATAGCGCTCGACGCGCGCCAGTGCCTGGCCCAGCGGCACATTGTCGAAGTCCAGCTCGCCCTTGCGCCAGGAAGCAGGGCTCGCGACTTGCGTCGGCACGACGTTGTCGGGCTCGACGCGCAGGCTTTGCCCCGCGCTCAACTCGGTGGTCTGCCCATGGGCCTCGACGCGCACCAGGCCCGACTCGACCTGCACCGAGATGTTGTCGCCGCCGTCGATTTCGACGCCGAAACGCGTTCCCAGCACGGTCACCTTGGCGCCCAGCGCGTGCACGACGAAAGGCCTGGCCGTGTCTCTTTGCACCGCGAAGAACGCCGCGCCCGCGTGCAGCCGCAGCGCGCGCACATCGGCCGAAAAGTCGACGTCGATGCGGCTGAGCGCATCGAGCGTCAGCTCGGAGCCGTCGGGCAGGCTGCGCTGCAGCATGCGGCCGCGCAGCGTCGCGAGCGTGGTCTGGTAGCGCAAGGCCTCGCGCTGCAGCAGGTGCCAGATGGCCGTGCTGCCCAGGCCCACGGTGAAAACGCCCAGCAGGGCCGTGAGCGATTTGCGCCGGCTGCGCGTCTGCGCGGCGGCGCCGGGCCTCTTCGCTGCAACCGGCGACTGGCGCCAGGTGTGCAGCGCGTCCTCGATGCCGCGCGTGGCCTGCGTGATGTCGCGCTTGACGGTGTCGATCGAGACACCCAGGCGCTGGGCGATGTCTATCTGCTTTTCGTCGTCCAGGCCATGGGCCAGGTAGACCTCGCGCGCGCGCCGGCAGCCGGGCCAGCGCGCCTTCTACGGCGTGCACCGCCTGGCGGTACATCGCGGAGTCGGCCACGTCGGGCGCCTGGGCCGGCGACACGGCGTCGATCTGTGCGCATTCGGCGAGATGCGTCTGCATCCAGTGGCCGCGGCGCAGATGGTTCATGACCAGGTTGTGCGAGATGGTGAACAGATAGGCGCGCGGATCGTCCAGTGCCGCATCCTTCTCGGGTGCGCGCTCGGCGATGCGCAACCAGGTGTCGTGCGCCAGCGCACGCGCCTCTTCCACATTGCCGGTGCGGCGCGCGATGTAGCGCACCAGTTCGGCATAGTGTTGCGAGAACGCGCTGAGGAGGGCGTTGTGCGAAGGCGAGGAGGGTGTCATGGGCGCTGGAATCATATCTTATTGTGAGAATGATTCTCAATATGATGGCGCTCGGTGTGTACCGGGTCGGGTTGATAGGCGCGGTTGCAAAAAAATCGGAAAAAAGGCGGCCATTTTGGCGAACTGGGGTGTCAAGCAGTCCAGACACACCACTTTCGCCAGCGCGAGGTGTGCCGCCACAACACACCATTTGAGGGAAACCATCTGCCATGAGTCCGCATCCGTCCGTTCGCCCAAGCCTGCCGCGTCGCACCGCCTTCGCCGCCCATCTGTTGTGTGTAAGCCTTGCGGCCTGCGCCGCCACGGCCTTGCCCCATGCGGCATTGGCCCAGCCCGCGTCCGCCGCTGCGTCCGGTGCCGCCGCACGCAACTACAGCATTCCCGCGGGCCCGCTGGGCCAGGCGCTCAACTGGCTGGGGCGCGAGTCGGGCACGCTGATCACGTTTGCGCCCGAACTGGTCGCGGGCGTGCAATCTCCGGGCGCGCGCGGCAGCCTGACGCTGGAGCAGGCGCTGAACGCGCTGCTCGCGGGCACGGGGCTTGCGCCGGTCTCCAGCGTGGCGGGCGAATACACGCTGCAGCGCACGCCGGCGGCCAGCAGCCGCCCGGCCTCGAAGGACGCGATTGCGCTGGGAGAAGTGCAGGTCGTGGCTTCGGCCGAACGCGATGCGACGACGGAGGGCACGGGCGCCTATGCCTCCAAGGCGCCCAGCGCGACCTCCACGCGGCTGCCGCTCGAGTGGCAGGAAACGCCGCAGTCGCTGACCATCCTGACGCGCCAGCGCCTGGACGACCAGCGTCTGGACCGCGTGGACAGCGCGGTGGAAAGCGCGATCGGCGTGATCGCCTTTCGCCAGAGCATGGGCAGCGATCTGACCAGCGGCCTGATGTCGCGCGGTTTTGCCGTGGGCAACTACGAGGTCGACGGCATTCCCAGCTCGTCTTCGCTCAACACCGGCAATTCGACCGTGCTGTATGACCGCGTGGAAATCGTGCGCGGCGCCACGGGGCTGATGAGCGGCCTGGGCACGCCGGGCGCGACCATCAATCTGATGCGCAAGCGCCCGACCATCACGCCGCAGCGCAGCGTGAGCGTGGACGCAGGCAGCTGGAGTCGACATGGCGGCACGGCGGACTTTTCGGGCCCGCTCAACGCCAGCGCAAGCGTGCGCGGCCGCCTGATCGTCGACGCGCGCGAAGCCGACTCGTTCGTGGACCGCTACCGCAACAAGAACAGCACGGTCTACGGCATTGTCGAGGCCGATCTGAGCAATGCCACGCTGCTGACGGCGGGCTTGAGCCAGCAGCGCGATGACAACAGCGCTCCGCTGCGCACCGGCTTTCCGCTTTACTACAGCGACGGCTCGCGGCTGGTGCTGCCGCGCTCGTACAACAGCTCGCCCAACTGGAGCTATTACGACTCCACGGTCAAGAACGCTTTTGTCTCGCTGGAGCACCGACTCGACAACGGCTGGCGCGGCAAGCTCGAGTACAACCACCGGCAGTTCAGCTACGACGGCATCGTGAGCTACCTCAGCGGTGACATAGACCGCTCCACCGGGCTGGGCGGCGAGGTCCAGGCCGCGCATTGGAATGGCGCGCCCGAGGAAAACAACCTCGACGGCTATGTGACCGGGCATTTCCCCCTGTTCGGCCGCCAGCATGAACTGGTCGCGGGCTTCACGCTGTCGCGCATGCAGGCGCGCAATGCGCCGTCCTATGGCTGGTTCGTGAGCCGCTGGACCGGATATGACGGCGCGATCGGCGACATCCATACCTGGGACGGGAGCGTCACGCCGCCCGTGTTCACCTTGGCCAGCCACGGCGATACGCAAGTGCGCCAGCATGCGGCCTATGCGACTTCGCGTTTCAATCTGACCGACGACGCCAAGCTGATCGTCGGCGCGCGCGTCACCGACTGGGAGCAGACCACGGCGACGCGGCCGGTCAGCGGTGCGGCCAGCAGCACGCTGCAGCGCGAAACGGGCGTGGTGACGCCGTACGCGGGCCTGGTGTACCGCCTGAGCGATAGCTTGTCCGCCTACGGCAGCTATACCAAGATCTTCAAACCCCAAGGCTATGGCGTTTTCGACATCAACGGCCGCGGACTCGATCCCGAGGCCGGCACCAGCGTCGAGACCGGCCTCAAGGCCGATCTGCTAGGCGGACGGCTGCAGGCCAGCGCCGCGGTGTTCCAGACCAGGCTCGACAACAGCGCCATCCGTGATGAAAGCATCCAGGACACGCGCATCTTCATCGCCCAGAAAGGCCTGAAGTCGCGCGGGCTGGAGCTGGAGCTGGCCGGCGAGCTGGCCCGGGGATGGAACCTGAGCGCGGGCTACGCGTTCACTTCCACCAAGGATGCGCAGGGCGCGGACACGATGACGCAGATTCCGCGCAACAGCGTCAAGCTGTTCACGACCTACCGTGTGCCCGCGCTGCAGGCGCTGACGCTGGGCGGCGGGTTCACCTGGCAGAGCGCGAGCGGCTACTCGGGCTACTACATGGAAGGCAGCCATGCGGTCGCCAGCCTGCTGGCGCGCTATGAGATCAACCGCAACCTCACGCTGGCGCTGAACGTCAACAACCTGTTTGACAAGAACTACTACACGGGTACGGCGACCCATGCGCTCTACGGCGCGCCGCGCAATGCCGTGGCGACGCTGACCTACAAATATTGAGCAAGCGCATCCCCCGGGCGCAGGGGGGGCGCTTGTGCCGCTAGGTGCCGGCGAAATCATGCGCCGCCGCCAGCAACCATTCGCGCAGCCCGGCCACGGCATCGCTGGTCGGGCGCGAATCGGGTGTCACGAAGTAGTAGGCATTGGGCGAACGCAGCGAGTGCTTTACCGGAGAGAGCAACTCGCCCTTGGTCAGGTACTCCTCGACCAGAAAGCGCGGCACCAGGCCCACGCCCAGGCCGGCGCGCACGCCGCTGATGACCATGGTGTGGTGTTCGAAGCGCGCGCCGCCCATGGGGTTGGCCAGGTCAATGCCGGCGGACTCCGTCCACAGCTTCCAGTCGAGCGCGCGCGACGCGAGATGCAGCCGCGGCGCTGTGGCCACTTCCATTTCAGAGACTGCCGTTCTGCCGCCAAAGAAATCCGGGCGACAGACGACCACCGACTCCTCGCCGAACATCAGATCGGTACGCGCTCCCGGGTAAACATCCGTGCCGAAATGGATGGAGGCGTCATAGGGCGCGCCATCAAAGAAGAAGATGCTGGTCATGGCGCTGATGTTGACGACCACTTGCGGGTGCCTGGCATAGAAGTCGGGCAGGCGCGGAATCAGCCACTCGACGGCCAGCGTGGGCACGCAGGCCAGCTCGATGATGCCGCCGGAGCCTTCGTGCGCCATGACATCGAGCGTGTTGCGTTCGAGCTGCCCCAACACCTCGCGCACCTGGCGGCTGTAGGCCGCGCCGGCCGCGGTCAGCGTCACGCGCTTGTTGGCCCGCCGGAACAGCTCCACGCCCAGGAATTTCTCCAGCGCGATGATTTGCCGCGATACCGCGCTTTCGGTGATGAACAGGTCTTTGGCCGCGCGCCGCAGATTGAGGTGCGAGGCCGCGGCCTCGAATGCGCGCAGGCTGCTCAGGCTGGGAATGCGTTGTCTCATGCAGGCCTACTTGATGACTTTTGGTTGTCATTGTAAGTAAATAATTCGCTTTGGAGAGTTGGCTTGATGAGTAATGATGCCGGCCATCACTGCTCAGCGTGAGCGCGTGATGTCGGCGCGGAGCAAGCCGACTCCACCCATAAGGAAAACATAAATGAAGCGTCTCGTCCGTTCTCTCGTCCAGGCCAGCGTCGTTGCCGGCACCCTGGTTTCAACGCTTGCCATCGCTGGGCCTTTCCCTGAAAAGCCGGTGCGCATCATCGTTCCGTATCTGGCCGGCGGCACGACCGACATGGTGACGCGCGTGGTCGGCGACCAGCTGTCGCTGCTGTGGAAGCAGCCCGTGGTGGTCGACAACCGTCCCGGCGCCGCAGGCATGGTCGGCACCAGCGGCGCGGCCAATTCTCCGGCGGACGGCTACACGCTGCTGGTCGGCTCGGTCGGCGAGTTCTCCATCAATCCGACGCTCTATAAAAAGATCGCCTACAACGCCGATACCGACTTCGCGCCGGTCTCGCTGATTGCGCGCGTGCCCAACGTGCTGGTGATCTCGCCGGTGTTCGCCGAGCGCGCGCGCATCCAGACGCTGGCCGATCTGGTGGCTTACGCCAAAGCCCATCCCAAGAGCGTGAACATGGCTTCCGCCGGTGCGGGCACGTCGACCCATCTGGTCGGAGAGCTGTTCCAGCGCATGACCAAGATCGAGATGAGCCACATTCCCTACAAGGGCAGCAGCGCGGCGCTGGCCGACCTGATCGGCGGCAGCGTCGATGTGATGTTCGACAACCTGCCTTCGTCGCTGGCGTTCGTTCGCTCGGGCAAGCTGAAGGCGCTGGCCGTGACCACGGCGGCGCGCTCGCCCGCGCTGCCCGACGTTCCCACGATCGCCGCCGCCGCCGCGCTGCCCGATTACGACGCCGGCCCCTGGTTCGGCCTGCTGGCGCCCAGCAAGACGCCCGATGCGGTGACCAAGAAGATCAACGAGGACCTGGTGCGCGTTCTGCAAATGCCTGTTGTGCAGGCCAAGATGCGCGAAGCCGGTGCCGAGCCCAGCCCGACAACGCGTGCGGAGTTCGCTGAAGTGCTCAAGCGCGATCGCGTGAAGTGGGGCGACATCGTGAAGATTTCCGGCGCCACCGTGGATTGAATGGGCAATGGCGGGGCTGTGCCACCCGGCTTCAGCCCCGCCGATCTTTGGTTACATCATGAGCAATATGAACTACTCCGGCAACCCCTCCTTCGTCGGTTCGGACGAAGTCCGCGCGCGCTTCTCGCAGGCCATGTCCGCCATGTACCGCCAGGAAGTGCCGCAGTACGGCACGCTGGTCGACCTGGTGGCCGACATCAATCGCGATGCGCTGAACGCCGATCCCGTGCTGCATGCACGGCTCGAACGCGCGGGTGAACTCGATCGCCTCGATGTGGAGCGCCACGGCGCGATCCGCGTGGGCACGGCGGCTGAGCTGGAAACGTTGCGGCGTCTGTTCGCCGTCATGGGCATGGAGCCCGTGGGCTATTACGATCTGTCCGTGGCTGGCGTTCCCGTGCACTCGACGGCCTTCCGTCCCGTGGGCGATGCCGCGCTGCTGGTCAACCCTTTTCGCGTGTTCACTTCGCTGCTGCGGCTGGAGCTGATCACCGACCCGGCGCTGCGCCAGAAGGCCGCCGATATCCTGGCGCGCCGCAACATCTTCACGCCGCGGGCGCTGGAGCTGATCGCCCAGTGCGAAGCCGCGGGCGGCCTGTCTGCAGCGGACGCTGACGCTTTCGTGCAGGAAGCGCTGGAAACCTTCCGCTGGCACAGCACGGCCACCGTGGACGCCCAGACCTACCGCGCGCTGCAGTCGTCGCACCGCCTGGTCGCCGACGTGGTGTGCTTTCGCGGGCCGCACATCAACCACCTCACGCCGCGCACGCTGGACATCGACGCCGCCCAGGCCGCGATGCCCGCGCGCGGCATGGACGCCAAGGATGTGGTCGAAGGCCCGCCACGGCGCAACTGCCCCATCCTGCTGCGCCAGACCAGCTTCAAGGCGCTGCAGGAAACGGTGCGCTTCACCGACGACGAAGGCGCGCATACCGCCCGCTTTGGCGAGATCGAACAGCGCGGCGTGGCGCTCACGCGCAAGGGCCGCGCGCTCTACGACGCCTTGCTCAACGAAGTGCGCGACATGCGCAGTGCGGGCAGCGCCGCGGACGACTATTCGCAGCGGCTGGAGCAGGCGTTTCGCGCCTTCCCGGACGATCACGGCGCGCTGCAGGCCCAGGGCCTGGCGTTCTACCGCTACAGCCTGACGGCCATAGGCCAGGTGCAAGCGGGCGCAGGGGATGCCGACATCAGCCTGGAGCTGCTGCTGGCCCAGGGCTGGGTGCATGCCGATCCCATCACCTATGAAGATTTTTTGCCGGTGAGCGCGGCCGGCATCTTCCAGTCCAATCTGGGCGGCGAAGAGCAAAAGCAATACCAGGCGAATGCCGCGCAGCAGGCCTTCGAGGCCGCGCTGGGCGCGCGCGTGCACGACGAAATCGCGCTGTACGAAGCCGCGCAGCAGCGCTCCATAGCCCAGCTGCGTGCCGCATTGCGCGGCGCGCTGACGGCGGAGGTCGCATGAGCGTGGCTGGCGCAGCGGCCGACATGCCGGCGTTTGCCGCGATGTTCGCCCAGCCCGCGGGCTCGCCGATACGCGAGCTGTTTCCCTACCTCAGCCAGCCGGGAATGATCTCGCTGGCCGGCGGCTATCCATCGCCCAGCCTGTTCGATGCCGAAGGGCTGGCGCTGGCCGCGGGCCAGGCCATGGCCGGCGGCGCCCAGGCGCTGCAATACTGCGCCACCGAAGGCCTGGCGCCGCTGCGCGAGGCGCTGGCCGCCCAGACGCGCGCGCGCGGCATGCAGGCCAGCGCCGAGCAACTGCTGGTGACCACGGGCTCGCAGCAGGCGTTCGACCTGCTGGTGCGGGTGCTGATCGAGCCCGGCGATACCGTGCTGGTCGAAGTGCCGGCCTATCCCGCGACGCTGCAGGCCTTGCGCCTGGCGCAGGCGCGCATCGTGCCCGTGCCCATGGACGAGCATGGTCTGCAGACCGATGCGCTCGCCGAGCTGCTGCGCGAGCTGCCCGCGGACCAGCGCCCCAAGCTGCTCTACACCGTGCCCAGCTTCTCCAACCCGCGCGGCACGCTGCTCAGCGCGCAGCGGCGCGAGGCACTGGTGCAGTTGGCGAGCCGCCATGGTTTCTGGCTGGTCGAAGACGACCCGTATGGCGAGCTCAGTTTCGACGCCGCGGACGGCAGCACGCCGCCCATGCCCACGGCGCTGCGCACGCTGGGCGAAAAGCTGGGCGGCGCGGTCAATCCCGTGGTCTATCTTTCCAGCTTGTCGAAGACCGTCGCGCCGGCCTTGCGCGTGGGCTGGATGCTGGCCGATGCCGAGCTGCTGCGCCGCTGCACCATCGCCAAGCAGACGGTCGATCTGTGCACTTCGCCGCTGGCGCAGATGGTCGCGGCGAGCTACCTGCAAAGCGGCCGCTACCCGGCCACCGTGCAGCGCGCGCGTGCCGAGTACCAGCGGCGCATGCTGGCGCTGGTGCAAGGCATTGGCGCGCAGCTGGACGGCCTGGTGCATTGCGCGCCGCCCGCGGGCGGGATGTTCGTCTGGGCGACGTTTGCGCCGTCGATAGACCCGCAGGCGCTGTTCGATGCCGCCGTGGCGCGCCAGGTGCTGTATGTGCCCGGCAAGGCGTTCCATCCCGACAACGCACCGGTGCATGCCATGCGCCTGTCGTTCGCCGCGCCCGACGTGGCGCAGATAGAGCAGGCCGTGCAGCGCCTGGCCGCGGCCGTGGCCCACGCCAGGCGCTGACCACGCCCGGGGCGCTGCGATCAGGCTCGCCCCACGAAACGGTCGCCGGCGTCGGCGGGCAGGCGCAGCGCGCCGGTCAGCCCGGCGAGCGCGCACACGGCGGCGATCACCAGCGCCACCTTGTATTGCCCCGCGGGCGCGTTCAGCGCCAGCACGTCCAGCAGCACCTGGCCGAACTGCACGCAGATCGCGCCCAGCGTGATGCCGGCGGCCATGCTCACCTGCGAGATCACGTTGAACAAGCCGTTGGCGTCGGACATCTGCCGGTCGGGCACATCGGCGAACGCAATGGTGCCCAGGCAGGTGAACTGCATGGAGCGCGTCATGCCGCTGACCAGCAGCACGGCCACGGTGAAGGCCAGCGGCGTGTCCGGGCCCAGCAGCGCGCAGGCCGCGAGACTGGCCGCCGCGAGCACGCCATTGACCAGCATCACCTGCCGGTAGCCGAAGCGCCGCAGTATGGGCGTGGTCACTATCTTCATTCCCACGTTGCCGACAAAGACGACCAGCAGCAGCGAGCCCGCATGGAACGCGTCCATGCCGAAGCCCAGCTGGAACATCAGCGGCAGCAGGAAGGGCAGGCTGCCTATGGCCATGCGCGAGACCGAGCCGCTCAGCAGGGCCACGCGAAAAGTGGGAATGCGCAGCGGCGACAGGTCGAACATGGGACTGGCCGCGCGCTTGAAATGGCGCAGCGCCGCGGCCAGCAGCACGCTGCCCGCGATCAGCATGCCCAGGCCGGGCACGCCGGGCTCGGCCGCGAGTTGATCGAGCCCGGTCAGCAGCATGAAGACGCCCAGCCCGCACAGCACGAAGCCGGTCCAGTCAAACCGGCGGCTTGGTTCGGGCGCGGTCACGGGAATGAGGCGCAGCGCGAGCACGAACGCGGCGATGCCCAGCGGCACGTTGAGAAAGAAGATCCAGTGCCAGCTCGCATGGGTGGCGATGAAGCCGCCCAGCGGCGGCGCGATCACGGGCGCGACCAGCGCCGGCCAGACCAGGTTGGACATCGCGACCATGCGCCGTTCGGGCGGCGTGTGGCGCAGCACCAGCAGCCGCCCCACGGGCACCATCAGCGCGCCGCTCGCGCCCTGCAGCACGCGCAGCGCAACGAAAGTGTGCAGGTCGTCGACCAGGCCGCAGGCCAGCGACGTGAGCGTGAAGCCCGCGATCGCCGCCGCAAACACGCGGCGCGGGCCCAGGCGGTCGGCGATCCAGCCGCTGACGGGAATGAACACGCCCAGCGCCAGCAGATAGGCGCTCATCGCCACGTTCAGGCGCAGCGCATCGACGCCGAACGACAGCCCCATCTGCGGCAAGGCCGTGGCGATGATGTTGCCGTCGAGCACTTCCATGAACATCGCGCCCGTCACCAGCCAGGCCACCAGGCGCATGCGCATGTCTTGCGGCGCGTTCGGGGCCTGCGCGCCGGGCTGCGCTTGGCCCGCAGGTTTTGTTTGCTTGGTTGTTTCAGTCACTGTTATTGGCAGGCCCCGGCCGAGCAGGTCGGCGCGTCGCGCTGGCTATGGATTTCCAGGATATTGCCAGACGGATCTTCCCTGTAAAACTGCGCCAGGGTCTCTCGCCCGAAAAACATCCGCGCGCCGGCATGCCTGCGCTGCGCTGGCCGGCACTACGCCTGCTGACAAAAAACTCTTCCATGTACGCCCAAAAAGCGGCTTGCGGTCCGCCACAATGAAGCGTTCACGATCGGGAATCCCATGCAATCCACTCCATTTGCCTTCCTGCCTCTCGTCTTTGCGCTGGCCGCCGGCGCGCTCGCGCCCGGTGCGGCGACTGCCGCCAAACCTGTTGTGCACAAGAAACCCGCGGTCGAAGCGCCGGCGCCATTGGCTGGGCAGTCCGCTGTAGAGGGCGGCGTGCCGGCCATCCCCGCCAAGGCCTGGCTGCTGATGGACTACGATTCGGGAGAGATACTGGCCTCGGCCAACCCCGATGAGCCGCTGCCGCCGGCGTCGTTGACGAAGATGATGACCAGTTTCCTGGTCGAACAGGCGCTTCGCTCGGGCAAGCTCAAGGAAGGCGATCTGGTCTCGGTCAGCGAGAACGCCTGGTGCCGGGGCTCGAGCAGCGAGTCGTGCATGTACCTGCCGCTCAACGGCCAGGCCACGGTGATCGACATCCTGCGCGGCATCGTCATCCAGTCGGGCAACGACGCGTCCAAGGCGATCGCCGAACACATGGCCGGCTCGGAAGAGGGCTTCGCCAAGCTCATGAACGCCGAAGCCAAGCGCCTGGGCATGACGCACACGAATTTCGTCAACCCCACGGGCCTGCCCGACCCGGCGCACAAGTCGTCGGCACGCGATCTCGCCATCCTTGCGCGCGCGATCATCCGCGACAGCTCCGACTACTATCCGATCTACGCCGAGCGCGAGTTCAAGTACAACGGCATCAAGCAGGGCAACCGCAACGCCTTGCTCTACACGGACTCCACGGTCGATGGGCTGAAGACCGGCCATACCCAGGAAGCCGGCTACTGCCTGGTTACGTCCTCCAAGCGCAACGACATGCGCCTGATCACAGTCATCCTCAACACCAACAGCGCCAAGGCGCGTGCCGACGAGAGCCGCAAGCTGCTGGGCTGGGGCTTCAGCCGCTTCGAGAAGGCCACCCCCGTTCAGCCGGGCGCCGTGGTCACGAATGCCAAGGTCGGCTTCGGCAAGGCCGACACCGTCGCCGCGGGCCTGGGCGCGCCCTGGACGCTGACCGTGCCGCGCGGCCAGAAATTGCAGACGTCGGTACAGGTCAAGCCCGATCTGGAGGCTCCGGTCGCCAAGGGAGCGGTGATCGGCAAGGTGATCGCCGAGTCGAACGGCAAGCCGGTGGGCGAAGCACCGCTGATTGCGCAGGCCGACGTGGAGCGCGCCGGCTTCATGCTGCGCATGTGGCAATATCTGGTCAAGTAATGCGCGAGCGCCGAAGCGGCCAGGATGCGCCGCCGTCGGCCAGGCGAAGTGCGGCTCTTGGGGTGAGCGTATAGGGAAATTCCCGGTCTCGCATACAATACTCGCCCCACCCATCCGCCAGGTCGCCCTGCGAAAAACAAATGAGATCAGATACTTTTGACGCAGTCGCGACGTCCGCCAGCGCGCCCATTCCGAAGATCGGCTTCGTGAGCCTGGGGTGCCCCAAGGCTCTGACCGACTCCGAACTGATCCTCACGCAGCTCAGCGCCGAAGGCTATTCCACGTCCAAGACCTTCGAAGGCGCCGACCTGGTGATCGTCAATACCTGCGGCTTCATCGATGAGGCCGTGCAGGAAAGTCTGGACACCATCGCCGAGGCGCTGGCGGAAAACGGCAAGGTCATCGTCACCGGCTGCCTGGGCGCGAAGTCCTCGGCCGATGGCGGCAACATGGTGCGCCAGATCCACCCCAGCGTGCTGGCCGTGACCGGCCCGCATGCGACGCAAGAAGTGATGGACGCAGTCCACACCCACCTGCCCAAGCCGCACGATCCGTTCCTCGACCTGATTCCCGGTGCGTTCGGCGAAGCCGGCCTCAAGCTCACGCCCAAGCATTACGCCTATCTGAAGATCAGCGAAGGCTGCAACCACCGCTGCACGTTCTGCATCATCCCGTCGATGCGCGGCGATCTGGTGTCGCGCCCGATTGGCGATGTGCTCAAGGAAGCCAAGGCGCTGTTCGACGGCGGCGTCAAGGAGTTGCTGGTCATCAGCCAGGACACTTCGGCCTATGGCGTCGATGTGAAGTACCGCACCGGTTTCTGGGACGGCAAGCCCGTCAAGACCCGCATGCTGGAGCTGGTCCAGGCGCTGGGCGAACTCGCCGAGCCGCATGGCGCCTGGGTGCGTCTGCATTACGTCTACCCTTACCCCAGCGTGGATGACATCATTCCGCTGATGGCTTCGGGCCGCGTTCTGCCTTACCTCGATGTGCCGCTGCAGCACAGCCACCCCGATGTGCTCAAGCGCATGAAGCGCCCGGCCAGCGGCGAGAAGAACCTCGAGCGCATCCAGCGCTGGCGCGAGCTGTGCCCCGATCTGATCATTCGCTCGACCTTCATCGCCGGCTTCCCCGGTGAGACCGAAGAAGAGTTCGAACATCTGCTCGACTTCATCCGCGCCGCGGAAATCGACCGTGCGGGCTGCTTTGCCTACAGCGCGGTCGAAGGCGCGACCGCCAATGACATTCCCGGCATGCTGCCTATCGAAGTGCGTGAAGCCCGCCGCGCGCGCTTCATGGAAGTCGCCGAAGAGGTCTCGGCCAACCGCCTGCGCCGCCGTATCGGCTCGACCATGCAGGTGCTGGTCGATTCCGCGCCCGCGCTGGGCCGCAAGGGCGGCGTGGGCCGCAGCTATGCCGACGCGCCCGAGATCGACGGCGTTGTGCACCTGCTGCCGCCGGAGAAGATCAGCAAGACCATGAAGACCGGCGAGTTCACGCGCGCGCGCATCGTCGGCACGCAAGGCCACGACCTGGTCGGCGTGCCGATCTGATTTCCCGTGCGCAGCGGCCCAGTCCGCTGCGCACGGCGCAACGCGGCATAGCCGCCATCGCCAGCGCAGGCTTTGGCGGGTGAGAGATCTGGCGCATGTCATCAAGCCGCAATCTCTGCTTGAAATAATTCAACGTACAAGTTGCAGTCTGCAACATTTCGTTGGTTCATTTCTCAGAGATTGGATGTGCAATGAACATCAAGCAGCGCATCGTCATGCTTGTGACGCTCGTGTTTGCCGCCTTGGCCGTCATAGGCGGCTTCGCCGTCATTCAGGCGCGCAGCAACTCCGAACAGGTGAAGCAGGTGACCGAGGGCGTGGTGCCCAGCGCCATCGCGTCGGTCGAGTTGATGACGCAGTTGAAGGACGTGCAGATCGCCGTGCTGGCGATGATTTCCGCCGCCGATGAAAACCTGGTGCGCATCGCGCTCGAAGAGCTGAATGCGAAGCGGGAAACCCTGACGCAGGCGCTCAAGGACCAGCACGCCCAGGCCGACAGCCAGGCCCAGCGCGGCCTGATCGAGGCGGCGCAGGAGAGCATGCAAAACTACTTTGCATCGATCAACGACACCGCGCAGTTCAAGCTCGCCGGCCAGACGGAACTCGCCGAGGCCAACATGGGCGCGACCGTCGATCAGTACCTGCGTGAACAAGGCCAGATGATCGATGCGGTGCAGGTGGAAAAGCGCCGCAGCAAGGACGAAGCGATCGATACGCTCAATGCCGAGCTGTCGAACACGACGGTGGCGCTGATGGCCATCAGCGGCGCGGCCACGCTGGTGCTGGGCCTGATCGGCGTGCTGCTCTACAAGCAGGTGATACACCCCATCGCGCAGATGGAAGCGAAGATGACGCAGATCGCCACCAGCCAGGACTTCACGCACCGGCTCGACGTGGCCAGCGACGATGAGATCGGGCGCTCGATGAAGGCCTTCAACACCATGGTGGAGAAGATCGAGGAAAGCAGCGCGCTGGTGCGGCAGAAGGCGGCCGACATCCAGGCCATGCTGCGCTATGTTCCCCAGGGCATTCTGACCGTGCAGCCCGACGGCAGCGTGCACCACGAGTATTCCGAGTACCTGGAAAGCATTCTCGAAACGCGCGAGATCGCCGGGCGCAATGTCATGGACCTGGTGCTCAAGGACACGCCGCTGGGCGAGGACGCGCGCTCGCAGGTGCTGGCCGCGCTGTCGTCCTGCCTGGGCGAGGACGCGATGAACTTCGAGTTCAACAGCCATCTGTTTCCCACCGAGATCCAGCGCCAGTTCGCCGACGGCCGCAGCAAGATCCTCGATCTGAGCTGGGCGCCCATTACTGCCGAAGACGGCACCGTCATGCGTCTGCTGCTGTGCGTGCGCGATGTCACCGAGCTGCGCAAGCTGGCGCTGGAAGCGAGCGCGCAGGGCCGCGAGTTGGCCATCATCGGCGAGATTCTCGCGATGGAGCCGGCGAAGTTCGAACGCTTCCTCGACAGCAGCCAGGCCTATCTGGCCGAGAACGTGCAAGCGGTGCGCGGCACCGACGCCGCGGATGCGCGCGCGACCGCGCCAGCGGTCGATCTGCTGTTTCGCAACATGCACACCATCAAGGGCAATGCCCGAACCTACGGCTTGCAGCAGCTCACGGATGTCGTGCACCGCGTAGAGCAGGACTACGATGCCTTGCGCACGGGCGACAAGGCCTGGGATGCCGAAGCCTTGCTGAGCGATCTGCAAACGGTGCGCGCCGCGCTGGACGAATATGCGGCCATCCACACGCACAAGCTGGGTCGCGGTGCCTCCGAGGCCAGCCTGGAGGCGGGCCCGCTGCTGCGCCTGGACCGCGCCGAACTCGACGCGGTGCTCGCGCGCCTGCAGGTGAAGGACGGCGACAGCCGCGATGTGCTGGCCGCGGCCGTGCAGCACACGCGCTCGGCGCTCGAGCGCCTGGACACCCAGCGCCTTGGCGTCATGCTCAAGGATGTGCTCGGGGCCTTGCCCGCGCTCGCCGTGGAACTCGAGAAGGAAGAGCCGCGCATCACCCTGGCCGACGAAGGCGTGGGCATACGCAGCGCTGCGGCCGCGGCGCTGCAGGACACATTCATGCACTTGCTGCGCAATGCGCTGGACCATGGCCTCGAGACGCCGCTGGCGCGCATCGCCAAGGGCAAGCCGGCGGCGGGGCAGATCCGCATCGACGTTGTCAGCGATGCGCGCGGCCTGCACATCACCACCAGCGATGACGGCCGCGGCCTGGATCTGAACGCGATCCGCGCCAAGGCGCTCGAAAAGCAGCTGGTCGATGCCGATGCCGTGGTGTCGCAGGCCGAGATCGCCCAATACATCTTCCTGCCCGGGTTCTCCACGGCGCAGCAGGTGACCGACATTTCGGGGCGCGGCGTGGGCATGGACGCGGTGCGCAGCCTGGTGCAGTCTCAGGGCGGGCGCATCGATATCCAGCTGCTGGGACGCGAAGGCGATCCCGTGCGCGGTTTCCAGACCGTGTTGACACTGCCTGCGGCATTGGCGATCAGCTATACAGAAGAAACGGTGGTTGTGGCATGAGCCTGGTTGCAATTTTTGCCGCGGGCCTGGCTTGCGCCGGCGCGGTGTTTTCTCTTTGGGTCTGGCGCCTCAAAAGCCGCCTCAGGGCCTACGAGGCGCAGGTGCAAGTGCTGCAGTCGGCGCATGTGGATACGGACGAATGCGACGCGCTGCGCGCCGAAATCGACAGCTTGCGCGCTGTCGGCCAGGCCGCGGCCATGGAGTGGCAGGCGCGCGAGTCGGCGCTGCAGGCCGACCATGACCAGGCCTTGCAGTCGGTGATGCTGCAGGCCAATCAGGCCTTCGATGCGTCCAAGGGCAATACCCACGAACTCGCGGGCGCGATCCGTGATCTGTACGGCATCGAGATGACGTTCGAGCGCTGGCATGCCGACATGACCGTGCTGCTCGCGCACAACCGCGGCATGCATGCCAAGAACGAAGAGTTCTCGCTGATCGTGCGCCAGATGGTGATGGTGGCGCTCAACGCGTCCATCGAGTCGGCGCGCGCGGGCGCGACCGGGCGCGGTTTTGGCATCGTCGCCAATGAAATGCGTTCGCTGTCGGCACGCGCCGAGGCGCTGTCCATGGACTACCGGCGCACGCTCTACGAAAACGACTTGATCACCACCACCACCTTCCAGGACATGCAGGCCGGCGGCCGCATGATCCTGGGCGCGGTGCGCGGCCTGGAGCTGACCAACCGCAAGGGGAACGAGGCCACGGCACTGTCGCTGGAGTGCGCATGATTTCGTCCAGCGCCTGCGAGAGCCTGGACCGGATGTTCGTTCACAGTCTCCAGAACACTTTTTTCACGCTGTCCGGCGAGCGCGCCGAGGTGACGCAGGTGGCGCAATCCGCGCCCGATTCCGGCTCGCAGATGGTGGTGCTGATGATTGCCGCGCACACTTTCCGGCTGGTCATGGCCCTGCATTTTCCCAAGGCCGCGGACGCGATGCGCTTTCTGGCACCCGACAGCCAGGGCGACGACGCGGGGCCGCAAGCGTTTCGCGATCTGATGTCGGAGCGCGGCAACATGTGCTGCGGCATGGTCAACCGCGAAATCGGGCGCTTCTTCGCGCACACCGGCATGTCGACGCCCCACATCATCGACAGCCGCAGCGGGCCGTTCATGACGGCCTTGCCGCACGCCTACGCGACCCACTGGCGCATCGCGGTCGATGCGCAACTGCACATCGACGCCAGCCTGTGCATTCACAACCGCGCTCCCATGGACTTCGAATGGCATGCGGATGCGCAGGAAGAAGTCACCGGCGAACTCGAATTTTTCTGAACAAGGCATTTCTCATGGCACAGATTCTCGTCGTCGACGACTCCAGCACCGTTCGCAATGAAGTCGGCGGTTTCCTCCAGCGCAACGGCCTCACCGTGGCCTATGCCGTGGACGGCAAGGACGGGCTCAGCAAGCTGTCCGCCGATCCCTCGGTGAAACTCGTCGTGTGTGACGTCAACATGCCCAACATGGACGGCCTGACGATGGCCGAAAAAGTGCGCAGCGATCTGCGCAACAGCGCCGTCAACATCGTGATGCTGACCACCGAAAACGCGCCCGCGATGAAGGAACGCGGCAAGGCCGCGGGCATCAAGGGCTGGATCGTCAAGCCGTTCAACGGCCCGGCCGTGCTGGCGACTTTCAAGAAGCTCGCCGGCGCGGCCTGAGGCCCGCCGTCAGGTTCAGCAGGCCGCAGGGGCGACCCGGCGACCTGCACCGCGCATGGTTCGCGCCACCAGCAGCAGCGCGATGACCGAGAAGCCCGCGCCCGTCACCGCCACCGCGGCATAGCCGCCGCCCACGCTGAGCACCGCCGCGCCAGCCGCTGCTCCAATCGCGTTGCCCAGATTGAAGGCGCCGATGTTCACCGACGACGCCAGCCCGGGCGCTTCCACGGCGGCGCGCATTACGCGCATCTGCACCGGCGGCACCAGCGCAAACGCGCCTATGGCCCAGACGAACACGCAGGCGGCTGCGCCGAGATGGGTCTGGGCCAGCCATGGGAAGGCCAGCATGCTCACCGTGACCAGTGCAAGGAAGCCGATGATGGTCTTCTCTATCGAGCGGTCGGCCAGCTTGCCGCCAATCGCATTGCCGATGGTGAAGCCCACGCCGGTCAGCGCCAGCATGCCCGTGATGAAGGCTGGCGAGGCGCCGGTGAATGTCTTCAGCGCGGGGTTGATGTAGGTATAGAGGGTAAACATCGCGGCCGAGCCCAGCACCGTCGTCAGCAGGCCCATCAGCACTGCGGGGCGCGTCAGCACCTGCCATTCGGCGCGCAGATCCATGCGCTGGCCGCCACCGCCCTTGGGCAGGGCGAACAGCAGCGCCACCATGGCCAGCAGGCCCAGCGCACCGATGCCCGCAAACGACTGGCGCCAGCCGAAGGCTTCGCTGATCCAGGTGGCTGCGGGAACACCGCCGATGTTGGCAACGGTCAGGCCGGTGAACATCATGGCCACCGCGCTGGCCTGCTTGTCGCGCGGCACCAGGCTGGCGGCCACCACCGAGCCAATGCCGAAGAACGCGCCATGGTTCAGGCTGGTGATGACGCGCGCCACCATCAGGCTCGCGTAGCCCGGGGCCAGCGCCGACAGGATATTGCCTATGGTGAAGATCGCCATCAGCAGTATCAGCGCCTTGCGCGGCGACCATCTGGCCAGCAGCAGGGTCATGATGGGCGCGCCTATCATCACGCCCAGCGCATAGGCCGAGACCAGCAGCCCGGCCGACGGCACCGAGACCTGCAGTCCGTCGGCAATGGTCGGCAGCATGCCCATGGGGCCGAACTCGGTCGTGCCTATGCCGAAGGCGCCGACGGCCAGCGCCAACAGGGGGAGGGTGGCGCTGCGCGGCGGCCCGGAGGGCGCGGCGGCGTGAGAAGAGGGAGTCGGTGAAGCGTGCATTGGGATGAACTGGTTCCGTACCTTGTGGGTTCGGGTTTTTACTGATTACGCATTGTGAAGGCAGGCTTTCTTGCGAAAAAGTGTCTAATGCCGAAAACACTTTTGCTGGTATTGGGAAAATGCGCTTTACGCTGGAAGAATTGACCGTCTTTCTCGCCGTCGTGGACTCGGGCTCGCTGACCGCGGCCGCCGAACACCTCGGCCAGCCTGTATCCACCACCAGCCGGCTGCTCGCACGCCTCGAAGGCAAGGTGCAAGCCACCTTGCTGCGGCGCACCACGCGGCGCATGGATGTGACGGACGAAGGCCATGGCTTTGCGCGCGACGCGCGCAACATCCTCGAGGCCGTGAAGGTCGCCGAAGAGGGACTGATGCAGCGGCGCGAACGCCTGGCGGGCCCGCTGCGCATCGATGCGGCCACGCCTTACATGCTGCACGTTCTCGTGCCGCTGATGCCGGGCTACCGCGAACGCCATCCCGATGTGGAACTGGTGCTGACGAGCAACGAAGGCTTCATCGACTTGCTGGAGCGTCGCGTGGATCTGGCGATACGCATAGGTGCGCTCAAGGATTCGACGCTGCACAGCCGGCTGCTGGGCCATTCGCGGCTGCGCCTGCTGGCAAGCCCGGCCTACCTCAGCAAACACGGCTGCCCGCACACGCCCAGGGATCTCGCGCAGCATGAAAGGCTGGGCTTTGTGCAGAACGACATCCTCAATCTGTGGCCCGTGCGACAGGCGGATGGCAAGCAGATGCAGATCGAGCCCACGCTCGCTTCGTCCAGCGGCGAAACCCTGCGCCAGCTGGCCTTGCAGGGCATGGGCATCATCTGCCTGGCCGACTTCATGACCGCTGCCGATCGCGAGGAAGGACGCCTGGTGGAAGTGTTGGCGCAGGCAACCCTGCCCGTGGACCGGCCGGTGCAGGCGGTGTACTACCGGCACTCGGCGGTATCGGCCAGGATCGCATCCATGGTGAAATATCTGGCCGAAGTGCTGCCCGCGCGGCATTGAAACGCGCCATCACGGCCTGCGGCCGCACGCAAAAAAGCCCCTATAAAGGGGCTTAGTGCAGCGGCGATGCGCAGCCAGCGAGCATGGGGCGGGTATCCGCAGGCGCCGGGCCGCCCCAAGCCTGCGGACGGCCCCCCTGGGGGGCAGCGGCTACGCGAAGCGAGCAAGCGTGGGGCGGCTATCCGCAGGCGCCGGGCCGCCCCAAGCCTGCGGACGGCCCCCCTGGGGGGCAGCGGCTACGCGAAGCGAGCAAGCGTGGGGGCTATTTACACGCGCTTGCGGTATTCGCCGGTGCGGGTGTCGATTTCGATCTTGTCGCCTTGGGCAACGAACAGGGGCACAGCGACTTCGAAGTCGGTGGAAATCTTGGCAGGCTTGAGCACCTTGCCCGATGTGTCGCCCTTGACCGCGGGTTCGGTCCAGGTGATTTCGCGCACGACGCTGGTGGGCAGCTCGACCGAGATGGCCTTGCCGTCATAGAACACCACTTCAACGGTCATGCCGTCTTCGAGGTAGTTCAGGGCGTCGCCCATGTTTTCGGCTTCGACTTCGTACTGGTTGAACTCTTCGTCCATGCAGACATACATAGGATCGGCGAAGTAGGAGTAGGTGCACTCTTTCTTGTCCAGGATCACGTTGTCGATCTTGTCGTCGGCCTTGAACACGTTTTCGGTGCCCATGTTGCCCAGCAGGGCCTTGAGCTTCATGCGCACGGTGGCGGCGCCGCGGCCGCCACGGGCGTATTCGGTCTTCAGAACGATCATGGGGTCCTTGCCGTGCATGATCACGTTGCCGGCGCGGATTTCTTGGGCGATTTTCATAGCTAGATTGCTGGGGTTGTGCCGCTCAACGCGTCCAGCTGCACGGCCCTGAGGGTTGGTGCATCGAAACATGTTCCGCGGCGGGGGGAAATAAGGGCGCAGCCTGCTAAGCACGTGCGCGTAAAACGAAGATTTTAGCTTTTTTCTGCCACAAACTGCTGCAGTTGGCTGACGAGATCGCTTGCCACCCATTGGCGCGTGCGCGCGGCGAGTGCGCAATCACGCCATTCGCCCAGCATCTGCGCGGTGATCAGGGGCAGGTTGGGGGCGCTGACCATGCCATTCCAGACATGGTGAAACAGCCGCAGCGACGGTGGGGCTTCTAGCCAGTCGAGAAAAGCGTCGAGCTTGGCGTGGTGGGCGTTGTCGTGCTGCGGATAGATCTGCCAGACAAAAGCCTGGCCCGCCCAGAGCGCGCGCACCAGCGAGTCTTCGCCGCGCACCAGGTTCAGATCGCTGGCCCAGAGCATTTCATCGAACTGCGGCTGGGCGCAGGGCGCAAGCCAGGTGCAGTCGAGCGCGGCCTGCGATGCCAGTGCGGCGCGCACGGCGTCGGCGGCGCGCCCCGGCGTGACCAGCAGATGGCTGGGCGGCGCGCTGCCCTGCAGTTGTTCGAGCAGCGCAGGCAGGGCCGGCGGCTCATAGCAGAACAGCGATACCAGGCGCGTGGTTTCATCGATGCCGCGCGCGCTGCGCCAGGCTTGACGATCGAACGCCGCCTGGCGCTCGCCCAGCGCGGCCTCGCGCAGCAGGCCGCCGGTGCGCGGCGTGAAGCCCGGGTAGAAGAACCAGCGCGTGAGTCCGGCCGCGGGCCCGCTCATCAGCAGCGAAGGCAGGCGGTGGCAGCGTTCCACATAGGGCTCGGCGCTCAGGTATTCGAGGTTGATCCAGACCGGAGCCTGCTCGGGGTGGCGGCCATGCGCGGCGTAATGCTTTGCGATGGCCTGCACGAACACTTCGGGCAGCGTGCAGCCGAACGCTTCGATCACCACATCGCCCACGCCATCGGCGGGCAGCAAGGCCGGTTGGTCGGGCCAGGCGTGCACGCTCAGGCCTGCGGGGTGGGGCGCGGGCGCCATCCAGGCCAGCGCGCTGGCGTCGTCGAGAAACAGCCGCACCTGCTCGCCGCGCGCGGCCAGCTCCGCGGCAGCGCGCCAGCAGACGCCGACATCGCCGAAGTTGTCGATCACCTGGCAAAAGATATCCCAGCGAAGAGGGCGGTTCAGCGGCATGGAAAGAGGCTTCAAAACTTGGGGCAGGGGGCGCCGATCGTACCGCTTTCGGTCGGGTGGCTGAAAGCGTGCACCAGGCCCGCCACAATAGAGGCATGTCTGAAATGCATTCCGATGAACTGCTGGCCCAGGTCGCAGCCCTGCCTTCACTGCCGGGCGTGTACCGCTACTTCGATGCCGAGGGCGGGCTGCTCTACGTGGGCAAGGCGCGCAACCTCAAGCGCCGCGTCGCCAATTATTTCCAGAAGAGCCATGGCGGCACGCGCATCGGCCACATGATCAGCAAGATCGTGCGCCTGGAGACCACGGTGGTGCGCTCCGAAGCCGAGGCGCTGCTGCTCGAAAACAACCTGATCAAGACCCAGCACCCCAAGTACAACATCCTGTTTCGCGATGACAAAAGTTATCCGTATCTGATGATTTCGGGTGTGGCGGGGCGCGACGGCGAGGGGCCGCAGCCCGGCCAGCGCTTCGCGCGCATGGCCTATTACCGCGGCAGCGTCGACAAGAAAAACCGCTACTTCGGGCCCTATCCAAGCGCCTGGGCGGTCAAGGAAACCATACAGCTGCTGCAGAAAGTGTTCCGCCTGCGCACCTGCGAAGACACGGTGTTTTCCAACCGCTCGCGGCCCTGCCTGCTCTATCAGATCAAGCGCTGCTCGGGCCCCTGCGTAGATCTGATCTCGCCCGAGGCCTATGCGATCGATGTGCGCAATGCCGAAGCCATGCTGCGCGGCGAGACCCAGGCGCTGCTGCAACAGCTCGAGGCGCGCATGCTGGTGCATGCCGAGGCGCTGGAGTTCGAGCAGGCGGCCGAAGTGCGCAACCAGATGACGGCGCTGGCGCGCGTGCTGCACCAGCAGTCGATAGAAACCACATCGGACAAGGATGTCGACATTCTCGCGGTGCGCGTGCAGGGCGGGCGCGCCTGCGTCAACCTGGCCATGGTGCGCGGCGGCCGCCATCTGGGCGACCGGCCGTATTTCCCTTCACAACTGGGCGACGCGGCGGCAGTGCATGACGCTCAAAGCCAAGCCGAGACCGAGGAGGAGGGCGAAGCCGCGCCAACCCAGCCCGTCGAAGTGATGGTGCTCGAAGCTTTCCTGGCCCAGCACTACACCAGCGTGGCCGTGCCGCCGCTGCTGGTGCTGAGCCATGCGGTCGACAAGGCGCTGCTCAAGGCGCTGTCGGAGTCGAGCGGCGTGCGCGTGAGCGCCTTGCACCAGCCGCGCGACGAGCGCCGCGCCTGGCTCGACATGGCGCAGCGCAATGTCGAGCTGCAACTCGCGCGACTTTTGGCCGAGGAAGGCTCGCAGCAGGCGCGCACGCGCGCGCTCGCCGAAGCGCTCGATCTGCCCACCCATGACCTCGACAGCCTGACCATCGAGTGTTTCGACATTTCGCACACGTCGGGCGAAGCCACCAAGGCGTCGTGCGTGGTGTTCCATCACCACAAGATGCAGGGCAGCGAGTACCGGCGTTTCAATATCGAAGGCATCACGGGCGGCGATGACTACGCGGCCATGCGCCAGGTGCTGATGCGCCGCTACAGCCGCGTCGCAGAAGCCCAGCGCGAGGCGGGCGGCGCCGAGCCCACGGCGGGCCAGGCGCGCCTGCCTGATCTGGTACTGGTCGACGGCGGCGTGGGCCAGGTCAGCATGGCGCGCGAAGTGTTCGAGGCACTGGGGCTTGATCTGTCGCGCATCGTCGGCGTGGAGAAGGGCGACAAGCGCAAGGTGGGTCTTGAGGAACTGGTGTTTGCCGACGGGCGCGAAAAAGTCTATCTGGGCAAGGATTCGGCAGCGCTGATGCTGGTCGCGCAGATTCGTGACGAAGCCCATCGCTTCGCGATCACCGGCATGCGCGCGGCGCGCGCCAAGGTGCGCATAGGCGGCGGGCAACTCGAGGAGATCGCGGGCGTGGGACCGAAGAAGCGCGCGCGCCTGCTGCAGCGCTTTGGCGGCGTGCGCGGCGTGGCCGATGCGAGCGTCGAAGACCTGATGAAGGTCGAAGGCATTTCGCCCGAACTGGCAGACACCATCTATCGCGCCCTGCATTGAGACGGCCTCAATGCTGCGCGTAAAGGTCTTCGCCGCATGACACAATTGCAAATATGTTTCTGACCATCCCCACCTTGATGACCTGTACGCGCTTCGTCGCGATACCTTTGATCGTGGGAGTGTTCTACACCCCTATGGAACCAGCGCTGCAAAATCTGATTGCCACGCTGATGTTCATTGTTTTTGCGGCGACCGACTGGCTCGATGGGTATCTGGCGCGCAAGCTCAACCAGACTTCCTCCTTCGGCGCCTTTCTCGATCCTGTGGCCGACAAATTCCTGGTCTGCGCCTCGCTGCTGGTGCTGGTGCACCTGCAGCGCGCCGATGTGTTCGTCGCGCTGATCATCATCGGCCGCGAAATCGCCATTTCGGCGCTGCGCGAATGGATGGCGCAGATCGGCGCGAGCAAGAGCGTGGCGGTGCACATGCTGGGCAAGCTCAAGACCACGGCGCAGATGGTGGCGATTCCTTTCCTGCTCTATGACGGCATGCTGTTCGGCGTGATGGACACCGGCATCTGGGGACATGTGCTGATCTGGATCGCGGCCGTGCTCACGGTCTGGTCCATGGTGTACTACCTGCAAAAAGCCCTGCCCGAGATCCGCGCCCGCGTCGACAAGTAACTTGGCCGCGGCCGGCGCGCGCCGGCCCGGTTGTCAATCCGTGAAGCCTCTAGCGGCCGCGCGCCACAAAAACCGCAGCATACGCCGGGCAGCAGGGCAATTGCAGCTAGAATCGCTGCAGCCGCTGGGATTGCAGCGGATAACATTGACACTTGGAAGGTCGATGGCATGGCCCTGAATGCATACACCTGAGGTGACTGCAGGCTCGTCGGTAGATACAGTTCTTGAACTGCAAAAGCGCCGCACGGCAGCGACATTCCATCCACCATTTCTCGAGAGGCTTCTTGTGAATAAGACCGAACTGATTGAGCACATCGCAAACAATGCCGACATCTCCAAAGCCGCCGCTGCGCGCGCGCTGGAATCGACGATCGAGGCAGTGAAGAAAACCCTCAAAAAGGGTGGTACAGTATCGCTCGTCGGTTTCGGAACCTTCACCGTCGGTGAACGTTCCACACGTACCGGCCGCAACCCACGCACTGGCGCCACGATCGAAATCAAGGCCGCCAAGGTACCAAAATTCCGTCCGGGCAAGGCATTGAAAGATGCGTTGAACTGACAAGCAGTTGCAAGGGGGTGCTTAGCTCAGTCGGTAGAGCGGCTCCTTTACACGGAGTAGGTCGGCGGTTCGATCCCGTCAGCACCCACCACCCATTGCAGATGAAATCAAGGGCCCGGAGCAATCCAGGCCCTTTTTCTTTGCCTGCCTTTTGCGTTGACCGTGTTGGCGGTGTAGGCCTTCAGGCGTAACAGGTAGAATCTGCGCAGTTTCCTTCACCAAGGGTGCGTGGGTCGTTGGCAGGCTTTGTCGTTGATGGATGGATGGGGTCAGTCCCTTGCCTTCCTCAGTCAGGTTCCTTTGGCTACGTACACCTTACAAAGGCGAACATAAGTTCGCCTTTTTTATTGCTTCCACAGAAAGATCGACTATGTTTGAAGCCATCCGCAAGCACTCCAAGTTCGTGATGATCTTGTTGTTCTTGCTGATCATTCCCTCGTTCATCTTCGTTGGCATCGACCAGAACTATTTCTCGGAATCCAGTCCGACGGTGGCTCGGGTGGATGGCCACGAGATCAAGCAATCGGACTGGGACAACGCCCACCGCATGGAGAGCGATCAGCTGCGTGCCGCGAATCCCGAAGTCGATGCCAAGCTGCTCGACTCGCCCCAGGCGCGCTACGCGACGCTCGAGCGCATGGTGCGCGACCGCGTGCTCGTGGCCGCGGCGCAGAAGATGCACATGGTGGCCAGCGATGCCCAACTGGTGCGCAGCCTGCAGCAGATTCCGGCGATCGCCGCGCTCAAGCGCGCCGACGGAACGCTCGATGCCGAAGCCTATCGCGCGCTCGTTGGCGCGCAAGGCATGACGCCCGAAGGCTTTGAAGCCAATCTGCGCAGCAACCTGTCGCTGAGCCAGGTGATGGGTTCGGCGATCAATTCCTCGTTCGTGACCGATTCCCAGGTCAAGCTGGCGATGGATGCGCTGTACCAGCGCCGCGAAGTGCAGGTGGCCCAGTTCAAGGCCAGCGATTTCGCATCCAAGGTCAAGGCTACGCCCGAAGAGCTGCAGGCCTACTACAAGGCCCATCCGGACAAGTTCCAGCAGGCTGAACAGGCCAGCGTCGAATACGTGGTGCTCGACTCTGCCAGCGTGCAGGCTTCGATGGTGCTCAATGAAGACGACCTGCGTACCTACTACCAGGAAAACCTGTCGCGCCTCGCGGGCCAGGAAGAGCGCCGTGCGAGCCATATCCTGATCAACGCCACCAAGGATGCATCGGCCGCCGATCGCACCAAGGCGCGTGAGCAGGCCCAGGCACTGCTCGAGCAGGTGCGCAAGGATCCCGAGTCGTTCGCCGCGGTCGCCAAGCAATCGTCGCAGGACAGCGGCACCGCACAAAGCGGTGGCGATCTGGGCTTCTTCACGCGCGGCGACATGGTCAAGCCTTTCTCGGACGCAGCCTATGCGTTGAAGAAGGGTGATATCAGCGACGTGGTCGAAAGCGATTTCGGCTTCCACATCATTCAGCTGACCGACATCAAGACGCCGCCCCAGCCCAGCTTTGCCGAGCTGCGTCCGCGCCTCGAAAAGGACCTGAAGGAACAGCAGGCCCAGCGCAAGTACGCCGAAGTGGCTGAACAGTTCGCCAACGGCGTGTACGAGCAATCGGACAACCTGCAAGGCGTGGCCGAAAAGCTCAAGCTGACGGTGCAGAAGGCCGAACGCGTGTCGCGCATTCCCGCCCCTGGCGCCCAGGGCGCGCTGGCCAACCCGCGCTTCCTCGAAGCCCTGTTCGCGCCTGAATCGCTGGAAAGCAAGCGCAACACCGAAGCCGTGGAAATCGGTTCGGGCATGATGGCCGCCGGCCGCGTCACCGCCTATTCGCCAGCCCACACGCTGGCGTTCGAAGAAGTGGCTGACAAGGTGCAGGCGCTGTACGTTGCACAGAAGTCGGCCGAACTGGCGCGCGAAGAAGGCCAGGCCAAGCTCAAGGCCTGGAAGGAACAGCCTGCTGGCGCAGCATTGGGCGCTGCGGTGGTGATCGGCCGTGACCAGCCGCAGAACCTGCCACGCGAAGTCATCGACGCCGCGCTGCACGCTTCCGTGGAAGGCCTGCCCGCCTGGACCGGTGTGGACCTGGGCAACCTCGGCTATGCCGTGATCAAGGTCAATTCCGTGGTCGAGCGTCCTGCCCAGGATGCGCAGATCGTTGCCGCACAGAAGCAGCAACTGGCGCAGTGGTGGGCCGGCGCCGAAGGCGCGGCTTACTATGAAATGCTCAAGGCGCGCTTCAAGGTGCAGATCAAGGTCGATCGCCCCTGAGATTTAATGCCGCTCCAGCGCGAAACTCGTTTCGGGGCGGCATTTTTGCGATTACAATAGATGCTTCTACGGTGGCTGTAGCTCAGTTGGTAGAGTCCAGGATTGTGATTCCTGTTGTCGTGGGTTCGAGCCCCATCAGCCACCCCAAAATCTTGAAAACGCCCTGAATGCAAATTCAGGGCGTTTTTTCGTTGGGGCCGGTTTCTTAGCGCAGCGTGGCGAGATAGGCTGCCATATCCTGTGCATCGCGCGCCGAGACGCCCAGCTGGGGCATGGCCGTGCCGGGCTTGACCTGCTGCGTATGGGTGAGCCAGAGCGCGAGGTTGGGCGGCGTATTGGCCAGCGTGCCCGCAATCAGCGTGCGCGTGCCCATGCCTTTGAGCGGCGGGCCGACATGGACCTTCGATCCGGTGACGCCGGGAATGCTGTGGCAGGCCGAGCAGGCGTACTGGTGCAGCGCCTGGCGGCCGCGTTCGACATCGACAGCGAATGTCGCGGCCGCCGCAGGCACGGGGTGCTCACCGCGGGGCATGGCCTGCTGCGTCCATTGCGCGTACTGCGCAGCATCGAGCTGCGGCAGCTGCTGCATGAACGCCACGAGATCCCATATTTCTTCGTCGGCCAGCCGGTACTGCCAGGCCGGCATGCCGGTCATCTTGATGCCATGGCGCACCACCCAGTAGAGTTCGCGCGGGCGCCAGTGCTGCTTGGCGTCGACCAGCGGGCCGGGCAGGGGCTGCATGCTCAGACCTATACCGGATTGCGCCACGCCGGGCGCGCCATGGCATTGCACGCAGTTTGCATGAAAGCTGACGGCGCCGCGCAAGGCCATCTGCGGGTCGCTGAGCGCCGGCTCGTCGATGTCCTTTGCGTGGCGGCGCACCGACTGGCGCATGGCGATCTCCAGCATTGAATGCGTGGCCTGCCAATGCTGGCGTGTGGCCGAGATGTCATAGGCGCCCGAATACAGCACCGCCGCAGCCATGAGTGCGGCTGTAAGCCCAAGTCCAGTGGTCGTGACAGCAATGATCGACAGCAGCTTGATTTTTCGCATCTGCTGCGATTTTGCGTCAGTTGTCCTCATTTGTGCGACAGAATGCGCCAATGATCCGCAAGTATGCCTTTTCACCTACGCTGCTACCGGTGCTGCTGGCCGGCTGCGTGCTCGGTGATGCCTGGGCGCAGGATCGCATGACGATAGAACGCGGCAAGGCGCTGATGGGGCAATATCAGTGCGGGTCTTGCCACTCCATTCCAGACGTGCCGGCGGCGCGAGGCCAGCGCTCGCAGCCGCTGGATGCCTGGAGCCGGCGCAGCTATATCGCGGGCCGGCTGCCCAACCGGCCCGACACGCTGGCCCGGTGGATCGCCGCGCCCCAGTCCCTGGTGCCGGGTACGCCCATGCCCAGCATGGGCGTCTCGCCCGCCGATGCCCAGGCCATGGCGGCCTTTCTTTTCTCGCTCGAATGAAGCCCGCAGCCGGCGATGCCGCCCAGTCGATAGAGACCGTGACCTGGGTGCTGTTTGGCGGCGGCTTGCTGATTTTCCTTGGCGTGATGCTGTTGCTGGCCTGGTCGCTGCGCAGCCGCGCGACTTCCGTGCGCCCGCGGCTGTGGGTCTGGGGCGGCGGCGTGGTCTTTCCGGCGCTGGTGCTGGCCGCGCTGTTCGCCTGGGTGCTGCCGCGCATGCCGGCCTGGAAACCCGTGCCGCCCGCGGACGCGCTGATCGTCACCGTGAAGGCGCATATGTGGTGGTGGGAAGTGCGCTACCGCGATACCGTGACCGGCGCCGATGTGGTCACGGCCAATGAAATCCGCATTCCCGTGGGCAAGCCGGTGTACTTCGCGCTGACCAGCGCGGACGTGATCCACAGCTTCTGGGTGCCCCAGCTCGCGGGCAAGATGGACATGCTGCCCGGGCGCATGCAGCACCTGCTCGTGACCGCGCAGCAGCCCGGCGTGTGGCGCGGCCAGTGCGCCGAGTTCTGCGGCGCGCAGCATGCGCAGATGGCGCTGCATGTGGTGGGTCTGCAACCCCAGGCCTTCGACGCCTGGCTTGCGGCCCAGGCCAGGCCAGCGGCGGCGCCGGCAACGCCGCGCCAGCTGCAGGGCCGCGATGCATTTCTCGCTCAGCGCTGCAACGCCTGCCATACCGTGCGCGGCGTCAGCGACGAAGGCCGGCTGGGGCCTGACCTCACGCATTTCGGCAGCCGACTGCACCTGGGCGCGGGCATTTTGGAGAACACGCCCGAAGGCCGCGCGCGCTGGCTCGCGCATATCCAGCAGATCAAATCCGGAGCCCGCATGCCTTCTTACGACCGACTCGACGCGCCCACGCTCGAAGCCCTGGGCGACTGGCTGGGTGCGCTGCAATGAGCGACGCCTTGCCCACATCGCTGCCCAACGCGCTGCCGCGCCCCGCGGATGAACTGCAGGCGCTGCAGCGCGCCTGGGAGCCGCCCAAGGGCTGGCGGCGCTTTTCGGCGGTGAACAACAGCCAGGTCGGCATCTACTACCTGGCGACGGCGCTGGTGTTCTTCGTGCTCGCGGGAATCCTGGCGCTGATCATGCGCGCGCAGCTGGCGTTGCCCGACAGCACGCTGGTCGCCGCCGGCACCTACAACCAGCTGTTCACCATGCACGGCTCGGTGATGATGTTCCTGTTCGCCGTGCCCGTGGTCGAGGCCGTCGCCGTGTGGCTGCTGCCCAATATGCTGGGCGCGCGCGATCTGCCGTTTCCGCGGCTTTCGGCCTATGCGTTCTGGGCCTATGCGATCGGCGGCCTGGCGTTCTTCATCACCATCTTTTTCGGCGCCTCGCCCGATGGCGGCTGGTTCATGTACCCGCCGCTGACCAGCAAGGAGTTTTCGCCCGGCATAGGCGCCGACTGGTGGCTGCTGGGCATTGGCTTCATCGAGATTTCGGCGATCGCGGGCGCGATCGAGCTGATCATCGGCATTCTTTTCACGCGCGCGCCGGGCATGTCGCTGATGAAGATGCCGCTGTTCGCCTGGGCGGTGCTGGTCGCGGCGCTGATGGTGATCTTCGCGTTTCCGGCGCTGATCGCGGGCACGCTGCTGCTCGAACTCGAGCGCGCGTTCGACTGGCCGTTCTTCATTCCCGCGCGCGGCGGCGATCCGCTGCTGTGGCAGCACCTGTTCTGGTTCTTCGGCCATCCCGAGGTCTACATCATCTTCCTGCCGGCGGCGGGCATGGTGACGATGATGGTGCCGGTGATGGCCGGCACGCCGCTGGTGGGCTACCGCGCCATCGTGTGGGCGCTGGTGGCCGTCGGCGCGATCAGCTTTTTGCTGTGGATGCACCATATGTTCACCGCAGGCCTGGGGCCGCTGGCCTTGCATGTGACGTCGGTGGCGAGCTTTGCCGTGGCCATTCCCAGCGGCGTGCAGGTGTTCGCCTGGATCGCAACGTTCTGGAAAGGCCGCGTGCGCATGCTGGCGCCCTCGCTGTTCCTGCTGGGTTTTCATTTCGTCTTCGTGCTCGGCGGCCTCACGGGCGTGATGCTCGCGGTGCTGCCGTTCGACTGGCAGGCGCACGACAGCTATTTCGTCGTCGCCCATCTGCACTACGTGCTCATAGGGGGCCTGGTGTTTCCGCTGTTCGCGGGCATCTATTACTGGGCGCCGCTGTACAACGGCCAGCGCCTGTCCGAGCGCCTGGCGCGCTGGAGCTTCTGGCTGATGTTCGGTGGCTTCAATCTGGCGTTCTTTCCCATGCATATCGCGGGCCTGGCGGGCATGCCGCGGCGCGTGTATACCTATGCCGATGGGCTGGGGTGGACGCTGTGGAATCTGCTGTCCACCGTGGGATCATTCATCTTTGCCGCGGGCGTGCTGCTGTGTCTGATCGATCTGGTGCGCACGCTGGCGCGGCCTGAGCGCGAACACGGCGACCCATGGAATGCGGATTCGCTCGAATGGCTGCCCCAGGGCGATTACGGCGTGCGCAGCATTCCGCAGATCGAAGCGCGTGCGCCGCTGTGGCACAGGCCGTCGCTGGCCAGCGAAGTGGAAGAGGGCCGCCATTGGCTGCCGGGCACGGTGTTCGGCGGGCGCGAGACGCTGGTCACCAGCCCGGTGGACGCGCGCATACGGCATCTGCTGCGCCTGCCCAGCGACGGCTGGTCGCCGTTCATCGCCGCCGCGGGAACGGCCGGTTTCTTCCTGCTGCTGACCGTGTACTGGATTGTGCCGGCCTTCATTTCGGGCGCGATTTCGGTGATCGCCATGCTGGTCTGGCTCTGGGGATCGGACCTGCCGCCGCTGCGGCCCAAGGCCACGATCGGCGACGGCGTGAGCGTGCCCACGGCGGCCACGGGCCGGGCCTCGCATTCGTGGTGGGCGACCCTGATTTTGCTGGCCGTGGACGCGACGATCTTTGCGTCGTTTGCGTTCGCGCATATCCATGTGTCGATGGCGCTGGATGTCTGTCCGCCGCCGGGCGCCAGCCTGCCCGTGGGCGGGCTCTGGCCCGCGGGCCTGCTGCTAGGTGCGTCGGCGCTGATGGTCTGGTCCC
>NZ_JAHCDD010000004.1 GCF_018413525.1 Acidovorax sp. CCYZU-2555
TGCAGCCATTCGTCTATCGCCGCACTGGCCTGCCCAAAGCCCAGGGACGCGGCTTGCAGTTCGTCAAAAAAATTCATATTCATATGCGAAAAGGTAGTAACAGGTGCTTTCTATATAAATAATACTGTGATTTTTTGAAATTGATACGAATAAATTTCTCAGATGACGACCGCTCACCACCCATCACCCCTGGCCTTCCCCATGACCAAAAGGTCCATGCTGACGCTCGGCGCCACCCTGCTGACGCTGGCATTGACCGCCTGCTCGGAGAAGCCTTCCACGCCTGCCGCGACCGCAGCGCCGGCCGCGGCTTCGAACGAACCCGTGCGCGGCGGCCAGCTGGTGGTGGCGATCCGGGCCGAGCCCGCGCAGCTCAACCCGCTGGTCGACCAGGGCTCGGGCGCGCACTCGGTGCGCCCGGCGCTCGACTCGCTGGTCTGGGACAACGGCGACGGCACCTATGAGCCCTGGCTGGCAGCGCGCTGGGAAATCTCCGACGACGCTTCGTCCTATGTGTTCCATCTGCGCAAGGACGTGAAATTCCACGACGGCACGCCGCTGAACGCCGCGGCCGTCAAGGCCAACTTCGACTACGTGCTCGACCCGGCCAACAAGTCGACCGGCTCCACCGCCAAGCTCAAGCCCGTGGCCACCGTGGTCGACGAGTACACGCTCTCGGTCAAGCTGGGCACGCCCGAATCGAGCTTTCTGACGCTGATCGCCGCGCCCTACTTCGGCATCCTGTCCAAGGACCAGTTGGAAAAGGACCCCAAGTCGCTGGCCACCAAGCTCATAGGCACGGGCCCGTTCAAGTTCGACAACTGGGTCAAGGGCCAGAGCCTGACCTATGTGCGCAACGACGACTACCACTGGGCGCCGGCCAAGTTCCACCAGGGCACGGCCTACCTCGACAGCGTCAAGTACGTGTTCCTGGCCGAAGACCAGACGCGCTACAACGCGCTGGCCACCAAGGAAGCGCATGTCGTCGACTACATTCCGCCCGAGTACGCCAAGCAGACCAAGGCCAATGCCGATTACCAGACCCAGGAGTTCCTGCTGCCCGGCGTGGGCTACAGCCTGCACCTGAACACGCGCAAGGCGCCGTTCGACCAGCTCGAAGTGCGCCAGGCGCTGCTGCACGGCCTCAACCGCGCGGAGATCGTCGCCAGCGCCACGTTCGGCGCCTATCCGGTGCAGGAATACCTGGCCAGCACCACGCCCGACTTCGCCAAGGACCTGAAGAACAAGATCGCCTACGAGCCCGAGCGCGCCGCCGGCCTGCTCGACAAGGCCGGCTGGACCGAGCGCGATGCCGAAGGCTTTCGCGTCAAGGGCGGCCAGCGCCTGAGCTCCTTCATTCCCTACGCCGACAACGACCAGCTCGCCCAGCGCACGCTGGAGCAGGTGCAGATCGACGCACGCAAGCTGGGCTTCGAGATCAAGCTGCAGCCGGTGACGGACCTGGCCGAGCGGCTGTACAACGGCAACTACGGCCTGCTGGGCTCGTTCCAGTCGGAAGCCACGGGCATGCAGCTGTGGCGCCTGTACGGCAGCGACAACATCAGCGACGGCGGCACCGTGGGTTCGAACGCTTCGTACCTGCGCATTCCCGAACTCGATGCGGTGCTGGCCAAGGCGCGCGCATCGGGCCAGGCCGCGGACCGCGCCAAGTTCTATGCCGAAGCGCAAGAAATCCTGCCCAACTATGCGCCTTCGGTGCCGCTGTACTCTCGCGCCCGCCTGGTCGCCATCCAGAAGAACGTGCACGGCGTGGCCTGGGACAATGCCTGGCCCCAGCCCTACCTGTTCGACACCTGGATTGGCAAGTAATTGGCGCGCGCAACGCTCTCCATGGACGCGCGCGTTCTTCGCATCGCACGGCGCGTGGCGCTCAGCGCCCTCACCGTGCTGGGCGCCATCACCGCCGCGTTCTTCGCGCTGCGGCTGGTGCCCATAGATCCGGCCTTCGTGATCGCGGGCGCGGGCAGCGACGCGGTGGCGATCACGCCCGAAGTGCTGCAGGCCATTCGCACGGAGTACCACCTCGACCAGCCCTTGCCGCTGCAGTACCTGCTGTACCTGTCGCGCCTGGTGCAGGGCGATCTGGGCATGTCCTATATCCAGGAGCAGCCCGTGCTGCAGCTGATTGCCGAACAGGCGCGGCCCACGCTGGCCCTGGCCGCGCTGGCCAGCACGCTGGCCGTGCTGCTGTCGCTGGCCGCGGGCCTGCTCACCGCGGGCCGCAGGCGCGCCGGCGCGCTGGCCGGCATGGTCGAGCTGGTGCTGGCCTCGACGCCCGTGTTCTGGATTGGCTTTCTGCTGATGCTGCTGTTCTCGGTCTGGTGGCAGGTCTTTCCGCTGCTCGACAAGGGCGATCTGCGCAGCCTCATCCTGCCCGCCTTGACGCTCGCCCTGCCCATGGCCGCGCCGCTGGCCCAGGTGCTGCGCCGGTCATTGGAAGACGTGCTCGAGCAGCCGTTCATCATGACCGCCCGGGCCCGTGGCCTGTCGGTGCTGGCCGTGAAGCTGCGCCACGCGCTGCGCCATGCGCTCGTGCCCTATCTCACCATGCTGGGCTTTTCGTTCGGCGCGCTGCTGGGCGGCGCGGCGATCACCGAAACCCTGTTCGGCCGCCCGGGTCTGGGCCGGCTGCTGGTCAACGCCGTGACGCGCCAGGACATGCCGCTGGTGCTGGGCCTGGTCACCGTGAGCACGCTGGCCTTTGTCATCGTCAACCTGCTGATTGACTTCGCCTACCTCCTTGTCGACCACCGGCTCAAGTCGGTCCTGCCTCCCGCATGAACTCCTCCCTTTCCCTGAGCGCCGAGGCGCTCGCCCAAGCGCCTGCGCCGCGAAAATGGCGCCGACCGCGCGCGGCGTCGGTGCTTGCCGCGCTGAGCCTGGTCATCTTCGCCCTGCTCTTCATCGCCGCGCTGTGGCCGTCCCTGCTCGCTCCCGGCGACCCGCTGGCCGCCGACCGTTCGCAGATCCTGCAGGCGCCGTCGTGGCAGCACCCGCTGGGCACGGACCAGATCGGGCGCGATGTCTACACGCGCATCGTGCACGGCGCGCGCCCCTCGATCTTTCTGGGCATAGGTGCCGTGGCCATCTCGCTGGTGGTCGGCACCGTGCTGGGACTGCTGGCCGGGCTGACGAAACGCATCGTGCCCACGCTGGTGATGCGCGTCACTGACATAGGCGCGGCCTTTCCCGAACTGCTGCTCGCGGTGTTCATCGTCTCGCTGTTCGGCAGCGGCGTGTTCAACGCCACCATCGCCATCGGCATCGCGGGCATTCCTTACTACACGCGCATCGTGCGCGCCGAGACGCTGCGCGTGCGCGGCTCGGTCTATGTCGAGGCCGCGCGTTCGCTGGGCCTTGAAGGCCTGCCGCTGATACTGCGCCATATCGTGCCGAACGCGCTGCGCCCGCTGGTGGTGATCGCCACCATAGGCCTGGGCAGCGCGACGCTGGCCGGCGCGGCGCTGAGCTTTCTGGGCCTGGGCAATCCGCCGCCTTCGCCCGAATGGGGTGCGATGCTGACCAATGCACGCAACTTCCTGCTCATGGGCTGGTGGGCCGCGGTGTTCCCCGGCTTTGCAATCACCTTGTTCGTGATGAGCACCAGCATTTTGGGCCGCTGGCTGCAGCAGCGCTCGGAGGGCCGCCTATGAGCGCGCCGCTGATACGCGTGCGCGACCTGCAGGTCGCGTTCGACGATGGCGTCACGCGCCACTGCGCGGTCTCGGGCGTGAGCTTCGATCTGGAGCCGGGCCAGTGCGTGGCGCTGGTGGGCGAATCGGGCTCGGGCAAGAGCGTGACCGCGCGCAGCCTGCTGGGCCTGAATGCGCCCACGGCCCAGATCACGGCCCAGGCCTTGCAGCTCGAAGGCCGCGACCTGCTGCGCCTGGGCGAGCGCCAGTGGCGCGCGATACGCGGCCGCTCCATAGGCTATATCCTGCAGGACGCGCTGGTCTCGCTGGACCCGCTGCGCACCATAGGCCAGGAACTGGAAGAAGCGATACGCGCCACGGGCTCGGCCCACCGCGGCGCCGCCTTGCGCGCCCATGGCGTCGATCTGCTGGGCCAGGCGCAGATGCCCGAGGCCGCATCGCGCTACGACGACTACCCCGCCCAGCTGTCGGGCGGTCTGCGCCAGCGCGCCTTGATCGCCACGGCCATCGCCGGCCACCCGCCGGTGCTGATCGCCGACGAGCCCACGACCGCGCTCGATGTGTCGGTGCAAAAGGAGATTCTGGCGCTGTTCGCCAGCCTCAAGCGCCGCGGCATCGCGCTGATACTGATCAGCCACGACCTGGGCGTGGTGTCGCGCCTGGCCGACCAGGTGCTGGTGCTGCAACGCGGCCAGGTCGTTGAAAGCGGCAGCACGGCCCAGGTGCTGGGCCGTCCGGCCCATGCCTATACGCGCAGCCTGCTCGATGCGATTCCGCACTTCGACCGCGGCAGCGCGCCGGCTGCGGCCGTCGCACAGCAAGATGCGCCCGTGATCCTGCGCGCCATAGGCCTGTCCAAGCGCTTTGCGGCGCAGTCGGCCAGCGGCACCGACCGTGATGCGCTCAAGCAGGTGAGCATAGAGCTGCAGCGCGGCCGCACGCTGGGCCTGGTCGGTGAATCGGGTTCGGGCAAGACCACGCTGGCGCGCATCATCGCCGGGCTTGAGACCGCCACGCAAGGCCGCGTGGACGCCAGCGCACTGCCGCCCGCGCCCGCGCCCAGCCGCGCCCGGCCCATACAGTTCGTGCACCAGGATCCGCTGAGCGCTTTCGACCCGCGCTACACCGTGGGCAAGACCCTGGGCGAAGCGCTGTGGATGCGCTTTGGCCGCGAAGACGCGCAGCGCCAGCGCCAGCGCATCGACGACTGGCTGCGGCGCGTGGGGCTGGACCCGGCGCTGGCCGCGCGCCGGCCCCTGTCGCTGTCCGGCGGCCAGCGCCAGCGCGTGGCCATTGCGCGCGCGCTCGCGGTGCAGCCGCAGATCGTGGTGCTCGATGAACCGGTGTCGGCGCTCGATGTCTCGGTGCAAAAGCAGATTCTGGCGCTGATCGCCTCGCTGCAGCGCGAAACCGGCGTGGCATTCCTGTTCATCTCGCACGACCTGGGCGTGATCCAGCAGGTGAGCCACCAAGTGGCCGTGCTCAGGCATGGCGAGCTGCGCGAATACGGCCCGGCAGATGCGGTGCTCACCCAGCCGCAGGACGCCTATACCCGCCAGTTGATCGACGCCGTGCCCACGCTGAGCGCGCAGGCTACGGCGTAGTCGGCAGCGTGCGCGTGGAGCCGCGCACTATCAGTTCGGGCTGCGGCAGCGTCTCGGGCGCTCCCTCATCGCGGGTCATGAGCAAGGCCGCAGCTCGCCCTATGGCGGCGGCGCTCTGGCCCACCGTGGTCAGCCCGGGCGACAGCAGTTCGGAAAACATGGCGTTGTCATAACCCACGACCGACATGTCGCCCGGCACGCCGATGCCGCGCTGCGCCAGGCCTTTCATCACGCCCAGCGCGAGCATGTCGTTGGCACAGAACACCGCCGTCGGCGCGCAATCGAGCACCAGCAACTGCGCCACGCTGGCCAGCCCTTCTTCGACTGTCATGGACTGCATGTTGATTTCGCGCACCTGCGTTTGCGCGACGCTTGCACAGGCCGCGCGAAAGCCGCTGGAGCGGCTGGCGCACCAGGACAGCTGCAGCGAGCCGTTGACGATGGCCACGTTGCGGTGCCCTCTTTCGAGCAGATGGCGCGCCGCGATGGCCGCGCCCGCCGCATGGTCCAGGCTCATCGACGGAAACTCGCCCTGCGGGTCGTCGCGGTCCAGCAGCACCACCTTGATGCCCCGGTCCTGCAGCCGCCGCAGTGTGGGCAGGTTGGCGTGCGTGGGCGCGATCAGGATGCCGCGCACCCCTTGCGAAGCGAACGACTCGAGAATCTGGCGCTCGGTCGCCGCGTCTTCGTTGGAGCTGCCTATGATCAGCGGAATCAGCCCCGGCGCGGTCACGGCCTCCACGCCCTTGATCACCGCGCCCCAGAACGGGTTGGCCACGTCGAGCACGACCATGCCGATTGCATGCCCTATGCCCGACTTCAGGGCGCGCGCCGAACTGTTCACGCTATAGCCCGAGGCCATCATGATGCGCTCGATCTTGGCGCGCGTCTTCGCGGCCACGAGGTGCGGGCGATTGAGGGCATTGGACACCGTGGCCTGCGACACGCCGACCAGCCGCGCGATGTCCTTGGATGTCAGAGGCTTGAGCCCGCCGGGCTCGGGTGCGTCGATCAAAAGGCAGGTTCTCCGTGGTTGAACGTCCAAGTCTAATCGCGCCATGCCGTCCCGCACCGGCGGGCCGCTTGCGCTGCGAAAAACATAGCATCCAATGCAAAGCACTGCGCGGCGCGCTCAGAAGACTTTCGCATGAGCAAACATGGTTTCATTCGTTGACCGGGGCCGGGGGCGATTCAAGAATCAGGGGGCTGCGGCCTTGCCGCCTTGAACGTCCAACGCCACTCAAAGGTCCCATGAGCAACCACTCCTCATCCATAGACACCCGCTTCGGCAACCTCCAGATCCGTCGCGTTGCCGGCAACATCGGCGGCGAAGTGCAGAACATCCAGTTGTCGGCGCAGTTGCCGCAGACCACCATCGACGATCTGAACGCCGCGCTGGTCGCGCACAAGGTGTTGTTCTTCCGCGGCCAGTCGCACCTGGACGACGCCGAGCACCAGGCCTTCGGCGCGCGCTTCGGCCGCACCGTGGCCCACCCCACGGTGCCCGCGCCCAACGGCACCAAGCTGTTCGAACTCGACGCCTCCAAGGGCGGCGGGCGCGCGGACTCCTGGCACACCGACGTGACCTTTGTCGACGCGTTTCCCAAGATTTCCATTCTGCGCGGCGTGACCATTCCGGCCTATGGCGGCGACACCGTCTGGGCCAATACCGCGCTGGCCTACGAGCGCCTGCCGCAGCAAATCAAGAACCTGGCCGACCAGCTGTGGGCCGTGCACAGCAACGACTACGACTACGGCGCCGACCGCGTGGACATTGCGGCCGACCGCCTGAGCCACCACCGCGAAGTCTTTGTCTCGGCGGTGTTCGAAGCCGAGCATCCCGTGGTGCATGTGCACCCGGTCTCGGGCGAGCGCTCGCTGCTGCTGGGGCATTTCGTCAAGAAGCTGATCGGCCTGTCGACCACCGAGTCCACGCGCCTTTTCGAGCTGCTGCAAAACCGCGTCACGCGCCTGGAGAACACCGTGCGCTGGAACTGGCAGCAGGACGACGTGGTCATCTGGGACAACCGCGCCACCCAGCACTTCGCCGTCAACGACTACGGCGACCAGGCCCGCCTGGTGCGCCGTGTGACCGTGCACGGCGAAGTCGCGGTGGCCGTCGATGGCCAGCGCAGCCGCACGCGCCGCCGCCCCGACGCGACCAATGACGCGCAGATCGACCAGATCATTTCCAGCACGGCCTGATGCCTGCGCCCGGCCAGTCGGCATGCCGCCGCTGGCTGCATGTTCGAGATAATTTCTGCAGGTAAGCCACGCGTGAATCAGCCAGCATTTCCACAACAGTCAGACGTATACGCTTGCGCTTTCAAGACGGATGAAACCAACCCCTTTGTCGCGCGCGCCATCGCCCTCAAGCCGCTGCTGGCCAAGGACGCGGTGGAACGCGACAAGGCCGGCGGCACACCCGCAGACCAGCTCCAACTGCTCAAGGACCACGACCTGCTGACGCTGCTGGTTCCTGAAGAGCACGGCGGCAAGGGCCAGAACTGGGCCACGGTGCTGCGCGTGGTGCGCGAAATCGCCCAGGCCGATGCCTCCCTGGCCCATCTGCTGGGCTATCACACCGGCGCGCAAAGCACGGCGCGCATCCGCGGTTCGGCCGAGCAGGCCGCGGCGCTCTACCAGGCTTCGGTCCAAGGCAACTGGTTCTGGGCCAACAACGACAATGCGCGCGCCGGCAGCCTGACGGCCGTACAGCACGGCGACCACTGGATACTCAACGGCAGCAAGCCCTTCACCTCGGGCAGCCACCTCGCGGACTACCTGAGCCTGACCTGGACCGACCCGGCGACGCAGCAGACCGTGATCGCCACCATCCCGGCCACGCGCCAAGGCTGGCGCCCGCTGCACGACTGGGACGCGTTCGGCCAGCGGCAGACCGGCAGCGGCACCTGCGTCTACGAGAACGTGCGCGTGGAAGCCAGCGAAGTGCTGCAGCCCGGGGGCGATCCCAGGCAGCCGTTTCGCACCGTCACGCCCTTCATCCAGCAAAGCGTTCTGCTCAATGTCTTTCTGGGCAGCGCCCAAGGCGCGCTGCTGGCCGCGCGCGACTACACGCTGCACGAAAGCCGGCCCAGCACGCATTCGGGCGTGGCCCGGCATATCGACGATCCCTGGGTCAAACGCGTCTACGGCGACCTCTACACCAAGACGCTGGCCGCCACGGCGATGGCCGATGTGGCCTTGCTCGCCATGGACCGCGCCTGGGAGCGCGGCCCGGCCCTCACGCGCGCCGAGCGCGACGCCGCGGCGATTCCCCTGGCCGCCGCGAATGCCTTTGTCGGCAATGTCGCGCTCGAAGTCACCAGCCGCATCCTCGAAGTGATGGGCGCGCGCGCCACCGCCAGCCACTACGGCTTCGATCGCTACTGGCGCAATGTGCGCACCCACACCTTGCACAACCCCGAGGAATACAAGACGCGCAATGTGGGCCACTGGTTTCTGACGGGCGATGCACCGGAGCCCAGCGGGATTCATTGACATCCTCCCTGTCCTAAAGGACGGGGATTCCTACTGCTAGACGGCAATGTCCTGCCGCGAGAATGTTCTTGGCTGCATTTGTGTCCCGGTCGTGTACCGCCCCGCACTCGTTGCACGTCCATTCTCTTATTCCGAGTCCTGCTCTCAATCCAGCGCGATCAGCGATAGCGACACCGCGGTCTCGGCCGTGTAGCGGCCATATGGCACAAACGCTGCTCGCAGCGCTCCATGCCTGGAATCGTCTGAGCGCCGTCGTCGATCAGTGGCGCCGCACGCGAGCGCTGACGGGCGCATGTTCGCGGCAAGGCATGCCCGTCGCGATGAATGACGCCGTCTTTTCCGGCCGGTGAAGACGTTATTTTTCCGGGTTTTCTTTCACCCACTTGCCCACAGCCTCCTTCAAGGCCTGGCGGTACGCAGTCGGACGCGATGGATCATTCATCTGCTCACGATAGAAACCGACGTCCTTGGGGCTCTTCACGAGGGCCCTGAGAACGGCTTCTTTGATCAACGCCAATGCCGCCCGATTCATACAGCAGCCTTCCTCAAATCAAGAGCAGCCATGCGCAATGGAGCCCTGGCCACGCGATAGTTTCGCTCTGTCCACGGTCGCGAAGCCTTGGCTTGGAGACGGTGCTCTGGGCCCATCATCACGATGGATGCAGTTTCGCTCATGAACGCATTGATGCAAACGAAGGCTATCGGTTTCTCGGACCGATTTGTCTTTTTTTGCAATTGGCTGGCTCAGCCGTATCCGCCTTGTGACTGGCCGTCTCAAAGCGCTGACTTGCCAGGTACGCCACATAGACGATGCAAATCTGGGAGCTTTGCGCCGGCGAATGCGTTGACCACCGAAGAAGCCACGCCCAACCGCATGCGCCGTATCGCAGGCGAGTGGGTGCAGACCCAGACCATGTTCTTTGATAAAGACCGTCAAAAAGGGCGGCCTGCGACCCACTGCCCGCAAGCGAGCAGGCTTCAAGGGTGATTTGACACAGCAAAATGGAGCCAGCGTCTCAGACATGACGCATCCGCTGCATCTGCGCCCGAAGTGGGCACCTTTACAATGGCGCTCAGCTCGCGTGACGTCAAGGCGCAAAGAATCATGGATATCCGGCATCTCAAGTACTTCGTGAAGGTCGTCGAACTCAAGACCATCACGGCGGCGGCCGAGGCCTTGTTCATCGCCCAGCCCTCGCTGAGCCAGCACATGGCCAACCTCGAGGCCGAGCTGGGCGTGAAGTTGCTCGAACGCAGCGTCCACGGCACACGCGCGACGAACACCGGCGAGTTGCTGTACCGCCATGCCAAGATGATCCTGCGCCAATTCGACGATGCCCAATCGGCGATACGCAGCGAAAGCGAGGCCCCATCGGGCCGGGTCGCCATAGGCCTGCCCACCAGCACCTCGCGCATCGTCGCAGCGCCCCTGCTGGAGCGCATTCGAGAGCGCTATCCACTGATTGAACTCGAATTGATCGAAGCCTCGAGCGGCGATCTCGTGGCCCAGGTTGCCTCGGATCGGCTGGCACTCGCCGTGACCATGAATGCGCGCGCCGATTCGCGCCTGCGCATAGAGCCCGTTCTGGAAGAAGAGCTGTTCGTTGTTGTGGCGGCCACAGATCAGACAGCGGACGTCTTGAGTGTCGATGCGCTGGCAGCGTTGCCCCTGTTGTTGCCCACCCATCCCAACTCCGTGCGGGTGGCGATGGAGCGGCTGTTCAATGAGCGTCATCTGCGCTTCCAGTTGGTGGCGGAGACCAGCGCCGTTGAAATCCTGATCCTTGCGGTCGAGCGCGGCCTGGGCGCGACGATACTGCCCACGTCGGCCTTTGCGCTCGCACAGCAGCACGGCCGCGTGCGGGGCGTGCCCCTTGTGGACCGGCCGCTACTGCGCGAACTGTCGCTGAGCCTGTCGGTCTCCGCCGCGCGCAGCCCCGCAGTGCAATGCGTGCGCGAGACCTTGCTGCGCGTGATCCAGGACGAAATCGCCCAGGGCCGGTGGCTGGGCGTGCGCCTGCTCAGCGACGCAGAACAGCGGCCAGAAAGGCCGGCAAAGCCAGGTGTGCCCAGGCCTCGATCAGCGGCAGGTCGTGCTGCGCGTAATGCCTCTCGGCGTGCAGAAGATTGACGGTACCCAGCACCTGCGCACCCCAGCGCACCGGCATGTTGACGATGCTTTCACAGCCCATGGCCAGCAATTTCTCGTGGTCGGGGAAGTTCTCGACAATGTCCTGACGCGTATGGCCCAGGAACGGTTCGCCGCTGGCCAGCACCTGGCGCATGCGCGGCGCCTGGCCCAAGGTCTTGCGCCCACCTATCGGGTATTGGTCGGGCCGGCTGCTATAGGCCCGCTGCGACTCGCCCTGGTCGTGAAAATAGACCAGCACCGTCATCAGCCGGTGTCCGGGCGCGCGCGCCAGGCCCTGCTCCACCGCCTGGAACAATGCCAGCGCGGGATCGCTGCTGCGCAGCGCCGCGGCGAGCAGCGGCAGGGCCTGGGCGCCGGCGCTCTGTACCCTGTCATGAGTGGAGTCCATCACCACCTCAGTCCGGCTTGATGCCCGATTGCTCGACCACCTTCTTCCAGCGCGTGATCTCGCTGCGGATCAATGCGGTGAACTCCGCGGGCGTGCTGGCGATGGCCGGCCCGCCTTGCGACTCTAGCGTGGCGCGCATCTTGTCGCTGCGCAGCACGGCGCGGAAGTCCTGGCTCAGGCGCTCGAGCACGGCGGGCGGCGTGCCGGCAGGCGCGAACAGCCCGTACCAACCCAGCACTTCAAAGCCCGGGTAACCCTGCTCGGCCACGGTAGGCACATCGGGCAGCAGCGGCGAGCGCTTGAGACTGGTGATGCCCAGCGCCTTGAGGCGCCCGCCCTTGATCTGCGGCAGCGACGACAGCACCACATCGAGCATCAGATCGGTATGCCCGCCCGAGACGTCGTTGAGCGCCGGCCCCGAACCCTTGTACGGAATATGGTTCATGGTGATGCCCGCGGCCGTCATCAGCTGCTCGGTGGCGAGGTGGTTGGAGCTGCCCGAGCCGCTGGAGCCGTAGGTCAGTGAACCCGGCTTCTCCTTCGCCAGCTTGACCAGATCGGCCACGTTCCTGACGCCCGCCAGCCGCGCGTTGGTCGGACTGGCGACGATCAGATTGGGAATGGCGGTGATCTCGGTGATCGCCGCGAAGTCCTTGAGCGGGTCATAAGGCAGCTTGGGGTACAGCCCCACGGCCGTGGCATGCGAACTGATCGTGCCCAGCAGCAGCGTATAGCCGTCGGCCGGCGCCTTGGCGACGAAGTCCGCGCCTATGGTGCTGCCCGCGCCGGGCTTGTTCTCCACGACGAAGGGCTGGCCGGTGCGTACCGTCATCTCCTGCGCGATCTGGCGCGCGACGAGATCGGTCGAGCCGCCCGCGGAGAACGGCACGATGAGCTTGACGGTTTTTGCCGGATACGGGACTTGCGCCTGCACGACCGATGCCAGGCCAGCAAGGGCGAGCGCAAGCGCTGAAACAAAGAAACGCTTGTTCATGATGGTTTACTCGACGCGGATGTTGTTCTTGCGAATGAAGTCGCTCCAGTACGCGAGATCGGCACTGGCCCGCTGGCGGATTTCCGCGTCGCCGCCCTGCAGCGCGGGCAGCGAAAGCTCGGCCAGGCGCGTCTTGACCGCGGGGTCGGTCATGACCTGCTGCAAGGCCTTGTTGAAGATGGCGACGATCTTAGTGTCCATTCCCGCGGGGCCGACGATCGCATACCAGCCCGGCATCGCCGGCACGTTCAGCCCGGCTTCCTTGATCGTGGGCACCTGGGGCCACTGCGGCACACGCGTCTCGCCCAAAACGGCCAGCGCGTTCACTTTGCCGGCCTGGACCTGGGGCAGTGCCGGGCCGACCACACTCACCATGGCGTCGACTTCGCCCGACAGCACGGCCGTCAGCGCCGCCGCCGAGCCGCGGTAAGGCACATGCATGAGCTTCACGCCGGCGATCGAAGCAATCAGCTCCATGGCAATGTGCGTGGAGTTGCCGATGCCGGCACTGCCGAACGTCAGCGTGCCGCCATTCTTGCGCGCCTGTTCGATGAACTGCGCCAGGGTCTTGATGCCGCTCTTGTTGCTGGTGACCAGCGCGAACGGCGTATCGGCCACGGGCGCGATGTAGGTGAAGTCCTTGGCGGGGTTGTACGGCAGGTCCTTGTAGAGCGCCGGGTTGAACGCCATCTGCGACACGCCTGCCAGCCCGAGGGTGTAGCCGTCGGGCGCCGCCTTGGCCACGCCGCTGAGCGCCACCAGGCCATTGGCGGCGGGATTGTTTTCCACCACAACGGGATGGCCCAGACCGCGCGCCAGACGGTCGCTGAGCAGGCGCGCCAGCACATCGGAGCCCGAGCCCGGGCCTTGCGGCACGACGAGCTTGACGGCGCGGGTGGGCCAGGCGTCCTGGGCCATGGCCTGCGAGAAGGGAGCGAGGCCTGCGCCAGCCAGCGCAAGGGTGGCCAGCAGACCACGGCGAGAAAGTGTCAACATGGGAATACCTTTGAAGCGTAGCAATCGTTGTACGGTGTCGGGCCGTGGTTCAAGCCAGGGCCTTGCGCAGCGGAAACTCGAACCAGCTCGTCTGCGGGCCGCGCAGAATGTTCAGCATTGGCGGGCGGCCGTGCGGCACCTGCGGCGCGTGACCGGCATCGCTGCCCGTCATGGAGATGCGTATGCGGCTGCCCGGTGCGAAAGTCCACGAAACCGGGAGCAACGCAAAAGTCATGCCGGCCGGCTCGCCCGGGGTCAGCAGGCGGGCCGAGGCGCGGTCATAGGCATTGACCGGCCAGCTGGCCACATAGTCTGGCGAGTGCTTCAGGCCTTCGCGGTGCAGGGCACGCAGCGCGCCTTCCGTGACATAGCGGCACTGGCCGTCTGCCAGCACTTCCGTCACATAGGCGTAGACCGCGGCGTCCGTCTCCGACGAGGTGAACTGCAGATTCGCCACCACGTGGCCGGTCAGCTCGGCGGCCGCGTCCAGCGGTGCGCTGTCGTAGTGCAGCATGGCCGCCTGGCGCTGGGTCCAATCCGGGTAATAGCTTTCAACGGCCATCGCGCCCAGACGTTCGAGCCGCGTCTGGCTGCCCGAAGAAACCGTGAAGTCGACCTGGTAGGCGTCACTGCCGGCGCTTTCCTCTGCCTGTTTCAGCAGCCGACCGTTCGCCGCGAGATAGAAACGCTGGGTCTGCTCCACGGGCGGCCAGCTCGGCGCCGCCTGCCATTTCTCGTCGTGGATGGTGAAATAGTGCACCGGCGCCTCGTTCTGCAAGCCAGTGTCGACGCCGCGCAGGTGGTGGTCGAAAAAGCGCAGCACTTCGGCGAGCAGCGGAAAATCGGAGCCGGTACGTTCGCGCCAGGGCGACACATTGCTGCGCGCGCCATGGTCCCAGGGACCGAGCAGCAGGCGGTGCTGGTGCTTGGGCAGCGTGAGGAAGCGCGTGATCGCCGAGTTGCTGTAGCCCGCGCCGTCGTACCAGCCCGAGATGGAATACACGGCCACGCTTTCCGGGATGTCGCGCGCATAGTAGCCGGGGCTGCAGATGTCGAGCGTGAGCTCTGGGTCGTGCAGCGCCGCATCGTGCTGGAACGGCACTTCGCGCGCCAGGTCGTTGAGCCGGCAGTTGCTGCGGTGCTGGTGCAGCGCCTGGGCCAGCAGTGCGCCGCCGGCGTCGTCATCGACCGGTTGCGGGCCCGCGAACTTGGGGTTGCCGTAGTAGGCGAACTTGGCGAGCGCGGGGCGATCGTCCTGGTCCAGCGCCACCATCAGCTCGTCGTAGCGCCCGGTCCAGATCGTCGACAGCATGCCGCCCACGTAGAGCTGATCGGTATAGATGTCCGTCACGGCGAACAGCGGCGCGATCGCCTTGACCGCGGGATGCCGGGTGCTGGCCAGAAACACGGCGGCCGCGCCAAGATAGGAAATACCTGTGGCACCGATGCTGCCGTTGCTCCAGTCCTGCTGAACAATCCACTCGGCAATCTCGTAATAGTCGTCGCGCTCCTTGGGCGAGCGCAGCGCGTCGCGCGTGCCGAAGCTCGCGCCTGTGCCGCGCACGTCGACCACGACCACCGCATAGCCGTGCGGCACGAAGAAGTCGCGGTAGCGGCCGCAGTTGGGGCTGTCTTCCTCGGCCGCGTCGGTGGTCACAAAGCGGCGGTAGTACGGCGTGAAGATCGCGATCGCCGGCACGCGTGCGGGCGCGGCGCCATTGCGCGGCACGGGCAGGTACACATCGACGGCAATGCGGCAACCGTCGCGCATGGTGACGTAGACCGAGAAAGGCCGCGCGGGAAGATCATAGGCCGGCGTACTCTTTGCGAGGTATTCCGTCGGGCTGACGGCCCAGGCGCCAGGCGTATTGTCGAGATCGGACATGTTGGGTGCGGTCTTCCGTGTAGGTTTGATGACAGCACCGATTCTTGGTTTTTACCTTCCGCTGGAAAAATACGAAATATGCATCACTCCATAGGTTGATCCTATGTAAGGGGGTGCAGGTATGGCAGACTTTGTGCGCAGGGCGATCCGAAGGGCTTGCGGGGCTTGCAGCAGGCTGCTGCGCTGCCGTCGCCTGCTGCCAACGCGGTGGGCAGCGCACGATCAAAAGCTGATCCCGGTTAAGAGCAGTCCGCTCTCCGCCGACCAAGGGGCAAGAGCCTCTGACCGGCACCTGACAATGAACAGCGATCGCTGGAGCGTGGTCAGCTTCACGCCCGTTTGCTGGGCCTGCCTTGGCAATGCATCGGAAATGCCGGCATCATCTCCGTCGGTGCGGCTTGCGCATGGACGTGCTTCGTCATGCCTGCCCGGCACGCCGTGCGGACGCGCGCGACAGCGCGGCCCAGTCCAGATGCCCCTCGCCATGTGCGAGGCTTTCGATGTGGGCATCGCGCAGCGCACTGACCAGCGACAGCGGCACGTGGGCCTGCTCGGCCGCTTCCAGCGCCAGGCGCACGTCCTTGAGACCGAGCGCCAGCTTGAAACCGGCCGGCTCGAAGCATTCGTCGGCAATGGCCTGGCCGTAGCCCTTGTAAACGGGCGCGGCAAACACGGTGGACGTGACCAGTTCGAGGAAGCCGGCCTTGTCCATGCCATGCCCCTGTACCAGCGCGGCGGCTTCGCCCATCGTACCGATGGCGCTGGCGATCATGAAGTTCACTGCCAGCTTGGCGGCATTGGCCTGCTCGGGACGTTCGCCCAGGTGCCAGGTCTTCTGGCCGAGCACGTCCAGCAGCGGCTGCACGACAGCCAGTGCCTTGGGATCGCCTGCGGCCAGAATGTTGAGCTGTCCCGCTTCGGCCACATTCACCCGGCCCAGCACCGGCGCGGCGACGTAACCCACGCCCCGCGCCTCGTGCAGCAGCGTCAGTTCGGCCGCCAAGGCCACCGACACCGTGGCCATGTTGACGTGGATCGCACCCGGCTTGAGTACGTGCAATGCCTGGGAATCCAGCACCGCGGCGCGTGTGGCGGCATCGTCGGCGAGCATTGAGATCAGCACGTCCACATCGGCGGCGGCCTCGTTGGGCGTCGCCGCCACCTGAGCGCCCAGCGCCGACAGCCGTGCAGCCGGTGCGGGCGAGCGGTTCCAGCCGCACACCGCGTGGCCGGCCTTGAGCAGATTGGCGGCCATCGGCAGGCCCATTGTGCCGAGGCCAAGAAAAGCGATCTTCATGAGTTTTTTCCTTGATTTAAACGGAATCAATCGTTTCCTAAATTGGCAAAAAAATATCAGGCCAGCGTCTTGAGTGCGGTCTCCACCACGGCCTGCATCTGCTCGCGGCTGCGCCCGGTCTTGCCGACCACGCGCATGCCTTGCGTCAGGCACAACAGCATCCGCGCCGTGGCTTCGGCATCGACATGCGCCATGATCGAGCCATCTGCCTGCCCCTGACGGATCAAGTCGGCCAGCATGGCCTCGTTGCAGGCCAGTGCGTCGGCGACGTGATCGGCCACGAGTTTGGCGAACGTCGAAAGTTCCACCGCACTGGCAACGACCAGACAGCCTTGCCGTCCTATCGCACCGTGGGCCGATTCGGCATAGAAGGCCAGCGCTGCATGCAGGCGCTCCAGGCCCGTGTTGCCGTCGTCGATGGCACGGCGTAGCTTCTGTGTCCGTTGTGCACGGTAACGATCGAACGCTGCCAGAAAAAGCGATTGCTTGTCCTTGAACGCCTTGTAGATGCTGCCCTGGGCCAGTCGCATGGCACGGGTCAGATCGGTGATCGACGCGCCGACATAGCCGCGCTCGCTGAACACGCGCACCGCTTGGTCGAGCGCCTTGTCGGCGTCGAACTCACGAGGGCGGCCCCGGCTGCGCGGAAGCGATGAGGAAGATTGGGTAACCATGTTGGTTATTATATGGAATCGCTCGTTTCCTAATATAGCAGTTGTTCAGGGGTTTGGGCGAGGGGAAAACGCTGCGCAAGAGGGATGCAGCTCTGAAACGCCCGGCACCGCGGCTGCAATCTGCTGTCCTACTCGCTGCGTGATAACCGGCCGCAGCGGCACCACGCTGAATCCCTTGCCATCATCCAGCGTCACTTAGAGCCCGCCGGCAACGGCCGAACGAGCGCAAGTCGACGGACCTGTGCTGCATCTGGGCTAGGCAAGACGGTTGGGCATCGCTGGCTTGATCATCGACTGCCATTTGCGTGAGTTGTTGGCCTGGCCCCTGTAGCGCACAAGCCGGACCATCATGACCGCCAGCCCGCTGAAGCAGGCCCTCATCGCCCGATTCGGAACGCTTGAGAACTGTGCCCGAGCCGCTCCTGCTGCGGTCGGACGATGGCCTGGTGTTCACCTGCCGCCATTACAAGGCCTTGGTCAGGATCTACGGATTGCGCCAAGAGTTCATCACCCCAGCACTGCTCGCAGCAAAACGGCATGGCTGAACCCGTGATCCGAGCGCTGAAGGAGCAATGCATGCATTGACACAACTTCGAGAGTCTGCAGAACGCCAGCCGGGTCGTCGGTGACTGGATTGGCTTTTACGGCCACCCGCGCCCACGCCAGACGCTCACTCTCTCAGCGCGCGGAGCCCTCTCCTTTTCAGTCACTCTTTCAAAACCCACGAATTAAATGGAACGCACCACAATGAGAGATATGATGCGTCAATAAATGAAAATTAAATAGAATGAAGCAGAAAGAGGCGGGGAAAGTGGCTGCCCGGGCCAAGGGCAAAGCGGACTCATTAGCTGCTGGTAGAGGATAACCGGCGTCGCTGTCAGCCGATGCCCAGCTCAGGCACAGCTTAATCCAGGGAGTACAAGTGCTTATACGACAGTAAGCGCAAGCATACAACAACACTTGCGCCATCGCCGTGCGCATCCAGGCGCTAGGCAGTGCGAACAATGCGCTCGAGGGGAGGTTTTGTGGGAAAGACACAGCCAGCCACATGGCTACCAAACGCTGCTTATCGTGAGTTATATCGCGGCCCTACCCGCGTGGACGGTTTCGAGCCCCGACACCGCGGTAGGCAAACCGTCGGCCAGCCGCGCCGTCCATTGACTGGCTGCTGACGCGTAAATTCAGTTTGGGCGCCTCCGCCAGCCAGGCAATGGCTTTTAGTGAAGCCACATGCAACTCGATCCTGCGGGCGCGGGGATCAAGTAACGGATGCACATGGGACCACTGTGCTCACGCCGATCAGATCCGCACCTGTTAAAAAACTGTGTTTTCATCCATACTCTTACCATACACGAGGATCGTCCCGTGTTCGCCTGAGAGGACAAATATCATGATTGCCGCGAAACAGAAAAATGGAATGGCTAAACGAGCCGTGGTAACCGCGTTCATTGCGGCATGCTGTGCTGGAAGCGCGATGGCGGCTGCCGCTTCCCAGACTGACCAATTTTCCGATATTGACTGCGCCAAAGACCAAGAGTCCACGTTGGGTATGAAAGTCTGTGCCGGACGTGAACTCGAAAAAACTGAAAAAGAACTGAAGGCTCAAAAGCAAAAAATGCTGCAAACTGCCGACAAGGACATGCGCAAGTCAATGACGAAGTGGTTCAAGGCCGGTGATGCTTATGCGCAGGCAACCTGTGAAGTGGAAGGACAGCGCTATGCAGGAGGCAGCATGCAAGGGCTGGTGATCGGCGTCTGCCTGAATAACGAATATGGTCGTCAGCTCAAGCAACTGAAAGACCTGGAGAATCGACCCGAGGGAGGTTAATCCGCGCGCGCGAGTCCGCCCAATGGGGCGGTTTTCATTTGTCGGGCTTTGTTTTGCATGTGGCAGAGCGTCGGTGGCGCCTGCAATTTCCAAACAGCCGCTGCCATCAGCTTTTGGAACGCCAGGCGCGTGCAGTCTGATTCAGCCAAAACCCGTCTCTCTACCCTCAATTCGTCTACATTTCACAGGAATTTTGTATGCCTGGTGCCTATTCCCATCTCTGTGTGGTGAACGACGCGCAAAAACGTGCGTCATCTGCCGGCCTCAGGGATGAAACCCTTGCGAGCCTTGGGCTGTATCTGCGTTTCGTCGAGCTCGGAGCGGTAAGCCCCGACTATCCCTACCTCGTACTGGACAAGGGCCAGAAGGCCTGGGCCGATGCGATGCACTACACGCGCAATGCAACGCTGCTTCGCGCAGGCGTCAAGGCAGTCAAGGAGCTCGCGCCGGAGCACCAGGAGCGCGCCACGGCGTGGTTGCTGGGGTTTGCTGCGCACATGACTGCGGATATGACGATTCATCCGACGGTAGAACTCAGAGTCGGCCCCTATATTGGCAATGAATCCGAACACCGGCGCTGCGAAATGCACCAGGACGCACTCATCTTCCCCAGGGTAATGAACGTGGGTGAAACGGGACTGTCAGATCATCTGAAGTCAGGTATCGCCAGATGCCATGCGCCGGAATCTGAAGATGCCATCGACACCGTCGTTGAAGAGGTGTGGCTGAAGATGTTCGAGACAGCGTATGCCGATTCGGCTCTGGATGCGCCTCAGCCCAGCTCATGGCACAAAGGATTTCGCACGGTTCTGTCCGTGATGGCGAAAACAAACCATCTCTTCCCCGTCTCGAGACATGTCAGCACCAAGCTCAATCTTGCGTACCCCAGAGAAGAAGACATTGATCCGAGCTACGTCCTTCAGCTGCCAACCCCAGAAGGGGCGATGGACTACCTCGATATTTACGAAAAAGCTGTTTTGAACGTGCTGGCCGTGTGGAAAGGCCTTGATGACGCATTAATTGACGGACGCTCGGATGCGCTTGATCGTCTGGAAGACTGGAACCTGGACACGGGTCGCAGCGTCCAGACCGGCCGCCTCGTTTTCTGGAAGGAAACGGCATGAAGCTCTCGATGACCTGTCTCTCCTTGGTGGCCGCGGTGCTTGCCAGCGGCTGTGCCCTGCCACCCAACGAGCGGGAGATGAACAGCCTGGGCTCCGCCTTGACCAAACTCTCTGCCGCCGTCGACGCGACGGCGCGGTACAAGCGCTCGGCGGACACGCTGGACGAAGACCAGTTGCTGCGCACATCCACGGCGCACGACCCAGGGCTGCTCAAGCCGTTCGAGCAACAAAAGATTCAAATCCTTCGGGCTGAACGCGACACGGCCGTACTGGTGTGCGATGCAAAGACGGCGCAGCCTTTGCTGGAGGACGCGGGTTGTACGCCGCAACTGGATGCACATCGCTGGCGTGACTCAGCACAAGGAAGCTGCGAGTTTTCGCTGGATTTGAAAAAAATCTGTTCCCGTTGATTGCATTCGCAGGAGAGTGAGATGGCCAAGAACATCGTGATTTTTTCCGACGGAACCGGTCAGGCGGGCGGCCTGAAGCCAGACCAGAACCTGAGCAACATCTATAAGCTGTTCCGCGCCTGCCGGACAGGCTGCGAAAGCCCGATCAATCCCGATGTGCAAATTTCTGCATACGATGCCGGTCTCGGCACAGAGAATGATGAAGGCAAGATTCCGTTCAGGCCCATTCAGAAGTTCAAGAAACTGTGGAGCGGAGCCACCGGAACAGGACTGAGCCATAACATCGTTGACTGCTACGAGTCCATTCTCAAACATTACGAACCAGGCGATCGGATCTTTCTCTTCGGATTCAGCCGTGGGGCCTACACCGCAAGATGCGTGGGCGGTGTGTTGTCCTTGTGCGGTGTACCAACCCAAAATAGAGATGGAGCCCCCCTGCCCCGCTTCGGCAACGCCTTGAGAAAAATCGCCGAAGAGGCCGTACAACAGGTGTACGAACATGGCTCAGGAAGCGACAAGGTCGAACGGAAGGAGGAGCGACTCGAGAAAGCCCGCCGGTTCAGGGCCAAGTATGCGAGCAACAATGAAGAAAATCAGGCCAACGTGGTGCCTTACTTCATTGGAGTTTTCGATACCGTGGCAGCGTTGGGAGCCCCTGGCCCCAGGCGCATTTTAATGATGGGCGGGCTCATCACGTTTGTTGCCTTCATGGTCGCTCTAGCAGCGGGGATCCTGGCTTTGACTCCTTGGTTTGCGTTTTGGCAGACGTTTGCAATCCTCGCAGCCCTGGTGGCCATTGTACAAGCCGTCAGCGGCTTCAAAGCCCATTTCAAATCTATACGTGACTACCCGAGAACGGGAAATTGGAGATTTCATTTCACTGCGTGGCGCTTTCGTTTCTATGATCTTTCGCTCAATCCAAGAGTCAGATATGCACGGCACGCTCTGGCAATTGATGAGACTCGCTCCGACTTCAAACGCGTCCCGTGGGCGAATGTGGGCGAGTGGCCAGACCGCGCCGGTGAACCAGAGTGGCTGCAGCAGGTCTGGTTTGCCGGTAACCATTCCGATATCGGCGGAAGTTATGCTGAAGACGAGTCGCGCCTATCAGATATCGCCTTGGACTGGATGGTGGAGCAGGCCAGAAGCCTGCCTCATCCACTGATCGTTGATTCGGACCGACTGCATCTTTTTCCAGACGGTCGCGGCATGCAACACTGTGAGATTGAGAGCATGCGTGACGCGTACCCGGCGTGGTGGCCGGCCTCAATGCGCTGGACCTGGACGCAGGAGGTTCGCAAAATCCATGAGGATGCAGTTTTGCACCATAGCGTCAGGCACCGCTTTGAAACGCTGGATGGCATCTCGGTGTATGGAAATAAAACACCGTACCGCCCGACCAATTTGTGCACGCATGTGCAGATGAAAAACTTCTATCCGGCCAAAATATCCATCAATGAAAGGCTGTAAATCACGCTCTTTAAGAAATGTGCGTCGCAAACAAGCGTGAGAAGAAAGATGCAAAAATAGCAGCAGCATTGATAACGACCAGGTCCGCCCATGGCGAGCTTTGAACTAGTACATCTCACCATCGCCGACATACTCTGTCCGTACGAGCGGTGATGTATGCGGGTCAAAGTTGCTGCCTGCAGCAGGGCAAGGTGGTCTGTATTGACCCAGCAGTTTCTGCACAGGTCAGGCCGCTAATGCAAACGCCTCAGCGGGTGTCTTCATCTTTAGCGACTGGTGCAGGCGCTGGTGGTTATAAAAGCCAATCCAGTCACCAATGAGCCGACTGGCGTGCTGCAGGCTCTCGAAGCGGTGCCGGTGCACGCATTGCTGCTTGAGCGTTCGGATCACGCGTTCAACCATGCCATTTTGTTGCGGGCAATGCGGCATGATGAATTCTTGGAGCAGCCCGTAGCTTCTGACCAGGGCCTTGTAATGGCGGCTGGTGAACACCAGTCCATCGTCGGAGCGCAGCAGGAATGGCTCGGGCACAGCGCCCAGCGTTCCGAACCGGGCAATGAGGGCCTACTCCAAAGCGCTGGCGGCCGTGGTGGCTCGCCCTGTGTGAGACAGGTGCCAACCCAACAGTTCACGTGTATGACAGTCAATGACCAAGGCCAACGATGCCCAGCCATCTCGCCCTGCCCAGATGCGACACAGATCCGTCGACCAGCGCTCGTTGGGTTCCCTGGCCACCGATGGCAAGGCCTGGATGCGAGGTCGCATGCCAATCGCCCGCTTACGCACCCGCCAGCCCCGGATCTGGAAGATACGCTGCACGGTGTTCTTGTTGAACCCCAGCAGATGCGCCACCGTCCGGTAGCCGAACGAGGGGTTCTCTTCGATCATTGCCTTGATAGGCTGGGCAAACTGCGCCGCCACCTTGGGCTTGGATTTCACCGCTTGGTAGTACACGGTGCGCCGGGGTACTTCAAAACCAGCGACACAGTTGGCTCAGGCTGGCCGCCACTTCATCACTGAGCAAGCCTTGCTGCACGCGAAGGATCATTTCCCTTCCTCGTCCAGCAAGGCTTGCAGCTTTTTTTGAGCCCGCAGCTCCAGCATGGCTTCACCATAGGCCTGCTGCAGTTCCCGCAACTGTCGCTCGTACTGCTCGCGCACATCCTCGGGCTTGGCCCGTAAGGCGTTCTCCATGCCTCGCTTGCCCTCTTCCGTCCAGCCTTCGACGTCGAAGGGCGATAGGTCATATGCACGGCTGGCTTCGGCCACAGTCGTCTTACCTTGAATGATCTCCAGCACCAGCGCGCTCTTACGCTTTGCCGTCCACCGTTTGATCTCGTCTTCTGCCTTCATCTTTCAGGTACTTTTTCCAAGTTTGGACCTGTGCAGGTTTTCACTGGGTCAATACAAATGAACGCAGACAGCATGCGAGTCCATGAGTCTAGGGTTAAGTAGCCACATTGCCAGATAGGAGACGTACTTGATCGTTATCAAGCAGATGTTGCGTTTTGCTTTACGCAACACCAAATGACGAAAATGATGCGTTTCTGTTGCGCTATTTTTGCCTAGCGCTACATAGAACTTTACTCACTTCCATAAAGCAACAGTAATGTTGCGGTTTAAGAGCTTTACATCTATGATCGACAGGCTAACTGCCTTACGTCTGCTCTATGCCCAAGACTGCTTCCCTACCCGATCTGCAAGAACTGGTACGCATCCATTTGCGTGCGACAAGTGCGTGTGAATTAGGTCGGGTGGCTAACCTGCATCGCTCGACTATCTTGCGTTTTTGTGAGACTGGCCGCGCCACTTCCAGAACAGCCAGCAAGCTAAGCACAGTTCTAGCAAGACAGACAGCGGCTCACCTAGAAGGAGTCGGGGTACCCGCTAAGATGTTCGCGCATGAGAAGCCGCAAACTACACATGACTTGCAGACACTCCGGTCTATGCTGCAAGCGCTCATCGCCTTAATTGATGGACAAGGAAGTGCGGTCACTAACATGACATCCAGCACAGATGCTCCCGCGCGTGAGACATCAGGCCATCAAACATACGGAAGGTAAGGCCATGGGAGCAACAAATCTTCGCCCAGATCAGCGCAAATCACTCCAACGAACCCTGGACGTGCTGATGGAAAGCCGACGCAGCAGTCGACCTGCTATAGAGTCGGTCGAGCAAAGATCGCTTTTAGACCAGCTCGAACCAGCTCAGGCTAATTTTTCTCTGCCACCTCAAATCGCCGACTTAGTGTTTCAAATGCCTGTTCGAAGGCGGTTATCTGACTTGGTTCTCGCTACTGAAACCCTAGATGAAATTCAAGAGTTACTCTATGAGTACTCCCAGGTAGGTAAGCTACGGAATCATTCTCTAGATCCAAGGCATACAGTTCTTCTCGTCGGGCCGCCAGGTAACGGAAAAACAAGCCTCGTAGAGGTTCTTGCAAGTGAGCTCTCGCTACCACTGCTTGCAGTTCGTTATGACGCGATCGTTGACAGCTACCTGGGAGAGACATCTACCCGGATTAGGATGCTCATAGATTTCGCCACACGCACGCCTTGTGTTCTCTTTTTCGACGAGTTTGATGCGATTGGAAAAGAGCGAAGCGACAATCAGGAGACAGGGGAGATCAAGCGCGTTGTAAGTTCATTGCTCATGCAAATGGACCGTCTTCCGAGTCATGCGATCATTGCTTGTGCAACCAACCATCCGGAGATGCTGGATCGAGCGGTGTGGCGCCGGTTTCAGGTACGGCTGGAAGTTTTTGCGCCTGGAAGGCAAGAGCTGAAAACGTGGTACGAAAAGTTCATGGACTCATTGGGAAACAGGTCCGCTTTATCGTTTGAGAAATTTGCAAGAGCAATGTCCGGTAGGAGCATGGCTGAAATTGAGCAATTTATGCTTGATGTGAAAAGAAAGCTGGTGCTTTTTGGAGATAGACTGGATGCTTTACAGGCAGTTGAGCAAGTCTTAAAAAGGATGCGGAACCAGCCTGGCATAACTGTGCCCGATGAGGAGACAAATGCGCGACTATCCAGTGGTTCGAGTCAGCCGCGAGCCCGCAAAACTAGAAAGATTGCCGGCAAAGCGCCGCCCGATCTTCCCTAAAAAACTACCATATTCGGTACAGTTAGAACGTCTTGGAAGAACTTTTGAAGCGGCGACGCAGTCGTTAGTCGACTTCACTCAAAATGCAAAAATTGCGGCTGACCCGCGTGCAGTCATCCCTGAGCGTGCCTTAGTTTTAGAAATCATCGGTCCTGTTGACAAGTTTGACCAAGCGGTGCAAGCGCTTGGTCTAGAGTGGCTCGGTAGCATGTATCCCAACTCATCCGAAACTGTAAATGAGCAGGATGAAGATGACGAATCTGATTCGGAAGACGAGTCAGTTCCTAGCGCAAAACTTTTTTATTTGACAATGCCTAGTGAGAAAGGTTTGCGCACCCTTCTCGCTGCATGGAATCGTTTTACCTCCAACAAAGCCGCCTCTACATCAGAAGAAACACGCTTGTGGAATATTTTCGGATATTTGTCAGATTTTCGAACGTGGTCTGTTAAAGATAGGATAGACCCCTCGCTGGCAAAGTACGTAGTTTCACTCCTTCAATCTAGGCCAGATGAAATGGTGACGGTCGAAGTTGATCTTTGGTACCGAAGCGAGCGGGAACGTCGAGATCAGGCGCTAGGTAAGCTTCGCGCTCTGGCAAATGAGTTCGATGGAGATTTCGCAGACTTTATCGAAATCCCGGAAATTCACTATCAGGGTGTTCTATTGAGAATCCCCGGCAGTGTTGCACTGCAAATGATTAATGGGGAAGGTGGATTAGCTAGGCTGGATGACATCATGAGAGTCCGGCCGCAAAGCGCATTTGACGGTGCTGAAATGGGAGCACTTTTGAATGCTCCTAGTCTTACTAAAACCTCCTTACCGAATACCAATACACAATGTTTTGCTGCGATTCTTGACGGATATCCTGTTACACAACATGAAGCGTTAAAGGATCGCATAGTTGTTCATGAAGTCGATGTAACCGCAGCTCAGGTACCAGTTGCTGAGCGTAGACATGGTACGGCAATGGCATCGCTCATTGTGCATGGAGATCTCTCGACCTCCTCAGAACCTTTGGATTCGCGGGTTGCTATTATCCCAGTGCTAACAGGGGGAGCACAAAATGAAGGCATGCCACGGGGTTTACTGGCCATAGGTGTTATTTACCGAGCGCTGAAATCATTAGTCAACGAGCGAGGTCAGAACACATCTCCTTTGTCGAGAGTGGTTATAGTTAACCATTCAATATGTGATACATATGCGCCCTTCGTTCGCATGAGCTCACCCTGGGCCAGTTTAATAGACTATTACAGCCATCACCACCAAATGTTATTTGTGGTCAGTGCTGGAAATATCAAAGCGCCGATACCGGTGATCGGCGTCGGAAATCCGCAAGAATTGCTGGACATGAGCCCTCAGGATCGAGATGCTTTACTTATCAATAGTTTTCGCGAATCTAGTGGTACTCGTGGACTTCTATGTCCTGCAGAAACCATAAACAGCTTGAGTGTTGGAGCACTTCATAATGATGGAGGTGGGTTAGGGCCCATCACCGAAATTGATCCATTTCAAGGTCTAGAGATGATCTCTTTAGGGTCAGCATTAGGTTTGGGGCTTAATCGTAGCGTTAAGCCGGAACTTACCGCTAATGGAGGAAGAGCAGCTTTGGGAGTCTCCGTTGATTCATTGGGAAAAGTGCAGGTGCATTCTAGTCCTTCGAAGAGCATGGGACACCGAGTTGCCCGTCCCGGGTTAGCTGGTGAGTCTGATCGCTACGGATTGTCAATGGGTACTAGCGATGCAGCTGCGCTTACAACTCGTTCGGCCGTTCAGATTGCATCAATTTTAGAGAACGTTTTTCAGAAAGATAATGAACGCTGGAGCGAGCGTCCCACGAGAGCAGCAATTCTTAAGGCAATGCTGGTTCATAGCGCTCGGTGGGGTCGTGTGGGAAAAATGTTTTTTGATCTTATTAAAGATCCAAATGATCATCATCGTCGTGCATCGGAGAAAAACCAAACCACGCGCTTTGTTGGTTTTGGAAAACCCGACCCTGATTTTGTTATGAATGGCGATCAAAATCGTATTACATTAATTGCAGATGATCTTATCAAAGGCAATGAACGCCATATATATAAGTTACCGATTCCTAAACATATGCTCCGCACAAGGGATCTTCGGTCAATAACTTTTACGCTTGCATGGACGACCCCAATTCTTGTGTCGTCAGTAGACTATCGTGCAATAACACTCAAACTTGTTGATGCACGTGGCGAACAAAAATTCTGGAAGGGCGTCAAACGTGGTTTTGTCCAAGATCAACCCGTACAAACCACAATGGAACGAGGTACAGTCGCGCACCTTCAATTAACCGGGAAGACTCTGTGGCAATATGGTAGAGCATCAGATGCTCAATTGGAAATTGCTGTTCAAGCCATATGCAAGCACGAATCAAATAAAAATGTTTCGGCGCCTTATGCACTAGCGATAACTATGGAAGTAGCGCAATCAATCAACACATCCGTATATGCAGAGATCCGTGATCACGTTCAAGCTCGACAACAACAGCGAACGAGAAACTCAGCCAGGAGAAACTGAAATGTTTGAATTTACCAAGGCAAAGTCTTTGGGAGCATTACCTACTCAAGCCGTAGGAGATTACTTGCTCTCAATTGACGACATCAATGGATCCAGGCAGTTTATGGATGGAGATGTTTCTGCCCAGGGAATTTTTGGATATAATCAGGCATATTTGCCTTGCGGCATGCTTGTTGGATTTATAGAACCAGTTACCAGCCCGCAGAAAACGCTTGAAATTGTTTCCGCATCAGAAATCAGTGCAGATCTTAGGCTACAAGGAAGTAGAATAAAGCTCACGCTAGACCGGTTTTATGTTGAATCGTACCCAGGAACTGGAGAGCACACAATTTTATGTGAATTCAACGGGAAAAATCAGGTACTTCCGGAGAATGAAGAGCTAAAATTTGCAACGAAATTTTCAGCAAATGATAAATCTGCAGCGGCAGTGATGAATGCACCCATTTTCTTAGGATTGACTGTTGCCAATGATGGGATTTCTTTTGAAGGCCGCACGATAAACATCGAAAGCAAAGGTAGCGAAGCCATACTTGCAGCACTTGAAACTCCAGTTTTCAAAGCAGGCCTTTCCTTAATAAGTACTGCGCAGCCCGCCTTAAAGCAACTTGTTAGCTTGGCTGCCGCCTCAATTAAAAATATTGAAAGCTCCAAGAAAAATAAGCAAGTGCATCATTTCAATCTAGGACTTGATTTTAGCGATCGAGTAACTTCAGCCAGACTGCGCTTGGGAACTTATATTATTATTCAAACTGATTCAGCTTCGTGGGATTGGACTCAATTTGAATGGCAGCGTGATGCCATGCTTCTCCGCGATGTAAGGAAAACTCATGCTGAATCCATAGGGTTCAACTACCTAGCCATCGGTGTAAGTAATTTCGAGAGCTAAATTTAGTACGAAGCCTTAGAAGAATCCAAGGTAGACCCATGGCTGGCGCACGTCCACTACCCGCCCGACCACCATCAGACGGCGTTCTGTACGCATGACCACCCCCTCGGCGTGGACAAGCTGGGCCTGATCTTGATGGATGGCCAGCGGCCCCAGCGCAATGTGAACAACGACGAACGTGATGGGATTTCGGACGCAACCTTCCCTGCCTCCAAGCAGCCGCCAAGCTGCTGGCGCATACGCCGCAGAGGCTGCACAGTCACTGACCTGCCCGCTTCTGGCCCTATCAACGTAAAGTTAGCGAAGTCCATCAACCAGGAGAATGATGGATAGGCAAAAGAGCAGATTCACTGAAGAGCAGAGCATTGGCTTCCTCAAGCAAGCGGAGGCCGGGATGCCCATCAAGGAGCTGTGCTGCCAAGGCGGTTTCAGCGATGCAACGTTCTACAAGTGGCGGGCCAAGTTCGGCGGCATGCAGGCCACGGATGCCAAGAGGCTGCGGGAGCTTGAATCCGAGAACTCCAAGCTCAAACGCTTGCTGGCCGAGGCCCAGACCGCTGCTGTTGAGACTGAACTCACACTATTGAACCAGAGCGGAAGTTCGAAAGGCTGGGTGTTGTTGACGTAATGCGGCCGTTGAAAAGCCATATTGGCAAAGCCATAACTGGCTAGCGTATGCTTACTTCAGCTACTCACTTTCCACCAGTGATTGCGGTACTAACTCTGATGGTGCACTCGTCGCATCCAATCGCCCTGCGGCGCCGCCGAGTAGCTCTCGCTCTTCTTGCGGCGCGCATAGTGAACAAGTGCCCCGTTTGCCGTAACCGAGAAGACGTCGCGATTGAATCCGTCGTCGTCAGCTTGACCATCATCAATCGACTTGCTCAGGAGGCCGAGCTTGACTAAATCGCGGATCCACTTGGAGAAGGTCGTTTGCTCGAAGGCAACGGTGCTGTTGCTGTTGAAAGAGTTGTAATCACCGACACCGAAGGTGCCGTTGAATTGACGGCTCATAGCGATGTCCAAAACCGCCCACGCCTTTTCTGAAATGCGGCTTTGGAGTGCTTGATATTTATCGTACGTAGCTTTGTGAAGCCACTTCTCGAACCTAGCACGCTTCTCCCTGGAACTCAGAGGCTGGCGCGTGTTGCCACAGTATTCGCAGAACGCGTCAGCAAGACTCAGCAAGTCACGCAAGTTCGAGTTGACGAGTAAGTACAAGTCCTTGAGATCGTCAATCTCGATCGGGAGGTCAGTCTCCGCCTTTTCAGGATTCGTTGAAAACTCTGTAAGACGAGCTTTGATGAGTTCTGTCAGCGAAGAAGAGTGAATGTTCGAAACTTCGAGCGGCGCACTGAGGAAGGCCGTCAACCGGGGCGACGATGCGAGGCTGTGAATCACCCCATTAGCGCCGCAGAATACCCAGCGCAAGCCGTTGACATTGAATAATTTGTCGCGAAGCGCCTCAAGCATGCGACGTGCGGCCGCTCCCGTTTCGAGCAGCTCGACGTTGTCGATGATGCAGACGACACCGCCATTGCCTTGAACGGCAAAGATTTCGTCGAGCCACCGGCGTACGAGCGTTTCGAAACCGCTCTGAGAAAATCCAGCCGACTGATTGACTTGGGACGATTCCGACAAGCCGCCAGACGCCGACACACTCGCCAAACCGGCAAGTCCAACAGAGAGTCCTCCGCCGGCCTGCCCGTTCAAATGCTGAACGACGGGCGAGTTGAGCCAAGCGTCCAACTGCGGCAGGGACAGTCCTTCGGGAAGGTCGAAGTGGGACAGGTTCGATGCGAACTTAAGCAACGTCTGCGCCACGCCCTGAAAGACTTCCTGGCAGAACTGATCAACGTTTCCATCCTTCTTGAGCTGGTAAGAGGTCAGTGAGGGAATGAGGAGCTGGGGCGTCTCGCCAGCAAGATAGGCCGTGAAGCACTTGTACGCGGCGACGTTCACCAGGCTTGTCTTGCCGACGCCAACATGGCCGTCCAAGCAGGTAATTTTTCCGTGCTTATGAAGTCGCTGCGCAACGGTCTGAATGTCTTCGTCTCGCCCTACCATCAATCGCTCGCCCTGAGCGTCTGGGCGAAGTGCAAAGACGCCAAACGGGTTCTCGACAAACCCGATAGCGGCATAGATATCTAGAAACTTCACCATTCCCTCTCCCCTTAGACGTGATTCGCCGCTGAAACACACTTGAAAGCTTACTCACGGGTTGCGCAGGGGAAGTTGTCAAAACCCGACCATACGGCATAGCGTCACTTTAGCGGCGATGGGTCACCCGAAAGCGACTTCTGGTCACATAGGTCCGCTCCTTGCCGATTGTGCCTCATGGGCGCAGCTGCTACTGGCTGATTGCAGCCGCTGAAGGCATTTTGCCAGATGATTCCCCGGAAAAATGCGTAGCTCAGCGACTTGAGCTGCGCTCAAATAAGTAACGATAAGGTCCCCTCATCGTCACTTTAAGATTTCCCACCTCATAGGAACAATGACAAAAAATGTCATTTCATTACAAAACCTGATAGATAGAAATCAGTTCACCAGGCGCTCGGCGCGCGCATTGCGCGCTTCAAACAGGCACGACGACAGATCACGCACGATACGTGACTTAGGCAGGTCGGGCCGAAAGATCAGCAGGGTACGGAAATGCACGGCGGCCGAGAACGGCCGGAAAACCACGCCGCGCGCGGCGTAGCCGTCAGCCGCATACGGGTTCACCAAGCCCACGCCCAGCCCTTCCATCGCCAGCGCGCAGACCGTGGACGAGTTGGGCGTCTCGGCGATCACCCGGGGCCGCACATTGCTGGCCTGAAAGACTTTCTCCAGCTTGTGGCGCACCGTGTCTTCGGGCGACAGGGCAATGAACGGTTCGTCGGCCAGGTCTTCGGGCGTGATCACCTGACGCTCGCAAAGCCTGTGGCCCACGGGCATGGCGCACACGGCCTTGGGCGTGGCGAACAGCTGGTGCTCCAGGCCCGACACATCGATCTCGTCCGCCGCCAGCCCCACGTCGAAGCGGCTGCCCATCACCAGCTCGCGCACCGTCGACGACGCCCCGACCTGCAGGGTCACGGCGATCGATGGATGCTGGGCGCGAAACAGCCGCAGCGCATGCGGCACCAGCGTCGAGCCCATGGCCGCGAGGCTGGCCATGCGGATGTCTCCCGTGCCGAAGTCGCGGATGCGCGCGGCGCTCACGCGCAGCCGGTCCAAACCCTGGAAGGTGTGCTCGACATCGCGAAAGAACAACTGCCCTTCGGCCGTGGGCACGAGGCGGCCACGGATGCGATCGAAAAGCTGAAAGCCCGTGGTTTTCTCCAGCTCCAGGATGCTGCGACTGATCGCCGGCTGGGTGATCTGCAGCAAGTCCGCAGCGCGTGAGGCCGAGCCCGTGATCATCACCGCCCGGAAAGACTCGACTTGGCGAAAATTCATAACCAGCCTATAAGTTTTGAACATGGATGACCGCAGTTCGGTCATTGATTGTAATTGGTGGCCATTTTAGAGTCTCTACTTGGCTTCCAGATAAACGCCTGCCGTTGATCTGGCTTCGTATGGCACAGCAATAGGCATTGGTGCAATCAAATGAACTACTCTCTCAATCGTCGAAATGCGTTGGTTGGTATGGGCGGCGCGGCCATGGGCGCACTCGCGCCTTTTGGTAAATCATGGGCAGATTCCATTTACCCTGGCCGGCCCATCAAGTTGATCGTGCCCTGGTCGGCAGGCGGCAGCACCGACGTGCTGGCCCGGGCGGTGGGCCAGAACCTGACCGATGTGCTGGGCAAGCCCGTGGTGGTCGACAACCGCCCCGGGGCATCGGGCCGATTGGGAATTGACGCCATGGCCAAGTCGCCGGCGGATGGCTACACCGCGGCCGTGATCGAGCTGGCCCACGCCATCGCACCGTCGGTGTTCCAGCGCGTGTCGTACGACATCATGAACGACACCGCCGCGATTTCGCTGCTGGGCGACTCCCCGCTGGTGCTGTTTGTGGGCGCGCAGAAATACAAGTCGGGGCAGTTCTCCAGCTTCCTGGCCGATGCGCGTAGGGCCGCGGACCCGTTCACCATCGCCACCAGCGGCAACGGCAGCATCAGCCACCTCGCGGCCGGTCTGATCGCCAAGGAAACCAGGGTTCCTCTGGACCTGATTCCGTACAAGGGTTCGGCACCCGCCCTCACCGATGTGGCGGCCGGCATCGTGCTGGGCCACTTCTGCACGCTGGCCAGTGCCAGCAGCCTGCTGGCCGCGGGCAAGATCGTGCCGCTGATGGTCACAGGCAGCCGCCGCATTCCCCAACTGCCCAATACGCCTTGTGCCAACGAGCTGCGCCTGGCCAGCATGGACTTCGGCCAGTGGTGGGCGCTGGTTGTGCCCGCGAGAACGCCTGCGCCCATCGTCGATACGCTGTACAAGGCCACGGCCGCATCGCTGGCCGACAAGCGCGTGCAAGCCCGTATCTCCAGCCTGGCGATCAACCTGCAAAGCAAGGCACCCGACGACACCATGGCCTTTGTGCGCGCCGAAGCCACGAAGTGGGCCAAGGTGGTCGCCGACCTTGGCATCAAGCCTGAATAAAGCCCCGACAGGAATCCAGATGACAGAGAAAGCGCCCATCGTGGGCCCCCGAATGAACGATTTTCGCAGCCTCTCGCCCGCCGTCTGGCGGGCCTCCACCGTGCTTTTCGACAACATTGCCGACTTCACATCGCGCAAGGAGCGCGTGTACGACGGCTACACCTATGGCGTGACCGGAACCCCGACGACGCGCGCGCTGGAAGAGCGCATCGCCCAGCTGGAAGGCGCGCGCTTTTGCGTGACCGCGCCGTCCGGCCAGGCCGCGCTGTGCCAGGTCGGTCTGGCGCTGTTGAGCGCTGGCGACCATGTGTTGATCGCCGATTCCGCCTATGGACCGCTGCGCACTTTCGCGCAGGATTATTTGCAGCGCTTCGGCGTGCAGTGCGAGACCTACGACCCGTGCGCGGGCGCGGAGATTGCGCAGTTGATCCAGCCCCACACCAAACTCATCTTCATGGAGTCGCCTGGCTCGCTGACGATGGAGATGCAGGACATTCCAGCCATCGTGCAGGCCGCCAAGGCCGCCGGCGTGCTGACCGTGCTCGACAACAGCTGGGCATCGCCGCTGGGTTTCCAAGGCGTGGTGGCCGGCGTCGACATCGTGGTCGAAGCCGCGTCGAAATGGTTCGGCGGACACTCCGACTTGCTGCTGGGCAGCATTGCAACCGATAGCCGTGCGCTCTATGAGAAGTTCCGCACGGCGCAAAGCGTACTAGGCCAGGCTGTGAGCCCGGATGATTGCTTTCTCGCGCTGCGCGGTTTGGATACCTTTGCGCTGCGCTACACCCACCAGTGCGCCTCGGCCTTGGCCGTCGCCGAGCTGCTCGCCTGCCATGCATCGGTGACCAGCGTACTGTTCCCGCCGCACCCCGGCGACCACGGCCACGCGCGCTGGGCGGCCTCGTTCCAGGGCGGGGGCAGCGTGCTGTCCTTCGTGCCGGCGTTCCAGTCTGGCGCGCAGATGCATCGCTTCTTCGAAGCGCTGCAGGTGTTCCAGATTGGCGCCAGCTGGGGCGGCGTGCATAGCCTTGCAGCTTACTACCCGGGCACCGAGCAGGCGAAGAGAAAGCATTGCCAGGTCATTGGCGGCATTGTGCGCCTGGCTATCGGCTTGGAGCCAGTGGAGAAACTCGCACTGGATCTTAAGCAGGCGTTGCAAAACGCCATCCTGCGGACAGACTAGTCCGGTGGGCCTGCAGCGCGCCAACTCTTGCTGCGCGATGCCGGTCAGCTCGGTGAGCCTCAGCGCGTCCACCGGCGTGAAGTCGATGGGCCAACACGCGTTTCTGGGAAATGCCTGCTCGGCACTGTCCTTTCGGGCCATCATGAGACCGGCAGCTTTCAGCGCGCCGGTCAGCGTGCGCGACTGACGCCGTCAGCGGTGACCAAGGTCATCCGCAAGCGGGAGGACGAGTTCGGCGCTCAGTGGCCGGGGGTGCAAGAAGCTTGCAGAGCAACAGGCCTTCGCCTCAGGCACGCCACGGGCAGCGTCCTTAGCACTTGTAATTGCTTGGATGCGCAACTGCTGGCGTTCCACACGGGTCCCTTGGGACTGACCCACCCACTTCCGGCTGATCCGAGCCTTTCACGGTCCAAGGCTTGAACAGCAGCAGCCAGCCCAAAAGCTTCAACGCTGCCTGTCCTGAAACGCCGTTTCACCAGGACCGGCGGTTTGATTGTGCGGTTCTCTTAGTGCCGGCTCAAAGACCCCAAGGTCCGTTTCTGCATGCCAAGACCGGCTCATAGCGACCCCAATGAGAAGTTCACTCTATGGCTTTCACGATACGATGGAGGGCAAAAATCGTAGTCGAACGGGTAAATTTAATCAATGCAAGTCTTTGTCGCCGGTACCGGAAAACTTAGTTCAGAGTTGTTGAAATCACTCAGTTCCACCCAAGGACAAACAATTTCACCTTGGCAAGGTGAGCCCGCCTCGAGTGAACGAAGCATAGTTGTTCATGCAGGCTCGGGCCGAGAACTCCAGACAATATCCAATTTTTGTGCCCGCACATCCTCGGTACTCATTGAACTATCCACATGAACTATCCACAGGTTCGGCGATTGAATCCCTTGGTGTCTGCTTTCCCATTGTGCTCTGCCCGAACACCAATATCCTGATGCTGAAATTTATGCATATGTTGGAATCCTCAGGCAGCTTGTTCAGTGGCTATGATTTGCAGCTAACCGAATCCCACCAAGCATCTAAAAAGTCTGTCCCAGGCACCGCTGTCGCTATTGCCAACGCATTGCGCATTCCCATAGACGAGATTGCATCAGTTCGTGATCCAGCAATTCAAAAAGGCGAGCTCAAAATTCGCGAAGAGCATCTGGCTCGACATGCCTTCCATCGAATCAGAATTAATGACAGTTCTTGCCAAATAGAGATGGAATCGAGAGTCGTTGGCGACTCGCCTTATGCTAGCGGCGTACAGCAGATCATAGCTGCCGTGACTGAGCGAAAGCTACTAAATCGGGCCTACTCGATTACCGAGTTCATCGAGAAGCGTTGGCTCTGAACACCGTCAAGCATAAACTTCTGACGACCGCTTACGGCCGTGGATTCGACCGGACAATGCAGCCCATTTCTTTTTGCTCTCTCCTAAAGTATCGACACAAATCAGATGGAAAGATTGAGGCCTTCCCGCGGTTTGCTGGACGGCTTGCCTAGCCCTTTAGCGCTGATGTAACGTCTCACCCATAGCACCGAACGGTGCATCTCGCCTTCAGATGCTGACCCAAATCGGCTGGTTGCAAGGTGCAGGTATTCTCAGCGTACGGGCTTTTGTGCGTAGCGCTGTTCCACTGACTGAATGGTCGAAGTCGCGGCGAAGTTGCAGTGTTCCTTGGCTATATTGGCGACCGCGCCTGCCAGTGCGTGGCCAATCGCACGGCGATAGATGGCGAAGTACTCGACGTCGGGCAACTCGGGCTCCACCTTGAGCCGTACCAGTTGCTTGCGTTTGAGCTCGGGCGTGTAGTAACCGACGGGCAGCTGTGCGACCGCAATGCCGGTGCGCGCCATCTCGCCCAGCACCGCGAAGCCATCGGCCTGCACCAGGTTGCGCAGCGGAAAGCCGGCGCGCGTGAACCACGCACTTTGCAGCTGGGCGTGGATGTTGTCCGGAAATTGGCTGGCGATCGGGTATTCCGACAGCTCTTCCACCGAAAGCACATGCCGCGGTATTCCCATCTTGGGGCTGGCCATCCATGCGCGCTCCAGCGTGCGCAGGGGGACGGCGTCAACAATCCGGCCCCACAAAGACCCGAGAAGCAAGGCGACGTCGTATTTGCCCCGATTCATCTCATCGAGGATCACACAGCGGTTGCGCACTTCCACTTCGAGACGCAATCGGGGATAGGCGCAGCGTAGCGCTTGGCTCAGATCGGCCAGCCAGGTCATCGCAATCAGCTCCGTGACGCCCAGTCGAAACGTACTTTCGAACTCCTGGGGTTCACCCAGGTCTTCGAGCAGCCGTCTGGCCTGGTCAAGCATCTGTTCTGCGCCTGCGGCCTGATCCGGCATTTGTCATCGCTGATTGAGCCGCTTCCAACGGTACGCGAACTGCCTGAGCGTCAGACCCAGTGACTGGGCCGCACGCGTCTGGTTGCCGCCGTGGAGGTCCATGGCCTTGCGCAGCTCGGTTTCGTCGTGCGAATTGCGTGGCTGGTAATCTCTGATCAGCGGCACGCGCGCCATTGCTGGCCTGTGGAGCATGTCCTGTTTTCCACGCTGGGCTGCCGGTTTGGCATCGGGCAGCCAGGCGGCCAATTCCTTGCGCGAAACCGTTGACTGATCCGTCAAAAGCACGGTCCGCTCAATGACATTAGCCAGCTCCCGAATGTTGCCCGGCCAGGCCTGCTCCTCCAAAGCCTCCAGCGCCTGCGCCGTGAAATGCACGTTGCGCTGGTTCTGCTGATTGGTCTTGTTGAGGAAATGCATGGCCAGCGGCCGAATATCCTCGCGCCGCTCTGACAGCGACGGCAGCCGGATCGGGATCACATTCAGGCGATAGAACAAATCCTGGCGAAAGCGCCCTTGCTCCACTTCGACGGCCAGGTCTCTGTTTGTCGCCGCGACCACGCGAACACTGATGGCCATTTCCTTTTTTGCACCCAGCCGAACGATGACTCCCTCCTGGAGCGTGCGCAGCAGCTTGGCTTGCATCGCCAGCGGCATTTCTCCGATCTCATCGAGGAAGATGCTTCCTTGATGGGCCTGCTCGAACCAGCCGGCGCGGGAGGTCGAGGCACCACTGAATGCCCCCTTCTCGTAGCCAAAAAGTTCAGACTCGAACAGCGTATCGGGTATGGCCGCGCAGTTCACCTTGATGAACGGACCATCATGCCGGTCACTGCCCAGGTGCAGCGCCCGGGCGAACAATTCCTTTCCCGTACCGGATTCGCCCAACAGCAGCACGCTGGCCGAGGCCCTGGATACCCGCTCTAGCTCTTGCAGCGCCCGCAGCAAGCTGGGCGAGCGTCCGATGATCCCGTAGCGCGCCGTCGCCGATTCGAGCGCCTTGCTCAACATTTCGTTCTTGCTCTGCAGCGCCTGCGTTTGCGCCGCCACCAGTTGGCGCAGTTGGAGTATCTGCCCGGCGAGTGTCGCCAGAAGCCGCAGCACGGCGACATCCTCGCTGATCGCACGATTGCGCCTACGTATCCGGTGCGCCGCCAACACGCCTACCGTTTTGCGCGCGAGCTCGATAGGCACGGCAATGAAGGCCACCGTCTCGGGGGGCAACTGGGAGCGCTGCACCGACCGCGAAAGAAAGCGCGGGTCGGCGTCGATGTCCTGCACGATGATCGCTTGGCCTGTCGCCAGCACCGCACCGGTGATGCCTTCGCCGACGGCATACCTGCCGCAAGCGATCTCGGCCTTTGTCAGACCATAGGCGTAGCGGATGGATGCCCCTTCATCGAAAGCAAGCGGCCGGCCCATGCCGTCGTCCAACGCGTCCAGCAGCACGATACGGCCTCGATTGAGCCCCAGCAGCTCCGACATCAAATGCAGCATTTCCCGGAAGACCATGTCCGGTGCAAGACTCTTGCCGACGAGGCGCATGACCTCGCCCAGCAGCAGCTGCTCCTGCTCCCGCCAGGTCGGCTCATCGCGGCTGGTTGCGCCGGTGTATTCGGGTCCTTGCGCCATCACTGGCTCCCTGCTCAAAGGTCGGCCGCGATGCGGCGGGAGTGCAAAAAACCATGCACCAGGATGGTGGGCAAGCTACCAGACATTGAGGGGAATCTTCAGGTAGCGCACGCCGTTCGCCTCGGGAGGCGGCAGCTCGCCCGCCTGCATGTTCACCTGGATGGCAGCAAGGATCAACGCCGGCATGTCCAGCGAGGCATCGCGGCGTTCTCGCAGCGCAACAAATTGCGCTTCGGAAATCGAATCTCGCAAATGGATGTTCGAGCGCCGCTGTTCGGCGACCGTGCTTTGAAAGCATGGCGAGCGCCCGGCGGGTGGGTAGTCGTGGCACAGCAGCAAGACGGTTTCGGGCGGCAATTGCAGCAGACGCTGGACCGATCGGTAAAGGGTTTGTGCATTGCCGCCCGGGAAGTCGCAGCGCGCGCTGCCGACATCGGGCATGAAGAGTGTGTCGCCGACGAATGCGATCGGGAACTTGCCATCGCCGCTGTCAACGACATAGGCCATGTCGGCTGGTGTGTGGCCCGGTACAGGCAGTGCCTGCAAGCGCAGCGGACCGACAAAAAATGACTCGTCCGCCTCGAAAAGATGGCCGAACTGAGAACCGTCGAGCCGGACTTCGGGCGCAAGATGGAAGATCTTCTGAAATGCGCCCTGGACCTGCCGAATGCCAACCCCCATGGCAATGGTGCCGCCCAGCAGGCGCTGTATGTACGCTGCCGCGGACAGATGGTCCGCATGGGCATGGGTTTCCAGCAGCCACTGCAGCCGCAGTCCATGCGCCCGCACAAAAGCCACGACGGCATCGGCCGATCGGGTATGGGTCCTACCCGCCCGCGGCTCGAAGTCAAGCACCGAGTCGATGATCGCGCACTCGCTGCCCTCTGCTGAATACAGCACATAGGTGAAGGTCGAGGTGGCGGCATCGAAGAAGGCCTCGACGAGGGGCTTGACGCAGAGCTTCATACAGCGACGGCTGCGTCGGCGCAAACAAGGTAGATATTGCCGTGCTGCATACAGGTGCGCTCAGTGCAATTCACGCACGATACCCATGGCTTGCACCGAAAGCTCGTCGACCTGCTGCGTGATGCGGATCAGCACCTGCGCCACCACGTTGAATTCCCGCCCATGGTCACCGGCCCGCGCGGCCATCACCCGGGCATTGAAGCTGACAACCTGGGCTTCGCGCGCGACCCGCTGGATGGAGCTGACGACATCGGCAAGATGCTTTCTCACGTCGGCCGTGCGCGACGCGGCGACGGCGTCGAACACGGCGGTGGCTTGATTCAAGGCCGCAAGAACGGCATCGTTGCGCTCGACCACGGCCGCGATGTGCTCGGCTGCAGCATCGGCGCGCGTGAGTATGGCGGCCAGGGTGGCCTTCATGGCCAGCTGAAAATCCCGGATGGTACCCGCCACGCCGTTCGCACCATGGTAGATGTCACGAATCGCCTTGGCCCGGACATCGTCCTTGGCTCCCTGGACTTGCACATTCTCCAGCTGCTTCTGACTGCTGGAGAAAAGCGCCAGAGACTCCTTGGCCGCCTGGTGCTGGGCCTTGTCGCCATTCGCGGCCAGCAGTGCCTGCAATAGCAGGCGCTGCGACAGCATGCGCTGGCGCGCGGCCAGATTCACCAGCGACATGCTGGCCTGTACATGCGCACCTTCGGCTGCATTGAGCACCATCGAGTCCACTCCTGAATTCAGTATTGCTTGTAGGGCAGAAACTTGCCGCTCATGACGATGCGTACACGGTCGCCGTTGGGATCGTTCTCGCGCTGCAGGTCCATCTTGAAGTCGATGGCGCTCATGATGCCGTCGCCAAACTCCTCGTGGATCAGCTCCTTGAAGGTGGTGCCGTACACGTTCACCATTTCATAGAACCGATAGATGAGCGGATCGGTGGGCACGGCCGTGGGCAGCGAGCCTTTGTAGGGGGTGACGGTCAGCCACTTGGCGTCTTCCGCGGAAAGCCCGAATATCTCCGCCAGGATGGCGGCGTGGGGCTTGCTCAGCGTCATCTGGCCCAGGCAGGCGGAAGTGACCCACTCCTTGCTGAGGCCGACCTTGGCGGCGACTTCCGACCACTTCAGCTCCTTGGCAACTTTGGCGGCGATGATCTTTTCGGTGACTTCGAGACGGCTCATGGGACTTCCTTTAGGTGAGAGGTAAAAATCGCGGGGTTCAGACGACGCGCTGCAGATGTACAGGGGCCGCTGCAGGCGGCTCTATGACTCGGTCATTCGAGGCGCTGACTGTGTCCAGGCCGGGACGCACAAACGGCGGCGTGGTCGGCCCACGTCCTTTGGACAAATCCCTGGAGCGCGCCACAAGGAAATCGACCAGATGGTTGCGAATCCCGTAGTACTGCGGATCACGGTGAAGCGTTGCGCGCTGGCGGTCTTGAGGCAGGGTATTGACCACGATTTCGGCAATCCGGGCCTGCGGACCATTGCTCATCAGCAATATCTTGTCGGCCAGCAAAATGGCTTCATCGACATCGTGCGTGATCATGAAAACCGTCTGGCGGGTCTCGCGGCAGATGCGCAGCAACTCGTCCTGGATGGTGCCCCGCGTCAAGGCATCAAGCGCGCCAAAGGGCTCGTCGAGCAACAGCATCTTGGGCTCGATGGCAAAGGCGCGGGCAATCCCGACGCGCTGTTTCATGCCGCCGGACAAGGCCGACGGCAGCTTGTCGATCGCATGCTTGAGCCCCACCAGATCGACGTACTTCTCCACATGCTCCTTGATCTGGGAGGCGCTCCATTGCGGCCACTTGCTGCGCACTGCGAAGGCAATGTTCTTGCGCACCGTCAGCCAGGGCATCAGGGCATGCCCTTGGAAAACCACGCCGCGTTCCAGGCTGGGGCCCGAGATCTCGCGGCCGTTCATGATGACCACACCACCGCTGGCCGTCTCCAAGCCCGCCAGCACGTTGAGAATGGTCGTCTTGCCGCAGCCGGAATGGCCCACAATGCAGGCAAATTCGCCCTTGGCCAGGTCGAAGTTGACACTGTCGAAGACGGGCTCTGCACCCGCAACATAGGTCTTGCTCAGACCTTCGACGCGGAGAAAGGCTTGCGCCTTTGCCAGCTTTTGTTCCTCAGTCTGCATACGTCACCGCCTTCTGCGCCTTGGCAAACCCCATGTCGAGGGCCATGCCCACCAGGCCGATCACAAGAATCGCGAAAATCACGTTGGTGAGCGAGAGGTTGTTCCACTCGTTCCATACGAAGTAGCCAATCCCAGTTCCGCCGACCAGCATCTCGGCGGCGACGATGACCAGCCAGGCAATCCCCATGCTGATGCGCATGCCGGTGAGAATGGTCGGCGCCGCAGCGGGAAGGATGACCTGCAGCGCCTTGCGCATGGGACGCACCTCCAGCGTACTGGCCACGTTTAGCCACTCGCGGCGCACGCCGGCCACGCCGAAAGCGGTGTTGGTCAGCATCGGCCAGATGGAACAGATGAGAATCACGAAGATGCCGGAAAGCGATGAATCCTTGATGGTGTAGAGAGCAATCGGCATCCATGCGAGGGGCGAAATCGGTTTGAGCACCTGGATGAACGGGTCCAGCGCACGGTAGGCCAGCGGACTCATGCCGATGAGAAATCCCAACGGAATGGCGATCAGCGCGGCGAGCGAAAAGCCCAGCGCGACCCGGGCCAGCGAGTAGGCGACCTGTATGCCTATGCCCTTGTCGTTGGGCCCGTTGTCGTAGAAAGGGTTCGCCAGTTGCCGGGCAATGGTGTTGCCCATGTCGGCCAGGGTCGGGAACGAGGATTTGGCCGAGGTGCTGGCGCCGCTGGCGGAATCCTTGCCCATCAGCTGGGCGTACTCGCGCTGCTCGGCTGTCAGCTCGGGCTGGACTGCCTTGGTCGGCAGCGTGGCGACATGCCATAGGAGCAGGATGGCCAGCAGCAGCAGCAAGGACAGCAGGCCGGCCTGAAGCCGGAGTTTCTTGGAAGAGGACATGGCTCAGACCTTCCTGATGGCAAAACTGTCCGCGTAGGCCTGTGCCCTGGCCGGATCAAACGTCTTGCCCATGATTTCGTACTTGGGATAGGCGCCGCCCTCGCCGACCGGCTGGCCCAGCTCGCGCATGGTCTTTCTGGCGTCCGTGAGGCGAAACACCTTTTCCGCGATCTGCTTGTAGTCGACGTCGCCTTTGATGTAGCCCCAGCGCTTCATCTGCGTGAGCATCCACACCGCCATGCCTTGCCACGGCATGGGATCGAAATCGACGCGGGCGGGGACGTTGATGATGTTGCCCAGGCCATCGGCGAACTTGCCGGTCAGCACCTGCCTGACGACTGCTTCCGGTTGATTGAGATACGCCTGCGGGGCGATCACCTTGGCAATCAGCTCGCGGTTCGTGGACTGGCGCGCCATGGCGGCGGAAGTCAGCACGGCGCGGTACAGCGCCGCGAAGGTGTTGGGATTCTTCTGGATGAATTCCGTCGAGGTGCCGAAGGCACAGCAAGGGTGGCCGTTCCAGATGTCACGCGTCAGGATGTGGATGAAGCCGACTTCCTCCACCACTGCGCGCTGGTTGAACGGATCCGGGCCGAGGAAGCCGTCGATATTGCCGGCACGCAGGTTCGCCACCATCTCTGCGGGTGGCACCACGCGCAGCTGCACATCACGGTCCGGGTCCAGGCCGGACTCGGCCAGGTAGTAGCGCAACAGGAAGTTGTGCATCGAGTACTCGAACGGAATGGCAAACTTGAACCCCTTCCAGTTCTTGGGATCGCGATTGTTCTTGTGTTTGAGCGCCAGCGTGATCGCCTGACCGTTGACGTTCTGAATGGTGGCTACTTCCATGGGCTGCGCATTCGAGCCCAGTCCCATCGATATCGCCAGCGGCATGGGCGACAGGAAGTGCGAGGCGTCGTACTCGCGGTTGAGCATCTTGTCGCGCACCAGCGCCCAGCCGGCCGTCTTCACCAGCGAGACGTCCAGTCCCTGCTTGGCATAAAAACCCAGGGGCTCGGCCATGATCAGCGGGGTGGCGCAGGTGATTGGAATGAAGCCGACCTTGAGGCTCTTCTTCTCGAGCGCGCCACGCTCCTGGGCCATGGCCTGCAGGCTGGCCAGAGGGAGCACGCTGGAAATGGCCGCCATGGCCGTGCCCTTGCCGACAGCCCGCAGAAAGCGGCGCCTGGCGTCGTCCTGCGGGAACAGGGCCTTGACCAGACTGGCTTCGATGAATTGGTTGGAGTAGTCCTCGAACTGCGCGGTCTGGCTTCGGCGGATCAGTTCCTGGGCGGCGACCGCGGCCTGGGCAGTTTCATGCGCGTCCTGTGATGAATGTCGTCCACACGCACAGTTCATCATGAGCGGTTTATTGGCGTCGTACGGGTCGAAGTAGCTCATAGACACTTTCATCAGGAGTGGTTCGCAAAGAGATGAATGCAGGGGTCAAACCGTGAAGCCGCGCGAGGCGGTCTTCACACGAATCACGGGACGGCAATGGGTATAAGCAATGGGCATGCCACCGGTGAGCTTGGCCGCGATGACGCGTGCCTGGCGCGCTATGGGTTCGATGTAGCGCATGGCCTGTCCGTCGATGCTGATGCAGTCGCCAAGCGCATGAATGTTCGAGACACTGGTACGCAGATCTGCGGCTTGCACTGCAATGCCGTTGTTCCATTGCAGTCCCGCGCTCAGCGCCAGGCGGCTCGGTGTCTGCAGACCTGTCGCCGCCAGCACATGGTCCACGCACAAGCGGACTCCGCTTTCCGTGACCACCGTCAGCTGCTCGCCACTTTTGCGCACGGACTTGATGCGCGTCCCGCCGATGAACTCCATGGCCAAGGGTGACCAGGCTTCAAGCAGCTGTGTGGAGGCGCTCGGCGCTAAAAGGTGGGCCAGCGGCCTGTCCGCCATGTCTATGAGCACCATATGGTGTCCGGCCAGGGCCAGGTCATTGGCCAGCTCGCACCCCACCAGACCCGCACCGGCAACAACGATGCGCTGCGGCCGCTCGGACACGGCTTGCCGGAACTTCGCGTAGCAGCCCAGGTCATTGATGGCCCAGCACAGCTGGGATGGCAGGGCTGGATCGGGACGAGGAGACGCGCCATGGGCGAGCACCAGCTGCCGATATGCGAGAGTCCCACGCGTGGTGCGCAGGGAGCTGGTTCCCGGGCAAACGCTGATCGCATGGGTTTCCGCCAGCAAGCGCACGCCCCAATTTTGTGCAGCCTGCGCTCCCGTCTGCTTCACCAGCGCAGGCAAGCCAATGGCCTTCGCCAGGGCGACGGAAAGCAAGGGCTTGTCGTAAAGGTCACCGCTGCACCGGGTCACCAGGGTAATGGGGATTCCGGCGTCCTGCTCGCGCACGGCCCGCACCATCTGCCAGCCAGCAGCCCCGGCCCCCACGATGACGATGCCGGCATCCTTGGGGCGTCGCGCCACGGGGGCCGCGCAGACAGCTTGCTCGACGCGCGCCGTCACCACGTAAGGCTCGAAATCGGCCTTGGTGACACCGCACAACGGGCACTCCCAGTCATCCGGGATATCGTCGAAACGGGTGCCGGGTGCCAGACCGCTGTCGACATCCCCTGCGGCCTCGTCGTAGACCAGGCCGCAGGCACGGCAGATGTACTGGCGAAACTCCATGGCGATGGCATCCGGCGCGGCGGGAAACAAGGTCACCGCGCTCATGACGGCATCACCGGATTGCTGAGCTTGGCCATCTCGCGGCGCAGATGCTTGAGCGCAGGGGTGACGATGGCGACGAAATGGGACTCGCGCACGCGGCGCTGCACCGAAGACGACAGCAAATACCCGCGCGCGCCCTGATGCAGCAGGGCCGACTGCGCCGAACGCAGCGCCAGTTCCGAGGCATGTGCGCGTACGTCGAGCACATCCAGCAAGGGCACTGCCTCGCCGGCACTGAGGATACGCGCGAGCGCGAAGGTGCGCAGCGTCAGCGTGTCGAGCTCGGACTGGAGTTCGGAAGGACGGTCGTCCAGGAACTGGTTGACATGGCCCAGCTGCTGCTCGACATCCCACATCGTGTCGATCGCGCCTTGCGTGACGCCCAGGCCCATGCCGACTTGCAGCAGGATGAAACTCGCACGGACCTTGTCCAGAAACGGCCGCACCGGGTCGGCAATCAGGCGCTCGGCACCCACGAAGAAGCCCGTGAAACGAACCCCCCAGGTGCCGGTTCCTTCCATGCCGGCAAACGACGGGCATTCCCGCAACTCGATCGCCGGGTCATCGCAGGGCACCATGAACATGATTTCATGCGCGGGAACGTCGGAATCGATGACGGTGGCTGCAGCGCCAAAGTAATGGCCGCTTCCGAGGTTGCTCACCCATGGAAGAGTGCCGCTCACCACATAGCCGTCGGCCACCTTCCGGGCCTTGAGCAGCATCTGCTCGATGCCCGTCATGGCCTTCATGGGGTTGCTCAGGGCCGTACCACCCAAGGCGTCGCCAGCAACGTGGCGCTCGAGCGCCTGACCTATCAGCGCGGGGTTGCCGCTTTGCTCCATATACAGGGTGCAGGCGGCCTGACACCACACCATGAACCCGGTGGCACCGCAAACACGCGACACTTCAGCCACCGCCTGGATCGCCGCGACGAAATCGGGATTGCCGTCAAGTGAGGTCTGCGCGCGATAGGCGCCGGCCTGGCCCAGGGCGCGCATGATGGCGTCCGGATAGGTGCCCGCGCGATCGATTTCATCGACCATCGCCATCAGCGGCCCGCGGGCAATCGCACGCACGGCCTCTAGCATCGTTTCGCTGCCCGTAAGGGTTTCGGCGCCGGCCTGCGCCCTCTGGAGTACTGCTGACATGGCTGGTGTCCTCCGCTGCTGTTCAAGCCAGATCGATGGCGAATGCGACGGGGTTGCGCAGCGTGTTGGCCACGGGCGAATACCTGTTGGCGTGGTGAACGATCTCGTCCAGCACTTCGCGCGGCGCATCACCTTCAATGAGGACCTTCACGCGGATCTGCTGAAAGCCCATTTCCAGGGGCTGCTTGAGCGCCCCACCCGCGCCCCAGGCCGCCGGATTGCCGATGTCACCTTCCAGAAAAATCTCCAGTTTGGAGAGCTTCACATTGCGGTGGGTGGCGACCGCCGTGATGCCTACGCACAGGCAGCCACCGAGACCGGAAAGCACGATTTCGCCGGGGGCGGGTGCGGTGTCCTGACCGAAGAGATGAGGCGGCTCGTCCACGACGACCGGCGTATGGTCGCCGACATAGCTCAGGGTGCGAAACTTGCCATCGACGACCGTGTGGACCTTGTTGGTGCCACGCGAAGCGGGGTTGTTGCGGCCCTTCTCGGCGAAGGCTTCCAGGCCATTGCGATCGATGGCGCGAAGAAAGGTCTTTACCGACGACTGGGATGTTTCAGCAGCGCGTGCGGGTGTGGCAAGGGTCATTGATTGCTCCGTTGGTTAGGGGGTGACCCCTTCCTTATTGCAATCCCCGTGCCATGCCGAAAATTCCCTCAGCACCTACGGCAAGTACATGTTTTTAAAACACTTTTTTAAAAAATCCATGGAATTGCGGCTTCGGATTTTGACGAACCGCCAACAATTTGTCGTACTCAATGTAGACAATTTGTCCAGGTCACGAACGGATTCGTTGCACCCGGCCGTATCACACGGCACCGAGCGGGCAAGGCGCAGTGGCTCAATACGCGCTGAACCAGATATGTGCCGTCCCGCGACACCGCCGAAGGCCCGAGTGGCGCGGCATTGCGCTGGAGGTGTGGGCGGGAGTTCTGGCCATGTCCCCTTCCACGCGCCAAGAACACAAGCTATTGCGCTGGGCTTTTGGCGAGCTGACTGAAAGGACAAAGGGAGGCAGTCGGGGATACGCCAGGCTCCGCATGGCCTTGGCTGGCTTCTTCCACGACAGTTTCAGGCGGTAGTGCATCCCCCCACTTTCCCATCGCTTCGAGCACCTCGCGCAGCCCCTGCCCAAGCGGGGTGAGTTGGTACACGACCCGGGGCGGAGTCTCGGCATAGGCCGTGCGTGTGACCAGCCCGTTGCGTTCAAAGCCCTTGAGCCGGTGCGTCAATGTATGCGCGCTGATCCCTGGCAACGCGTCTTTGAGCTGTGTGAACCGCAGTGGGCCGTGCAGCAGTTCGCGCACGATCAGCGTGGCCCAAGGCCCATCGAGGATGGTCAGGAATCGTGCCACGCCGCAGCACGCCGTCGTTTTCTGTTTCATCAGCAAGTATCCCATTAGTGCATTTGACGTAACTGATGCGAATCTTAGAACATTAATACTTCATAAACAGCACTAATGAAGGAGCCCTGCTCTCATGACCTATGTAATCCACGGCGCCACAGGCGCACAGGGCGGCCCATTGCTGGCGCGCCTGACCCAGTCTGGCCAGCGCGCAGTTGCCGCAGTGCGCAGCCCCGCGGCGATCCGAGATGTACCGGCGGTGGCGGTTGACCTGGCTTCGGTGGATTCACTGGCAGACGCCTACCAAAGCGCCAACGGCATTTTTGTCCATCTTCCAGTGGTCGCAGAGGCCGACCGCCTGATCTACGCCCGCAACATCGCCCAGGCTGTGGCACGCGCCAGGCCCGCACGGGTGGTTGTTTCCACCAGCGGCTGGGTGGTGGACGAGCCCGACTCGCCCCTGCAAAACCCAGCTGACAGCGCGATTGCGACGTTGATTCGCGAAGTGCAGCAAACGGGAGTCTCGCTCGCGGTGGTTGCACCACGCCTGTTTCTCGAGAATCTGCTGAACCCCGTCGTCCTGGGACCGGTGAAGTCCGAAGGCATTCTTCGCTATCCCCTGCGCCCCGATTTCCCAGTGTCCTGGACCTCCCATCTGGACGTCGCCGAGGCGGCTGAACGCCTGCTGCTCAACAGGTCCGTGACCGGCCTGGTGGGTGTGGGCCAGTCGCCAGGCTTGACCGGCATGGACCTGGCGCAGGCTTTTGCACGCTATCTCGGCCAGCCGGTGGCGTTCAGCAGCGTGACACCTGAAGTCTTCGGCGAGATGATCGCCCCCTTGTTTGGTGCGGGCGCGGCCGCCGGCGTCGTGGCGGGTTATCAGGCGCAGGCCCTCGCTGACGCGAATGCGATCAGCGAGGCCACGAGCGCACAGCATCTGCTGGGCCTGCCACCTCGGACCCTGCAACAGTGGCTGACTGAGATGTCGTGCTGACCCAGCAGACCGGGGGTGTCTGACACGGTCCAGAGTGTGGCCGCAGCCCGTTGTAGTGGTCAATGAATGGCTGCAGCGCAGCCTGTCTTTGCTCCGCGCTTTGACAGGCTCGGGCGAAGGCGGCTGTGCGGGTGTGGTTGGTGTCCCGCACGGGCTACTGTCAGTGGCACGTGCGGCCGCTCAACCACAAGCGCCGTCGAGCGCGACTTTGAATGCGCGGGTGGCGACTATCCATCGTGACAGCCGAAGAAGCTACTGGCGGCCTAGGATCGTGCACCCGCTTCGCCAGCAGGGCCAGTGCGTGAGCGCCGAGCGTATTTGTCGAAGTCTCAGGCGACAGGGCCTGCGCCGGGTCTATCGGCGCGCAGATGTGGTGACCACCGATTCGGCCCACCGGATGCGAAGCTGGTCTGCACGCCGTTGAGATCGGCCTGCTGGCAACGCAAGCACTGTTCTGGGCTGATCGTTTAAAGGTACAACCGCCTGCGAATTCACGCTGCAAACGGACACCTGTCGCTGGTGACAAGAGAGCGCAGCCTCTTGACTGCATGACTTGATATACGTGGAGACGAGGCAGTGTCACATCATTCACTTTTGCGCCCAAAGGTTCTACGCCATTCGCTGGGACTGACCTGATTTTTGCTCTTGAAATGTTGGCGCAGAGAGGTTGGTGTCTTGAAACCCACCAGATCCGCGATGGACTCCACCGGCAGCGTCGTGCTTTCCAGCAATTCCCGCGTACGCTGCAACCGTTCGTTGATCAGCCACTCCATGAAGGTCATGCCCGTGGCCTTGCTGAAATGCCGCGTGAACGTTCGGCGACTCATGGCCGCGCGTTGCGCCAGCGCATCCACTGAATGCGTCTCTTTCAGGTGCTGACGCAGGTAGTCCATCATCTGGTTGATACGGGCGTCTTGCGTGCTGGGGGCAACGGGCTGCTCGATGAACTGCGCCTGCCCGCCTTCGCGGTGGGGCGGCACCACCATCATCCGGGCCACTTTATTGGCCGTTTTCTGGCCATGGAACTTGCGCACGATGTAGAGGCAGCAATCCAATCCCGCCCCTGTACCTGCAGAAGTGATCAGGCCGTCGTCGTCCACATACAGCGCATTCATGTCCAGCTGCACTTGCGGAAAACGCAGCTTGAAATCCTGCTCCGCCATCCAATGCGTGGAGGCACGCTTGCCATCCAGCAAGCCGGCATAGGCCAGCGCATACGCGCCGTAGCACAGGCCCACCACATGGGCGCCTCGCTGGCGTGCCTGGCGCAACGCTGCCACCAACTGGGGCTCTGGACTTTCATTCAGATCGTGCCAACCGGGAACCACCACGATGTCCGCCTTGGCCAGCCACTCCAGCCCACCATCGGGTTGCACCAGCAGCGCTCTCTCGGCCGCCAGCGCCGTTCCGCTGGACGTGACGATCTTCAAATCGAACAGCGCATGCTCCGGCAATTGGGCACTGAAGATCATGTATGGCACGCCGAAATGAAACGGGCTGAACCGCGGGTAGGTGACGAGGGCGACGAGGGGAAGTGACTTTGACACGGTATTGCAGCGCGAAGTGGCCCAAATGTTTCGATTAATGACTTTCGGGTCAATTCTACAAAAATGGCTGCCGCACGAAGATAGAGGCTTCTACATATTCAACCCAGGTGGTTAACCATGCACTCGATAAAAACCTTTACTCCCTTGTTGGTCTCGCTGGCGCTTGGCGGCTTCGCGGCCAGCGCCTGGTCGGCCCCCGAAACGGCCTCTACCCCCTCGGTCACGGTGCAGCAGATCCGCAATGCAACGGTCAAAATCGACTTTTCCGGCACCACCTTCCTGGTCGATCCCATGCTGTCGGCGAAAGGGGCGTTTCCGGGCTTTCCCGCAACCTACCGCAGTGAACTGAGGAATCCTCTGGTCGACCTGCCGTTTTCAGCCCAGGATGTGCTCGATAGCGTGGAAGCAGTGATCGTGACCCACACACACACCGATCATTGGGACGAAGCTGCGCAAAAAGCGATTCCCAAGAACCTGCCGGTCTTCACGCAGAACGAAGCGGACGCCAAGACCATTCGCAGCCAAGGTTTCAAGGATGTACGCGTGCTCAAAGGCTCCACCACCTTCAAAGGCGTAAAACTGAGCAAGACAGGCGGTCAGCACGGCAGTGATTTGTGGTTTGCAGACCCTGGCCGCGCCGAGGCGATGGGCCCCGTCATGGGCGTCGTGTTTTCGGCTCCCAAGGGCAAGACGGTGTACGTCGCGGGCGACACCGTGTGGCGCCCCGAAGTGGATCAGGCGCTCAAGCAATACAAGCCGGACGTGGTGATTCTCAACACCGGCAGCGCGCTGATGAGCGGTTTTGAAGAGCACCCCATCATCATGGGCAAGCAGGACACGTTGCAAGCCACGAAGGCCGTGCCCAACGCCGCCATCGTGGCCGTGCATATGGATTCCGTAAACCATATGTCGCTGAGCCGCAAGGAGCTGCGTGAATTCGTGCAGGCCCAGAAAATCGAGAACAGCGTGATGATTCCCGCCGATGGGGAAACCTTGAAGTTCTGATTTTTCAACGCGGATGGTTTTCACCGTGATCGTTGACGGTGGAGCTCCATCTGCGTCGAGCGCCCAACAGCGACAGGTCAACCTCTGTCCGGCGGGCGCTCTAAACATTTCTGTATCTTCAGAAATTTCATAAAGTTCTGCGTCAGCCAGTGGATGCAGGCCATAATGGAAACCATGCACGCCCTGCGCACATCGTCCACACTGGCCCGCCTTGTCCTGGCGTGGTTTGTGTTGACCATGGGCGTTGCCATGGCCTCGCCAATCGTTGCTCCAAAGACGATGGAGATGATTTGTTCAGGCTCGGGCTTGATGCAGCTCATCGAGATGAATCAGGACGGGGAAGTCGTGCCGGCGGGGCAGCATACGCTGGACTGCGCGATGTGCCTCCCAGTGTTCCTGCCCTCCGCTTCCATGACCGCGCACGTGAGCCAGCCACAGCCGCTGGCCCACGCCTTGACCCCCATGCAGGCGGCGCACATTGCCGCCCTGGTCGGCGCGCCTCTGCCGCCGCGCGGCCCGCCCGCACTTTCCTGACATCTGCATCTGACCGCTGAAGCGCCAGCGGACTGGAAGCGTGCTTCCGTGCGCCCCCAGCTCCCTGCCAGCCATCGGCACCGCACTCATTTCCGGCCGGCTACGGCTGCTAGACGCCGCTGGCATGCCCAGCGGCAATGACTGCGCTCCTACCGACCCGGTTTCGCTGCGGCTGAGATGGCCGCGCCCAAAGCTGCCGAGGTCCACCCTCCCGTGTGTTCCAGATTCATCCAAACTGTCCTCCGAGGCAGGCACCGCCATGCAACGTCGCCCCCCACTGCCCCATGCCGTGTTGGCAGCAGCTTGTCTGCTCCTGCTGACAAGCGCCACCGCCGCGCAAGAAGCCGCCCGCTCAGCCAGCGCCGTATCGGCGCCGCAAACACTGCCTCCGGTCACGGTTCTGGCCACGCCCATCGACTACGCTGCACCCGAGAGCCGCACCGCCACCCGCAGCGATACGCCGTTGCTGCAAACCCCGCAGAGCGTACAGGTGGTGCCGCGCGCGGTGCTCGAAGACCAGAACGCGCTGACGCTGACCGAGGCCGTGCGCAATGTCGCCGGCGTGCAGTATGACTTCGGCTTCAATGGTTCGATGCAGCCGCTGCTCATACTGCGCGGCTTTCCCAATACGTCGATGACGGCCATGGGTCCGATGTCGGGCATCTCCAGCTACTACCTGGATGGATCCAAGGTGACGGGTGTGCCCGTCAATATGGCCAATGTGCAGTCGGTCGAAGTGGTCAAGGGTCCGTCCAGCGTGCTGTATGGGCGCTCGGAACCAGGTGGCTTGGTCAATGTGGTCACCAAGCCGATCTCCAGCGTGTCCGAGCTGGGTTTTGAGCAGACCATAGGTCAGCGCGGCCTCTCGAGGACCGCCATCAAGGCCTCGGGAAGCCTCAATGCCGACAGGACACTGCGCGGCCGCGTGGCAGCCTCGTACTACACCGCCGACTCCGTGCGCGATTTCGTCGAGGATCGCCTGGGCGCCTTTACCGGGAGCCTGGCCTGGGTGCCGGATGCGCGCACCAACGTCACGGCCACGCTGGACTATTCGGACAACCGTTACCGCACGGACATGGGTATCCCCGCCATCGGCAACCGGCCGCTGGACCTGCCCTGGTCACGCCAGTACAACGACTCGCCTTATCTGTCCAGCGCCAAGACGACCAGCCTCAAGCTGGATGCGTCGCACCAGCTCAATGACACCTGGCAGGTCAAGGGCCAGCTGCTGAGCCTGCGCAGCGACACCTCCGAGATGGACATCTACACCTACCGCGGCGACTACGGCCTGGGCATGACGTCCGACCAGACCTGCCCGGGCACCGGCGACCCGCTGTGCCGCTACTACTTCGGCGTCCGGCCCGATGGCCGCTACCAGCTGGATCAATTGAATGTGGACCTGGCGGGCAAGTTCCAGACGGGCCGCATCGGCCATACGGTGCTGGTCGGGTTCGACACCTACCGCACCAAAAAGACCGGTGCGACCTACATGCAGCAGCTGTCGTCGGCCGATGTCTACCATCCGTCCCTGGGCAGCACGCCCGGGCTGGACCCCATGGCCATGCCACAGGACTACGATGACTACAGCCGCTGGACCAGCGTCTATCTGCAGGACCAGATCGCGCTGGGCAATGGCGTGTTTTTCACGGGCGCGCTGCGCCATGACCGCACCAGCGCAGTGTTCGGCGTACCGGGCATGGCGCCCAACGAGAAGTCGTTCACCACACCCCGCCTGGGCGCCGTGTGGCAGTTCGCACCTAACCAGTCCGTATATGCGCAATATCAGGACGCGGTCGGTGCCAACAACGGCCGCGACACGGTCACCGGTGCGGCGCTGGCCGCCGAACGCGCCCGGCAGATCGAAGTGGGCCACAAGATCGAACTGTTCGACGGCAAGCTCAGCTCCACCGTGGCGTTGTTCGAGTTGACCAAGCGCAACCGCGGAGCATCGGTGCCCGACCCCTTGTCGCCGCCGACCTTCACCAACGTCGTCACCATTGGCAAGGCCGTCTCGCGTGGTGTGGAATGGGATGTCTCGGGTCAAGTCACGAAAAAGCTGTCACTGATCGGCTCCTACGCCTACACCCATACCGAAGTGAAGCGAGACCCCATCTACCAGGGCCATGAACTCGCCAATGTGGCGCGGCATACCGCGAGCCTGTGGGCGCGCTACGCGCTGGACAGCCAATGGACCGTGGGCGGCGGGGTTTTTGCCCAGGGTCGGCGCCAGGGCGACGCCGGCAACACCTTTCAGATGCCGGGCTATGCGCGCTTGGACGCCATGCTGGCCTACCGCTTCGGGCTGGGCTCGGGCAAGGCCTCGCTGCAGCTCAACCTGGACAATGTCTTCGATCGCAAGTACTACACCGGCAGCCATCAGTTCGTGCAGGACTGGATCAAGCTCGGCAACCCACGCACGGCCAAGCTCACGCTGCGCGTGGACTATTGAGGCGCGGCGATGACCAACGAACGTCGCAATTTCCTGCGCGCCGCCACAGCCGCGCTGGCCGCCTCCCCCTGGCTGGCACGCGCCAGCCAGGGCACCTCGACGCCCGTGACCGTGGAACATGACATCAGCGCCATGCCGGCGTCGTGGACCGGCAAGGAGCAGATCGGCATGCTGCTCTACCCCGGCATGACCGCGCTGGACTTCGTCGGGCCGCAGTACATGTTTGCCGGCCTGATGGGCGCAACAGTGCATCACGTCGCCAAAACCATGGAACCGGTGGTAAGCGACAGCCGGCTCGCGCTCATGCCAACGGCCACCCTGGCCGAGTGCCCACGCGATCTGGACATTCTCTTTGTGCCTGGTGGAGGCGCCGGCACCATCGCCGCAATGCAGGACGCCGAGCTGCTGGCTTTTCTGGCGGACCGGGGCCCGCGCGCCAAGCTTGTCACCAGTGTCTGCACCGGATCGCTGGTGCTCGGCGCGGCCGGGCTGTTGCAAGGATACAAAGCCACGTCCCATTGGGCCACGCGATCGCTTTTGACCGACGTGGGCGCCATTCCCGTGGAGGGGCGCGTGGTCCACGACCGCAACCGCATCACCGGTGCGGGCGTGAGCGCGGGCTTGGACATGGGGCTGACCATCGTCGGCCTGCTGCGCGATGCGGTCTATGCGCAATCCATGCAGTTGCTGGCCGAGTACGCGCCCGAGCCGCCGTTCAACGCGGGTACGCCGCGCACCGCGCCGCCGGCCGTCACCGCCATGCTCACCGAGATGTTCAAGGACTTCGACCCGCAAGCCCGCGCCGCGCTGGCGGCAGCCAGGGGTGCCAAAGCTCCCTCTGGCCGCTAGCGGTGTCGGATTGCTCACCTGCGCAAGCCTCAACCGGATGCCGCCTGCGGCAGGCCATCCTTGCCCTGTTTCCTGCCATAAAACTTCAATGAATTCGAGCCCAATTCCATCCATTCCGTTGCCTTTGGCTGGCGCGCTCCGGTGCGCCGGCATGCAGTCAAGCCGCGCGCTCACGCCAGGGAAAAACGCCCTGAACAAGTGGTCGGCAGGCATGGCCGGACTGCTTGCCGCGACTGCGGCCACGGCCCAGATCCCTGCGCCCCCTCACACGCTTGAGTCGGTGGAAGTTCGCGCGTCCCGTTCCTCCGATGCCCAGGCGGCCGCGGCGCTGAACATGGCGCGCGAAGAGCTCGCGCGGCGCGCCGGCGCTACGGCCGTCATCGACGCGAAAAGCTATGCCGATGGCCGCGCCGCCACCTCCGTCGATGCCCTGGCCTATGCGCCGGGCGTGCTGGCCCAAACGCGCCATGGCCAGGAAGCGCGGCTGTCCATCCGTGGCTCGGGCATACAGCGCGGCTTTCTGATGCGCGGCATCCAGCTCTACCAGGACGGCATCCCGCTCAACCACACCGACGGTGCTGCGGACTTTCAATCGATCGACCCGGTGGCCACAAGCCACATCGAGGTGTGGCGCGGTGCCAATGCGCTGGAGTACGGCGCCAACGGTCTGGGGGGTGCGGTGAACTTCGTATCGCCCACCGGGCTGACCGCACCCGCGGCCGAGGCGCGGGTTCAGACCGGCTCCTTCGGCCAGCGCCAGGCCCACGCCAACCTGGCCGGGCAGGGTGAGACCGTCGATGGTTTTCTCAGCCTGAGCCGCAGCGAGCAGGGTGGCTGGCGAGAACAATCCGGCTACCGCACACAGCGTCTCTCGGGCAACGTGGGCATTCGGCTTTCAGAAAGCCTCGAGCTGCGTGGTTTCGCTTCGTACATCGACTCCACCTTGCAGATGCCCGGAAGCCTGAGCCGGGCGGCGCTGCATGCCAACCCGCGCCAGGCCGCGCCCAACTATGTCTCTCAGCAGGCAACCAACGACTTCACGCAGACGCGCGCGGCACTGCGCCTGACCTGGCAGCCGAGTGCAGATGTGCGTTGGACAAATTCACTGCATACCGCCGACCGCGACCGCTTTCATGCGATGACATTCGGCATTCTGGAGCAAGGCATGCGTGATAGCGGATTCGACTCTCGCTTGGCCGTGGAGTTCGGATCCGCCACGTTGACGCGTCGCCTCGTCGCCGGCCTGTCGATCAGTCATTTGTCAGGCGATGAATGGCGCCATGCCAACGTTGGCGGCAGCGCGGGAGCGGCCACCGGGCGCACAGCGCTCCAGGCCCGGCAGAACACGGCCTACGCCGAATACACCCACGGCCTGGACGCGCACTGGGCCCTGCAGGCAGGGCTCCAGGCGGTGGAGGCCAGACGCACGCAGGACAACCGATTGAACCCTGCGACCAGCTACGACGCGCGCTTCAGCGGCACGTCGCCCAAGCTGGGCGTGCTCTACACGATTTCGCCGAATTCGCAGTGGTTTGCCAACGTCAGCGGCAGCTACGAGGCACCGCCTTTTGGCGAACTGGTCTACAGCAACACCCGCCCTCTGGCCAGCGCGCAGGGAGCGACGACCATCGAGGCCGGTTGGCGTGGCCAAGGCGAGCGCTGGACCTGGGATGCGGCGGTCTATCGCTCCCAGGTGCGCCGCGAGTTGCTGTCGCTCACCGACGCCAGCGGCGCGGCGCTGGGCACGCTCAACGCCAACCGCACCTTGCACCAGGGCCTGGAGCTTTCGGCCAGCGGCCGTCTGTGGCCCGCCTGGCAAGTGCGCGGCCAGTATCTGTACAACGATTTCCGTTTCGACGGCGACAGCGTGTATGGGAACCGTCGACTCGCCGGCATTGCGCCCCATCTGCTGCGCGCGCAACTGCAATGGCAGGCCACGCCACGGATCAGGATTTCTCCCGGCATTGAGTGGCAGCCCGCGCGTACCTGGGTCGATCACGCCAACACCGTTGCCGCCGATGGCTTCGCGCTGCTGAATCTCACCGTGAGCGGCGATCTCGGATCGGGCTGGAGCTGGTTTGTCGAAGGTCGCAACCTCGGCAATCGTGACTACGTCGCCACCACCGCGGTACAGGCCAACGCCCGCGGCCAGGACGGTGCCTATTACTTTCCGGGCGATGGCCGCTCGGTCTACGCCGGCCTGACCTGGCGCACGCCTTAAACCACAGGAACTTCCGCATGAACGCCATGTTTTCCCGACGCAGCTTGCTGGCTGCAACCGCCGCCAGCGCCCTCTCCTTGACCGCATGCGACAGAAAGACGCGTGTCACCTACAAAGGCATAGACCTCACCGGAGCCACCTACGCCACGGATTTCCAGCTCACCGATCCGCAGGGCAAGGAGCGCCGGCTCGCCGACTTTCGCGGCAAGGCCGTGCTGGTCTTCTTTGGCTTTACCCAATGCCCGGACGTTTGCCCGACGGCCTTGGCCCGGGCCGCCGAAGTCAAGCGCCTGTTGGGCGCCGATGGAGAGCGCTTCCAGACGCTGTTCATCACCATTGATCCCGAACGCGACACGCCCGAAGTGCTGCAGGCCTACACCGCGGCCTTCGATGAAAGCTTCATCGGCCTGTACGGCGATCTGCCGCGCACGCAGCAGACCGCCAACGACTTCAAGGTTTTCTACAAGAAAGTGCCTACGGGCGCCTCCTACACCATGGACCACAGCTCGCTGAGCTATGTCTACGACCCGCAGGGCCGGTTGCGACTCGCACTGCGCCATGAGCAATCCCCCGAGGACTACGCGCAAGACCTGCGCAAGCTTCTCCATTCCACCCCAACCTAAACCTTTCTCAAGGAGCACAGCATGCAATTCGCCCGACTTTCCACCGCCCTCGCCGCTTCGCTGCTGGCCATGTCCGCCCAGGCCCAGGTCACCGTCAAGGACGCCTGGGTGCGCGCCACCGTGCCGCAGCAAAAGGCCACCGGCGCCTTCATGCAGATCCAGGCGGCGCAGGACAGCAAACTGATTTCGGCCAGCTCGCCGCTCACGCCCCATGTCGAAGTGCATGAGATGAGTATGCAGGGCGACGTGATGAAGATGCGCCAAGTGGCTGACATCGCACTGCCGGCGGGCAAGACCGTGGAACTCAAGCCAGGGGGCTACCACGTGATGCTGCTGGACCTCAAGCAGCAGGTGAAGGAAGGCGCCAGCGTGCCGCTCACTCTGGTCATCGAAAACAAGGATGGCAAGCGCGAGTCGATCGAAGTCAAAGCGCCGGTGCGCGCCCTCAATACCAGCAGCCATGCAGGCGGCCACAAGCACTGAAATTGCACGTGATGAAAGTTACTTCAGAGATTCATTTTCATGCCCTGCGCGCGCCATTGGCCGCCGCTGTGCTGCTGGCCACAACCGCCCTGGCACATGCCCAAACTGATCCGGCCGACGCGACAGGCGACTCCGCGCTGACGCTGGGCAGCGTCACCATCAGCGGCAAGGCGGCCGGCCCGCTCTCGGCCCGCAGCGTGTTCAGCTCGGTCGACATCCTGGGCGCCAGCCTGTTGCAGGACCAGCATGTCGACTACAGCTGGGAACTGCTCACGCGTGCGCCCGGAGTGCAGGTGACCCAGTTCAAGCAAGGCACCGACGCCGGGCGTTTTTCCTTTCGCGGCTTTAACGGTGAGGGGCGCGTCAACGCCGTCAAGCTGCTGATCGACGGCATTCCAAGCAATGACAATGCGGGAGGCATGCCGTTCCTGGACGCCGTGTTTCCGCTGGATATCGAGGCCATCGAGATCGTGCGTGGCACCAACGATCCGCGTTACGGCCTGCACAATATCGCCGGCAATGCCAACGTGCTCACGCGCACCGGCGGCAACGAAGGGCGTTCCAGTCTGACCATGGGCAGCTTTGGTACCAAGGAAGTGCAGGTCGCCAAGGGCATAGAGAGCGGCAACTGGAGCCAGAACTACTTTCTGGCCTGGCGCGACTCCGACGGTTATCGCGACCATGCTGATGCGAAGAAGCTTGCCTTGTCGGGCAAGTGGTTCTACACCAGCGACGACGCACGCTGGCGCGCCGGCTTGAGCGCACGCTACTACCGCAACAAGGCGCTGGAGTCGGGCTACCTCTCGCGTGAGGAAGCGATCAACGCGCCGCGCAGCTCACCGACCTATGCCGCCGCCGACCGAGGCGAACGTGAAACGCTTCAGCTCAGCACCCACCTGGATGCCGAGCTGACGCCGGATCTGTCGTGGTCCGCCAAGCTTTACACCAACCAGTATGAAAACCAGCGCTGGGTGCGTTTCTCGGCGGCAGGCGTGCAACAGGAGCGCTATAGCGACGAGCGCCAGCATGGAGCCATCAGCACGCTCACCTGGCGGCCCAAGGTCAGCTGGGCGCACGATTTCACGCTGGAAGGCGGGGTCGATGCGCAGTGGCAGGACAATCTGGGCCAACGCTACCGCAGCACCCAGCGCGTGCGTACCTCCCAGTTCCGCGATTGGGATTTCGACCTCGACACCCAGGGCGCTTATCTGCAGGCCGTGATCCGGCCCGTATCTGCCCTGAAGATCGTGCCCGCGCTGCGCGTCGACAAGGTGGGCGGCAGTTTCGTGGACCGCTTGACCGGATTGCGCTCCGAGGTGCATGACTATGGGCTGATCAAGCAACCCAAGATCAGTGTGGCCTATACGCTGACGCCGCAAGCCAGCGTCTATATCAACTGGGGTCGCACTTTCCAGATCGGCACGGGTATCGACGCTTACCGCACGCAGACACGCAACCTCGAGCCCTCGATCAACGATGGCTGGGAGACCGGCGTCAAGTTCAGTCCTTTGCCATGGCTGGACGCACGGGTGGCGTATTGGGAGCAACGCGCCTCGGGCGAGGTCGCTCGCGTGCTCGGCGTGGATGGATTGCCCGACCCCGGTGGCCTGGGCAATGTGGGCCAGACACTGCGCAAGGGCTTCGACCTGCAACTCAATGCCCGGCCGGTTGCCGGCACCACCGCCTGGGTAGCCTACTCCCACCAGCAGGCACGCATCACGGAGCCCGATCCCAGCGCCCCCGCAACGCGCGGCAAGCAGATCGAGAACGTACCGCGTTACCTGGTATCGGCGGGCGTGGACTGGCAGAGCACGCCGCAACTCAAGCTCTCGGCCTGGGCCAACGCCCAGGGCGACTATTACCTGGAGCGCAGCAACGTCCAGCCCAAGGCCGGCAAATATGCCTTGCTCAACCTGGGGGCCACTTACAAGGTATCGCCCACGGTTGATGTCAGCCTGCAGGTGAAGAATGTCACCAATCGCAAGCATGTCTATGCCTGGCATGACAGCGGCTCTTCGGGCTATTCGCCAGGTGATGGACGCGGAATGTATGCCAGCTTGAACGCACGCTTTTGATTGCCTGATCCCCGCTGGAAAACCTGCGTCCATGCCCCACGCCCAGGCGCCCATCGATCGCCGGCACCCCGCGGCTCGATGGCCTTGCGCGGGAGGGCTTGGGCCTTTCATTCCCCGCAAATACCCGGAAGAAATCCACTATGAAATATCTACTGCGCCTGCTCTTGCCAGCAGTGACCGCCGCCCTCACTGCGTTTCCCGCCGCAGCCGACCCAGCGCTTGCCACCGCCAAAAGCTGCATGGCCTGTCATGGCATAGACAGGAAGTTGGTCGGTCCGTCATTCAAGGACGTGGCTCGCCGATATGCGGGCAACAAAGACGCCCATTCCCTGCTGGTCACCAAGATCATGAAAGGCAGTAGCGGGGCATGGGGGCCTGTGCCGATGCCGCCAAATACCCGGGTCAGTGAGGCGGAGGCCAAGAAGCTCTCGGCTTGGATGATGTCGCTCAAGTAGGCACTTGAAACGGCGCTGTTGCGCAACTATCGCAGGCTGGATCTTTCCTGCCCAATCAAAATATTGATCCATTCGCGCAGAGCTGCCGACATGTTTCTCCGACTTGCAAGGTTCGGTCAACAGTGCCAAGGCTGGGGGCATTGTGAATCTTTTGGGAGTTCCACCAAAGGAGACGATAAATGCGGGGATCCTTCTTAACACCAGCTCGATCATTCGCGCAATGATGGTGGGTTCACTGAGATGCTCGAATCTTTCAACGCATTTGCTACTACCAATAAATCAGAGCCAATCATTCACCGTGTTTGTGAATTTGAACATGCCCAGCATGCACTCGCTGCACGCGCAAAAGGAAATCATCCGGGCAAGATCGTGATAACCGTCTCAGGCATCGATGCCTGACCGCTGACTCAGAGAAAATTGGGTATCGCCGACGACCCACTAGCTTTCGATCAAAAATCCACCAGCTACAGCAAAGGGATTAAAAATCAACACCAGGCCACAGCCTGATATTTTCACAATGATCACCTAAAAATCAAAGGGCGGCGGCGAATAGCTATTACTCGGAAGGGGGCGCCAAGTTAAATTGCGCCTCCCAAACACTTTCACTTTAGGGAAAATACCTGGCTTGCAAATTCCCGACACCTCGCTCTCCAGGAACAACAACTCAAAATCAATGCGCATGGGAAAAGGCTTTTTTATATGCTGATGCCAACTTGCGGAATTGCCTTGCACAGAAAAATCACGCAACCCTACCGTTTCACTCCCCTGCGTTGCAGTACCTCGATAACAATTATCCTCCAGAGCTACGTCAATCCTCACGCGCTGTTCACCCGTAGGAGCGGCAAGCGTAAGATGCCATACGCCGACTATGTGCGAATTTTGATCGAAATTTCTTTCGGTCATGTTATTTTCCTCATTTACTTTCGCCATGCAACGCCGCGCCTCTCATATTCCATCAACTTCTCGATGGACAGAGCGATATCGCTGCCGAGAAATCGTTCAACCAGATAAATTCCGACATCAAGGCCCGAAGTGACGCCGCCACCGGAGATCAAATCACCGTCATCGACTACCCGCGCGTCAATGACATTAACACCCATCGCTTCCAGCATTGGCAGCGCTATGTGATGCGTTACTGCGTTGCGCCCCTGTATCAAACCGGTCATACCGAGTATCAGTGAGCCGCCACAAACCGTCGCAACGGTCACCTCATGCCTAACCATCGCCTCTTCAAGCAATACGGCCAACTCGCCAGTTGCAGCACGGCCCAGAATCGCTGGAATACTATTGGGCCCATCGATTTCCTCGTATTCCCCAAGAGCTCCTGGCACCACAATCAGGTCTGCCATGCTTGGATTTAATTGAGCTGTCGCTTCAATCAACAACCCATTCTCCGGATTTTTAAGTGCTCCAGCTCGCACAAGGCCAGGCCCTTGCGCTGAGACAAATTCTATAGAGATGCTGGCCCCATCCTTCTTGGCAGCCAGCGAAGCGCCTGCCTCCAACACCTCATATGGCGCTATGACATCTAGCATGTCGAACCCATCGAAAAGCACGATTTGAATTAGCATTTATTGATCTTTATTCCATCCGAACCATCATATTTAGATATATCCACGCGAACACATCTGCTCTCAACATCAATCGATGTTTTCAAATAAATTGAGGCTTGATAACCACCAATACCGCTATCAGCAAAAAAGCGCTGATGCAAATGAGCGGGCTGTGCGCCTTCCAGCCAGATTTGATGGTTTCGCCATCCCGCATCCGGCGTCGAATAGTTCCGGCAAGCACCCCATGCAAGGCCGACAGACAGAACACAACGATCAGTTTTGTGTTGAGCCAGCCGGCACCAAGCCAATCACCCGAGCTCGCAAGACAAAGCCCGAGCACCCATGTAGCGACCATGCAAGGAACGGTGATTCGGCCATCCCATTGCAGTAGCGCCTGAGCGAGTCTGCGTTCTTGCGGCGCCATCACGCCCCTCACAGGCAGCCAAGCGCTTACCGCCGCGCAGAGTGCTATAAGACCGCCCGACCATGTGATGGCAAGACCCACATGGAAGGCTTTAAGCCATAAATAGATCATGGCCGACCCGATACCGGCTGATCGCTGACCGCCTGTGATCGGGCTTCAAGCCATTTCCAGATGACGAACCCGCCAAAAGGGATGGATGCAGCGAGAGCCAATGTCCATGCGACTGCCGGAGTCAGCTCCCGCGCAGTCGCCAGTCGAACCAGGTTCCAACAGTAAATCAAGAACACGATACCGTGCACCGGGCCCACCATGGAAACCACCCAACTCATCCCGGCAAGATGTTTCAGTGGTACGGCGATCAGCAGGAGAACCAGCAAGGTGCTGGCTTCAAGAAAGCACAAGACTCGCAGTGCGTGGTCGGTAGGAAGGGCTGTGTTCATGGCAGAGGTGCAGGTGATTGAGCGCAATTTTTGTCCTAAAGCACACCCAGGAAAAGTGGCTTGATTGACAATGATCGACTGTTTTCAGCCAATCCCATGCCAGGGATCAAGAAAAGAATTTCATGTCCAACTCCCTTCACCATGTCGTCGTGCTCGCATTGCCCAATGTGATCGCGTTTGACCTAACGATCGCTACCGAGGTGTTCGGCCGAGCAAGCCACGCCAACCAGGAACCCTGTTACCAGTTAAGTGTTTGCAGCGAAGAAGCGCAAATTGATACCGGCGCGTTCTCGATGCGTTTCAATCACGGCCTCGAGCAGCTGGCATTGGCCCAAACCATCATCGTGCCAGGTACGGAGCCGGCAAGCCTGAAGGCGTCACCGCGGGTTCTCGCGGCGCTCAGGGCGGCACAAACCCAAGGTGCGCGCATCGCATCCATATGCTCTGGCGCATTTGTGCTGGCACAGGCTGGACTGCTCGATGGCCGGCGCGCTACTACGCACTGGTTGGCGGCCACCAGGCTTGCGGAGTTGTATCCGCAAGTTCAGGTGGATGCCGCCGTACTGTTTGTCGACGAGGGTCAGATCCTCACGTCGGCTGGAGCGGCGGCGGGTATCGACTTATGCCTGCACATGGTGCGCGCGGATTTCGGCGCCTCGGCGGCGGCCAGGGTGGCGCGCCTGTCCGTTGTGCCTCTTCAACGCGATGGCGGGCAAGCGCAGTTCATCGAAGTGCTCGACAGCTCATCGAACGAGAGCTTGCAACCGGTCATGACCTGGGCGCTGAGTCGACTGCATCACCCTCTCACGCTGGAAATGCTGGCGAATCAGGCGCGCAGCAGTCCTCGAACGTTGAGCCGCCGCTTTCAGCATGAAGTCGGAACTTCACCCGCTCAGTGGCTGATTCGCGCACGTGTGCAGCGCGCGCAAGAACTGCTGGAGCGCAGCAACATGCATATAGAGCAGATAGTCTCGAATGTCGGTTTGGGATCGGCAGCCAATTTCCGCGCCCAGTTCAGTCGGCTGGTGGGTGTCAGTCCGAGCCAGTACAGGCGCAATTTCGGCAATCGAATCGTTGCTGGTTGATCCGCTGCGCAACTGTCTTTGCCCGCAACCGCACGGAGATGACGGCCAGAGGCCGCTGACCATGGCGGCCGCGCTCAGGTCAAAGGCAGGGTGACGATGGCGCGCAAGCCGGGCTGGGCCTTGCCCAGCACCAACCTACCGCCATGCGCCTGGGCCACCAACCGGCATAGATACAAGCCCAGCCCCACGCCGCCGGTGCTGCGCTCGCGGGCTGGGTCGGCGCGGTGGAAAGGCTCCACCAAGCGGTCAATCTGGTCCTCAGGCACGTTTGTGCCAAAGTCTCGCACCTCGATCTCCAACCCCGCCGGCGCCTGCCGCAGGTGCAGCTGGGGGGCGGGCTTGCCTCGCCCGCCATAGCGCAATGCATTGTCCAGCAGGTTGCGAAACAGCAGCCGCAAGCGCGTCGCATCAATCAACACCGGCGGCAGGCCAGCATCGAATTGCAAGTCGATGGCAGGGCACTCGGGATGGCATGCTTTCATCTCCTGGACCACAGTACAGGCCAGAGCAGCCAGGTCGGTCGGCTCTTTGTGCAACGCGGTGTCGCGCCCCGCCAGCCGTTCGCTTTCCAGCAGATCAGTGATGAGACGGGCCATCTCTGCCAGATCTCGCAGCAAGGCATCGCGCTGGGGCTGCACCGCTTGCGTTGCCGGCAGCAGCTCGGTATGCAGGCGCGCGCGGGTCAGCGGGCTGCGCAACTCATGGCTGATGGCCAGCAACAGCGCACGCTTGGCTTCCAGCATCTGGTGGATGTCCTGCTCCATGGTGTTGATCATGGCGGCCAACTGGCCCAGTTCGTCGGGGCGCAGCGCATGGCGCACGGGAATAGACGCGCCGAAATCGCCCGCGCCAAACCGCAGGGCACCCTGGCGGATATCGTCCAGCGGACGCAGCAGGCGGCGTACATACCAGTACGCCAGCGCCGTCAAAAAAAGCAGGCCGCCAAGAGTGAACCATACCGCGCGCGAGCGCTGAGCATCGTCCACCACGGCACGGTTCAAGGCAAATTCGATCGTATGGCCATCAGCCGTCTGCTTGCGCAGCAACTCGGTGCGCTCTTCGTCCCATGGTGGCCGCCCACCAGCCAGCGCTCCATAAGACCATTCCTGGAATGCGATGTCCACTGCACCTGCGGACCCTCAATGCGCATCATGATGGGCAATCTCTGCACAATGGCCTGTGCTCGCTCCACGCTCGGTGGACTGCCAATCTCGGTCAGCAGCCGGTCCACATAGTCGGCGAGCAAGGGCCGCGCGGCGTCACTCCAGCCCACCGAAAAGGCACTCTGCATACCGCCGATGAAGGTAACCGTCATCGCCAGCGCCAGTACCAGAAACAGCAGCACCAGGCGCAAGTGGATGGATCGCCGCACCGCCTGGCGCGCGCGGCGATGCCACGGACCTGAGACGGGTCGTTGGTGTACCCGACTCAAGCGACGCTCCGCCGTAGCGCCAGCGAGTATCCCGCGTTGCGCAGCGTCTTGATGCAGTCCAGCGGCTGGAGCTTCTTGCGCAACCGGCTCACCACGATGTCCACCGCACGCGTGTAGAGATCGGCCTCGCGGCCACGCAGGTGATTGAGAATGTCGTCACGGCTGAATACACGGCCGGGCTCACGCACCAGCAGCAACAGCAACTCAAACTCGGTGCCCGTCAGTTCCAGCGCCGTACCCTGGCGCTGAACGCTGCGCCGCACTGAATCGATCAGCAGGCCCTCGAAGCACAGCGATGCCGCATCGGCCACCGATGCGCCCGATGCCGGGCGAAGGCGGCGCAGCACCGTCTGCATTCGCGTGACAAGCTCCCGCGGCTCAAAGGGCTTGGGCAGATAGTCGTCCGCGCCCAGTTCGAGTCCGACCACGCGGTCCATTACATCTCCGCGCGCCGTGAGCATGATGATGGGCAGATCGCTTTCGCGTCGGATCGTGCGACATAACTCGAAGCCGTCCATCTCCGGCAGCATCACGTCCAGGATTGCCGCATCGAATCCATCCGCCCGCAGCAGCAACAGACCATCGCTGGGCCGCAGTGCCTGCAACAAGTCGAGTTCAAAGCGCAGGAAATAGGTGGCCAGTGGCGGACCCAGTTGGTCGTCGTCATCGATGAGCAGAATGCGTTGCATGCACGGATTCTCACACTGCTTGTATCCAGGTCCGCTGTTCATGGCGCAGGATGAGGCGGCGCACCCGGCGCTTCGCCTCCACGGCCAGAGCGTCGAAACGGTCGGCAGCCGCCATTACTTCGGGCAGCGCGACCGCTGCACTGGCCGGCCGCCTCGCCAGCAAGCGCAGGGCGTGGTCCCTATCAAACAGCGATCCCCAAACAAGCGACATCCATTCCTCGTGCGGCGTGTCGAAACCGGCCAACATCAGTGCGCCATGGGCCCGGGCACTGCGCGCCAGGTCGCGCGTCGCTGCCCGGCCGCAAGAAGGTTTCTTTATGGGTTCAGCCACGTTGGAACCATGCACGACGGCGCTGCATGACATCGCGCACCTGTTGCTGTTGCACCGGCCCCAGGCTGTTGTAGAAATCGGCCATGGCCGCGACTACGGCAGGCGAATGTGACTGCACAGCGCGCATCTTTTCATCGATCAAAGTCTGCGCAGACGCGCTGTCGAATGTCTCCCCGGACACCAATGCTTGGATTTGGGCACGCGGATCCATCGCCTGCGAGCCTACAAGCGCGGCACGCTGCGACTGCAACGCGTTTGCCAGTGCCTGGAGTTTGAGTTGCTGCGGGCCATCCAGATTCAGCTTGCTGGTGATGCGGTTCACCATTTTTTCGCGCATCTCCGCCATCGGCTCCGGAAACATTGGGCCGCGGTGGTGGGAAGCACTGGAGCAGGCCGACAGGCTGCCGGCCAGAAGAGAGGCAAAAAAGATGCCCAAGAGGGTTTTACGGGTCCAAGCATTCATCACACATCCTTTTCAGTCATACAGAAGATGCATTGATGGTGCGCGCGCTCCCTGACCCATGGGTCTCACCGAGGTTTCGCTTCCTATCGTTTTGTTTCAGCCGATAAGAATGCACCCACAAAAGGGATGCCAAGCATCTTTAAGACTTGTGTGCATGCCTTCCTGCGCTGGCTGAATCGTCTCGACGTCGCCACGCAACGTGGATCCGTGGAGGGACTGCCCCCCGCAGCAGCCCCGTTCCAGCTTCACACCCAAGTGAACTCAGACCTCTGAGTCCGGCCCCCAGCCTGTGGCAGGCATGACTGGTTGTCCTGGGCTCGACCGCAAATCTCCATTTTTCTGAGTGGCGCCAGCCGCTCTGAACGAGTCTTATCAAGGTTGGCGCTGCCCGTTAATTCTTCAACGCTTTTTGAATTTCGACTTGAAATTCCTCGCCACTGCGAAGTCGAAGATATTCCTGGTATGCCGCCCGATATTCTTCGCTCTCATAGGGCAAATAACGTGACCGAATTTCATATCGGTCAAGGCCAGCGCGTTGCCAGACCGCGAGGTCTGCTCTCACTTCCGCACGAGACAACGGAGCATTTCGATTATGAGAGATAGGTTCCTGCGATTGCGCAGACACCGACAGGGAGCTGGCAAGCAACAGTGAGACGGTAAATATTTGCACAGAACGTGATTTTCCAGCGGAAGCTACCAATGGATTGGTTTGTAACATGCTATGACTCTTTTGTGGTTTCATTGATTTTACGGAAGGGAAGCATTCGAAGAAGAACCTCGTCATGGCGCACGGCATGGTGGTAAAGCGCGGCAAAAACATGCAATCCAACCACGGACCAACCCACCCATTTCCCCAGGAAGTGATGAACCACATCCATGGGAACTTCGAATTCCTGCCAGCTAACACCCCAGATACGACTGATCAATGCAAAACTGGAACTGCTGTTGAACCCTTGAACAGAGAACAGTCCAAAATTAGTGTCGGCGCCGGTTCCAAGGTAACCCGTGAGTGGCATCGCAATCAAAAGTCCATAAAGAAGAAAATGTGCCCAATGAGCGAGGCGGTGTTCCCACGCGGAGCCAGCGGGATCGGCTGGCCGGATATTCAGCATCCTCCATATCATTCTTGGAATGATCAGCACCCCGGCAATGATTCCTAGCGCCCAGTGAACATTGAGGAAAGGCAGCGATTCGGGCTTGGTATCGTCCATGAACCAGATCACGTAGTAGACAATGATATAAGCACCTATGAATGTGCCAGCAGTAGTCCAGTGCAATAATTTTGCAATGGAACCATAATTACTTGATGTGTTAAATATTGTCATTATTTTCAATCGGCTCGATCAAAAATCCAAAAAGCTTTTTATTGAAAACAAGCATGGAAGCCATTTGCAATCGCTATACCCATGAAGACTTCATCTTCATTTAATGCCATGACTTGGCTACAATTTAAAACCATAAAATATGAAAATAAATCACGACTCCTGAATCAAGAATCAAACCAGCCAAGAACTATTTTTGTAACTATCGACTGCCAACTCTCCACACCGTGAGAAATAAGGCTTACCTAACTGCATTACCTGTTGGGTCAACTCAGCGCCTGCCAATGCAGCTGAACCCACCCCGTACACCGGTTGCGGATGATATTCCACATTGAGCTCCATTAATTTTGCTGTGTGCACATCAAAAATCTTCGCTAAAAGCACCAGGCCCGCTTCAAAGCCCCCGGTCGCGGGACCAGCAGTCAGCAAGCGCCCATCTTCGACAACTCCACCACCTTCGATCACCTCACAGCCAAAATCTGAAAGCCTGTCGACGCACTGCAAATTGGTGGTTGCCCGCTTGCCGACCAGAAGTCCGGCAGCACCAAAAAGCAGAACACCTGCGCATATCCCGACAAGATATGGGGAATTCGATGCCTGCCGGCGAACAAACCTGAGCGTTTCCGGGTCAGAATAGACCTCAAGACCCATGGCACCAACAGCAAGTACATCGAGGGGCGGACAATCGGCATAACGGGTGGTCGCCGCCACCGGGAGACCGCCCCAGGCTGTCACTACTTCACACGATTTGCCAACATGTATCAAATTGACATTGTCGCAAAATCCGAATATTGACTGTATTCCGACGATATCCATCAATAGAACTCCAGGCTCGATAATAATTCCCACATTGATTTTTCGATTAGAGTTCTGCATTGATCTAGTGCTTTGATAAAAATATTCCACCAGAATAGCATCATGACTCAGCTCGCAAGTGACAAATTTCTGATCATTGTTGCCAATCTTGAAATCCGAAGTCGCCAAAAGGCCTCCACATGATATTAAAAAAATTGATACATATATTGGCCTATGACGGGATGAGCATGCTTGATTTCTCAGGACCATTCGATGTATTTCTGACTGCAAATAACTTAAGCAGCAAAGGCGAAGAACCTTACATCATCGAAGTGCTATCCATTGGCGGGAGTGTTGAAATATCACCAGGCTTTACTTTAAGGACTGCGCTTTTCGAGAGGACGACAGCAGTTCCTCATACACTGATCATTCCTGGCGGCCCAGATACAAACTCGCTTACTGACCAGTCCGATCTTATTGGACTGATCAACCTACAGGGAGTTCATGCGCGACGCTTGGCAGCAATCTGCAGTGGCGCATTTGCCCTCGCCGCGGCGGGACTTCTCGAAGGCCGGCGGGCAACCACGCACTGGTCCTTCTTTGATGAGTTGCAAAATCGATTTCCCAACGTTAATTTGCAGCGTGGTCCGATATTTGTTCAGGACGAAACAGTTTGGACATCCGCAGGACTGACCGCTGGAATTGACCTGGCATTGGCACTCGTCGAGCAGGATTTGGGGGAAACCTCCGCCATGAAAATCGCCAAAAATCTGGTCATGTCGATGAAACGCCCTGCGGATCAACAGCAATCGAGCGAGCTATTGAGTTTTCAGTCACGCAGTGGAAAATTCTCAGATTTGCATGCGTGGATTTTTCAGAATTTGTCGGCAGATCTATCAGTATCTTCCTTGGCTTCACGGATGAACATGAGCAGCAGGACTTTCATTCGCCACTACTCTGCAGAAATGCATCAGACTCCGGCCAAAGGAGTGGAACTGTTGAAGCTATCGGCCGCACGCCACCATCTGGAGCACAGCTCTTACTCCATTGCAAAAATCGCATTCCTATGCGGTTTTTCCAATGAAGCAACATTTATCCGTAGATTTTCATTGGCTTTTGACATGCCCCCAGGACGCTGGCGCTCAGAATGTTGTTAGAATTTAAAATCAATGTATTTGATTATTATCATTATTTTTCTTATTCAGAATTTAATGAAGGAATTTAACTTTACATCAAACATCTACTTTAAAATTCAATACTAATAATTCGCTCTCAATATCTCGAATTCGATGCCTAGGTCAACACGAGACTGACCCATGCACGCTTCTGTTCTCCTATAACTTAGCGTTGTATGAAACCTCACACCTCAGATTCACACCAGCGAAGGTCGGGCAATTTTGGACATTTCGACGTCATTGAAGGCGTCAGTTCACGCATCGCCTCCGGTTGCGTGGATCCGCCGGCGAATGCGGACCAATCTGTCGTCACGCACGGAGACTGGATGAACGCGCCGCTCACCCGCACTGCCCGGAAAAGTATTTGCGGGGGGATTACCCATGCATGAGTCTTTACTGGGTTAGCTCAAAATTGGCCGATAGGCAGACCAGCCCAGCTGCTTGCTCCAGGTGGCGAAATTCGAAGTACGGCTGGCCCATCTTGATACCCAGAGCCTTTGCCTCGTCCGAGCGTGCGATCGCGCAGCCATCGTTGTTCGACAGCACCACAACCGGAAGGCCGCGCAGCGAAGGGCGAAACGCCCTCTCGCACGATACGTAGAAGTTGTTCCCGTCGATCAGTGCGAACATGGCTACTTCGCAAAACGCTTCACGCAGGCTGTGACGACGCCCCAGACCTCAAGGGACTGGCCTTCCTTGGGGACGATGTCGGAATAGGTCCGATTACCGGCCTTTAGACGAAAAGTGCCGTTGACCTGGTGCAGCGCTTTGACCGTGAACTCGTTGTTAAGGATCGCGACGACGATGCAGCCATGGCGAGCTTCAAGCGCACGGTCGACAATGATCAAATCGCCTTCGTCAATGCCGTACTCCTTCATCGAGAAGCCCGCCACTCGCAGTAAATAAGTGGCCTGTGGGTGCTGCACCAGTAGCTCGGCGATGTCCAGACGCGTGCACTGGAAGTCTCCGGCAGGTGAAGGGAATCCAGCGCGTACAGAGCAATCTGCCAAAGGCAAAGCCATGGGCGATGTCACCATCCGCATGGGTTGGTTGGCAAGAATATTTATGCTGTACATTTGTACAGTATACTTCCGATCAAACGACTTACCATGACCACATGTGCAACGTTTACCGACCACCGGGCCCGATCGATGTCTCGCTCCACTTTCGCGTCAATACGCGCGAGCGTTCGTGGCCGGGAATGGTGCACCCGCGCACGCCCGGCCCGTTCATTCGGCGCGCCGTCGATGACTCGGGCTACAGCCGCGAGTTGGTCGTCGGTCAATGGGCACTGATTCCTCCTTGGGCCAAGGAGTCCAAGCTCAAGTACAGCACCAACAATGCGCGCTCGGAAGAGCTCGCAGAAAAAGCCAGCTACAAGGACGCCTGGGCAAGAGGCCAACGTTGCATCATTCCCGCCGCCGACTTCGACGAGCCGAACTGGGAAAGCGGCAAGAACGTGTGGTGGCGTTTCCAGCGCGCTGACGGCCTGCCTTGGGCGCTGGCAGGGCTGTGGAACACTTGGGTAGATCGCGCCACCGGCGAGGTCCACGAGAGCTACACCATGCTCACGATCAATGCCGATGCGCACCCGCTGATGAATCGCATGCACAAGCCCAATCCCAAGCTACCAGCGAACCAGCAGGACAAGCGCAGCGTTATTCCGATCGAGATGGCCGATGTAGACCAGTGGCTGGCGGGTACGGTCACACAAGCATCGGCATTGCTGCAGCTTGCGCCCGTCGACATATTCAAAGCAGGACCCGTTTGATCGCGTAAGCATCCCGGCGTTCCGCCGTCGGGCTCTCGGGCTTCGCCCCGCGCCGCGTGACGCGTCGCGGCCATTCGGCTTTGATCCCTGATGCCTTCGGCCGGCGATGCCGGCCTGCGCGCTGCGCTTGCCTCCAGGGGATCGTCTTACAGACCATCCCCGCCGCACGCTGCTTGGCGCCCCTGCAATACCTCCGACCAGGCTACGCCTGATCGGCCAGATGCCCATAGTCAGGCGTGTCTCCGCACGCGCAGGCGCTTGCCGCGCGGCGTTGATTCGGCGCAGCGCCCTGGCCCGTAGGCCGCTGGCCGTCTTTCCCAAGTTCATCGCCTTGTCCGCGACCGTAGCCAGCGGTGCCAGGCCGTCAAGGCGCGCAGGGCCGAGTCCTCGCCTTCGGCTGCGGGCCGCACCAACCCTGCGCTTGCCTCCTTGACGGCCCGTCACTCGCTGGCTTCGGTTTCCGCGGGCGATGAACTCAGGAAAGACGGCGGCATACAGGACCGGCCCAGGTCGCTGCGCCGAACCAACCAAAGCCACAACGGGCTCCGAATCTTGGAATCCGGTCAGCTTTGGAACCACAGCAGCCAATTTTGGAGAAATACTATGCAACTCGCATCCCGCTTCGCTTCTAACACTCCCATACTGCGCAGCGAGCATCCGCTGTCCGATGCGCAAATCCGCGATGTGGCCCCGTCGATCTTTGCCGAGGACAAGCACGCCAGCCGCTCCGCACGCTACAGCTACATCGAGACCGGTGCGGTCCTGTCGGAACTGCGCAAGCAAGGATTTGAGCCCTTCATGGCGTGCCAGACACGCGTGCGCGATGAAGGCAAACGCGAGCACACCAAGCACATGCTGCGGCTGCGCCATGTGGACCAGATCAATGGCGCCGAGGCCAACGAGATCATTCTGCTCAACTCGCACGATGGCAGCAGCAGCTACCAGATGCTCGCCGGCATGTTCCGTTTCGTCTGCAACAACGGACTGGTGTGCGGCGACGTCCTGGAGGACATCCGCATTCCCCACAAGGGCGACGTGATCAACCAGGTCGTAGAGGGAGCCTATGCGGTGCGGGAAGGATTCCAGTTGGTGCGCGAGCACCGCGATGCAATGCGCGCCGTCACGCTGAGCCCGGGAGAGGCGCAGGTGTTTGCCCAGGCGGCGCTGTCGCTCAAGTACGAGAGCGTTGCGACGCCTGCGCCGATCACGCCCGCACAACTGCTGGCGCCACGCCGCCATGAAGATGATAGGCCCGACCTGTGGAGCGCCTACAACCGCGTGCAGGAGAACCTGACGCAAGGCGGCTTGCAGGGGCGCGCGGCCAACGGGCGCCGCCACAGCACGCGTCCCATCCACGGCATTGCACAGAACGTGCACATCAACCGCGCCTTGTGGATGCTCGCCGAAGGCATGAAGCAACTCAAGGGCTGATCGGTTGAATTTGCGCGGGGGCCATGCCTCCGCGCTGGATGCCGTGGAGGCGGGATGTCCGAGGAGGACAACACAAAGGGCCTTAGTCCACTGGCCATTTAATAGTGCGAAACATTTACTTTGGGAAAACCCATAGTTTCAAGCCCGATACATTCCATCCATAAGAATATGGATATTCATCCATATTGCATCCGAAACCGATTTAGACTGTCGATCGATTTTTTATCGGAGTGGAGCAGAAACCCTCCATAGAACAGAGGGCTAGATCAATGGAAAGCCAAAATTTTTCACCAGAGATAAAAAATATATGCAAGCCGTTTCTTGAGAAATTCGACCTCAATGCATTTTCTTACTCGCGCGTATTCAACGACGGATCTCGCAGCGAGTTGTGGACCGACGCTGCGGCTTTGGAGCACACCTTCCACAAGGCACGGTATATCGTGGGCGCCTATACACCGCAATACTTCAAAAGCGATGAAAGGTACTCATTCCTGAAGTACAAGATCGAGACCTATCCGGAAGGCCTTAAAAAGAGATACAAAAATCAGCTCATCGATCAGCGTGAATATTTCAACCACGACCATTGCTTCTTAATTATCAAGCACAACGAGGAATTCTGCGAATATTTCATATTTTATGCGCCTGTCTGCAATGAAATGGCAACCAACCACTACGTGAACAACATTGACGAACTAGAGGCTTTCTGCAAATATTTCGTTCATTCAGCCGAGAAAATTATCACAGTCTCCGATCAGCATAGAATATTGACAACAGAAATATTCACGGCCAGGAAATTTCAGGATCAAAAAGCCATTGCAAAGAAAATGACCCCACGCGAGCACCAGGTAGCAAGGCTGTTGATCACAGGAGCCACCATCAAGGACGTAGCTATCGAACTGAAAATTTCCCCGCGCACAGTGGAAAGCCATGTGGAACGGTTGAAAATAGAATATGGCTGCACCAGAAAATCCATGCTGATCAAGGAACTCTATCTCTGCAGGCACTCATTGAACTGAAGGTGTTTTACACCATGTCGCAGAGATGGCGGCAATGCCCCAGGCGCCATTCCTTTTTGCGTCCTCGAGAAGATCAGGGCGCATCCCGCCCAGCGCAAAAATAGGCACCCGCGTTCCAGCAACAAGCGCCTTGAAACGCTCCCAGCCCATGGGAATGGCTTCCGGATGGGTCTTGGTCGCAAAGACCGGGGACAAGGTGATGAAGTCCACGCCGATGTTTTCCGCTTGTGCGATCTGGGCCGCATCATGACAGGCTGCAGAAACCAGCCAGTGGCTGGGCGCAGGTCGTTTCTTGCAGGACATCAGCATCTGGCTGTCCAGGTGCACGCCATCACAGCCGACTTCCAACGCCATCACCGGGGGACCGTTGAATACGAGCCGCGCGCCATGGGCACGGCAGATAGCCAGCGCCAACTTGGCGACCTGCAAGAGATCGCTCTGCGGCAGCACCTTGGCTCTGAACTGGACAAGTCTGATGCCCGAAGCCAGTGTGGCGCTCAGCTCGCCCAGAAACTGTTCGCAGTGGGGTGGATCAGCCGGCTCTGGCGTGATTTGGCAAATCGTCGGAATGGTAGGCATGGTCGTTCTGCGTCCCACTTGTTTCCCTTGGATGGTGGTGAGCGGGTGCTGACACTCTCCAGCCGCAAGACCGCGCGATCAGGCGCCGCCCAGCCGGGCACCGACGAATCCGCCTAGCGCACCCGCAGCAAACGCAATGCCAAGCAGCAGTACGACGAAACGCCGGGTTCGGTACTCCAATGCGGTTTTGTGTGCAGCCCACTGAACCGTCTGTGCTCCCAGCTGGTTGCCGATTTGCGCCGCAGCGTACCGGCCCGCCTCTATCAATTTCTCGGCGTCCTTTTCCATCACCGATTCGAAATTGAGCTTGAATGCCAGAAAAGCCTTGCCGGCGGCATCGGTGGTCGCCTTGTCGATTTTTCCGGCCAGCGTCTCATCGACCTGCTCCAGCCTGCGCGCAAGAACATCGACGTCCTGCAGCAGTTCGGCCATCAATGCTTCGCGCGCAGAGGTGGCATTGCTATTTCCCATTGCGCTCACCCTGCGTGAACAATGCCTGGTAGACATCGTCGAGGTTCTTCTGCGCCGACTTTGCGAGTCGCTGCGCAGAGATCATGCTGACCGCATGCGCCTTGGCATCTTCATCACCGGCCTCACGCAGCATGGTGCGGTAGTCCGTGGTGTCAGCCACTATGTCGGAAACGCTCTTCTGGAATGCGAGCAGTCGCTCGAAAATGTCGTTTCGGAACACCACGGCGTTCGGCTTCAGCGTGAAGCACTTCTTGTCCGCATGCAGCCCGAATATCGTGCTGAACAGCCGCGAAACGTCGCTGGCATCTTCCAGCTCGACCTTGTTGAAAACCACGCGGATCTTGTGCGCGGGCACGCCCAGTGCGGCCAGGGTCTCGATGGTATTGGCGCTGTCGATCTGCTGCTTTTTCTCGCTGACGACGGGCACGACAAAGCAGTCGAACTCCTCATGCGATCCGTCGAACTGGCCCATCTGCTTGATAAACTCTTCAACGTTCGAAGCGCCGACGTCGACGATCGCCGAATCCAGCAACATCAACTCTTCCTGTAAATCACCAAAGTCCTTTGCCTTGAGAACTTCTGCATGGCCATCATGCAAAGCACCTGTATTGACGGTCTCCACCCTGAATTTCTGTGCGGCCATGCGAGGAGCAAGCAGGTTATCCACCAAGGTGGTTTTTCCGGGATTTCCGCTGAAGTTTATAACGGCTACTTTCACATTGCCCCCCTTCTATTCTTCCTTGCCAATCGCTCATAACGCGCCAGCTTTTCAGCCTGCTCCGAGGGGCTTGGTTTCATCAATCGGTCAATGCTTTGCATCGATATCGGCGCGTGTGATTCGAAGTTATCCGTTGAATCCAGCTTCGACGTTTCACAAATATCTCGCTGTGAAAAATAGTTACCGGAAACGGATTGTCTATATGAGGCATTTTGCTGAACTGTAGGCCGCTCTTTTTTTCGGTAGCGATAGATATACGTCTTGAACGTCTGAAACGTCAGTTCAAAACCAGCATTCACAAGAACCTTGTGAATTTCCCCAAGCTGCACGCCCGCTGCCAGCTTCTCCTCGATGCCCGGCATCACTTGGCGCAGTTTTGCGGCCATTGAGGTCGGTTCCATGCGACTTATTGCAAGTTTTACGGTTTGATTCATCATGGCCTTCCGTGGCTACGGAACTCTACGCCATCTGAAAGATTTTGGTCCTAATAGTCCCTTTAACGATGTTGTTATGCGCCATTCTGTCCTCTATTTGTTCGATGAATGTCCTCTATCTGTTCTCTTCCTCCGACGCCCTTCGGGCTATATATCTTCCACGCCCTTGAGACGTTGATATTTTTGTCCTTAACAGGCCAAAAATCTCAATACACAATACGCACCTCCCCGCCGGGAGGATACTCCTGGGAAGATCCTGCCTTTTCATCCTCTTTGCGTGTAAGACGCGCAATAGGATTTCTCTAGAAAATGGCCGGAAGCCCGCATGAACACAAGATTCCTGTCTATAGAAAATCCTATAGGAGTGAAACGATGAAAAGTGGTGGCAGCTCCATTCCAGTTTGGTACGTGGAGGAGGACCGACGCAGGGTCGAAGAGGCGTGCGCGCTGGCAGGCTATCGGCACCTGTCGAAGTACATTCGCGACAAGTCCCTTGGACGTGACGCTCGTGAGGAGCCTCACCGTGATCGCCTTCAAACATGGGCCGACCACCAGGACCTGGTCCATCGCCTGGGCGAAATCGAGCGCGCCCAACGACAGGCCCACGCACTTCTGGCCATGCTGTTGTTTCTGCTGCAAAAGAGAGCCACGGCGGCGGAGACCCGCGAGTTGCTGCTCGCGTGTGAATCGGCACGAACGCAGAGCGACATCCTTGCCGCGTCGGTGCCCGAGTTGGCAAGCATCCTGACCCGTTTCACCCAGGATTGCTGAGGGCGCGGACCCATAAGCCACAAGGACTCCGAGGAGGACAAACACGATGCAGAAACACGAGGTCGAAAATACCAGCCTGCTTCTTGCGGTCAGCCTGCCGCTTACGGGCTGGCTGACCGGCACTTATGCGGGTGGTGTGCCGCTGTCACCGCTGCCGCAAGCGCTCACCGCAGCCATCAACGCCACGCTGAGCAATCCCTTCATCCTTGGAGGTGTCATCGCTGGGCTGGGTTTGGCCGCGGGCGCGGCCTATCTGCTCCATGAGTTTGGTGACGATGGATTTCGGGGGGCAGCGTATCGCCGCTGGATGCGCGGCGCGCGCATCGACAACTGGCATAGGGTCAAGAGCAGCGTCGACACCGCGAACCGGCGCACGAATCAACAACGCCGCGCCACGCGGAAAGTCTCGTCGAACTTGCCGCCCATCATGATTGGTCCGATGCCCATGCCGTTGCATCTCGAGAACCGCAACACGCTGGTGTGTGCATCGATAGGCGCGGGCAAGTCGGTGGCCATGGAAAGCATGATCTTCTCGGCCGTGAAACGGCGCGACAAGATGGCGGTGATCGATCCGAACGGGACTTTCTACTCCAAGTTCAGCTTCCCTGGCGACACCATTCTCAACCCGTTTGACCGTCGGTCGTCGGGCTGGACGCTGTTCAACGAGATCAAGGGCATGCACGACTTCGACCGCATGGCCAAAAGCGTGATCCCGCCCCAGGTGGACCCCAGCGACGAGCAGTGGTGTGCGTACACGCGCGATGTGCTGGCCGACACCATGCGCAAGCTGCTCGAAACCGGCCAGCCCGACCAAGACCTGCTGGTCAACCTGCTGGTGCGCGAGGATGGCGAAGTCATACGCAGCTTTCTCGTCAACACCGACTCCCAGGGCTACTTCCGCGAGAATGCCGAAAAGGCCATCGCGTCCATCCAGTTCATGATGAACAAGTACGTGCGGCCGCTGCGTTTCATGACCCGGGGCGATTTCTCACTGCACCAATGGGTGCATGACCCGCACGCGGGCAACCTGTTCATCACCTGGCGCGAAGACATGCGGGCCGTGCAGCGGCCGCTGGTCGCGACCTGGATAGACACCATCTGCGCGACCATCCTCAGCATTCCCGATGACGGGCAAGGCTTGTCGCGCCGGTTGTGGCTGTTCCTCGACGAGCTGGAGTCGCTCGGCAAGCTCGAATCGTTCGTGCCCGCAGCGACCAAGGGTCGCAAGCATGGCCTGCGCATGGCGGCGTCGATCCAGGACTGGGCGCAGCTTGACGAGACCTATGGCAAGGACGCGGCCAAGACCTTGCTCAGTTGCTTTCGTAATTACCTGATCTTTGGCGCGTCGAATGCGCTCAATGCCGACAAGGCCAGCGAAGTGCTGGGCAAACAGCATGTCGAACGCGTGCAGATCACGCTCAATGCGGGCGGACGCAGCCGCCAGGTCGTGGCCAGCGCGCCGGAGCCCGTGGTGCTGGATTCGGAGATCTCGAACCTCAAGGACCTGGAAGGCTACGTGATGTTCGCAGAAGACTTCCCCATCGCGAAGATCAAACTGCCCTACGCGGCCTACCCGCTGCGGGCTGCGCCGCTTGATGTCCGGTGATGGGGGCAGTACATGCTCAACATCACCTCGATCCGCGGCAGCAACCAGTACGCGGCCGCGCATTATTTCGCGGCAGCGGACGACTACTACACCAAGGAACACAGCGGCGAATGGCAAGGCCAGGGCGCGCAGGCGCTGGGCCTGACGGGTCCGGTCCAGCAGGGGCAGTTCGCGCGGCTGCTCAATGGCCAGTTGCCAAACGGAGTGTGCATAGCCAAGACATTCGATCCGGTCGACAACAAGAAACGCATGGGTCTGGACCTTACGTTCTCTGCACCGAAGTCGGTCTCCATGCAGGCCCTGGTCGCTGGCGACCTGCAGGTCACGGCAGCACATGACCTGGCCGTGACGCGCGCGCTGGAACAGGTCGAGCAGTTGGCCGAGGCGCGCAAGAAGGTGCAGGGGAAAAGTTTTCGCGAGCGCACGGCCAACATGGTGATCGCCAAATTCCGCCATGAAATGAGCCGCGCCAAGGACCCGCAGCTGCATACACACGCGGTCATTCTCAACATGACGCAGCGTGCCGATGGCGCATGGCGGGCGCTTTCCAATGAGAGCATCTTCCATGTGCAGCACGAGGTGGATGCGCTCTACAAGGCCGAGCTCGCCAAAGGCCTGCAGGCGCTGGGCTATGCCATACGCCTGGTCGACGACAAAGGCAACTTCGAGCTCGCGCACATCAGCCGCGACCAGATAGAGGCCTTCTCGGCGCGCAGCCGCGTCATCGAGGAAGCGCTGGCAGACGAAGGCAAGACCCGGGCCACAGCGACCACGCTCGAAAAGCAGGTCATTGCACTGGCCACGCGCCCGAGCAAGAACGAGTCGGACCGCGCTGTCGTAAAGCAATATTGGCTCGAGAAAAGCCTGGCGCTGGGCATAGACTACGGCCTGCACGCGCAGTTGGACGGCCGTGCGCTTGGCAACGGTGCCAGCGGCCGCGACCGCATTGCGGCCCAGTGCCTTCCTGCAGGTCTCACACCGGCGCAAGCCGTGGTGCAGTACGCGATCAACCATCTGACCGAGCGCGAAGCCGTGGTGCGCGAGACCATGCTTACCGCCACGGCGCTGCGCCGCGCGGTCGGGCTCGCCAGCCCGCACGAAGTCCATGCCGAAATCCGGCGCCTGGTCGCCCAGGGAGCGCTGATAGAGGCCCGGCCCGTGTATCGCATGGCCGATCGCAGTGATGGACCCGCGCTGTCGGCCGCCGGCTGGAAAAGCCATCTGCAAGAGCGCAAGGCATGGTCCAGTAATCAGGCCCAGCAGTACGTGCGCCTGGCCATTCGCCAGGGCGCGCTGGTGCGCACGGAAAAACGCTATACGACGCAAAAGGCCCTGGCCCGCGAAAAAGCCATTCTGGCCATCGAAGTCGCGGGGCGCGCTGCCGTCGCGCCGCTTCTCGACGCCACCGCAGTCGATGCAGCGCTGCGCGCCTCCAACCTGAACGCCGGCCAGCGTTTGGCCGTGGAAACCATCGTGCGTTCCACGAATCGCTTCGTGGGCATCCAGGGCGATGCAGGGACCGGAAAGACCTATACGCTGAACCAGGCCGTGGCGCTCATCCATCAAGCCGCGGGCGCCGGCTATCGCACCGTGGCACTCGCGCCGTATGGCAACCAGGTCAAGGCGCTGAAAAACGAGGGGCTAGAAGCACACACGCTTGCGAGCTTTCTGCGCAGCAAGGACAAGCCCATCGATGAACGAACCATTCTTGTGCTCGACGAATCCGGCGTGGTCGGCGCGCGCCAGATGGCCCAGGTCATGCGTATCGTCGAGAACACCGGCGCGCGCATGGTGCTGCTGGGCGACACCAAGCAGACCGAAGCCATCGAGGCGGGAAAGCCGTTTGCGCAACTGCAGCGCAACGGCATGCAGACCACGCGCATACGCGCAATCCAGCGCCAGATCGACCCCGCACTCAAAGCCGCCGTGGAGCTGGCCGCCGACGGCTGGGTCGTGCCATCGCTGGCACATCTCAAACATGTAGAGGAGCTGAAAGTGCCAAGCGAGAGGCACCAGGCCATCGTCAGCGACTACGTCCGTCTCTGCGGGCCAGAGCGCCTTGAAACGCTGATTGTGGCCGGCACCAATCAGGCCCGACGCGAGATCAACCACATGGTGCGCGAGTCGCTGGGCCTGGCTGGCAAGGGACGAGAATTCGAGACGCTGACCCGCGTCGATATGACGCAGGCCCAGCGGCGCTTTGCACCGAGCTATGTGCCCGGCGTAGTCATCCAGCCCGAAAAAGACTACCTCCAGGCAGGCCTGCTGCGTGGCGAGACCTACCGGGTCAAGGAGGCCCTGCCCGGCAACGCCTTGGAGCTGCAAAGGCCAGACGGCAGCACCACCATCATCAACCCACGCAAGTTGACTCAGCTCAGCGTCTACCAACTCGAACGCACGGAACTCTCGATAGGTGACACGGTGCGCATCAACCGCAACGATCCAGGGCGAGACCTCACCAACGGCGACCGGATGCGCATTGCCAGCGTCATCGGCGGAGTGGTCAAGCTCGAGTCGGTGGAACAGAGCGATGGCCGGCCGGAACGAACGCTTGAGTTACTGGCTAGCAAGCCGCTTCATCTCGAGCACGCCTACGCTTCCACCGTCCACAGTTCACAGGGCTTGACCAATGATCGCGCGCTGATCTCCCTCGACACCAAGAGCCGTACCACGTCAACGAATCTCTACTACGTGGCCATCAGCCGCGCGCGCCATGAAGCGCGGGTCTATACGAACTCTCTCCAGGAACTGCCAGCGGCGATTGCACGGCGCTTTGACAAGAGTACGGCGCTGGAGATTCATTGTGAGCGGCATCCGATCCAGCACAGAGCCCCTATGGCGCCCAAAAGTGCGTCTGACGGCAGGCAGTTGTTACCGCGATCCGCGCTTTGAGCTGCAAACCGCTTAGTGGGCCGAGCGTATCAGCGAGCTGTGACGCACTGCGTGAGCATGCGTTGGGTCGTTCGGTTGCGGCGGGGCCTAGCATTTTTAGGCCTTCGCGGTGATTAGCATGGCCCCCAGTGCCGACGTTGCTGCTGCTCATTGAAAGCTTCATTGAATTGATGTGGCCCCCGACGCCCCCCACTGTGACTCAGTGACCAATGCACCCAAGCAGTTCTATGCGCGCCGAAACCCCACTCTGCTGAACTGCTACGACGAGGTAAGGTGCGCCATCAGATGGATGGCGGAATTCCAAGAGCTGAAGATGGCGCATTTTCATCCTGCAGGCCTGATGGGAGCTTCGAAGATCCCTTGTTAATAGACAAAACTGCTTTGGGCCATCCCGTGAGAATTCCGAGCCGACCCTTTTGCAATTGTCCTCGACGGCGAGTCCAATGTCTGCTGCGCAGCGAGGCTGTGTGATAACTCACTGGGAGCCCGCACGAGTCACACACAGGTTGTAGATTTTTCGGTTTATGCGATTTGACGCCGTTTGAAAGAATTCAAGGCGATGTTGGAGCCCTTTGGGGGCTTTATATCGGGGGCTGCGGCGACCGCAAAGGCCGCCTATGCACCCAACAACTGCATTGCTCTCTTGGTCTCCTCAAAGCCCAAGATGCTGAGAACGCGTTTGAAGTTGTATGCCAGCACGTTCAGGCTCATCTCGGTTGCGACGCGCTGGATACCTCGAGTCACCAACGCACGCGTAGCCGCCATACGTGATCGGTGAAAACATCGATACCGTGCGGACTCTGCGGAAGCAGCCATGTCACTTGGTCAAACACGCTTACGGTATATCCGTCTTCATGGCTCCCCAAGGAGAACGCACCGATCAACTTTCCAACGCAAGCGCGTGGCCCCATAGTCTCGGCATCGCGATGGAGTGGCTCGGAAACCTGCGGCTGTCCCTTGACCGTGTATCGCGAGACATCTGCCAGCTCCTGCGGCCTGCTGCGAACCACACGTCGCTGACCTTGCACGACATGGGAGCCAGGCACAGCGGGCTGCAAGGCCGCCGGGCAGGGATCATAGGGATCGAAAACCACCCGGGCATGGCTCGATCCATCATTGCCATCCGCCAGATCGCAGCTCGGAAATGGCCGGCCTTTGCGCAGGTCGCGATACAGCTGGTCGATGGGCTGCACGCACTCGGCCACGCCCTTGGGTCCGCCGTTCGACGCGGGGTTGGCAAGGCATAGCAGCACCTGACAACCGTACTCGGAGGCTTGAACGGATGAGACAGTGCTCAGGATGAGCAGCAGGGCCAACGACTTCTTCATGGCATTTCTCCTGAGGTGGCGCCTGGCGCCGATCAGTGGATGAACTGGACAAAAGGCGCATCCTTGCGATCGCTTTGCGCATGCGATTGAGGTGGTGGCGGAGCTGGAGTGGGGGGTAGTGCATCGCGGGTACTGCCAAGCCTCAGCTTGGTGGCCGGCTCTTTTTCCCGCTCGGCAGATGGCTGCGCGGCTGAATGCTCGACTTGCAGGCTCTCCGCGAAAATCACCCAGTGGGAAGGTATTGATGCTGACCTCTTGGCATCGGCTGGCGGCATATCCGCGGCACGCACAGGCACTGCGCTATCGGCTTTTTGTGGCTGAATGGCGGGCACGACCGGGATGGGCAGCGCCTGGCTGTTGGCATTGCCGACGACCTTCTGCACATAGCTTGGCTGGCCCGCTTTGTCCGCGCGAAAGCCGCGTGTGAAATTGCCCGAATAGTAGCAACTGAACGCCGCTCGCAAGGCGCTTTGCGCATCCCCCATCCGCTTCTGTGCGCGAAGAAAACAGTCTTGCAGAATGGCACCGCCAAGCTTGAGATTGCGGCATGGCTGGAACACGGTTTCGTAAGTCTCACCGTATGGCGACAGGTTATGGCGATTGACCTGGCCCAGACCCATTGAAAAATTGAAGCCCTGCCGCTCGAGCGCGCGCGCAGTGGCGACGGCTTCCGCGAGGCTGCGCGGCTGGCGCACGAGCGTGCCGCCGACGATGCCGATTGCGTAGGGATTCCATGACGATTCGGTGCTGACCACGGCCTTGAGCGTTGCGGGATGGATGCCCGGTGCGCACTCGGCCGCCAGCTTCTCAAACGACAGCGGCTGCGCAGGCGGATGGGGTTCGGCCAGCGGTGCAAGTGTGGTGAGCAGCCCCGCTAGGACGGTGACAGCGCTACGCACCCGCATAGAGAATTTCCGAAACGTAGCGGCCTTCGCGCTCGGTGTATTTCCACTGCACCACTACGTCGATGCGCCGTTTGACGCGCTCGATGACCTGCTCACGCGTCATCGAAGTGTGGCCATCCATCAACTCGCCAAAACGGTCATACATCTCGGAGGGGGAATCGGTATGTATCGTGGTCAGCGTGCCCTTGTGGCCGGTGTTGAGCAGACCCAGAAACTCGACAGCTTCGGGGCCGCGGACTTCGCCCATGATCACGCGGTCCGGGGTCAGTCGCATGCATGAGCGCAGCAGCGTCGCGGGGGTCACTGCGGTCTGCCCCGCGGCCTGGTGCCGGGCATAGGAAAGCCGCACGCAGTTCGGCTGCGCGGGCTCGATCTCGCGCGCGTCCTCGATCGTGACGATGCGCTCATGCGCAGGGATCTCCTGGACCAAAGCGTTGAGGCAGGTGGTCTTGCCGCAATAGGTGCCCGCGGAAATGGCGATGTTCTTGCGAGCCAGAACAGCCGCGCGCAGGAACTCGGCCCATTGGCCAGCATGGTAGAGCTGCAGCAAACGCGCGTCCGAACAAGGCCCATTGTCGACGTCACCATTGACGAAGCGGAACGCCCCTTGCTGGCTGTACATGGGCAGCGTCATCTTGACTAGCGACTGCTTGCGGATGGTCATCGCAATAGTCCTCTCGGGCACCACGGGCGGAAGGATCATTTCTGTGCGGTAGGTGCCGCGCTCGAAATCGGGAATGCCGTCCTCGAGGTTTACCGGAATCTCGGCCGAAAGAATCGGCATCGCCCGATCGACCTCCAGGCTCTTGAATGAAGCCGTGACTTCGGCCAGCGAAGACAGCAGCGAGTAGGTTAAGGCTGGCACGTCCCTTTGCTCTGCATAGTACACATCCCTTTTTCTGAGCCATAGCTCTCCTGGCCGGTTGATCTGGATCTCGGTGACCTGCTGGTCATCGAGATAGTCCGTCAGCAACGACAGCTTGGCGCGGAACGAGGCAATCTGCGACATGGCTAGGCCATCACTGGAGGAACTCCACCGCATCCATGCGCTGCGCCGCGGCGATTTCTTGGTGGTAGACGGGGCTGAAATCGAGGTCCTTGTTGGCGTAGATGCGCACCCGCGCGCCGGCTGGCACGGTGATCGTCGGCGGGATGCCGAGGAAAGGCTGCAGCGCCGACTGTGCGCTTTGCGCCGCCGCCTGCTGCACCGATTGCCGGTAGGCTGCCGCCGAGTTGTACTGATCGCCCGAACTCACGCCCACAATCGACGCGCCGGCGCCGATGATCGACAGCAGCGCGGACATCCCGAAGATCTGCGCGAAGTGCGTATCCACGCTGCCGCCCATGCCGGCCGTTCCCAGTTGGTCCGCGCCCGCGCTGTCCAGCGTCACCTGCACGCCGTCCGGACGGCGCACCGTGTTCCAGATGACGAACAGCCGGTCCTGGCCCTTGCGCACCTGGGCGCTGTACAGGCCACAAATGCGAGAACCCCAGGGTATCAGCCGGTGGCGCTCCTGCGCGCCGTAGATGTCGCGCTGCACGGTCCCGCACACCATGCCGGGCAAGTCCGAAGTGGCCCGCGGTTCCAACACGGCTTCGATTAACTTGCCCTGCAGGATCTTGTACGGCAAGTGGTCGATCTGCTGGGCCTGGCTGACCGTCACGCCCTGGCCCGACACCGCGCGCGCAAAACGCGAATTGGCATCCTGTGCGCCGCGCTCGGCACCCACACCGCCCAGCGCGCCCGATGCGGCTTGCACCGGGCCGGCTTCTGCGAGCGGCGGTGTCGCCGCGCTGTCCTGACTGTTGGGCGCCATGATGGCCGACTTCATGCGTGCCTCGAGCATGCGCCGCTGTTGTTCGAGGCGCTGCAGCTCCATCTGCTCGCGCTGGGCGCGCGTCGGATCGTCGGCGGGCTGCACGGGTGTGGGAGCTGGTGCAGCCGTTCTTTCCTGTCCCTGGTCCTTGAGTTTGGGAACCGGCTTGCGCTCGGGGATGCTCAGATTGGCGGCAGGCTTCACGGGATCGCCGTCGCCATGCCGCAGGTACCAGACAGCGCCAAGCACGACCGCCGTGACAGCCGCAATTGCAATACCGCTCACTTTCCTCTTGCGGCCGTCGGCGAGCAGCGATCGGTGGGTCTGCTGCTCCCATTCGCGCACGGCCGCTTCGCGCTCGTCCAGCGAGGGATTGGCGGGAGTCGACATGTCAGTTACCCCCTGCCCTGTGCGTTTCTGCCTGACCCGCAGGGCGGTACGGATTGGCGTTGTTCTGCACGCAGAGATGGGCCTTGCCATTGCGCAGCGTGAACAGGCTGGCCGTACGCTCGACCACGAGATACTGCCCCTCGCGCCGGGTGTTGACGATGGATTCGGTGCCATCCGAACTCACCGTGTAAACAGACGGGATCTCCGCGTCCGGTTCGAACGCGAAATAGGTGAACTGCCCGTCATCGAACACACGGTTCAATGCAATGGCGGTTTTATTGCCCGACGTGCCGTAATCCACATTTCGCCGGACCTGATCGGACACCTTTGGCGGCTGCTGCGTATCGCCCGCACGGTCGGGCACGGTGATACCGGCGCTCGGATAGACGAAGCGCACCAGAAACGTCATCGGTGCCGACTTTTTCGAACTGGTGAGCGTGAAGTAGTAGGTGCGCTTGTCGGTGATCACCGTCAGGTTGGTTGCCGCATTCGGCTCCACGGGCTTGAGAAACAGCCGATTCTGATAAGGCACGGTCTGCCAGGCAATCGAGTCGCCCAAGGTCACCACCTTGACCTTCTCGTCCTGGGCGAACTCGACCGAAGTCTGATAGCCGTAGGTGCCGACGATTTCGTAGACTTGGTTGGCGTCGTAGAGTACCTGCTTCACGCGCGCATCGGTCGCCATGGAGCGCGGCGTCTTGGACGCATGCGCGGGCACCAGCGACATCAACACACCGACAGAAAGTGCACAAGCCAGGGGATAGTTTCTCAACTGCATGTTCTGCTTTCCACGTCGCGCCGGCTATTTGCGGCTGAGTTCCTGGTCCTTGCGATAAGCCGTCGTCGCGTACCCGAGGGCGTTTTCCCACCGGTCTCCGAGGGCCAGGGGTTTGAACGTGAAGGTGCTCTGGACGAGCGCGGTGTAGTAGTCGGTCTTCGGGGGACTGCCCGGCTTTTCTGTAATCGACTGGAAGGACACCTGGTAGGCATCCTTGCCAAGGGAGGTGATGCCTGTGATCCGGGGATAGCGGCGGCCGCCGACTCCGAGCTGGTAATACGGGTTGTCCGGGTTATCGGCGCTGGTTTCCCTGTCGTAGAACGCGGCCACGGCCTGGGTGGAATGCAATCGGCAGAGATCCGCAAAGCGCTGGCGCCAATCCGGATCGAAAGTATTGCAGTACATAATGAAGTCGTACACTTGGCTTTGCACGAATGCGTCCTGCGCGGCGATCGCCTCCGGGCTGACCACTTGCTGCTTGACCACATGGCCGTTGGCATCGATCACCGACACCACGGGGATCACCGTGTGAATCTGAGCCAGCACAGCCACTGCGCTTGCCAGGCCGCCCAGCGCAAGCAGCAGCAGCGCGATCAGCAGGTAGGCGCGGTTGCGCTCTTGCTTGAGCTTGTTGGAGCCCTGCGCCGCTTGCATACCGCGGTCGCCAAGGAAGGTGCGCGCGCCGGCGGTCATTTGGCGGCGCCTTTGGTCATCACCATACGAGCGACCATCATCAGCACACCGGAGGACGCCGCCGCACCACCGGAAAGCGCCGACGCCCAACCTCGGACGCATAGCATGAATAGAATCATCACGCCTTCCACAAGGACGAGCTGGGCGGTTTGTGCACTGCCCGGCAGACTGTTTGCATCTGCCATCTGGCCTGCGGTATCAATGGCATCACCAAATGCAAGAAAGCCGAAACGCACGATGGCAATGACCAAGATGTACATGAAGCAGAACATGAGCATCTGGCTGACCCAGTTCATGAACCACTGCCGCGTTTCAGGAAACATCAGAAAGCCGAGAAACAGCGGACAGAGGACCATCGTGATGGCGAGGCCGAACTTGGCGATCGTCATGTAAGCCAAGGCAAGGACAAGCAAGATAGAGTTCACGATGAATAGCACCAAGCCATCAAGAACCAGTGATATTTGATAAATTCCAGCGGAACGAAGCCCAATGGAGACGTCATCCACGTTTTTCCACAATGCATCAAGCATCTGGGCCGTAGGCCGACCTGCCATGACTGTTGCTGCCGCACCTTCCATGAACGACGCGAATCCGCCGTAAATCACCTGGGCGAAACCACTCCAACTGAGGGTCGCAAAGACCGCCACGGTCATGACGCATTTGGCAAGAATGTCTTTCCACTGCACTGGCGCGTAACCTGCATAGACCTTGTAGCCAAAAATCGCCCAATAGAGCACCGCGGCGAAATAAAGCGGCGTCAAAACCGCTTCGGCAATGGCCGGGTAGGTCTGCGATAAAAAGGCATTGGTGACGCCATCCGCTGCGCCGACCATCCCTTGAAGCGTAATGTCTGCCATGGCTATCGATCCGCCATAACCTCGCGCCAGCGAACCTGAACACCAGGAGCCAGCACATCCTCACGACTGATGTCTTGCTGCGCGTAAATCGCCACGCGCTTACGTATTTCGCTCACACAGATCCAATAGTTTCGAGCCTTAGGATCTGCCTTCTCAAAAACGATCTCTCCGCATCTGAGCGGATAGGATGGAACCCACATGTGAAATTGCCCGGGATTTGCCTTCATGAGTGGATTTCGCACCTCCGAATTGAATGATGGTATTTCCAACTCGCCAAGGTGAGGCAACATTACTCTGGTCTCTTTTTCAGGTGATGAGTAATAGGCGACGCCACCGATAACAATTATTACTGCAAAGCTAGAGATGAGTACCCAGATACTACGCATGGCCTGCTCCTTGACTACTAGATCCTAGCGACTCGAAGTTACAAGCACACGGCGATCTATCGAAAATGTTCGAAGAACTCGCACAGCCCGATATCATCGACGAAAATAACAAGACAAGAAACACGCGCCATCCCTTACGTATTACTTTCAGCACCAGCCAAAGCATGAAAAGCGAAGGCAAAAATTCAAGAACCTTCATAGTTGAAACTCCTTAATATATGGCGATTCCTTAGTTTCCCCGGAGATTAAGGCGTGGTACGCCGGAAGTACTTTTGCGTGGCTGCCGTTGCCTGGTTCTGCTGATTCAGCATGTTGGCCTGTAAGTTAATATTCACAGCATTAAGCTTGGCGATTGCGCTTTGCATCATTCCATTTTCCGCAGAAATTCGGTTTTGCAAATCCTGCGCATCCTTGATGTTTTGCGTGCCATCGATCACTTGGCTCAATCGGGACAAATTGGAGAGATGCGTTTGCACTTGAGAATAGAGAACGTCTCCGCCCGAAAGCGCGGCTCTTACGGAATCTGTGCTCAATTTGTAAGTGGCAGCGCTTTGCGCATTAGACGTTGTAAACAAATCCGGCGGTAAGGTATCGATCAGTTTTTCATAAGAAGCCTGCTTTGAAGCGAATTCTCCATTGCGTTGCTTATTGACCACCTCTTGCCACGAACCGGGCACCACTGCCGCGGCTCCCAGAGAATCGCTCAAACCCATTTGACCACGGCCATAGCTCCCTGTGATCGCGGCGTATTGTTCCTTGAGCGCCTTGTACTGTTCCTGCAATTGCCGGAATTGCTGTTGCATCTGCATCAGCTGCGTCGCATCGAACGTTGGAATACCTCCAGCGGACGCAGAGAACATTGCACCGATGGAAAACACCGCGGCAATGCTCGAGAAAGACTTTTTCACGATTCATCTCCTTCGAGGTTTCTGATAATCATCGATTCATCAAGCGATGATCTTCACTGAAGATTGTGCGTATTCGCCGCTGTTGAGCGTTCCATGAAAACCGGAACCCAGTGCTCGGGCTGATGAGTGCCCAGCTCGCAAATGATTTCCTCCATAAGTGCAACCCCCTTGTCATTAGAGGAAAGAACAGGAATGAACTCACGCATTCTGGAAATGTCGAATCTTGCCCTGATGGACTCATTTCCACGCCGAATCAAGAAAGTGCGATTCTCTATTGGCTCGTCGCGCACGAATTCAAATTCGGCAGGGGTAAGACCTAGTGCTTCCACATAATCAGCATTCCGGGCTTCGCCGTTGGGGAGAAATATCTTAGTGGCAGTCTGCTTTTGGATCGAGTCGGTTTCGCTGTAAAGGTATTTTGCATCCGGAGTGACGAACACCAGCAGACCGTTCTTTCGGCGAATCTGCATAATGTAACTGTCGATTTTTTCCCGCCAATAAGCGTGCTTTACCAGGTTCTGGCCTTCTTCCAATACCAGAATGAAAGGTTCACCATTCATCGACTGCTCGATGCGGTGGAATGGATAGCTCAGCACCACGGCCAGCTCGGGGCGGGCCACGCCATCCTTGATGAGTTGCCGCATCTCGAAGCAGTGGTGGCGGCAACGTCCAAGATCAATATTGTCACTCTCGTTATCGAACACACCCGCGTTTGCGCCTTCATGGCCATGGGCGCCGTGCCATACCCGCATGTCCTTGGCCAGTTCCCCTTGGCCAAAGCGCCACGCCACATTGCGCAAACGTCTGTCCGCATACGGCAGCTCATAGTTCTCGTGCACCGCGCCGTTGAAGCGTTCCATGTCGTCAGCGGTGAGCTTTCCGCCATAGCATGTGCGCATCAGCACCATCAATTCAACTAGGTAGGCGCGATTTTCTGCAGTGTCGGGCAGCTTCATGGGATTCCAGCCGGTTGAACCCTGCACTGTCAGCACCGTGTGCTGACCACCCATGGCACACATGAATACTTTCGCGCCTTCGCGGTTGTCGAACCAGAACACCCGCGGATTGGCCTTGTCGGCCATGGCAATCAATGCCGCAAGTAAGGTGGTTTTACCGCCCCCTGTGTCGGCAGCAATTGCAGTATGGCCAGCGACCATCCCTTCCATTTCTCGGTGGAAATTGAAGTAGTAGGCGGTGCCGCTTTCCGTTTCAAACGGCATGATGGCCGGGCCCCATAAATTGCCGTCGATCTTCCCTATTGCGTAATTGTGTAGCGATGCGAATCCGGCAAAATTTCCGGACTTTATTTTCCCGCGCCGGCCCATAAAATGCTGTGCCTGGCCAGGCAGTTGCGCCCAGAAGAATGTCTCAACTGCGCACCATTCGCGCACGGGCTTAACGCCTAGGTTGACAAAGGATTTTTTAAGCAGACTGACTGCGCTGTCCAAATTTTTCACTGTCTGCCGTCTGCTATCGATGGGATCTTTCGCTTTCGTTTCCTCGATCACATGTACCAACATCGTCAGATGGTGCAGTCCATTGACCGATCGACCGCGTGTAAGATCTTGCAGGCCTTGGGTTATCTCATCCTTGTCTTCCTGTGCTATTCCCTGATGGTCATTGACGATAATACGCCTGCGCTCCTGCAGCATGTCCTGCTCTGCGCTGATTCGGTCCGTGAAGAAGAACGACTGTGTAATGATGAATTCAACCGGTTGCTTGAGAAAATCATCCAGCATTCGCGAAGAAGTACGCGCCGGCCACTCCGCCATGCTCAATATTGCACCCGCACGCCGGCCGCTCAGATTATGGACAGCCAGCGTATTGCCAAAAATATTGAAGTCAAGATATGAGACCGCCAGTGTTTTATCGAGGGGCAGTTCTGTCAGCGGCACACGCTCGTCTTCCAAGTTGATCAGATAGTGCAGGAAACCACCAATCTCGGTATAGTCCTCGCCAAGATAGTCCAGAACTTCTTCTCGGGTATATCCATCTTTATGACCGATGATCTTCTGGAATTCATGCCAACTCATATCAAAGCATTCAATGGAATGCCGCGCTTCTGCAGCGCTCATGGTTTCCGTGTCGATTTTTGGCCGACGCCGGACGCAAAGTTTGCGGGCACCATAATCTGACAAAGTGTGCACTACGAGACTCGCGGCTTCATTCAGTTCTGTGGCCTTCTTATCGAATGACGCAAGCTCCTCTTGAGTAAGCTTGGTACCCGATATGCATGAAAATAAGCGATCCAATACACCAGGTGCACCTTGCCTGAATCGGTTGACCACAATGGAAATGTAAATTTCATTGACATAGAACGACTTTTGTCGATGGCACTCACGCCATGCCTGATTGAAGCGATTGGCAAACCATGCTTGGCATTCGCCTGCGGGATATCTATTAACCTTTCGACGAATCAGGTGAACATATACGCCTCTGTCGCTGTTGGCGATGGAGCGCAGCACCGTATTTCTCCGACGCTCGAACTGCTTAATTTGATCGAATGTCAATGAATCAAAGAACAAACCATCAAGCTTTATGACTTGTAGCAGCCCGTTATCCTTGGTAACCACTGACTCATCATCGTAGTGCACAGTATAGGGAATCATGTCGCTCAAGCTCATTTCCTTGGCATCGATATCGGAACCTTCAGGCACCGGCATCTTCAGTGACATGTCGAACTTCTCTTTCAAAAAATTAGTGAGGCGCATAGCGTCGGCACCTCCATAAACGTCTATTGGGACATGTTTTCAAATGGAAGGCAGCTGCGGCGATGTCAAAGAGATAAACATCTTTCAGGCAGACCAGATAGCTGATTAGCAGAAAGACCGGGATCAATGCGGCAGCCCACAGCGATCGCGTGATCAAGGCGATCATTCCAGGGCAATAAACGCTCACGGCAATGCTCGTCAAGGTCAACCCACCGACCATAGTTGGCCTGGTCATCGCAGCGACAAGCGCATCTCCGTCATCATGAAACAGATCAGCGGCCATCATTGGATGACACCTGCAGATCTTGCTTTCAGGTCAGAGACGATATTCGGTGCAAAGAATACAAGGCCAATACCCAACCCCCAACCACCCAATTGCATCAGGTCGATGCGACCGGTTTTCCAACGGTAACCTTGGATCGCCAGAGTGATGATGCCGATGTAGTAGCCCCATTCATAGATAAGCAGCTGTGTGATTGACTTAAGAAATGCCGTGATCCCGCCGAACGAGCCTCCAACGTTTTGTGCATGCGCCAACTGCGGCAGGATGAGAACAAAAACTACCGCAAAATTGACTGCCAACTGGAGGGCTACACCCAGTAGGTCAAGCATCTGCGGTTTAGCTGAACTTTTTTCATAAGGTTGTTTAGCATTCATTGATACAGCCTCAAAATTAGCTGAGCCATTCGCGAGGAATCCATCGCCCTATCAGGATTTCTTCGAACTAGCGATTGAGATTCCACGCAACTACCGCAGGAGAAAATATCTGCAGCGCACGTATCTTCCAAGGGGGCAAATGCAAAAACAACCGTAAAAAACACGGATGCCATGAACATTGAAGTAGCTAGATACTCAAGAGCGCTATAGAGGGAAGCATTGTGAATAACTGGAACGGCCCCCTGAATTGACCTGCCCCCTTCTGTGCGCTGGCTGACAGGATTTGGGGCTGCGAAACGCCCTCGGAAGCTCCTCGGGCAGACCTATCAGAACGCGTCTTGAATTGGAGTCAATCCCTAAGGCGATGCCAGCGCCTACGGCTGCGGCGAATCACAGCTACTTGCTCTCGGCCATCATCTGGGCGGCTACCTCTGTCAGCCCTTCGCGGCCCGACATACCGCACTGGTGTATCGCCGCCCCTGAAGAGCGCGCTTGCGCAGTGGCACAATCCTCGGCTGACTGCGCGTCAGCCCAGCACCCTCCCCTCATATCCGACAGATACGCCGGCCCGAAGCACAGGCAAAAATAGAGGAGCTCACTTCCATGGGCATCGACACAAATCCACAGCTTGCGCCGGAAGACTATGCCGACTGGCTGGCCAAACTCAAAGGCCAGATTGCGCAGGCCAGGCAACGCGCGGCGCTGGCCATCAACGCTGAGCTGGTGCAACTCTATGCGCGCATTGGGCGAGACATTTTGCAACGCCAGCAGGCCCAGGGCTGGGGCGCCAAGGTAATCGAGCGGCTGGCGCGTGACCTCAAGGAGGCATTTCCAGATATGCGCGGTTGGTCCTCCAGCAACCTCAAGTACATGCGGTTTTTTGCCCAGCATTGCCCGGACGGTCAATTTGGTCAGCAGCCTGCTGACCAATTGCCTTGGTTCCATATTGTCACCTTGCTGACGCAGTTGGACAGCATGCAGGATCGCGCTTGGTACGCCACGCAGACGCTGCAGCACGGCTGGTCGCGCACCACGCTCGCTGTGCACATCAAAAACCGCCTGCATCTGCGCCAGGGCGCAGCGGTCACGAACTTCGAGGCCCGCTTGCCAGCGCCCGCGTCGGCGCTGGCTCTCGAAACGCTCAAAGATCCGTATCTGTTCGACTTTCTCGGTTTGGGCGATGATGCGCAGGAGCGCGAGATCGAAAACGGGCTGATTCGCCATATCACACGCTTCCTGCTGGAGTTGGGGGCCGGATTTGCTTTCGTGGGCCGACAGTTTCGGCTGGAGGTGGGTGGCGACGAGTTTTTTATCGACCTGCTGTTCTATCACACGCGCCTGAAATGCTATGTGGTGGTGGAGCTCAAGGCCACGGCCTTCAGGCCCGAACACGCGGGCCAACTCAACTTTTACCTCGCAGCAGTGGATGCCCAGGTCAAAGCCGAGGATGACAAACCCACCATAGGCTTACTTCTGTGCAAACAGCAAAATCGGCTGGTGGCGGAATATGCGCTCTCGGGAATCGACAAGCCCATAGGAGTAGCCGAATACCAGTTGCTGCGCGACCTCCCCGATGCGCTGGAACAGAGTCTGCCCAGCATTGCCGATATCGAAGCAGAACTGGCCGGTGATTTCGAGACGTTGCAAGCACCAGAAGAGCCAAACTTTCCACAATGAGTGGTTCCGATGCGTATTTCGGCCAACGTCAACGTGCATCTCGGTCGTGGTGATCGACGCCAATGAGGACGTTGGCCAAGGTAGTTTCGGTATCGTGACCGCCCGTTTCGATAGACGTAACGGGCGGTCCCAAGGCCAGTGCTGTGTAAGGGGTGAACTCTAGAGCCTGCAGCCCGGGTTCAGATCAAAGCTCAGGCTACCTAAAGGCATGCGTCCGGTATTTCATCTTTATGCGGAACAGACCGTGGCCTTGCCGCCGGCGCGGACCAAATTGGAGTCCGAAGCCCTGATTAATATCAAGTGGCGGTAATATTACAAATGGAAATAACCGCGAGTGATGCGTGTTATGACATGGACACTACAGGGAATTCCATGGACGATACAACACGGGAAGTTTCGGTGGCCGTAGCCGAACTGAAGATCGATGCTACCCTGATCGCCAAGTTGAACTTGGCCGACTTTCAGAATGCCATACCGTTGATTCGGGATCTCTGGCTGATCAACGAGACCGGCAAGACGCACGAGCAGGTGGAGTTGCTCCTGACCTCCAGCCCACCGTTTCTCAAGCCGCGCGCCTGGCACATAGACACGCTGGCGGCCGGCTCACGTCTTGCGATCCGCGATCTGGATCTGACCCTGGATGGCGGATTGCTGGCACGTCTCACCGAAGCCGAAACCGCCACAGTATCTCTCGCCCTGCGGTGCGCGGGCTCGGATCCTGCTGCCCCGGCCCTCGCACAACGTGACATCCAACTGGAGCTACTGCCACGCAACCAGTGGGGCGGGCTGTCGCATTTGCCTGATTTGGTGGCAGCCTTCGTACAGCCGAACGATCCGGCCGTGGACAGGCTGCTGAAGCGTACTGCGGAGGTTCTGCGGCAAAACCATCGCAACCCCGCATTGGATGGCTATGCTGGCGGTGCCAAACGCGCCTGGGAACTGGCGTCGGCGATCTGGGGCGCCACCGCCGGCATGCAGCTGGACTATGCGCTTCCGCCCGCCAGTTTCGAACAATCGGGTCAGAAGGTTCGCAGCCCCAGCCAAATTGAATCCTCCGGCCTGGGCACATGTTTCGACCTTGCCCTGCTGTTTTGCGCCGCGCTCGAGCAGGCAGGCTTGAATCCGATGCTGATCTTCACCGAGGGCCATGCCTTCGCTGGAGTGTGGCTGCAGCCAGAGGAGTTCTCGACGACGGTCGTCGACGATGTCACCGCCTTGCGCAAGCGCCTGAGGCTCAAGGAGCTGGTGCTGTTCGAAACCACACTGATCACGCAGCGCCCGACGGTTCCTTTCAGTTACGCCACGGAGCGCGGAGCCCAGCAGGTGGACGAAAATCTCGACGCCACATTCCGCCTGGCGGTGGACATCCGGCGTGCCCGGATGCAGCGCATAAAACCCTTGGCCAGCGCAGAGACGGCAGCGGCTGTGTCCATAGACGCGCCGACCACGTCTGGCGCGACCGTGATGGAGGACGCACCAGACCTGCCCGACAGCCCACCGGCCAATGCAGATGACATCAGCCAACTCGATCCCCGGAACCGGCTGCTGCGCTGGCAACGCAAGCTGCTGGACCTGTCTCTGCGCAACAATCTGCTGAATTTCAAGAGCGGCAAGAAGGCGCTCAAGCTGGAAGCGCCGGACGCAGGAGCGCTGGAAGACCTGCTGGCCAGTGGCCAGCCGCTGAAGCTGCTGTCACGCCCGGACCTGATGGACGGCGCCGATCCACGCAATCAGGCCATATACGAGGCGCGCGAGCGGGAGAATGTGCGCCGAGCCCACGCGCTCGGTGCGCTGCAACGGCGCGAGATCTTTGTCGGCGTCGCCGAATCCGAGCTCGATATGCGCCTCACCGACCTGTTTCGCGGCGCGCGCACGACCTTGCAGGAAGGGGGCGCCAACACCCTCTATCTCGCCTTGGGCTTTCTCTCGTGGACACGTGAGGACCGCGACGGCCAGCGCTACCGTGCCCCCTTGATCCTGGTGCCGGTCAGTCTGCAGCGCAAGAGTGCACGCTCCGGTTTCACGCTCACTTTGCACGACGATGAGCCGCGTTTCAATCCCACCTTGATCGAAATGCTGCGCCAGGACTTCGAGCTGAATCTGGGGACGCTCGAGGGCGAATTGCCGCGGGACGAGGCCGGCCTGGATGTCGCAGCAGTGTGGAAAACCGTGGGCCACGCCATCAAGGACATCAAAGGCTGGGAAGTGACCGAGGAGGTGGTGCTGTCCATGTTCTCGTTTGCCAAGTACCTGATGTGGAAGGACCTGGCTCAGCGCAGCGAGCAACTGCGCGAAAACGCCGTGGTGCGCCATCTGCTGGACACGCCGCGCGATGCCTATCCACCGGGTGCTCCGTTCCCGCAGGTGCGTGAGCTGGACCAGCATTTTGGCCCCGCACAGGTGTTCTGCCCCCTGCCCGCGGATTCCTCTCAACTGTCGGCCGTGCTGGCTGCTTCGCAGGGCAAGGATTTCGTGCTGATCGGCCCACCCGGAACCGGCAAGAGCCAGACCATCGCCAATCTGATCGCCCAGTCCCTGGCCCAGGGTCGGCGCGTGCTGTTCGTGTCGGAGAAAATCGCGGCGCTCGACGTCGTATACCGGCGCCTGCGGGAAATCGGACTGGGAGAGTTCTGTCTCGAATTGCACTCAAGCAAGGCACGCAAGCTCGACGTGCTGGCACAGCTGCAATCGGCTTGGTCCAGCAGCGGCCAGGCCGACGCAGAACAGTGGCGTGCCGAAGCCGAGAAGCTCCAACGGCTGCGTGATGCGCTGAACATCTATGTCGAACGTCTTCACCTGCGGCGCCGCAACGGCCTGAGCCTGTTTGCGGCCATGGGCACGGTCAGTGCGGGACGCGACATCGCCCGCCTGGATCTGGTATGGCCTTCGCCCGACCACCACGATGATGCCGGCATGGAGCAGTTGCGCAATGCCGTTGACCGGCTGGAAGTCAATGCCCAGGCCATCGGGCATGCCGCACTGGTGCAGCACCCCTTGGCGTTGGTCGGCCAGGGCGATTGGTCACCGACCTGGCAGCAGCAACTGGTCGCCACGGCGCGCGACGTGCTGCCCGCAGCCCAGACAACAGTCGATTCCGCCCAGGCACTTGTCGAGGCCATTGGCTTGCCCTCTTCCGCCTTGACGCCCGAAACCTGCGAGGCGTTACTGCTTCTGGCCCGGCGCCTGCCATCGGCCGCCGGCCACGACTGGCGTTTTGTGCTGCGTCCCGACGCGCGCACTCTGTGCCAGCGCCTTGCGCAAGGCGCAGTGCTCAAGCGCCGGCATGCCGAACTGAACGCGCAGCTTTCCACGCCATGGCCGATGGCGGTCTCGCTGGCCTGCGACAAGGCGCTGGCCGCGCTCACAGAACATCGGCAAACCCGACTGCAACTGGGCGCGCCCTGGCCGGCGGCGGTCATCGAGCAAATCAACCAGGGATTGGAGCTGCTGTCGCAGCTTGCCGAACAGCACGCACAGCTATCGGTCAGCTACGGACCTCAGGTTGAACAACTCGATGTCGCCCTGTTGCAGCAGGCATGGACGCAGGCAGAGCAGGCGTTCTGGCCTAACTCCTGGCTTGGCAAGCGCAAGGTCACGGCCCAACTGGCCAGCGCGATTCCCGCTGGGTCGGAACCCGATATCGACGCCGATCTGCGGCGGTGGAACGCCATCCGTGCTCTGCGCCAACAAATCCAGAACCTTGCTCCCGCCCCCGAGTGCAAGGACGTGTGGGCCGGGTTGGACACGCAAGCGGAAAAGGTGCGCACCGCTCTGCGCTGGCAAAGCGCATTGGTTGCGGTGCATGACGACCGTGCCTGGGAAGACAACGGTTTCGACATCATCGCCAGCGGCGAATGCGGAGCTGCCATGCAGGCCGATCTGCAAAAAGCACGGCGGTTGCTCCAGCTCGATCAGGAGATCGCGGCCCACGCTGGACTGGCGGCGCTTACCGATGGCTTGTGGGCCGGCCATGGCACCCAGCTCGAGGCGCTGCGCGCCGCCTTGGACTTCCTTGCCGACTGGCGCAGCCATATCCTGCAAGGCTGCCTGGCGCAGCGCCACAGCATGGTCGAGCAAGGCCTGTGTGGTCCCACGCTGGCACGTGATCTCCAGACTTTCCAGCAGCGTACGCAAACCGAGGTTGAGCTGTCCGCCCTGGACGATTTGCGCGAATCCACCGATGGCTTGTGGAAAGGCCTGGCCACCCCACTTCAAGACCTTGAAGCGGCCTGCCAGCTGCGCGAGGACCTGGCTGCGGTGATGGCCCGTCTGGCCTCCACTCCCGAACAGATTTCTGCCTGCAAGGGGCCGTTGCACGTGCTGCTGGGCGACGCCAATGCACTGTTGGAGCCAGGAGGACGGATCACACTTGCTGGCGACCGCTACCTGGCGAGCTGGGAGCAGTTGCTTCCCCGACGTGAGGCGCTGGCAACCACCGGGCATTTTGCCGAGGAGGCCCAAGCGCGGTGGCAGTCGCTGTCACTTGACGACCTTATCGCACACAGCCAGTCCGTCGTGCGCGCCGAGCACAGCCTGCGCAGCTGGTGCGCCTGGCGCCAGGCACGCGGCGAGGCACTGGCGCTGGGCCTGGCCCCAGTCGTCCAGGGCCTGGAGCAAGGCCAGGTCGGACCTGGCGAGACGCGGCAGGCCTTCGAAACCAACTACGCGCGCTGGTGGCTCAACGCGGTCGTCGATCATGAGCCGGTCATTCGCGGCTTTGTCAGCGCCGAACACGAACAGCGCATCCGCGATTTCCGCGCACTCGACGACCGCTTCACCGTGCTCACCCGCGACTGGCTGCGCGCCCGGCTGTGCGCCGACCTTCCTTCGCAAGACAACGTGAGCCGCAACTCCGAGTGGGGACTGCTGCGGCACGAGATGGGCAAGAAACGCGCGCACCTTCCACTGCGTGACTTGATGAGCAAGATCCCCGAAGCGCTCACCAAGCTCACCCCCTGTCTGCTGATGAGCCCGCTGTCCATCGCCCAGTATCTGCAGGCCGGCGCCAACGCCTTCGACCTGGTGATCTTCGACGAAGCCTCGCAGATACCGGTCTGGGACGCCATTGGCGCCATCGCTCGTGGCCGCCAGGTGGTCATGGTCGGCGATCCCAAGCAGCTGCCGCCGACCTCGTTCTTCGACCGCGCCGAGTCGGGACTGGACGACGAAGACGTGGAAGCCGATCTGGAAAGCATTCTCGACGAGTGCATAGGCGCCAACCTGCCGACACGCAATCTGAACTGGCACTACCGCTCCCGCCACGAAAGCCTGATCGCTTTCTCCAACCACGCTTACTACGATGGCGAGCTGGTCACCTTCCCGTCTCCCGTCACCGACGATCGCGCCGTGAGCCTGGAGGTGGTGTCGGGCACATACCAGAAGGGAGGCGCGCGCACCAACCCGGCAGAGGCCAAGGCCTTGGTCGCCGAGGTGGTGTCTCGCCTGACCGCGCCCGGATTCCGCGAAAGCGGGTTCACCATCGGCGTCGTGACGTTCAACGCTGAACAGCAAAAACTGATCGAGGATCTGTTCGACGACGCCAGGCGCAAGGACCCTCGACTGGAGCCCTACTTCGACGATGCCGAACTTGAGCCGCTGTTTGTCAAAAACCTGGAAAGTGTCCAGGGTGACGAGCGCGATCTCATCTTCTTTTCCCTGACCTACGGCCCGGACGTCGCGGGTCAGCTGGCCATGAACTTCGGCCCGCTCAATCGCCAGGGCGGCGAGCGCCGACTCAATGTGGCGATCACACGGGCGCGCCAGGAACTGCGCGTGTTTGCCAGCTTCCGCGCGGAGCAAATGGATCTGGCGCGTACCCAGGCCATCGGCGTGCGCGATTTGAAGCATTTCATGGAATTCGCCGAACGGGGTGCCCGCGCACTTGCGGAAGCCAACCGCGGCAGCCTGGGAGGCTTCGATAGCCCTTTCGAGCAGGCCGTGGCTACAGCATTGAGCCAACGCGGCTGGCGCGTTCAGTCACAGATCGGCGCTTCTTCGTTCCGTGTCGACCTGGGCATTGTCGATCCCGACGCGCCGGGCCGTTACCTGGCCGGCGTGGAGTGCGATGGCGCCACCTATCACCGCAGTGCCACGGCACGTGACCGCGACAAGCTACGCGAACAGGTGCTGCGCGGGCTGGGCTGGGACATCGTGCGGATCTGGTCTACGGACTGGTGGGTCGATCCCGTTGGCACCCTGGACAGGGTGGATGCGCGGCTGCAGGCATTGCTCATAGCGCAGCGTGCGCGGCGTGCCGAACAAGCCGAACGCGAGGCCGAGGCCGAACGCCAAGCACAAGCAGCGATCGCGCAAGCCAGCGCATCGGGGATGGCGCCGCAACGGATAACGGAGGTGCCGCTCCCAGGCATGGAAGCGGGTGCCGCCGAAGCTCCGGCTGAAACCGCCTTGCCGCAAGAAATCTTTGCCAGGCAGGTCCCGGCAACACCCTTAGCCTTCGAGGCGGTGAATGCTACGCCTTTGTCCGTTGCAACCTACCAGGCCACAAGCCCTGCCGAAATGGTCGCAGGCGCCGATCCTGATCGCTTCTACGACAGCGATTACAACCATGTTCTGTCGGCCATGATTGCCCATGTCATCGACCATGAAGGGCCGGTTCTCGATGCCTTGCTGGCACGCCGCATTGCCCGCGCACATGGTTGGTTGCGTACCGGTGCCCGCATCCGGGAGCGTGTGTTTGAACTCGCACGGGAGCGCTACCGCACGACGGAAGAAGAGGTTGGCAAGTTCTATTGGCCTGGCCATCTTGATCCCACCACGAAGTCTCCTTTCCGCGCACCTGGCGACGAAGACAGCGTACGTGCGGTGGACGAAATCAGCATTTCTGAATTGCTATCGTTGGCGGGAAGTGTGATCTCACAGGGCGTACAGGGCGAAGCCGTCTATCAGTCCATGGCGCGAAAGCTCGGACTGCAACAGTTGCGGGCAGCCAGTCGGGCGCGACTGGAAGTTGCAGTGCGCGGCCTGCCAAGCGCAGATTCCGCATAAGACCGTCGTTGATCACGCTGACTTGTTACAGCCGGCAGCGAACCCACAGCACACCAGTACCATGCCACCTCAAAATACACGTGGACGACCCAAACCGGTGGCGTTCAGTGGCCTGTTTCTGCCCTCATACGAATGGGAGATGAAGATCGAGGGGGTCCCAGTTCATGAAATGGAAGATACGGCTGGGGAGCGTGGCACGTTGTTCAGGTATCTGCGCCGTCAAGATGCTTCGCCCCGCCGCATCGCCGAGCTGGCCATCAGCAGCCTGCTCGCCCTCGCCAAAACCAATTCCAAGGTGGCAATCCATCTGGATGCTTTCGAAGCAGTGGCAAAGTCTGACGCGCCGTTGACGGACGAAGTTGCCGACCGTCTTGCCGCGAAATTGCCAGGTTATTGGGGTTGTTTCCTGGCCGGGGTACGACGCAATCCGGCACGCTCGCTCCTTTTCATCTCGACCTACGTCGAGATCGAGCAAGCATCCGTTGTAGCCAATGCAGCTTTTGCATCAGGCGACTACGGTGCCACCGCAGAAATCGTGAGAGCCGACCCAACCCTGCAAATTTTCTGGTGTGAGGAAAGTCTGCAGCGGCTGGCGTCGGCACAAGATCTGAGGCAGACCCTGTCAGCCCGTTTGCACGCATGGGTCCAGTTGCAGCTTTGTGTCATAGCCCAAGCATCCATTTTCGAAGCAGATGCCGCGCAGGCACTCACGCTGTGCGGTGCCGCCGAGAAACTCCTGGATGGCACGCGGATATCGCCCGGCGTCCAGTGGCTGAAAATGGCCAAGCAGTTGACTGGTGCATCAAGTCTCGCCAATCTGCGCGAGCAGCTTCTGCGGGATGGGACAGCCCATGACAGCCTGCCCAGCGAAGCCACCATCAAACGCTGGAGCCGAGGAGCAGTCTTTCCCCAACAGACCCCGGCCTTGCAAGTTTTTGTCAAGCGAATTGCTGAACGTTCGCATATCCGAGATCCCTCAGTTTCAGCGGACCAAGCCTATGCAGCGCTGGCGCACATGTATCGTATTGCCAATCGACTTCAGCACACTCATTGGTTCGCGTTGCAGATTCTGAAAGATCCAGATGATTCGATCACGCGAGATTTTGCGGCATGGCACGCGCATCACCTTGCCGCCGATTGCACGGCGTGTGACGTCAACTACGGCTAACGGGAATCGCCGGGCCCCCTGGGCGGATTGTTACTTCTGCGTTTTCCTGAAACGCCCTTTCCAGGACCTGCAGGCCAACCACCGTCGTTGCCCGGTCCCAAGCCCTTTCCTCTGCCTGGACGTGGCGGCGGTGAATTAGCGGGGATGTTGGAACTGGTTTTTTTTGCAGCTTGAGCGGACTTCATGAATGTTCTCCGGAACACGGCAACAGCGCCGTGAAATCAATTCTCAGATGCAAGGCTGGTTTCCACGGGATCACATTTTTGGCAACTCATGCCAGATCTTTGACAATTCAAAATCAAGCAAATTGAATCAGATTGGGTATCGAGTAGGCAATGTGGTTTAAGCGACGTCCCCCCAGATTTAAGTAGCAGAGGCACTTGAAGTCCAATCCCAAACGACAGGAGATTGGACGTGAAAAAGCGATTTAGCGAACAACAGATCATTGGTTTCCTGAGGAAAGCTGAATCAGGGCTGCCGGTGGCAGAGTTGTGCCGAAGGCATAGCTTCTCGGAAGCCAGCTACTACCTGTGGCGCAGCAAGTTTGGCGCCACATCAAGGCATCGGTGCGCCTGCGCGATGGATGATGCAAACACCATTGTCTGCGCCGGTGTAACCCAGCCCGGTAAGCAACGCACCTCGGCGATCTTGCAACAGGGGCTCGTCTTCAACCACCAGAACGGGCAAGGGCAACAGGAAATCAGCTGAAACAGAAGCAGGCACGGAACGGCGTTGGTTCTCAAAATAATCTTGTCGCCTATCGTAATAAATGCGGCGCTGAATCGCCCCGAATTTCCTAGACACTTTTGAGCAGTTGGGAATGGCGTCGTTCGAACTCTACCGGAGAAGTATCTCCGGCATTGACGTGGCGCCGCTTTGGGTTATAGAACATCTCGATGTAGTTGAAGACATCAGTCTTGGCATCGATGCGCGTCGAATAGATCTGGCGGCGGATGCGTTCGCGCTTGAGCAACTGGAAGAAGCTCTCGGCCACGGCGTTGTCGTAGCAGTTGCCGCGACGGCTCATGCTGGAGATCAGCTTGTGGTCGCGTAGGAAGTCCTGCCAGTCATGCCCAGTGAACTGACTGCCCTGATCCGAATGCACCACGACTGGCGGCTTAGGTCGACGACGCCACAAGGCCAGCATCAGTGCATCAAGTACCAGGCTGGTATCGATGCTGGACCAGCCGACCACCTGACGCGAGAACAGATCGACCAACACGGCCAGGTACAGCCAGCCCTCATGGGTGCGGATGTAGGTGATATCGGTCACCCAGGATTGATTGGGCTCAGCCACGGTGCACTGGCGCTGCAGGTGGTTGGGCGCGACGACCGCAGGCTTGCCACCACGCATGCCAGGGCGACGGCGATAGCCGGTCTGCGAGCGCAGTCCTTCGAGGTTGGCAATCGGGCCACGCGGTGCTTGCCGCAGATCTTGCCCAGATCGTGCATGTCCAGCGTGAGCTTGCGGTAGCCGTACACGCCGCCGCTCTCCAGCCACGCGTACTTGAGCAGGCCCAGCAGCCGTTGATCGTCCTGGGCACGTGGGCTCATCGGATCGGCCTTCCAAGCGTAGCAGCAGCTGGGGTGCACCGTCATGACCTTGCACATGCTGCGCACGCTGTGCTCGTGTTCATGCCGCTCGATAAATGCGTACTTCACCCGGACTGCTTGGCTTGAGCTCGGCCTTCAATGGGCGCATCTCGTCAGCTTGCGAGCCCTGTGCTTGGCGCTGGTCAGGCGACATCTGCCTGACCTTGATCCATTGATACAGGCTGTGCTGGCTCACGCCGAGCCTGGCCGATACGTCGGCCACCTTGTGGCCTCGTTCGGTGATCTGCTTGGGTCTTGAACTCTTCTGCGTATCTCTGTTTAGTCATGACACCTCCTATTGGCCCTCAGGTTTGAGGCTCAGAGGTGTCTAGAAAACCCGGGGCGATTCATTCGCGCGTGTAACCAATTTGTAGTCATATTTTCACACTCCCTCCTTACGCTCGTGAGCTTTCCGGACCGAACTTCGGTTGCCGCCATCAGGCCTCCCGTTGGACGACCGGTCACTCCATCTGAATAGCGAGGGTCCAGCGTGTCAATCAGCCTTACTTCCTCTTCTCTGTCTTACAGCCAGAACTTTGATTTGCTCACCACCGCTGGAGCATGGATGAATGACAGCACCATCACCGGCTGGAGTCTGTTCAGGTCAATGGCTACGGCTACTCAACCCATTACGTATTCGGTCGCCGATGGTAGTTCCAACAGTGGCGGCTACTTCAGCTTCGGTTCGAAGGACGCAGCGGATCGTGCACTAGGTAGCGTGGCATCTACCAACAAGAATGCCTGGGGCGACGGTACTAGTTCGCCTGTCGCTGGAAGTGAAGTCGGATACATCGCTTTTTCTGCGACAAACGACACCGGAACCAAGATTGGAAGTGTAGCTATTACCTTCAATGGCGAGCAGTGGCGTGACGGGGGTAATCCGACCCAAGCAGCGCAAACGATGAAGCTGCAATATGGTTTCGGCGCCACTTTCTCTGATGTCGACGATTGGATCACGCCGGGCAGCTCGTTTGACTGGACGTCCCCCGTACATGCCACTACCGCTTCGTCTGGCAGCAACCTACTCGATGGCAACGCCGCCGGGCGGGTGATGGGTGTAGGTGGCACCCTGGCTCTCGATTGGGCCATCGGTCAGACTTTCTGGATACGTTGGGTTGAGAAGGATGATGCCGGAAGCGATCACGGCCTTGCCATCGACGACTTCAGCCTTACTGCCACGCTGGCAGGCCCGAGCGGCCCTGAGCTCGCGTACTCGGGTTCACTCAACGAGTCTGCAGCTTTCGACGGCACGATCGCCACAGGCGAAGCTATCCGCATCGCACTCAGTCTCGACACTTTCACTGGCAACGATGGTGACGTACTCGACGCCACAGTCAGCAACCTTCCGACTGGCCTTGTCGGCACCGTCGTGCGCACCAGCGCCACGACGGCCGAACTGCGCGTGACAGGCACGGTTTCTGCAAACGCCCATGACGATGACGCCAGCTTCACGGTGACCTTCGCCGATACCGCCTTCACGGGCGGTTCGGCTGCGGCCGTCGCCCATGCCACGCAGGCGGGCCTGTGGATCGACTTCGCCGCCCCCGGCGTTGCCAACAGCACCCAGACCTTCAAGCCCCACGGCCAGGGCTCCGACGCCTCCACCGCCATCGCGCTCGATGCCAACTGGATGGTCGTCGGTGATGACGAGGCCAACGTGCTGCGCGTGTACAACCGCGTCGGCGGCGATGCCGTCAAGGAATGGAGCTATGAGGACGCAGCCACCGGCATCGGCTTCGGCGGCGAGCTCGACCTCGAAGGTGGCACGCGCATCGGCGACATCTACTACTTCACCGGCTCCAGCAGCAACAGCAAGAGTGGCGCGGACGATCCGAACCGCGAGAAGATCTTCTCGGTCCGCATCACCGGAACGGGCGCCGAGACCGAGTTCACCGGTATCGACACGCTCGCCAGCCTCGAGCAGAAGCTCGTTGACTGGGATGCGGCCAACAGCAACCGCTTTGGCTTCTCTGCGTCGTCCAGCGCCAGCGGCGGCGCGCCCGAGAAGGTGTCCGGCTTCTCCATCGAAGGCCTGACCGCCAAGGCCGGCGATGCCAACACGCTGCTGCTGGGCTTGCGTGCGCCACAGACCAGTACCGTGACGCGCGACAAGGCGCTGGTCGCCGAGCTGAAGCTAGGCACGGATGGATCGCTCCACGACGCCACGGTTGGCGAGGCCTGGGAGCTCAACCTGGGCGGGCGCGGCATCCGCTCCATCGAGCTGGTCGATGGCATCTACTACATCCTCGCTGGCCCGGCCGGCGCGGCAACCGCTGAAGTGGCCAACGACTTCCGCCTGTTCACCTGGGACGGCTCGACCGACGGCAGCACCCAGGCCACCGGACTCGTCGAGCTCGCCATCGAGGGCGCCACGCTCGATGCCCTGCGCGATGGGACCGGCGGCAGCTTCGAGAGCATCGTCGACGTGGTCACCATCGACGGCGCCACCTACGTGCAACTGCTTCAGGACAACGGCGATACCGTGTGGCCCGGCCAAACCCAGGTATCGAAGGACTTGGCCGACGAGCTGCAGCAGTTCCAGGGTAACTGGGTGAAGATCAGCGGCGCAGTCACCGATGCCGCGGGCCCGGTGCTGGCCGGCAGCAGCCCGGCGGACGGCGCCGGCACGGCATCGACCTCGGGCAATATCGTCCTGCGCTTCGACGAGGGCGTGAAGGTCGGCTCGGGCAACTTCTTCATCTACCAGGTGGGCAACGACGTCACCCCGGTGGAGACCATCGAGGCGGTTTCCAGCCAGGTCACGGTCGCCTACAACACGGTCACCATCGATCCATCCGCCGCCTTGAAGGCCAACACGGGGTACTACGTCAAGGCCGATGCAGGCACCGTGGTCGACCACTACGGCAACAGCTGGAGTGGCATCGCCGATGCGACGACGCTGGACTTCACGACGGCGCAGATTCCGTTGTTGATCACCGAGATCAACTCCAGCGCGGCTGGCGGTGACTACTTCGAGCTGTACAACTACGGCGCCAGTGACATCGACCTGGCCAACTGGACCTGGAAGAACATCAATGACGACGGCAAGGTGGCGACCTTCGGCAATACCGTCATCAAGGCCGGTGCCAAGCTGGTGGTGCTGACCAAGAACGGCGGCACGGATGTAACCCAGTTCAAGTCTGCCTGGGGGCTGGATGCCAGCGTTGACGTGGTGGCTGTGGGTGACAAGGGGCTGGGCCAGAACGAAGGCGTGGCGCTGTTCGATGCCAGCGGTGCGGGCGTGGCCGGCATCAACTACGGAACGACGGATCCTGGGAAGCTAGGTTTCGCGGTGGCGCCGTTGAAGCAAGCGGATGCCACGCAGTCCCAGGGCGGGCACGCCGGTGCATCGGTCGCTGCTGGCACCGGGGCATCTGCCGTCTGGGACGGAATCTCCGTGACCGATCCGACCTATACGGCAGCGGTCAGCATGGTCGATGGCGCCAAGGCGCAGGCCGGCAATGCGGCCAGCATCGGCTCCCCTGGCTCCGTACCCAAGCCCGCCGTGTTGATCACCGAGATCAACTCCAATGCCACCGGTGGCGACTTCTTCGAGCTCTACAACTACGGCACGACCACGATCGATCTGACCGGCTGGAAGGTGATCGACAGCGCTGCCAAGCAGCAGACCGCCGCCCTGCTGCCCGATGGAACGATGCTGGCGGCTGGCGCCAAGCTCATCGTGCTGGCAGATGGCGACAACGTCGCGACGTTCCGCGAGAAGTGGAACAACCTGCCCGAGTCAGTCCAGGTCGTGTCGGTCAAGGCCGCCGGCCTGGGCAAGGGCGACGCGGTCGTGGTGTTCGATGCCAACCACCAGGTCGTGGCGGCGGTGAACTACGGCGCTGGTTCCATCTCTGCCAGCGATGGGACGCAGGTCGCCGGTATCGGCACCGCAAGCGCCCATGCGGGTGCAGCGGTCGGTGGCGGCAGCGATGGAACGTCCCTGGTGTGGGATGGCCTGTCGACCGCCACGCCCACCTACAAGGCCGCAGAGGTAGGCCATAAAGGCGCCTATGCGCAGGCCAACGCTGGCGGCAACATCGGCTCTCCCGGCCTGACCGAAACGCCCCCGGGCGCACCAGCCAGCTACCTCCAGCAGTTCAACGATGCCGCGGGCTTTGCCGATTTCAAGGTCTTCAGCAAGGATGCGAACACCGCCTCGAATGTCGACTGGCGGCTGAACAACGGCGTGGCTGAGATCAACGGCTACAACAGCACGGTGCCGGCGGACGACTGGCTGATCTCTAAGGCGTTCAACCTGAACGCCACGTCGACGGAGTTCCTGAGCTTCACCACGGCCACGCAGTACAGCGATGGCGGACTGCCCCGCTCCGATGACCAGCTCAAGCTGTTCTACTCGGTTGACTACACCGGCACGGGCAATCCCTCCGCGGCAACCTGGACCGAACTTTCCTTCGCCCACGCCAGCACGGCCACGGCAACCCCGTCGGGCCTGATCGACCTGTCGGATGTTGGCGCAGCGAATGTGCACTTCGCGTTCCAGTACCAGTCCTCGGGTTCCGCCGCGAACAAGAGCGCCGCGCTGTGGCGTGTCGACGATTTCAAGCTCGAGAGCTACAGCACGCCCGTCGTCTCCATCGCTGCCGCCGACGCCATCAAGCTCGAAGGCAGCAACGCAACCACGGCATTCACCTTCACGGTGACGCGCGCAGGCGCCGACCTGCCGGCCGAAACGGTGGGCTGGGCGGTGGCGGGCTCCGGCAGCGGTGCCGCAGCTGCAGATGATTTCGCTGGTGGCATCCTGCCAACAGGCTCCGTCAGCTTTGCTGCAGGTGAGAAGACGGCGACCATCACCGTCGATGTGGTTGCCGATACGGTCAAGGAGGATGCCGAGGACTTCACCGTCACGCTGCTCACGCCCAGCGCCGGCAGCGTGGTCATCGGTGATGGCAAGGCCCAGGGCACGATCCGCAACGACGACGGTATCGATATCACGAAGATCAGCGCCATCCAGGGCAGCGGCGAGGCGTCGACCCTGGTGGACAGCGACGTGGTCATCCAGGGCATCGTGACTGGCTGGGCGCCGAGCCTCGATGGCTTCTATGTCCAGTCGATGGCTGCCGACTACGACACCGACAGCGCCACGTCCGAGGGCATCTTTGTCTATTACGGCGCCAACGTCATCAATGGCCTGGCCCAGGTCAGCGTCGGCGACAAGGTCACGCTCGGCGGCAAGGTCTCCGAGTTCAAGAGCCAGACCCAACTGAGCTACGACGCCGCCACCTACACCTACACGGTCGACACCGTGGCCGGCAAGCAGCCGTTGCCCGCGCCGGTGCAGATCCAACTGCCGGTGGCCAGCCTGGTGAACTGGGAGTCGGTCGAAGGCATGATCGTCGAGATCAGCTCGGCCACCGAGGGCGGCCAGCTTGTCGTGACCGACAACTACAACTACGGCCGTTATGGCCAGGCGGTGCTGACCTCGGACGAACTGCAGGTGCAGTACACCGAAACCCACGCGCCAAGCAAGGCGGGGCTCGACACCTACAACGCGCAGCTCAAGCTCGACCAGATCATCCTGGACGACGGCAACGGCGGCCAGAACCCGTCCACCGGCCTGGTGGGTCGTGACGGCCAGCCGCTCACAGCCGCCAATCCGCTGCGTGCCGGCGACCACACGGACAAGATCGTCGGCATCGTCGACCAGTTCGTCTGGTCCGCAAGCAGCGATTCGAGCAGTTCGTCGAATGCGCATCCGCAGCCCGCTGCGCACGAGACCAGCTACCGTATCCAGCCGGTGGTCGAGACGCCTGTGTTCACGGGCGCCCCGCGTCCCACGTCGGCCGATATTCCGTCGGACATCCAGAACGCCGAGATCAAGGTGGCCTCGGCGAACGTGCTGAACTTCTTCACCACGCTGGGCACGGCCAGCTTCCCCACGAACGGCGGTGGCACGATCGAGGCGCGCGGTGCCAGCAATGTGGCGGAGTACGAGCGCCAGCTCGACAAGATCGTCGCCAAGCTGCGCGGGCTCGATGCGGACGTGTATGGCCTGATGGAGATCCAGAACAACGGCTTCGAGACGGTCGCTGGCGATGCTTCCACCCACGGAGGCAAGAGCGCCATTCAGACGCTGATCGACGCGCTCAATGCCGAGGCCACCACGCAGGGCGAGGCGGCCGACTACACCTTCGTCAAGCAGGCCGATACCGGCAGCGATGCCATCACGGTGGCCATCATCTACCGCTCCAGCAAGGTCACGCCGGTGGGCGCTGCCGCCACCCCGGACACCGCGGTCTACGATGCCTTCGTCGGCACGACCTACGGCAACCGCATTCCGGTGGCGCAGACCTTCGCGTCGAATGAGGACGGAGAGAAGTTCACCCTGGTGGTGAACCACCTGAAGTCCAAGGGCTCGGGCACGCAGGCGCAAGGCACGGACGCCGGTGACGGCCAGGGCAGCAGCACCATCGCGCGCGAGCGGGCCGTGGAGCAGCTCAAGACCTGGTTGGCGACCCACCCCACGGGCTCCGACGATGCCGACGTGCTGATGGTGGGCGACTTCAACGCCTACAGCGGCGAGAAGGCGGTCAGCGACCTGACCAGCGACGGCTATGCCAAGGTGTCGCACGGCTATTCGTACTCGTTCGACGGACTCTGGGGCTCGCTCGACCATGCCTTCGCCAGCGATGCGCTGGATAAGAGCGGCCAGATCGCAGGCGTCTACGATTGGGGCATCAATGCCGAAGAGCCGGTCGTGCTGGACTACAACACGGACTTCAACAAGCCGTCCAACACCTATGCGGACGACGCCTACCGCGCCAGCGACCACAACCCTATCCTGGTGGGGCTGAATCTGGGAACCAAGCCGCCTTCGCCACCGTCGCCGCCCTCCCCTCCGACGCCCACCCCGCCCCCCACCACGCCTCCGGTGACCGAGCCGCCGGCTCCGGCACCGGTCACGGTCGGCAATGTGCGGGTGACCTCGGTGGTCCAGCCGGACGGCAGCGTGCTGGTGACTGTGCCCACGGTCTCGGGCGTGACCGGTGCGCCGGCGGCGTTGCCGCTGATCAATGGTGCCGACGGCCAACCCGCGCTGTCGGTCGGCCTGTCCAACGGCATCGGCCTATCGGCCCAGGGCCTGACCACACAGCAGGCCGGAGCAGCGGCGCAGGCCGATTTCAGCCAACGTCTGGCGAGCGTCGCAGTCGAGCCGACGGTGGCAGCCAACGCCAGTGCCTTCTTCGCGTCGCTCGGCGCTCAGGACACGGTCGTCGTGCAGGTACTCAAGCCCACGGTCAGCACCAACGCCAGTGGGCATCTGACCATCAGCGGCTCCGCCAGCGGGACGGCCAAGGAAGCCATCATCGTGGACGCGAGCGGCCTGCCTTCGGGCACCGTCATCCAGGCCGACAACGTCGACTTCATCGCCGTGGTCGGCGCTGTGCGCATCATTGGCGGCGCGGGACAGAACACGGCCGTAGGCGATGGCGCGGCCCAGTACATCGTGCTCGGCGCCGATGACGACATCATCCACGGCGGAGGCGGCAACGACACCGTGGGCAGCCGCGGCGGAGACGATCAGATCTACGGCGATGCGGGTAACGATATCGTATTTGGCGGCGCGGGCAATGACCTGCTGTCGGGCGGCAGCGGCAACGACAAGCTCAACGGCGGCACGGGCTTCGACGTGGCGCTGCAGGAGGGCAAGCGCAACGACTACTCGATCACCCTGGACGGCGCCGGCATCAAGCTGACCCATATCGCCAGCGGTGTCTCCGACTGGCTGGTCGATGTCGAGCAGGTGCGCTTCGATACGGGCCCCATCCTCACCGTGGCGCACAGCGCGGCCGAAGAAGCCGCGGCCTTCCTGTTCCAGCAATGGATGGGACGCGATCTGACGCAGTCCGAAGGCGCGGTGATACAGACGCTGGACGGCTTGAGCGCCTTGCAGGTAGCAGACCTGTTCGCCCAGGTGTTCCCGCAGCAAGCCGGAGGCAAGAGCGCGCAGCAGCTGCTCGAGGGAATGGAAGCCGCGGGCGCGATCCGCGTCGATGCAGTGCGCGAGACCACGTTCGTCGGCGATGCCGGCGACAACACCATCACGCCAACGCTGGGCCTGGCCTGGTCGGTCGACGGCGGCGCGGGAACCGACACCCTCTTCTTCCCCGCCACCCTGGCGGAAACCCATATCGAGGCGAGTGCCAACGGTTTCATGCTGCAGCGCATGACCGATGGCGCGATGCTGGAGCTGGTCAACGTGGAGCGCTTGACGTTCAGCGACACCCAGCTGGCGCTGGACCTCGATGGCCATGCGGGCCAGGCCGCCAAGCTGATAGGCGCGGTAGGCGGTGTGGCCTTGCTCGACAACCAGCCGCTGGTGGGTGAAGTGATTCGCGCGCTGGATGCGGGTGTCAGCGCGCAAAGCCTGGCGCAACTGGGCTTGCAAGTGCTGGGCGCGAAGACATCGCTTGAAGTCACTCAGCTGATCTGGAGCAACGTCGTGGGCAGCGCCGCGACGCCGGCCCAGCTGCAACCCTTCGTCGACATGATGGCCCAGGGCGTGACGGGCGGCGAACTGGCGGTGCTGGCCAGTAATCTGGACCTCAACACCACGCGCATCGATCTGGTGGGCCTGGCGGCCACGGGAATCGAGTTTGCCTGATAGTGAGACAACCGGGCAGGCGTGGACAACGCCTGCCCGCGTCACGATCTCTTCTATCTGCAAACTTTGTTTTGTGAAAACCGTGGGGTCGCAATGCAGCATTGCAGTCAGCACCATCCGCGCAGTGCTTGAAGTGCCGCCAGCCTCGTGAGTCGATGCAGCTGAGAAACACTCTACTCCCGGTGACATGGCGCCTGCAGATGTTGGCCTTAGTTTCCCGTCACCGAAAAATAGATATCAGGAGTGGATGCTGCAGTCTGCCATTGTTAAAAAAGTATGTGATCGATCAGCGGATTTGCGCCGGTCAGACAATCACTTTAGTGACGATAACGCACTCGTTATCTCTAGCGACTCGTACCGAACGGCATCTCTCGACTGTGGATTCAACTGGTCAATGCAGCGCTTGCGCGCTCGATAGGTCACAGCTTCCCCTATATCGACCGGCTGCACCATCTGCAGGTAGAACTGGTGCGCCGCTGGCGCGCGGGCCAGGACGATGACCGCGTGCAAACTGGCATCCATATATCGATCAACGGGATTGCAGCCGGACTTCGCAATACGGGTTGAACAAGCTGCGCAGATACGCCGGCAATGCATCGGGCGATGCTTGCGTTGGGCAGCGACCCGTGCCTGAAAGCCGGTTGCCAGATGCTTTTTCCATGGCATCCATCAATCAGGTATCTGGGCTCTCCAGGAACTTTCGTGCTTGACCTCGGGCTCCGTCGAATATGGCCGCAGCTAAATCCGGTTGCACGCTGGGGTGCAAGTTGGCATTCACCATTTCTATGGAAGCTTGCAGTCCTTCAACCATTGCAAGCATGGCTTCCCAAAGCCCGGCAATGCGGGTGAAATCAGCCAATGTTTTCCAGTGACGGCGCTGTATGTTCTGCAAATGATAGTGCCTGCTTTTCTCGCCTGGCATGGCCATGGCCATCTTGGCTTTTTGCCGTTCTATCTTTCCGTGCCCATGGCCAATAACCGGCCATGCCGACAGCACGTCATACAGCGGTGTGAGTTGATAGGCTCCACCAGGTTGGATAAAGATAGAGAAATTTTTTGCATGTCCATCAATGGCGGCCAGCAGCCAAAATGCCAGCTGTGCCATCACAAAACGAGCGCTGTCTGCAGCCGACTCTTGACTGCCCGCCAGAACTTGCAGGCAGTCGACAATGCCCGGCCCGCCATCGGCTTCATATTTTTTGCGACCCGCAACTCCTTTTGCTTGGCATAAGTCTTCTTGCGGGAGTCGTGCAATCCATCCTGCAGGGTTCCAGGCGCGATCGAATCGTTCAACACACAGCACCGTGTGCGGGCCGAATGTTGCGATCGTGCTGTTAGCCACAGGGAAGCCCATCGCAGCCAGCAGCTGATTGCACAGCCACTCGTTCTGCACGGACTGGGTAAAGTCAAGACCAGACCTTGGCACCATGCCAATCTGAGGTTTGAGTATGTGCGTGGTCGGTGTGGCGTCCAAAGGCAAAAACCACTGTCCGTCAACGCTCAAAAGCGCTGTTTTCTCTTGTGCGCCGGCGATCGACAAACGGAAATCTGCGTCATCTTCAAGGTTGCCAAAAGAATTTCCCAGGCTGGCCAAGTGTTCTGCAATATTTTCTTCGTCCAGTGGCTTACACCGCACTTGGTCGAAGCCCGTAGGCTGCTCGCCCTCTGGCATGAGCTGCACCGCACCCACACAGTCACGGCCAATGGCTTGCAGCAAAGAAAATGCGTCCCCGCCACGTACGCCGAAACGCTGATGAATGCGTTTGCGTATGTCGACATTGTCAGGCAGCAGGTTATCGAAAAAATTTTCAACCACCTGCCCTGAAACTTGCAAGTCAGGGGTAAATGGCAGGGATAGCGATAAAGGCCGCGAACGAGAGCTGGCCAGCCATTCGGCGTCGTATGAAAGCTTGTGCGTTCCTGTTCGAGAAACTTCCCAACGCCCCACCCGCTCACCGTTCATCCAGATGTCGAGTGCAGGCATTACCAGCTACCTTTTGGTTTTTTGTTTTTCCAGTCGACTGGCAGGTCTTGAGGCCTCAATGTTGAAGTTTTTTGAACTTGCGTTTTGGCGATCTCTGCAGCTTTCAGACCCCTGGCATTCCGGACCACTTGTTCGGGAGTCAGGCGCGAAGGCTTGGACGAGGCCTGGCCGGGGGCTATGAGCGCAGTCAGACCTTGCCCGTTCGCAGCCTCTGCAGCAACCGAATGATGATTTCGCGCAGGATGCTCTTGTCTGATGACTAGCTCCGCACGTAGCAGTTTCAGAATCGCCATAAATTGCCCAAGACTCACTGCGGCAGGGTCTTTTTCAATGGCAGCGATACGCGATTGGGATACGCCAAGCAAGGTGGCCAACTCAACCTGGTTGAGACCTGCCGCTTTGCGCAATGACTTGAGGTGCAGCCCCAACTGCTCAGGAAATGTCAGAACAAAGTCCATCTCAGCCCCAAAAAACAACTTATAGGTAATTTATCACAAAAATCATCTAAGGGTGATTTTTTGAATTTATAACTTTTAGAAGATTTTTTTAAAATATCACATTTAGATGATATTACCAGCGTGCACGATGACCTCGGAGGATCTTGATAGCAGCTGGTGATAAGCTCAGCAAGGTTGGCAGGCCAACTGATGCGAGTCAGCATCATTGGATCCACCATCTTGCCGAGCAACGTGAGTGATGTGGCGTGAAAAGCGTGAAAGCGCAGCCCTTCAAACGTGCAACGCACCCGCAGTTTGCGATGCAGGGCATCAAGGCTGGCACTGCGCAGGGCGAAATAGGTGACTGCGCCGCGCGCTGGGAGCACATCCTGCCGCGCTGCCTCCGTCATTTCCGCCCAGTTGCAGACCTGGGACGCACATAAGTAACGATAAGGTCCCCTTTTACTCTGAGCTGCCTGCGCGCTGCATCGCCCTGATGTCGATCCATGGGCCTTGCCAGCGGTGGTCAAGGCTGCTTGCCCATGCGGCCACGGGCCACAGGATCTCATCAGCTGCCGGCGCTATTCTTGACCGCCGTGAAGGAAAAGGCTTTACGCGCATTCCGAGCAAAGACTCGATGCGAAGCCCTCTACTTCCTGAGCTTGCAGGCGGCTCGGACCAGGCGTTCCGCCTCGCCTGGGATGTCCTTGAACGCGACAGGCGCGCTTCCTGGCGCAAAAGTGCGGCTCATTGACACCGCTCCTTTCCAGGCGGGAAGTGAGTAGAACTTCATCTGTGTGTACCAGCCCGCCTGGTTGTCGCAATCGATCACGGCGAGGGAATGGTGTGAGCGGTACTTGCCGCCGCCATAGGCGTTTCGAACCGTGCTGCGCGACACCCGCACCTCGACCGCCAGCTGATCGGCGCGGGAAAGCGAGGCCAGGCGGATCTCGATCCTGTCAGCCTCCGGCTGAAGAGGATCACCATAGACGGTGAGCCACTCTTGGGCCCAGGAAGTAGAGCAGAGGGTTGCCAACAGCAGCGTTGCGAGTGTGCGAGACATTAATGACAGCGAAAGTTGTTCTTGAATTATCCTCGCTCACCTCGCATGCCAGCCAAAAACCGGATGTGAAGGGCCACTGCGCTGCCTCAATTCCCGTGATCGGCCCTGGAGACTTGGGTCGCAACCTGGCCTGATGCGGGCTCACCGCATCCTGCCATAACTTCAATTCGGCAAGCGGCAGTGTCCTGTGTTTCGGCATAGCCCAGCTTCCTGACTTCGGGCTTGCCCTGCAAAGTCGCGTCCGGTGTCTATTGCCGACTGACATAGCCTGCCTTCCTGCCCTGCCCCGCACGGGTTGGAAATGAACGGTAGCCCGCACGGCCGCAAGCACTCATGCAGTTGGCGCAAACCCTGCGGCAGCACCTGGCTGGGCACATGCAACAGCGAGGCGCATCATTGCATAGGGCAGCTCCCCAATCGGGACATGGAACGCGCGCCAGCCTAGAGAAACCCGATCCAGCGCCCGGCCAGCAACACCCCGCACCACAGCAGTATCGAGGCGGCGGCGCGCAAACGCAGCCCGGTGGAGAGCGTGCCGTCGCGAAGGCTGCGGGTCAGTGCCGGGCTGCCATGCTGCCAGGCGATATTGGTCAAGGCCAGCAGCAGCAGGCCCAATTTGAACTGGAACGCCGTGTTGTCCAGATACTCGTGCGGGCGCACCGTGAAGAGCCACAGCCCCGTGGCGAGGGCGAGGGCCAGCCCGGCGGCGGCGGCGCGGCTTGAAAAGGGCAGCAGCACCTGCAAAGGCAGCTGGCGCCACAGCCCCGCGAGCCGCAGATCCAGCGGCACGATGGCGCCGAGCAGCAGACCCAGGCCCAGGATATGGGCCGCATTGAGGAAAAGATAGGCCGTGCCCGAACCCTGCAGCCACAGCGCTCCAGGCCAGGCCGCGAGGGCGTCCAGCACCGCGTCCATGGAGCTCAGTCCCGCAGCCGCTCGGGATACATGTCGTAGTTCTTGCCGTCGATCGTGATGCGCACCGCCTTCATGTGGCGCTTTTGCGCATCGAGGTCGCGGTTGCCGCGCACGGTGATGGCGTCGCCCAGCTTGGCGCTGGACGCCTTGAAGCCTGAGCGTTCGGTCTGGGCCGGATTGCCCAGATCGACCTGCCAGCGCCCGCCGTCGGCCGCTTCGACGACCAGCGCGGGATGCGGGGGCGCCATGGAAATTTGCGTGATGCGGCCCTCCAGCGTCATCTGCTCGCTTTGCGCCCAGGACCAGCCATGGTGGGCCAGCGCGAAATCGGCGGTCAGCACCAAGGCCCCCGCGGACAGAATACGGGTGGATTGCGTGATCAGGTTCCTGCGGGATAAAGAGCGGAAATGAAGCATGATTTCTCCTTGTCGGCTGAAAACGTTGCTGCGCACTGCCTGCTGCTTGCCCACGTGCCAAGTGGCCTGCGCCGGCCTTTGACACCCACGGCCAGGGACACATCTTATCGCCGGCGAGTTTACCGACGAACTGTAGGCATCTTGCGTCGTCTGCAGTCAGGCAGTGGGGGCTGGCTGCCCTTGCGCGCTCGCCGCCATGCTGGCGATATAGTCGCGCAGCAGCCCCACGCGCTTGGGCCGAAAGCTCGCTCCCGTGGGCGCTGCGGCCTGGATGCGGTCGGGGCGGAACATGCGGAAGTCCTCGCGCAGGCAGCACCAGGACAGCAGCATCAGCTGTTGCTCGAGATAGACCACGGCCAGCGGCCAGATGGTGCGGTCGCTGGCTTGGCCGTCCTTGTCGCAATAGGCAATCACCAGCGCCTCCTCGCGCCAGCAGGCCTCGCGCAGCAGCGGCAGGCAGGGCACGTCCGGGTAGCGCTGTTGCGGCCTATAGACCTGCGAGACCGCATGCAGCACCTGCTGCTGGCGCACCTGCGGCAAAGTAGCCGCAACCTTGGCCAGCACCGACGCCGCCGCCTGGGCCAGTTCCGGGTCGCCGCTGCGGCGCACATCGGCCAGGCCCAGCACCAGCGCCTCGATCTCGATGCGGCTGAACATCTGCGGCGCCAGCGTACCGTCTTCGACCAGGCAATAACCGAAGCCACGCTCGCCGCCAATCTCGGCGCCGGCCGCGCGCAGGCTGTCGATGTCGCGGTAGATGGAGCGCACCGAGACGCCCATCTCCTCGGCCAGACGCGCGGCGGTGACGGGCGCGGGCAGCACACGCAGGGCCTGCAGCAGGCGGAACAATCGATCGGGACGCGACATGGCAGCTGACAGGAATTGGCAGGAGGGGCGGCTAGATTAGCAGCTTCATCCACCGCTTCAAGGAAATCACCATGCTGAAACTCATCTACTCCCCGCGCAGCCGTGCGACCCGCGTGCTGGCGCTGCTGCACGAGCTGGGCGCGCTCGAACAGGTCCGCCTCGAGATCGTAGCCATCGAGCGCATGGACGGCTCGGGCGCGCGCGACCCGCGCAATCCGCACCCGGACGGCAAGGTACCGCTGCTGCTCGATGGCGAGGTACAGATCTGGGAGTCGGCCGCCATCATCCAGTACCTTGCAGACCGCTTTGCCGACGCCGGCCTGAGCATCCCGCCCGGCGATGCGCAGCGCGGCGCCTATCTGAGCTGGTTTGCCTGGTATGCGGGCGTGCTCGAGCCGGTACTGATACTGGAATTTGCCGGCGTGCAGCATCCGCTGCTGGAGCGCAATTTCCGCGGCAAGCAGGAGGCGCAGGCCCGGCTGCGCCAGGCGCTGCAGGGCCGCGACTACCTGCTGGGCGAGCGCTTCACGGCTGCCGACCTGCTGCTGCACTCAGCCTATGCCTGGATGGGCAAACCCGGCGACCCGGTGATCGACGCCTGGGTCGAGCGCTGCATGGCCCGCCCCGGCGCGGCCTTTGCGCGCGATTTCGACAGCCAGATGCTGGCCGCGGCCTGAGCCGCGTGGCCGCAATCATGCGGCTGTCTCAATAACGGTCCACCAAGCAATTCGCTTAGCCGCAGGCCAGCGCCAGCGGCGCGGGCGCCGCGCGGCTCAGAGGTACTTGAGCCATGCCAGATCCCTGCGCCGCGCCTTGAAGGCGGCGAAGGCCTTGACCACGGGGTACAGCGCCACAGCCAGCACCAGCGTGCACAGCCACACGCCGCCCATGCCGTCGAAGCCAAAGTACTCGCCGTGGTTGTGGCCCCAGATCGCTTCGGCACCCAGGTAGAGGAATTTGAGCACGTACAGGTGGAAAACATAGAAGAACATCGGTGCCGCGCCGAACACGGCCAGCGCTCGCAGCCATGGCGCGCCGGGACGGCGGTCGAAGGCGCGCAGCATCAACAGACCGATGCCCAGGGTGAGCGCAATAAAGAAGAGCGAAGGCGGATACTTGGTGATGTTGACGAAGCCCATCAGCGTCTGCAGTCCCGTCTCGCCGCTGACCCAGGGCTTGTCGCCATAGAAGTTCAAGGCGCGCAGCACCATGAAGCCGGCGATGAGGCCCAGACCCCAGCCCAGCAGCCGGCGCTGGCGCTGCGCTGCAGCCACGCCCGGCGCGAACCACGGCCCGGCGGCATAGCCCAGAGCGATCACGCCGATCCACGGCAGCAACGGGTAGGAAGTGCGCAGTCGCAGCGATTCGGACACCTCGATCCAGCCGCGGTCATGCAACACGGCCCAGGGCACGTACATCGCATGGCCCACCGGAAAGTGCAGCCCGTCGAGCAGGTTGTGGCCCGCCACCAGCACCACACCCAGAGCGATCAGCGCGCGGCGCGGCAGCCACAGCAGCGCGGCCAGCGCGATCATCGACAGGCCGATCACCCAGATCACCTGCAGGAACACCTTGGCCGGCGGGAACTGGAAGGTCCAGGCGAAGTTGATGACGGTGACTTCCAGCAGCACCAGGAAGAGCCCGCGCTTGAACAGGAAGGCCGAGGCGGCGGCCCGGCCCGCATCGCCGTAACGGCTGCCGTAGAGAAAGGCCGACAGGCCGGTGAGGAACACGAAGATAGGCGCGCACAGGTGCGCCAGCAGGCGGCTGAAGAACAGATCGGGCGGAGTCTCGGCCACGACCATCGGGTCGGGCACCTGGCGATGCAGGAAGAAGGTCTCGCGCACATGGTCGAGCAGCATGAACACAATCACGAGACCGCGCAGGGAATCGATCGCGCCGAGGCGGGTGGAGGCGGTCGGCGCGGGTAGCGTGACTGCGCCCGGAGCATTGTCGGCGCTCGCCGCCGTCTGGGGTCTTGACATAGATTTCACCATTTTGATAATTGATTATCAATAGTATAGCTAGGCAGGGCGTCTTCAACGGCAAAGTGCAGCTCCGCAATCCGCCTACCGCCCTGCAGATGCAACGTATTGATGGAAGCTTGTGGCGTTGGTGGAGTGCCAACCACAGCACAAGCACGTCGTGTGCCGCGTCATGGTCAGCAGGTGAGTGTCGCAAATTTAAAGTTGATAACGATTTATCATTATCGTAAACTCGCCGGCATCTCACCTGCCCTACATGCTGGTTCACCAGCGCAGATTTCATCGCTTCAACCAGGCGCACGCCCTACTCCATGACAATGCCCGTCCTCCGTCACACTGCCTTTGCCTGCGCGGCCGTGGCCTCCTCGGTATCCATGGCCCAAACTCAGCCAGGCATGGATGAAGCCCAAGGCAGCTTGTCCGAAGTGACGATCACCGAGACGCGCGAGCGCGCCTACCGATCGACTGTCGCGCCGACCGCCAACAAGAGCGACACGGCCCTCAAGGAAACGCCGTTTTCCTTCCAGACGGTGACGCGCGAACTGATAGAGGATCGCGGCGTGACCACCTTCGGGGAGGCGGTTCGCACGGTGCCTGGCCTCACGCCGCAAGTGGGCTGGGGGGGCAGCAACGATCGCTTCCGATTGCGTGGCTTTGCCACATCGTCGAACTTGAAGAATGGCTTTCGCCGCAGCGTCTTCGCTCCCGTCGACGAACTGGCCAACATCGAGCAGATCGAGGTACTCAAGGGACCGGCATCCGCGCTGTATGGGCGCTTCGAGCCTGGCGGCGTGGTCAACCTGGTGACCAAGAAGCCGCTACCCAAGGCGATGACGCGGTTCGAGCTGAGCGCGGGCAGTGACGACTTTCGCCGTGCCACCGTCGATTCCACCGGCCCCATCAGCGACACCTTGAGCTACCGACTGAACGCCGCCTGGGAGGACCAGGGGAGCTTTCGCGACTTCGTTGACAGCAACACCCAGTTTCTGGCGCCGGTTTTCCAATGGAAGCTTTCCCCGCAAACCACGCTCACGGCGGAACTGGAGCTGCTGCGCAAGAAAGGCGCATTCGATCGTGGATTCGGCAACAGCCCGCTGTTTCTCGACGTTCCGATCTCGACCAGCTATGGCGAGCGCGATGCGCGCTTTGTCAACGAGAGCACTGCCGCATCCGTCACCATCGCCCATCGATTCAACGACCGATGGAGCTTTCACGGCGGTCTCCAGGCATCCAGAGCCAAGACTGATGCCACGTTTTACGCGTTCGGATTTCCGGCGCTGTCCGGCGCCGCTGGCGCCGACCCTATCGTCAATCGGCGCAAGCAGCGCAACTTCGATGACCAAACCGACTACAGCGCCGTGGCCGAGGTCGCGGGCGCCTGGGACATGGGGGGCCTTCGCCACCGCGTGCTTTTGGGCGCGGACTACAGCTTCGACGACTGGGATTTCACTGGCAATGCCAACTTAGGGGCGTTCGGCTTTCCGACCAACCTGCCGCTGAGTCTTTACAACCCGGTCCACGGCGCGCCTGCCGGCCCGCTCAGTCACTACGATTCCTCACGCTACAAGGGGCGCAGCCTGGGGCTTTACGCCCAGGACGAAATGACGCTGTCGCCGCAGTGGCGGCTGCTGGTCGGGGCGCGCTACGACCATGTCAAGAGCAAGGCACGTGCCGAGTACCTGCCGGTGACAGGTTCGATAGATCGCAGCGACGCTGCTGTCTCTCCGCGCATCGGTCTGACCTGGACCCCCGTGCCGGCCGTCTCGATCTACGCGAGCCACGCGCGATCGTTTCTGACCGAGCCATTTTCCGGCATGCTGTCCGACGGGCAGTTGCCACGGCCTTCCCGCGGCAAGCAGACCGAGATCGGCAGCAAACTGAGCTTGCTCGAAGGTCGACTCGAGCCGACGCTCGCGGTCTTCGACATCCGAAGAACCAACGGTATCGTCAGCGACCCCGCGGATCCGAACTACGTCATCCAGGTCGGCGAACAGCGCAGCCGCGGGTGGGAGCTCGATCTTCCTTTGAGCCTGACCCCGCAATGGCGTCTGATCGCGAGCTATACAGCGCTCGAAGCCACGGTCAGCGAAGACACGGATGCGTCCCTGGTCGGCAAGACCTTGGCCAATGCGCCGCGCCGCAATGCCAGCCTTTGGACAACCTACGACTTCCGTGGCAGTGCGGCCGGCCTGAGCATAGGCGCAGGAGTGCACCACGTCGGAGAGCGGCAGGCGAACAACGCCAACAGCTTCGTTTTGCCGGCCTACACACGCTGGGATGCCAACCTGAGCTACCGTTTTGGTCATGCGCAGCGCTACCGGGTGCAACTGAACGTCCAGAACCTCACCGACAAGCGGTACTACGACTCCGGCGGCAGCTTTGTGCCGACCTACCCCGGTGCGCCGCGCAAGGTGACCGCGACGTTCGGCATGACGCTGTGACGGGCTTGACGGCGGGCGCTCTGTCGACCGGATACGGCGTCCACAAACTGCTCGGGCCGGTCGACCTCACCCTGGCTGCCGGCGAATTCGTCTGCCTCATCGGCGCCAACGGTGCGGGCAAGTCGACGCTCATCCGTACCCTGTGCGGCGTGCAGCCGCCATTGTCTGGAGCGCTGAGGATCGATGGCGCGCCGTTGGCTGCGCTCGACCCCACGGATAGGGCGCGTCGTCTCGCCGTGGTCCTCACCGACCGCGTCGCCAGCCTGCAGATGCGAGGTCGTGAACTGGCAGCCCTCGGGCGCTACCCGCATGTCGGGTGGCACGGGCGCCTGGGCACGACGGACCTGGCCGCGGTCGATCTGGCACTTGAGCAGTCCGGCGCGCTCGGCCTGGCCGATCGCCTGGTGGCGGAAATGTCGGATGGCGAGCGGCAGAAGATCATGATCGCGCGTGCCTTGGCGCAGGAGCCGCAGGTGCTCGTGCTCGACGAGGCGACCGCTTTCCTTGATCTTCCACGACGCGTGGAGATCTTTCAGCTGCTGGTGCAGCTGGCCCGAACACGCAACATCGCCGTTCTGCTGTCCACGCACGACCTCGATCTCGCGCTGCGATGTGCCGACACGATCTGGTTGATCGACGCCGACCGACAGCTTCACCAGGGGGCGCCAGAAGACCTGGCCCTGGGCGGGCAACTCGCGACCGCCTTCGCGGCAGACGGGCTGGTCTTCGATGCGCTTTCGGGTGAAATGCGCCTGGCCGCCAGCGCCGTGCAATCGATGCAACTCACCGGTCAAGGCGCCCCTGTGGCGTGGGCGCGGCGGGCGCTGGCGCGCGCAGGGTACGGGGTCGACGATTCGGCGCCCCACAGCGTTCATGCCGACGAGGGCGGGTTTGTTTACCGCGGCGATGCGCCGCCCCGGCATTTTCCGACCCTGGCGGCGTTGGTGCACGCCTTGCGCCATGGCGCGGGCAAGGCCGCATGATGGCGCCACGCACGCCTGCCGCTGCGGCCGCAGCCGTCTTCGCAGCGTTGGCAATTTCTGCTTGCCAGCCGATCTCACCGGCTGCGCGCATCGAATGGCCGCTGCTGGCGGCCGGTAAAACCCCAGTCAGGAATCTGGACGACAGCTGTGTCCAGGACCCCTCGCCAGCCACCGACTACTTTCCCCAGAAGCTCCAGTTCACCCGCTCCACGCAGCTTTCGGTGGCCTACGGTCCCAACTACAAGCGGCTGCACTTTCGCCCTGCGGTCAACCCGGCGCAGACGCAGGAATTCCTCTTCGTCCAATGTGGCACGCCAGTGCCCGAACACGACGCGCACACGGTCGTGGTGCAGGTTCCTGTGCGCAGTATCGTCACCGGCAACACGTCCATCCATGGCGCGCTCGACGAACTGGGCTTGGTCGATCGACTCGCGGGAACGCAAAGCCTGCGCTCGATCTCGGTGCCATCGATACAGGCAAGGGTTGCGCAAGGCCTGGTGCACGAGGTGGGGGGCGATGCCCACGGCTCCATCGAAGGCATCATCGCCATCGCGCCGGAGGTGTTCCTGACCTTTTACTCGGCCTATCCCGAGGCGAACATGCATCCGCAGCTCCAGGCCCTTGGCGTGCGCGCCATACCGCAGGCCGACCACCACGAGCCGCACCCCCTGGGCCGTGCGGAATGGCTCAAATTGCTCGCGTTGATGACGAACAGAGAGAGCGCTGGCCAGGCGCTCTTCGATCGCATCGAGGCGCGCTACGCGCACATCGCAGCCATTGCCTCGACGGCTCCCTATCGTCCTTTGGTCATGGGGGGCTTCGCAGCCGGGCGTGACAGTTTCGAGATCTTTGGCGGGGCCAACCAGCGTGCCAGGCTGATTGCCGACGCCGGCGGCCGCCCCATTGCACACGACAGACATGCTGGGAGTTTCGTGCTGGCCCCTTTCGAAGCCATCTACGCGCGCGGCGTCGACGCTCCTGTATGGCTGGGCGCAGCACCGGGATCTGCCTCTGTCGAAGACTTGATCTCGCGCAACGCGCTCAATGGCTGGTTTCGGGCAGCGCGCGAAGGTGCGGTGTTCGCGTGGGACCGCGGCTATGCCGGGGCGTGGCAGTTTCCATCGAATGAGGTGGGCATGACCCGGCCGCAGGTGTTTTTGCAGGAGGCCGTGCGCGCCCTACACCCTGAATTGACGCCCCTGCTTCCTCCCGTGGACTCCCACGGATTCATCCGACAACTCCCATGAGCACCATTCATCACCTCGGCCAGGCCGACGCAGCGCCCGCACCGGGCCCCTCCCGGGCTGCGCTGCGCTACATCGGCTTGGGCAGCTTGTTGTTGGTCCTCGTGGGCCTTGAGCTCACGATAGGCGCGGTCACGATCCCGTTGAGCGCCATCGTTGAAATCTTGGCTGGCGCCGAGGCGCGCAACCCCGCGTGGAACAACATCGTGCTGCATTTCCGCTTGCCGCGCGCACTGAACGCCGCATTTTCCGGCGCTGCCCTGGGCGCGGCCGGGCTGATGCTCCAGACCCTGTTTCGCAATCCGCTGGCCGATCCTTTCGTCCTTGGCATAGTGCACGGCGCACGCCTGGGAAGTGCGCTGCTGGTCACGTTGGCCGGCGTCGTAGGCAACGCCTTCTTGCTGCGTTACGGGCTCCTAGGCGATGTCGGTATGGCATTTGCCTCCGTCGTCGGCTCGGCGGCGGTGCTGGCGTTGCTCGCCGCACTCTCCCGGCGCGTGAATGCCGTATCGCTGCTGATCGTTGGATTGATGCTGGGATACCTGGCAGTCGGCCTCATCAGCGTGCTGATGCACTTCATCGACGAGACACAGGCGCGCGCGTTCAAGGTATGGGACGACGCCAGCTTCGCGGGAGCGACGCACCAGCAATTGATGCTGCTGATTCCGGGCGTGGTCTTGGGCCTGTTCGCATCGACTGCGTTGATCAAGCCGTTGAACGGTCTGCTGCTGGGCGAGCGCTATGCGGCTTCGCTGGGAATGCGCGTGCACCGCGTGAAGAACCTCACGCTGCTGTTGACGGCCTGGCTCAGCGGCATCGTGTCGGCGTTCTGCGGGCCGGTGGCCTTCCTGGGTCTGGTTGCAGCGCAGGTGGCGCGCGGAATCTTCCGCAGCGCCGACCACCGCGTTCTTTTGCCCGCAGCGATACTGATCGGCGCCGCGCTCGGCCTGGCTGCGGACCTGGTCGTGCATCTGCCGTGGGAGCGCCATGTCTTCCACTTGAACGCGGTGATCGGCCTCATCGGCGCACCGATCGCGCTGTGGGTGCTGCTCAAACGTTCCCGGCTTGCGCAGGATTAGACGGCCTGGCGCGCGCGGCGCGCACGCACTGGGCGCAGGTGCCGTACAGCGTGAGTTCGTGGTGCGAGACTTCGTATCCCTTGGGAGCGAACTGGTCCAGATGGGGCGGGCAACCCGGTATGGGAAAGACCTTCTGGCAGCGGTTGCAGTGGAAGTGGTGGTGGTGGCCGCGGTGGGCGCTTTCATAGCGCGTGGGCTCGCCGGGCAGCTCGACAGCCTTCACATCGCCGGCATCGAGCAGGATCTTCAAGTTGCGATAGACAGTGGCAATGCCCAGCGTGGGAAGAATCGCCTGGGCATGAGCGAGGATCTCCGGGGGCAGCAGCGGCTGCTGCGCATGCTCGATGACGTGCTGGACCGCATTGCGTTGGCGGCTGCTTCGGCGCTGCAGGTCGCCCGGCGTTGAATCGACATTTTCCATGGGTCGATTGTCGTTGGTCTTTGGCGCAGCGCCTGCATGTTCATCGGAACTTCCATGCCTGAATGTCGCATGGGGCCCAAAGCAGATCGGCTTGCTCGGCCAACGCGCAGTTGCCGCACGCTCAAGGTGGGCGTCCATGCATTGACCACTACAACTGGCTGCGGCCACACTCTGCTCCAAACCATCAGCCTCCCATGAGCCGCATCCCGAACATGAACAATGTCATGAGACTCGACAGCTAGACGGCCGCGTCTGGTAGCAAGCGCAGATGTTCGATGTGCTGGGTCGTGTGAGTTGCACCACGCCGTGCGCCAGCCCCCATCGCGCCCACGAGCCTGGCCATGTCCCGGCGCGGCGGTGCGCCAAACTGGCGGCGGTATTCGCGGCTGAACTGCGATGGACTTTCGTAGCCGACATAAAACGCCGCAGTGGCCGCATCCACCTGCTCGGTGAGCATCAGCCGGCGCGCTTCACTCAGGCGCAAGTGCTTCTGGAACTGCAGCGGGCTCATGGCCGTCAGTTGCCGGAAATGGTGGTGAAAGCGCGAAGGGCTCATCTGCACCAGATCCGCGAGCGACTCTACACGCAGCGGCTGCGCGAAATTTGCCTTCAGCCAGCCGATCGCGCTGGCCACCCGGTGGCCCTGACTGCCCACCGATGCCAGTTGCCACAGCAGCGCGCCCTGATCACCGACCAGAAGACGGTAGAAAATCTCGCGCTGCAGCAGCGGTGCGAGCACGGGGATGGCCTGCGGCTCGTCGAGCATCTGCACCAGCCGGTCAAATGTCTCCAGCATCTGCACCGATGTATGGCCCAGAGCAATGCCGCGCATTGGCCGGCCCTCGCGCGCCGGCGCAGGGGCCGGGCATTGCATCACCAGTTCCGCAATCGCCCGCTCGTCCAGCTTGAGCACCAGGCTCAGGTAGGGCGTGCGCGCGCTGGCTTCGACGGCCTGAAGCACCACCGGAAGGTCCAGCGTCGTCAGCAGGAAGCGATGCGGGTGGTAGGCATACACATTGTCACCCAGGACCGCGCATTTCGCGCCTTGAACGGTCAGCGCGATGGCCGGCTCCACCATGCAACGCATCGCCTCGGTGGGCGCATCGTGGCGATACAGGGTGAGGCCGGGGTTGGCCGTCGCCAATTGCTCCACCCCGTCGGTCCACCGCGCAATGCGCTGGGCGAGCCTGGATCGAACGGCTTCAAACGCCACAGGGTCTGGCAGGGACGAATCGGAAGTAATGCGCATCGCTGCGGATGGTAGCGAAGGCCGGCGCGCACGGTGACAAATCATCGCATTGCAGTGGAAATGGGCAAACATCCGGCGGGATCAGCCTATCTCTGCGCAGCGCCAACTTGAAACAATGGAAGAACTGACTCCGGAGCAAGCACGATGATGACCAGACGACTTTTAACGCTAGGCACAGCCGCCCTGTTGATGGGAATGAAAGTGCAAGCCTCGGAACAACAACGCCAGGGCCATTTCATACGCTGGGCAGAATTAGAAGTCGAACCCGGAAAAATGTCCGAGTTCCAGGCAGTCGCGCACGAAAATGCGGCTGCGTCACTGCAGGAGCCCGGCGTGATGGCCTTCCATTGGGCTGCTGAAAAAGGCAAGCCACACCAGATTCGCGTGCTTGAGATCTACCGCGATCTGCACGCCTACCGGGCGCATCTGCAGTCGCCGCACTTCCAGCGGTTTGCCGAAGTTGCCAAGCAGGCGCTTCGTTCGCGTCGCGTGGTTGACGCCAGACCCCTCGCGCTGGGCGCGAAGCCGCAGCGGTTCTCCACCTCGGCGCATGTACGCGTGGCCGAACTGGAAATCGTGCCCGCGCAATTGGCAGGCTACCGGGCCGCGGTGACCGAGGAGATCGAGGACTCCATCCGTCTGGAGCCCGGCGTGCTGGCGATCTATTCGATGTCCCTTCAAGACCGGCCGAACCATCTGCGTTTCTTTGAAATCTACGCCGACCACGCGGCCTATCTGCAGCACATCGCGTCGCCGCACTTCAGGAAATATGTGGCAACCACCCAGTCGATGATTTCCAGCCGCAAGCTGTTCGAGATGGAGTCCCCTTCTCTGGCCGCCAAGGTCCCATAACCTCCACACCCAGGAATACCATGAACCTACAACACCGCTTTGCGCGTGCTGCCCTCGCGGCGGCAGCAGTCTGCGCCAGCCTTGCGCCATGGGCAGGCGCCCAGGCGCAAGCCCCCAAGGCCCAGCCAACAGCGTATTACATCGCGGAGTTTGAATTGACCGACCCCGAGGGCATACGCCCCTACAGCGCCGCTGTGGAGTCGACCTTCGCGCCGTTTGGCGGCACCTACGCGGTGCGCGGCGGCAAGGTCGATTCCCTGGAAGGCGAACCCATGCGGCGCGTGATCATGATTGCCTTCCCCAGCCTCGCGCAGGCCCAGGCCTGGTATGCCTCGCCGCGCTACCAGGAAATCATGCCCATCCGGCACCGTTCCGCGAAGTCGCGCACCTTCATCATGGAAGGCTTGGCCCACTGACGGCGGCGCCGCACTGGCCTTGCGCCTGCCAGCGCTTGGTGATGCGGCGCCGCAGGCCCGAAGGCGCGGTATCGGCTCGACCTACGGAGCCAACTACCGCGACGGGCTCAAGGAAGTGGGCAGCGCCTATGCCGTGCCCCGGGTGAACAGCTACGGCGTGGAACGTGTCGAATTTCTGCGCGGCCCGGCTTCGCTGCTGGTGGGCAGCAACGCGCCCGGCGGCGTGGTCAACGCGATCACCAAGCGACCGACCCAGGATGCGCAACGCGCGATCCGTCTGCGCGCCGGGGATAGCGATCGACATGGCATAGCCGCCGATGTGTCCGGCCCGCTGAACGAGGAAGGCACGGTGCTCTATCGCCTGGTCGCGCAGACCGAACACTACGATCTGCCGACGCCCCAGACCGACAAGGACCAAAGCTATTTCGCGCCTTCGCTGACGCTGCGCCTGGGCCGCGACACCGAGCTGACCCTGCTGGCGGATGTGCAGCGCGAGCGCATCCATGGCGACGCCTACCCCTACAGCTACGACGAAGCCTTTGGCCGCTACATCGGCGTGGTCGAGAAAGGCCGGGATCGCTTCTATCGTGACCAATGGTCGGGAGGATTCCTGCCGGCCCACCGCTTCAGCGACTCGCTGGGCTTTCAGAGCCGGACCCGGTACACCGATACGAAACTGGACTACCGCCGCTCGTTTCCGAACAGCATTCCGAACGGAACGCTGGTTGGCCGCGGTGCACAGGACATGCAGGACGCGGGCAAGGCGTGGCAGTCCGACAACTTCCTCGAGCGCAAATGGTCGGTGGGACAATGGGCCCACACCACGATCGCCGGCATCGATCTGAGCCATGTCGACGCGGCGCTGTATCGCGGCGTAGGCACGACCTCGCCCTACGACCTCGCGACTGGCCAGGGCGCGGGTGCGTACATCGCGCCGCCACTCGTGCCGTACCAACGGGCGAAGAGCCGGCAGGCCGGTCTGTATGGGCAAAACCAGGCCAAGTTCGACGATCGCTTCGTCATCGTGGCCGGCCTGCGCCGCGACCGCTATCGAGAAACCGTCACGGCCTCCTGGCGCCAGGTCGCGGGCGGGTTGCGCAAGACGGCGCGACATCCATCGCGCAGTCCACGGCCGTCACTTCAGCGGGGGCTTGGCGTAGCGAGCGAGCTCGTGTTTGGCGATGGCGTTGCGGTGCACTTCGTCCGGGCCGTCGGCCATGCGCAGATGGCGGGCGTAGGCCCAGAAGCTGACCAGCAGCGTGTCCTGGCTCAATCCCATGGCGCCGAAGGCCTGCATCGCGTCGTCGATGACCCGGATGCAGTTGTTGGGGGCAATCACTTTGATCATCGCGATCTCCGGCGCTGCGACCTTGTTGCCGACCGTGTCCATGCGCCAGGCGGCGTGCAGCACCATCCACCGGGTCTGCTCGATCAGCATCCGCGCTTGCGCGATGCGTTCGCGCCATACGCCCTGGTCGGCCAGCGGCTTGCCGAAGGCGACGCGCGACAGGGCACGCTCGCACATCATCTCCAGCGCCGACTCGGCCATGCCTATCATTCGCATGCAGTGGTGTATGCGCCCAGGACCGAGCCGGCCCTGGGCAATCTCGAAACCCCGCCCTTCGCCCAGCAGTACGCTGTCCACGGGCACGCGCACGTTCTCGAACAGAACTTCGGGGTGGCCGAATGGCGCGTCATAGTGATTGACCAGCGCCATGTCGCGGACCACCGTGATGCCTGGGGTATCGGCTGGCACGATGACCATGGACTGCTGGCGGTGGCGATCGGCGTTGTCCGGGTCGGTTTTTCCCATCAAGATGAATAGCTTGCAGCGCTCGTTCATCGCACCCGTGATGTACCACTTTCGCCCGTTGATCACGTACTCGTCGCCTTCGCGCCGAATGCTGCAGGTGATGTTGGTGGCATCGGACGAGGCGACCGCAGGCTCCGTCATCGCAAACGCCGAGCGAATCTCGCCGTCGAGAAGGGGTTGCAGCCAGCGCGCCTTTTGCGCGTCCGAGCCATAGCGTTCGATGACCTCCGTGTTGCCGGTGTCCGGCGCGCTGCAATTGAACGCCTCGGCACTCCAGTAGCGCCGGCCCATGATTTCACACAACGGCGCATATTCGAGATTCGTCAGCCCTGCGCCATGCGCAGTTTCGGGCAAAAAGAGGTTCCACAGACCTGCTTGCCTGGCTTTCTCCTTGAGTTCCTCCAACAACGGCAGTCCGGTGTACAGACCGCCGCTTGCCTGCGCGTTCAGGTAGGAGCGGTGCGCCTCTTCGCTGTGGCGTTGCTCGTTCGGGTAGATGTGCTCCTCCATGAAATTCAACAGACGGGTACGCAGGCTTTGAACTTTGGGGCTGTAGCTAAATTCCATGGTGCCTTCTTCGCGGGTAGTGGGACGATCTGGGCGGACTGGGCGACCGTTCGGCTCGCCGTTGGATTCGATGGCCAGCGTTCGATGGTGCGAGTTGATGGTGCCCCGATCAGCGCCGGCCGGCTGTCTCCTGGATGACGCGGCTCACTCTGCTGCAGAAGGCGCCCGATCCATATGTCGGGAGATTCAGGGGACTGGCGCCCGGCCACGGTTTGCGCAAAGCACGGGGTCATCTCGTTGCCGGCGGGGGGCCGTTCTCGTTCGCCAGCGGCATTGACCTGGCAGTACGGCGGGACGACTTCGCTCGGCCTGCAAACTATCATGCTGAACTACTGTTTGCTCAGAGGGTCGGCCCGGTCTGCAGGCCCGACAAGGAAGCTGCCTGGTTCAACGCAAAGCCGAAACACACCACATTGAGCCCCCAGGCTCAGCTACTGCACACGCGCTGGCGTCATTACTTGGATGACTCCGACAAACGGCATGATGTCTGCTCAGGGCCGCGATGGCGGGCTCGGGGCTGGCTTCAAACCGGCCATCGGTCGCCCGAAAGTCCTGCGCCATTCGCTGGGACTGACCTGGTTTCTGTGCTTGAAATGCTGGCGCAATGACGTGGGCGTCTTGAACCCCACCAGAGCGGCGATGGACTCCACGGGCAGCGTGGTGCTTTCCAGCAGTTCTCGCGTGCGCTGCAAGCGCTCGTTGATCAGCCACTCCACGAACGACATGCCCGTGGCCTTGCTGAAGTTGCGGGTGAACGTTCGCCGGCTCATGGCCGCACGTTGCGCCAAGTCGTCCACCGAATGGCTGTGGTTCAGGTGTTCGCGCAGGTAGTCCATCAACTGGTTGATCCTCGCGTCCTGCGTGGACGGCGCAACGGGCTGCTCGATGAACTGCGCCTGGCCGCCTTCGCGGTGCGGCGCCACGACCATTATCCGGGCAATCTTGTTGGCCAACTTCTGGCCATGGAACTTGCGCACGATGTAGAGACAGCAGTCCAGCCCTGCTGCGGTTCCTGCCGAGGTGATCAGGCCGTCGTCGTCCACATACAGAGCGTTCATGTCCAACTGCACTTGGGGAAAGCGCCGCTTGAAATCCTGCTCGGCCATCCAGTGCGTGGACGCCCGCTTGCCATCGAGCAAGCCGGCATAGGCCAGCGCATAAGCGCCATAGCACAAGCCCACTACATGCGCGCCGCGCGCACGCGCCTGGCGCAAGGCGGCCATCAGTGAGGGATCCGGTCTTTCATCCAGATCATGCCAACCTGGAACGACGACGATGTCAGCCTTGACCAGCCACTCAAGTCCGCCATCGGGCTGCAACAGCAATCCCCGCTCGGCCGCCAGCGCCGTTGCGCCGGGCGTGACGATCTTCACATCGAACAACGCCTGCTCAGGCAAATGGGCGCTGAAGATCATGTATGGCACGCCAAAGTGGAAGGGACTGAACTGCGGATAGGTCACCAGCGCTACGAGGGGAAGTGGCTTGGACACGGCGTTCAAGGGCAATTTGGCCCAAATCTTTCGAAGAGTGACTTATGGGTCAATTCTACAAAAGAACCCCACGGCAAAAAATAGTGGCTTCTGCATCTCAACTCTGGTAACTCCCCATGCACCCGATAAAAGCCTTCGCCCCTTGGCTGGTCTCTCTGTCGCTCGGCGCCTTCGCCGCCAACGTCTGGTCAGGCCCTGAAACTTCCCCCGGCACGCCGGTCAAGGTGCAGCAGATCCGCAACGCGACGGTAAAGATCGACTTTGCAGGCACGACTTTTCTGGTCGACCCCATGCTGTCGGCCAAAGCGGAGTTCCCCGGCTTCCCTGGCACTTACCGCAGTGAGCTGCGAAATCCCCTGGTCGACCTGCCTTTCTCGGTCGAGGAAGTGCTCGACAGCGTGGAAGCCGTGGTCGTGACCCATACGCATACCGATCATTGGGACGCAGCCGCGCAAGAGGCGATTCCCAAGAGTCTGCCGGTCTTCACGCAGAATGAAGCCGATGCCAAGCTTATTCGCAGCCAGGGCTTCAAGGACGTGCGGGTGCTCAAGGACTCGAGCACGTTCAAGGGCGTGAAACTGAGCCGAACCGGCGGCCAGCATGGCAGCGACCTGTGGTTCGCAGACCCAGCACGTGCCGAGGCCATGGGCACCGTCATGGGCGTGGTGTTTGCTGCGCCCCAGGCGAAAACCGTCTATGTGGCGGGCGACACAGTATGGCGCCCTGAGGTCGATCAGGCGCTGCAGCAGCACAGGCCGGACGTGGTGATTCTCAACACGGGCAGCGCGCTCATGCAAGGTTTTGAAGAGCATCCCATCATCATGGGCAAGCAGGACACGCTGCAGGCCGTCAAGGCCGCGCCCCATGCGGCCGTCGTGGCGGTGCACATGGATGCCGTTAACCATATGTCCCTGAGCCGCAAGGAGCTGCGCGCATTTGTACAGGACAAGAATATCGAGAAAAACGTGTTCATTCCCGCGGATGGCGAAAGCTTGAAGTTCTGATGGCCAGGCGCTGACCGGTTCAGCCGGCATCGTTACGCAGGAAGCCAGAATTTGCCTCGGCGCGCGAGAATCCTCTTGTGTTTACAGAAATTTCTGAAAACACAAGATGGAGCAATCGAATGCCGGCCATAATAAAGCCATGCATGCCCTGCGCACATCGTCCACCCTCGCCCGCCTGGTCCTGGCGTGGCTGGTGTTGACCATGGGCGTTGCCACGGCCTCACCCTTCGTCGCGCCCAGGACGATGGAGACGATCTGTTCGGGCACCGGTGCCATGCAGCTGATTGAACTGGATCAGCACGGCGACGTTGTTTCAGCGGTGCAGCACACGCTGGACTGCGCGCTATGCCTGCCCGCAGCGCTGCCTGCGCCATCCATCGCATCCCCTTTGAGCCAGCCACAGCCGCTGGCCTATGCCTTGACTCCCACGCGAGCGGCGCGCATTGCCGCGTTGGTGGGCGCCCCTTTACCGCCACGCGGGCCGCCCGCAAACGCCTGACATCCGGCCACAGCGGTCGCTGGCGCAATGGCACGTCGCCAGCCGCCTGTGACCCATGTGGAAAAGCACGCCACTGCTTGCGGGTCCCGGCCTGCACCATCTCTTTCTGCCCTTGGGACTGCATGCTTGCGATTGCTTTCGGCCAAGCTCGCTCGCACAGTCCATCGGGCCAGATCTTTGCACGCCTTCAACCGCAGGAACCCCGGCATGAACGCCACTTTTTCCCGACGCGCCTGGCTCGTCACCACTGCCGCCAGCGCTCTTACTTTGGCCGCATGCGAGCGAAAGCCGCGTGTCACTTACAAAGGCATAGACCTCACCGGCGCCACCTACGCCACGGACTTCCAGCTCACCGATCCGCAAGGCCAGGAGCGCCGGCTCGCCGATTTTCGCGGCAAGGCCGTGCTGGTCTTCTTTGGCTTCACTCAATGCCCTGACGTGTGCCCTACGGCCTTGGCCAGGGCCGCGGAAGTCAAGCGACTGCTGGGCGTGGACGGACAGCGCTTCCAGGCGCTATTCATCACCGTTGATCCCGAGCGCGATACGCCCGAAGTGCTGCAGGCCTATACCGCGGCTTTCGATGAAAGCTTCATCGGCCTGTACGGCGATCTCACGCGCACGCAGCAGACCGCCAACGACTTCAAGGTTTTCTACAAGAAGGTGCCGACCGGTGCCTCTTACACCATGGACCACAGCGCGCTGAGCTACGTCTACGACCCGCAGGGCCGTTTGCGACTCGCACTGCGCCATGAGCAATCCCCGGAGGACTGCGCAGACGACTTGCGCAAGCTTCTCCATTCCACCCCAACCTAAACCTTTCTCAAGGAGCACAGCATGCAATTCGCCCGACTTTCCACCGCCCTCGCCGCTTCGCTGCTGGCCATGGCCGCACAGGCACAAGTCACCGTCAAGGACGCCTGGGTGCGCGCCACGGTGCCGCAGCAAAAGGCCACCGGTGCCTTCATGCGTATCCAGGCAGCGCAGGACAGCAAACTGATTTCGGCCAGCTCGCCGCTCACGCCCCATGTCGAAGTGCATGAGATGAGCATGCAAGGCGACGTGATGAAGATGCGCCAGGTGAGCGACATCACGCTGCCGGCAGGCAAGACCGTGGAACTCAAGCCCGGCGGCTACCACGTGATGCTGCTGGACCTCAAGCAGCAGGTCAAGGAAGGCAGCTCCGTGCCACTGACCCTGGTTGTCGAAGGCAAGGATGGCAAGCGCGAATCGTTGGAGGTCCAAGCGCCGGTGCGCGCGCTCAACACCAGCGCGACATCGACCGGCCATGGTGCGCACAAGCACTGAGCGCTGGCGCGGGAAGACAACGGTATCGGCGGACCCGCGTCCGCCTGCCCCAACAAAAGCGACACGATGAAAAAAATCATTCTCCTTGTCCCATTACTGAGCTTGGCCAGCTTTCCGGCGCTGGCCGACCAGGCGCTGGCCAGTTCCAGGAACTGCATGGCCTGCCACAGTGTGGACAAGAAGCTGGTCGGTCCGGCCTTCAAGGACGTCGCAAGCAAGTATGCGGGCGCCAAGGACAGCCAGGCCCTGCTCGCCGGCAAGATCCGCAAGGGCAGCAGCGGTGTCTGGGGCCCCCTGCCCATGCCGCCCAATCCACGCGTCAGCGAGGCCGATGCCCAGAAGCTGGCGGCCTGGGTGCTATCCGTCAAATAGCACCGGCGGCGTGCCTGCTGATCCCAGGCCTGGGCCTTAGTCTGGCCCAATGTCATCGGTTTATGGCGTTTGGGCCCATGGCGCAAACAGCGAGCCGCTTGGACAATGGGACAGACACCCTGTCCACCCCCATGAAAAAGAGGAAATCATGAGCCAACGCGCCATCATCGTCGTCGATCTGCAAAACGAATACCTGTCTACGGGCAAGCTGCCGCTGGTCGGCCTGGACGCGGCCTTGAGCAATGCCCAGCGCATCATCGCCGCGGCCCGCGCCAAGGAGGAGCTGCTGATTCATGTCCGCCATGAAATGAAGCAGGCCAACGCTCCAGTCTTCGTGCCGGGCAGCGACGGCGTGCAGATCATCGCCGCGGTCGCGCCGCTCGCAGGCGAGCCGCTCGTCGTCAAGAACTATCCCAATTCGTTTCGCGATACGCCACTCAAGCAGATGCTGGACGCGCAAGGCGTCAAGGAAGTGGTGGTGATCGGTGCCATGAGCCATATGTGCATCGAGGCCACCACGCGCGCGGCTGCCGATTTCGGCTTCAGTGCCACGGTGGTGCACGACGCCTGCGCGACCAAGGATCTGGAGTTCGACGGCACCAAGGTAGCCGCGGCCCAGGTGCATGCCGCATCGATGGCAGCGCTGGCTTTTTCCTATGCGACCGTGACCACGACCGACGCCTATCTGGATTGATGGCTCTGGCGCAGTGCTTTCATCGCAGCCACGCAAGACCTGTCGCTGAAGGCAGCCCCGTACCGGTTTTGTCTACCGGGCGACATTCGCGACCACGAGCGCATCGAACCTGCTACGGGGTATGGCGCTCACACCCCCGCCAGCGCAACGCCACGGGCTGACCGGATTCTCGAAGTAACCAGGCCTGCGTCAGGTTGCCGACGCAGACGTTCCAACGTCCTCGCTGCGTGGCGTTATTCTTGCCAACCACCGACGTCTACAGCGGGGCCAAGCATGACGAAATTGAAAGTAGGCCAGAGCGTGATTGCGCGCACCGTGCGCACCAAGACGCCCTTCGCGGGCACCATCATCGAAATCGCAGACACGCCCAAGGGCAAATGGGTGACGGTCCTGCCCGATGACAAAGACGCCCCACCGTTCAAGACGCGCCCCGCATTCTGCAAGCCGGCGTAACGCACCGCCCCTTCTTGCATCCCAGCGCGCGGCACGTTACGCACTGCGCTGATGTCTTTTCTCTTGGCGACTCTTCAGCAGCTGTCGACTCTCGTCGATGGCCTCTTGCAAGGCTTTCCTGTACTGGGGTTTTCTTAAAGAGTCATCCACCTGCGCGTAATAAAAGCCAACATCCTCGGGGCTTTTTAGCAGTGCCCTCACCACGGCTTCCTTGACCCATCGAATTGCTGCGTCATCCATGCAGCCTCCTTGCTTGCCTCGAAAACACATATTGTAACATTTCAACCCAACTCCGGGCAGCCCTCGCTGGCCCGCTCATCCAGGCGAAATCACAGAGGAGTAAATACTCCACACCGGGACTGAATTGCACGAGCTTGCGCCACCGAAATCAGCAGACTGCTCTTTTGACAAAGCAGAAAGCACCCCAAAACCAGCCCCTATGACCAGCGTCAGGCCAACTACCACTTTGACGACAGCATTGCGCCTTTTCGCCAACTTGCGTCGTTTCAGCCACTCGTAGCACAGCTGCTGCTCATCGCGGTCGCGGGAGAACAATCCTGCGTCCAAATGCTG
>NZ_JAHCDD010000040.1 GCF_018413525.1 Acidovorax sp. CCYZU-2555
CATTGAGCGCCTGGCCCAGCGGCTGGGCCGGAATGGAAATCAGCGCGGAGCCGGCGGCAGCCGCGCCGCCCTGGGCCTGCGCCGGCAGCGCGAGACAGGCGACGAACGCCGCGGTGATGGCGGCCGCCAGCGTCCATGGGGCAGGGTTGAAGCGCGCGGCAGGCATGGATGGAGTCGTTCTCGGTCGTTGGTCTTGTCAGGCGCGGCTCGCGCAAGCGCGTGTCTGTTCCTGCCTATGAAGACGCGCCAGCGCGCGCAAACCTCAGGTCGAAAATGCCGATTTTCGAAAATATTTCAGGGCCGGCGCATAACGATCTCGCGCTGCTCGCCCTGCGCCACCAGTCGCACCGGCAGCATCAGCGCGAGGCTGTCGACAAAGCGCGCGAAATGCTGCACGTTGTAGCTGCCGCCCACGCGCAGTTCGGCCACGGCCGGGTCGTTGATCACCAGGCCCGTGCTGCGATAGCGCTCGAACTCGGCCAACGCCTGGGCCAGCGGCGTGTTGTCGAAACTCACGCGGCCCGCGCGCCAGGGCGCGATCGCCGAAGGCGGAATCTGGGCCACGGCGCCAATAGGTCCGTGGTCGTCGCCCGTGACCATCTGGCCGGCGAGCAGCTCGACCGGCGCTTCGGTCGCGGCGTCGGTGCGCGCGACGCGCACATGGCCTTCCTCGACCGAGACCACGGTGCGGCCCGCATCGAGTCCCGTCGCGGTATGCCGCACCGAGAACTTGGTGCCGACCACGGTGATCTGCAGATTGCCGGCGCGCACATGGAACGGCCGACTGGCGTCGGAATGCACGGAGAACAGTGCCTGGCCGTCCTGCAGCTGCACTTCGCGCCGGTCGCGAAACAGCCGGGCCTGCAGGCGCGTCGAGGTGTCGAGTTGCAGCGTGCTGCCCTGGGCGGCGTCGTCGGGCAGCGTGACCACGGTCTGCTGGCCGCGTTCGGTCGAAAACGCCTGCGTGAACGTGGGCTGCTGGCGCCAGTGGTCCACGCCCATCCAGCCCGCGCCCGTGACCACCACCACCAGCAGCGCCACGGCCGCGTGCGCCAGCCATGGCGTGCGCTGCGTGCCCAGGCCCAGGCCCAGGCGCTCGCGCCAACCGCGGCGCTCGGGCGTGGGCGCCGGCCGGGAGCGCCCCTCGAAACCGCGGCGCAGCTGCGCGACATCGGCAGCGGCCAGTTGTCGCACCTGGCCCAGCGTGGCCTCCATGTCTTGCAGCGCGCGGGCATGCGCGGGCGCGGCGGCGAGCCAGGCGTCGAACGCGGCCTGGCCCTGGGCGTCGAGGCCGTTGCGCCGGCGCGCGGCCCAGGTCGCGGCTTCGATGTCGAGCGCGTCCTGTTCCTGCGCGAAGGCCTCGAACGCGCGCGCCTGTGCGTGCTCTGCCTCGGAGGCAAGGGCATGGCGATCGGAAATGGGCAGATTCATGAAAAGGTCCAGCGTCGGCTGCTTTGACTATAGACGCACACGCGCGCCGATGCGGGCGCCATTACGCGGGCGTGCGCGCCGCGCTGGGGCTGTCCTGCTCGCGCACGTTGCGCTCGCAGAGCTTGCAGGCCAGCATGCCGCGCACGATGTGCTTCTCGACCATGCTGACCGAAATGCCCATCTTCTGCGCGACCTGGGCATGGCTCAGATCGTCGAACACATGCAGCACGAAAGCTTCGCGGCAGCGCGGCGGCAGGCTGTCGATGGTGCCGGAATAGGCGCGCAGTATTTGCTGCGAGGCCAGGGCCTCGTCGGGCTGGAGATGCCGCGGCGCGGGCGGCTGCTGGGCGTCGGGCATGGCGTCGAGGTCGTCGTGGCGGCGCACTTCGGCGCGCCGGTGGCTGTCGACCAGCAGGTTGCGCGCGGTGCGATAGAGCAGGGCGCGCACATCGAGAATGGCGCGGCCCGAATGCTGGGCGGCCAGAACGCGGGCGTAGCTTTCCTGCGCCAGGTCGGCCGCGGTATCGCGGTCGCTCACCTGGCGCTGCAGAAAATGAAGCAGTTCGCGGTAGTAGCGCTCTAGCAAAACACACCCTATGACGGCGGTATCGACCCGGGAGTCCATGGCGGCCGGGCCGCGTATCGGTCCGACCATGTTGGGAATTGTTCTTATTATCATCCACGCCCGGGCCCGCGCCGCGCATTCCCCGCGGTGTGGCGTCCTGCCCACGCGCTGCGCCGCCTCCATTCCCGTGTTTCGTCGCCAGGCCGTGGCCACGCCCATTTAATTAACCAAGTTATATCTTGCTTAATTCGTGCGTCAAACCTATTATCCAAGCAATTACTTTGAAATTAGGTGGCGTCGCCCGACAGCAGCAGGGCCGCCGCCTCCGGCCTTTCCCACACGCCGCGGGCCCTGGCGGCCTGCCTCCATCACCATGCGCAAGAAAACCGTTTTCTTCTTCACGATCGTCCTGTCGGCGCTCGCATTCACCACCATCGTCTACAGCACCGCGCCCGCGCCCAGCCCGGCGGCCGCGGCGCCGCCCGCGACCAAGGTCGCGCTGGCCACGGTGCAGCGCGAAACCCTGGCCCAGGTGTTCTCGGGCGTGGGCGAACTCGAGTCGTCGCGCCAGGTGCAGGTCGCGGCCGAAGTCGGGGGGCGGGTGACGAAGATCGCGTTCGAATCGGGCCAGTCCGTGCAGGCCGGCCAGCTGCTGGTGCAGCTCAACGACGCGCCCGAACAGGCCGAGCGCCAGCGCCTGCTGGCCCAGTCGCGCAATGCCCAGACGCTGCATGCGCGCGCTCTCGATCTGCTCGCCGACAACGCCGCGACGCAGGAGCAGGTCGACAACGCCGCGATGGAGCGCGACATGGCGCTGGGCGCGCTGCGCCATACCGAAGCGCAGATCGCGCAGAAAGCCATACGCGCGCCGTTCGCGGGCGTGCTGGGCATACGCCGCGTGCATGAAGGCCAGTACCTGAACCCCGCCGACGCCGTGGTGAGCCTGGTCGATGCGCGCACGCTGCACGCCAACTTCGCGCTCGATGAGCAGGCGAGCCCGCAACTCAAGCCCGGCCAGGCGGTCACGCTGCGCATCGATGCCTACCCCGAGCGGCGTTTCAGCGCGCGCATCACGGCCGTCGATCCGCTGATCGCGCGTTCGCGCACGGTGCAGCTGCAGGCCACGCTGGGCAACGCCGACGGCGCGCTGCGCCCCGGCATGTTCGCCCAGGTCGAAGTCGCGCGGCCCGACGCCAGGCAGGCGCTCACGCTGCCCGAGACCGCGGTCACCTACACCGCCTACGGCGAAACGGTGTTCATCGCGCAGCCAGGCGAAGGGCAGGCGCTGAGCGTTAAGCGCATCGCCGTCACGACCGGCGCGCGCCAGGGCGGTCGCGTGCAGATCGTCTCCGGGCTCAGCGCGGGCGACAAGGTCGTCACTTCGGGGCAATTGAAACTGGTCGACGGCATGGCCGTCGAGGCCGTCGCCGATACGCTCGAGGAGCGCACATGAAGTTCACCGACCTTTTCGTGCGCCGGCCCGTGCTGGCGCTGGTGGTGAGCACCCTGATCCTGCTGCTGGGACTGCTCGCGCTCGAGCGCCTGCCGATACGCCAGTATCCGATGCTCGAAAGCTCGACCATCACCGTGTCGACCGAGTACCCGGGCGCGTCGTCGGAGCTGATGCAGGGCTTCGTGACCCAGCCGATCGCGCAGGCGATCTCGTCGGTCGAAGGCATAGACTACCTGTCGTCGTCATCGGTGCAGGGCCGCAGCGTGGTCACGGCACGCATGGAACTCAACCGCGACTCGACCCAGGCGCTGACCGAAGTCATGGCCAAGGTCAACCAGGTGCGCTACAAGCTGCCCGAGCAGGCCTATGACCCGGTGATCGAGCGTTCATCGGGCGAGTCCACGGCCGTGGCCTATGTCGGTTTCTCCAGCGACACGCTGTCCATGCCCGCGCTGACCGACTACCTCGCGCGCGTGGTCGAGCCCATGTTCGCGACCATCGACGGCGTGGCCAAGGTGGAAGTCTTTGGCGGCCAGCGCCTGGCGATGCGGCTGTGGCTGGACGCCGACCGGCTCGCGGGACGCGGGCTCACGGCGGCCGATGTCGCCGAGGCCGTGCGGCGCAACAACTACCAGGCCGCGCCGGGCAAGGTGAAGGGCCAGTACGTGGTGTCCAACGTGCGCGTAGACAGCGACCTGAGCAGCGTCGAAGGCTTTCGCGACATGGTGGTGCGCAGCGACGGCGCGGGCCTGGTGCGGCTCAAGGATGTGGCCACGGTGGAGCTGGGCGCGGCCAGCACCGACAGCAGCGCGCAGATGGACGGCGTGCCCGCCGTGCACCTGGGCCTGCAGCCCACGCCCGCGGGCAATCCGCTGGTGATCGTCGCCGGCATCAAGAAGCTGCTGCCCGAGATCCGCAAGACGCTGCCCCCGGGCGTGAAAGTCGATCTGGCCTTCGAGACCGCGCGCTTCATCGAGGCCTCGATCACCGAAGTGATGCACACGCTGCTCGAAGCGCTGCTGATCGTCGTGGTCGTGATCTACCTGTGCCTGGGCTCCATGCGCGCGGTGCTGATTCCCGTGGCCACGATTCCGTTGTCGATGCTGGGCGCTGCCGGGCTGATGCTGGCCTTCGGCTTCAGCGTCAATTTGTTGACCTTGCTGGCGATGGTGCTCGCGATCGGCCTGGTGGTCGACGACGCCATCGTGGTCGTGGAGAACGTGCACCGGCATATCGAAGCCGGCCGCACGCCCGTGGCCGCGGCGCTGATAGGCGCGCGCGAAGTCGCGGGGCCGGTGATCGCCATGACCATCACGCTGGCCGCGGTCTATGCGCCCATCGGCTTGATGGGCGGGCTCACGGGCGCGCTGTTCAAGGAGTTCGCGCTGACGCTGGCCGGCGCCGTGGTGGTCTCGGGCGTGGTCGCGCTCACGCTGTCGCCGGTGATGAGCTCGTTCCTGCTGCCGCCCGCGCAGAACGAAGGGCGCATGGCGCACGCGGCCGAGCGTTTCTTCGGCGGTCTCACTCGGCGCTACGGCGCGGCGCTGGGCTTTTCGCTGCGCCACCGCTGGCTCACGGGCGGCGTGGCGCTGCTGGTGTTCGCGAGCCTGCCTTTTCTCTACCAACTGCCGCAGCGCGAACTCGCGCCCGCCGAAGACCAGGCCAGCGTGCTGACCGCGATCAAGGCGCCCGAGCATGCGAGCCTCGACTATGTGGAGCGTTTCGCCGACCAGCTCGACGCGGTCTACCAGCGCATTCCCGAAACCGTGGGCCGCTGGATCATCAACGGCAGCGACGGCCCGGCGTCGAGCATAGGCGGCATCAACCTTTCGCCCTGGGGCGAGCGTGAGCGCTCCGCGGCCCAGGTCCAGGCCGATCTGCAGGCCGCGGTGGGCGATGTCGAAGGCACGAGCATCTTCGTGTTCCAGATGGCCGCGCTGCCGGGCTCCACCGGCGGACTGCCCGTGCAGATGGTGTTGCGCAGCGCCCAGGGCCATGACGCGCTGTTCCAGACCATGGAGGAGATCAAGCAGCGCGCGCGCGCCAGCGGCCTGTTCGTGGTCGTCGACAGCGACCTCGACTACAACAAGCCCGTGGTGCAGGTGCGCATAGACCGCGCCAAGGCCGCGAGCCTGGGCCTGCGCATGCAGGACATAGGCGAGTCGCTGGCGGTGCTGGTCGGCGAGAACTATCTCAACCGCTTCGCCATGGATGGGCGCGCCTACGACGTGATTCCGCAAAGCCTGCGCGAGCAGCGGCTCACGCCGCAGGCGCTGGCGCGCCAGTTCGTGCGCACCCAGGACCAGACGCTGGTGCCGCTGTCCACCGTGGTGCAGGTGTCCATGCAAGTGGAGCCCAACCGGCTCACGCAGTTCAACCAGCAGAACGCCGCGACTTTCCAGGCGATTCCCGCGCCCGGCGTATCGCTGGGCCAGGCCGTGGCGTTCCTCGACAGCGTCGCGCGCGAGCTGCCCGCGGGCTTCAGCCACGACTGGCAATCCGACGCACGCCAGTACACGCAGGAAGGCAATGCGCTGGTGTTCGCGTTTCTCGCGGCGCTGGTCATCATCTACCTGGTGCTGGCCGCGCAGTACGAAAGCCTGGTCGATCCGCTGATCATTCTGATCACCGTTCCGCTGTCGATCTGCGGCGCGCTGATTCCGCTGGCCATGGGCCTGGCGACGCTCAACATCTACACCCAGATCGGCCTGGTGACGCTGATCGGCCTGATCAGCAAGCACGGCATTCTGATGGTCGAGTTCGCCAACGAACTGCAGGCCGCAGAAGGCCTGGAGCGCAACGCGGCGATACGCCGCGCCGCGCAGATCCGGCTGCGGCCCATTTTGATGACCACCGCGGCCATGGTGTTCGGTCTGGTGCCGCTGCTGTTCGCCTCGGGCGCGGGCGCGAGCAGCCGCTTCGGGCTGGGCGTGGTGATCGTCTGCGGCATGTTGGTCGGCACGGCGTTCACGCTGTTCGTTCTGCCCACCGTCTACTCGCTGCTCGCGCGCAACCATGCGGCCAGCGCCGCCACGCCGCGCAACCGGCAGCTGGCCGATGCCGATCTGTCCGCGCCTGCCGCACCTTGAGAAGACCGCCATGAAAAACAAACTCCAACGTGCCAGCCTGCGGGCGATGGTCCTGCTTTGCGTCCTGGTCGCGGGCTGTGCCGTGGGCCCGAAGTACGCCCCACCCGAAGTCGCGCCCATCACGCTCGCCAGCACGCAAAAAAGCGCGTTCAGCGACGCCGCGCTGCAGGCGCCGTGGTGGACTTTTCTCGACGACGCCGTGCTGGCCCAGGCGATAGAACGCGCGCTCGCGCACAACCACGACATTCGCCAGGCACAGGCGAGTCTGCGCGTTTCGCGCGCCGTGTTCGATCAGCAGCAGCTAGAGCGCACTCCCGCGGTCACGGCCCAGGCGGGTTACCAGCGCAGCAGCGAGCAAGCCGCGGGCACGGGCGGCGTGCCGCAGCGCAGCCTGTCCGCAAGCTGGCGCGCGGGCTTTGATGTGGCCTGGGAGATCGACCTGTTCGGCCGCCTGGGCCATCTGGCGCAATCGGCCCAGGCGCGCGCCGACGCGGCCCAGGCCGATTTCGCGCTGGTGCGGCTCACCGTGGCCGCCGATGTCGCGCGCCACCACTACGAAGCCCAGGGCCTGCAGCGCCGGCTCGCGCTGGCCCAGGGCCAGGCCGACAGCTGGCGCGCCACGCTGGCGCTGCTGCAGTCGCGCCGCGCGGCCGGCAACGGCGCACCCGACGCGGTGGAAAGCGCGCGCGCAGAACTTGCGCGCAGCGAGGCCGCGCTGGCACCGCTGGCGACGGCACGCGATCAGGCGCGGTTCCGGCTCGATGTGCTGACCGGCCAGCGGCCTGGCCAGCACCCGATCGCCGCGCAGACGCTCGCGCCCGCGCCGCTGGCCAGGCAGCTGCCGCTGGGCGATGTCGATCAGCTGATACGCCAGCGGCCCGACGTGGTGCGCGCCGAGCGCCTGCTCGCGGCCAGCACCGAAGACGTGGGCGCGGCCACGGCCGCGCTGTATCCGCGGCTCGATCTCGGCGGTTTCATCGGCTTCTTCGCGCTGCGCGGCGCCGACGCGGGCCTGGGCACGCAGGCCTTCGCGCTGTCGCCGGGCCTGACCTGGCCGGCCCTGCGCATGGGCAGCGCGCGTGCCCAGCTGCGCGGCGCGAGCGCGCAGTCGGAAGGCGCGCTGGCGCGCTACGAGCAGTCGCTGCTGCAGGCCCAGGAAGATGTGGAGAACGCGGTCACGCAGCTGGGCCGCCACCAGCAGCAGCTGTCCGCGCTGCTGCAGTCTGCGGTGCACGCCGAGCGCGCGCTGGCGATCGCCACGCGCCGCTACGAAGCGGGCGCGGGCAGCTATCTCGCGGTGCTTGAAAACCAGCGCAGCCTGTCGGCGCTGCGCCAGGAAGTCGCCCAGGCCGAGACCGCTTCCTACCTGCATGTGATCGCGCTCTACAAGGCGCTGGGCTGGGGCCTGGGCGGCGTTTCCTAGCGTTCGGGCGCCGCGTACTTCGCCATGAGCTGCTGCGCGTCGCGCCCCGGCGGCAGGCCGAACGCGCGCGCGTATTCGCGGCTGAACTGGGTCGCGCTTTCATAGCCCACCTCGAACGCGGCGCGGGTCACGCTCTGGCCGCCCACCACCAGCAGCGTGCGCGCCTGCAGCAGGCGGATGCGCTTCTGGTACTGCACCGGGCTCAGCGCCGTCACGGCCTTGAAATGCCGGTGGAATGCCGACACGCTCATGGCGGCCTTCTGTGCCAGCGCCTCGACGCGCAGGGGCTGGGCGAAGTCGCGGCGTATCCACTGGATCGCGAGGCTGATGCGGCCCAGCGCGCTGTCGGGCATGGCGATGTCGCGCAGCATGGCACCCTGCGGCCCCTGCAATACTCGGTAGAGAATTTCGCGCTCGTAGACCGGCGCCAGCGCCGCGATGTCGGCCGGGCGCTCCATCAGGCGCAGCATGCGCACCCAGGCATCCATCAGGTCTTCGGTCACGGCGGCGACCGAGAAGCCGGCTTCGCCGGACTTGCCGCTGGCGGCGGGTTTGGGCAAGTCGGCGATCAACGCGGCAAGCACCGCGGGCTGCAGCGTCAAGGCCACGGCGAGGTAAGGTTCGCCGCTGGCCGACGGCCATACGGTGCCGACCGCGGGCAGGTCGACCGACATGACGAAGTAGTTCGCCGGGCAGTAGTGCAGCGTGCGATCGCCTATGGTCATCGACTTGCTGCCCTGCAGAATCAGGTTGACCATGGGGTCGTAGACCGCGCTCAGCTCGTGCTCGGGAATCTTGCCCTGCACCATGGCCACGCGCGGAATGCCGGTTTCGGTGAAGCGGTTCCTGGCCCTTGGCGCGGCCAGGGCGCGCAGTTCCTTGAGTTGTTCTTCCATGGACTGCATCAGACCCCAATCCGCGCCATGGCGCAAGCGCGAAAGCAGGATCAGGCAGGCTTGAGGCAGGAACGGGCAGGCCTGCAGCCGCAGCGGAATCTATCGTTCAGGCTTCACATACCGAACGGAGAAAACACATGTCCATCGCCATCATCACCGGCGCCAGCCGCGGTCTCGGAGCCAGCACCGCCCTCCAGGCCGCACAGCGCGGCATGGGCGTCATCGTCACCTACAACAGCCATGCCGCGGGTGCCGAGCAAGTCGTGCGCCAGATCGAGGCCGGCGGCGGCAAGGCCGTGGCGCTGGCGCTCGACGTCGGCCAGGTCGCTTCGTTCGCCGATTTTCGCGACCGCGTCGCCGCGGCACTTGCCGCCACCTGGGGCCGGGATCGCTTCGACGCGCTGGTGAACAACGCCGGCTACGGCGCTTTCAATGCCATCGAATCGGTGACCGAAGCCGAATTCGACGGCCTGCTGAACGTGCATCTCAAGGGACCGTTCTTTCTGACCCAGGCGCTGCTGCCCCTGATGGCCGATGGCGGCCAGATCATCAACCTGACCAGCGCGACGACGCGCGTGGCGACGCCGGGCGCCGCGCCTTATGCGGCGTTCAAGGGCGGGCTCGAAGTGCTCACGCGCTATATGGCCAAGGAGTTCGGCGCGCGCCGCATTCGCGCCAACTCGATCTCTCCAGGCGCGATACGCACCGACATGACCAGCGGCGCCTTTGATCAGATGCCGGAGTTCGAGACCCTGCTTGCCGGACAGACCGCGCTGGGCCGCATAGGCGCGCCCGACGATGTCGGCCGCGTCATCGCCAGCCTGCTGTCCGCCGACTACGGCTGGGTCAACGCGCAGAACATCGAAGTGGCGGGCGGCTACAACATCTGACCCGCTGCATTCATTCCACGCGCAGGTCCTGGTCCCGCAGGCAGTCGATGAAGGCGCGCAGCGCGGCGGGCGCGTGGCGCCGGCTGGGGTGGTACAGAAACAGCCCCGGTCGGGTGATGGCCCAGTCGGCCAGGATCTGCACCAGCTGCCCTTGCGCGAGATGCGCATCGACCTGCTCGCGATCGAACGCATAGGCAATGCCAAGGCCTTGCAATGCAGCGGCGACGCCGATGTCCGAATGATTGGTGACCAGCGGGCCCTGCACCTCCACTTCGATGCGCTGGCCTTTCTTCTCGAACTCCCAGCGGTAGGCGCGCCCATCGGCCTGCAGCCGCCAGTTGATGCAGGCGTGGGCCTGCAGGTCCGCGGGCGATTGCGGTGTGCTGCGGCGCGCGAGGTAGTCGGGCGAGGCCACGGCCACCATCTTCACGTCCGGCGTCAGGCGCACGGCGATCATGTCTTTTTCCAGCCGCGCGCCCACGCGTATGCCCGCGTCGAAGCGGCCGGCTACGATGTCGCTGAGGCCGTCGTTGACGACGATGTCGAGCGCCACTTCCGGGTGCGCGCGATGGAAGCGCCCCAGCCGCGGCGCGATGAGCTGGCGCGCGGCCATGCCCAGCGTGTTGATGCGCAGCGTTCCGCCGGTCTTGCCGGCCGCCGCGCTGGCTTCGGCCACGGCCTGGGCCATGTCCCTGAAAAGCGGTGCGATGCGCGCGTGCAACTGCTCCCCGGCGACGGTGGGCGCGACGCTGCGCGTGGTGCGATTGAGCAGCCGCGTGCCCAGCCGGGCTTCGAGCAGCCTTATGGTCTGGCTCAGCGCCGAAGGCGAAAGCCCCAGATGCTCGGCGGCGCGCGCAAAGCTCGCGCGCTCGACCACCGCGACAAAGGCTTTGAGTTCGGTGAATTCCGATCCGCGCATTCTGTATTCCCAGCTACATGGCTCATGCGGATTCTAGAAGATTCTCTAATTTCTCTGCGGCGCGCATCCTGAGGTCTTCGCCACCAAGGAGTCTTCACCATGCGTTCCCTGAATCTTCCCGAACCGATTGCCGCCTACTTCGTGGCCGAACAGCAAACCCCCGAAGCCTTTGCGCGCTGTTTCACTGCGCAGGCCAGCGTCAAGGACGAAGGCCATACCCATACCGGCCTGGCCGAGATCCAGGCCTGGAAGGCCGCGGTATCGACCAAGTACACCTATACGACGCAGCCGCTGTCTGTGGAGCGCGATGCGGGTTTGCAAGTGGTGCGCGCGCGCGTGTCCGGCAACTTTCCGGGCAGCCCCGTCGATCTGCGCTATCGCTTTGCGCTCGAGCGCGGCCTGATTGCGTCGCTGGAGATCACGGCATGAGCTTCGATCTGCAACTACAAGGCCGGCGGGCGCTGGTCACGGGCGGCACCAAGGGCGTGGGCGCGGCCGTGGTGCAAGGTCTGCGCGCCGCGGGCGTGCAGGTGATGGCCACGGCGCGCTCCGTGCCCGCGCAATCTGCTGAAGGCGTGTGGCATGTGGCGGCCGACCTGTCGACGGCCCAGGGCGCGGCCGAAGTGGCGCGTGCAGTGCAGGAACGCTGGGGCGGGGTCGACATTCTGGTCAATGTGCTGGGCGGCTCGAGCGCGCCGGGCGGCGGCTTTGCGGCGCTCGATGATGCGCGCTGGTTCGAGGAGCTGAACCAGAACCTCATGCCGGCCGTGCGCCTGGACCGCGCGCTGCTGCCCGCGATGCTGGCGCAGGGCGCGGGCGTGATCGTGCATGTCAGCTCCATCCAGCGCCTGCTGCCGCTGCCCGAGTCGACCACGGCCTATGCGGCGGCCAAGGCCGCCCTGTCGACCTACAGCAAGGCCTTGTCGAAGGAGGTGACGCCCCAGGGCGTGCGCGTGCTGCGCGTCTCGCCGGGCTGGGTGGAGACCGAAGCATCGGTCGCGCTGGCCGAACGCCTGGCGCGCGATTCAGGCACCGACTACGAGGGCGGCAAGCGCATCATCATGCAGTCGCTGGGCGGCATTCCGCTGGGCCGGCCGGCTAGGCCGCAGGAAGTCGCCGACCTGATCACCTTTCTGGTGTCACCGCGCGCGGGGTCGATCTCGGGCTCTGAGCATCTGATCGACGGCGGCACGGTGCCTACGGTCTAGACCCCGGCCAGCACGCTCGGGTCGCCTGAACGCCAGACGTTGTCTATCGTCACGCGCTGGATCACCCACATGTCGCCCTGGCGCACCAGGTCGACGTCGTAGCGGTTCTTCATCAGATAGTGGCGCGAGTGATCGGCGCGGGGCACATGCTGCGCCTCGACCAGCGCGTCCAGATGCGCCTTGTCGCCGTCCACGCTCACGCGGGGGTTGCTGACGGAGTGAGTGGTGTCGAAGGCGGTCAGCGAGTTCGACAGCGCGGCGACGATGGTGTCGCGCCCCGTAAGCACGGGGTAGTCGAAGCCGGCCTTGGCGGCCGCGGGCCGGAAGTCGGAGATCGCGTCTTCGGCAAAGGCCGAGGCCAGCAGGCCCGGGTCTTTCAGGTCTATGCCGGCCGCGAAGCGGTAAAGCGTGTCCGCCACGGCGAGTTGGTCGGAGATCAGTTGAAGGTTGGTCATTGGGGTTTCCAGATCGAAGGTGGATGGCGCACGGCCCTGCAGCCAGTGCAGCCGCAGGCTTACGCGAGTTCGATGACGCGCGTTCCGGGAATCGCCTGCGCGAAGCCCGGGCCGAATACGCGCGCCGGCGTCTCGAAACCGGGGCGGGCGCTGCCGTCCAGCACCCGGCGCGCGGCTTCCACGGCGGCCAGCGGCGTGTACGAATAGCCGTTCACGGTCTCGATCACGGCCCGGAGGGTCGCGCCGTCCGCGCCCGTGACTTCGACGACCGCGCGCGCCGGCTGCGCGGCGCGTTCCTGCGCGCTAGGGCCGGCCGGCAGCGCGGCCAGATCGCCGGTCGGAAAGGCGTCGCCGGTCACGTTCACGAACATGGCGATGTCCGCAATGCCGGTGGAGCGCCAGGCCGTGACGAGATCGCCAAAGGACAAGGGCGCGCACGCCACCGGGCCCTGGCCGAAGTCGAAGGCGCGCGGCTGGGCGTTGGGCGTGGGCACGAGTTCGCCCGCCACGCGCGCGAGCAGGCCCGCGGCCATGATCTCCCCGGCGCTGACGGCCGACCCCCGCGACATGGACCCTGCGACCTGCAGCGCGATGCGCAGCGCTGTCGGGCGCGCCACGCGGGCCGCCAATTGCACGGCAAGGCAATCGGTTGGCACCACGTCCCAGCCCACGCCCGGCAGCAGCATGGCGCGCGCTTTTTCGGCTTCGGCGCCTAGGCGCTCGGCCAGGCGGTAGACGCCGATCTCGGCGGTGATGTCGAGGTAATGGACGCCCGCCGCGATGCAGGCGCGCATCAGCGGCTCGGCGGTCTGCGCGAAGGGTCCGGCGCAGTTCAGCAGTACATGGGCACCGTTCAGTGCCTGAACTGCGGCGTCGGTGTCTGCCTGAAAGACGCGATACGGCACGCCGAGTTCAGCGGCCAGCGGTGCCAGCTTTGCCGCGTCGCGTCCGCCCAGGACGATGTCGAGGCCGCTGGCGCGCGCGTGCCGCGCGATCATGCTGCCCGTGTAGCCGGCAGCGCCGTAGATGAGGAGGCTCATGGAAGCTTTCGTTGATGGATCTATTCCTCAACGATAGGCAGTAGCGCTCACCGGCGTCTGCCCGTTTGTCTTCCATGCCTGCCCGATTCTGCTTTTTTGGGCCGCCGTGATTCTGCGACCTGCGACTACAGCGTGAAGTCGTAATCCACCGTGATAGGCGCGTGGTCCGAGAACTTCACATCCTTGTAGATGTGCTCGGCGCGCGCCAGCGCGGCCATGGCTGGCGTTGCGAGGTGGTAATCCAGGCGCCATCCCACATTGTTCGCATAGGCCTGGCCGCGGTTGCTCCACCAGGTGTAGCAAGCGTCGGTGGTGTCGGGGCAAAGGTGACGGTAAACGTCAATCAGGCCGCCGGTAGGCTCGCTTGTGTGCAACAAAGTTGTCATCCAGCTGCGTTCCTCGGGCGTGAAGCCGCTGTTTTTCTGGTTGCTGCGCCAGTTCTTGAGGTCGTTGTTCTGGTGGGCGATGTTGATGTCGCCGCACAGAATGAACTCGCGCTCGCCCTTCATGCGCATCAGGTGCAGGTGCATTTCGGCGAGAAAGCGGAACTTCGCGCCCTGGCGCAGTTCGCCCGACGAGCCGCTGGGAAAGTACGAGCTGATGATCGACAGCTTGCGCGTCGGGGTGTCGAAACGCGTTTCGACATAGCGGCCTTCGGCGTCGAATTCGGGCGAGCCGAAGCCGATCACCACGTCGCTGGGTTCATGCCGGCTGTAGACGCCGACGCCCGAATACCCCTTTTTCTCGGCAAAATGGAAGTGCCCGCGCAAACCGGCGAGCACTTCGAAGCGCCCGGCTATATCAGCGGCCTGGGCCTTGACTTCCTGCACGCAAATACAATCCGGCGCAGTGGCCGCGATCCAGGACTCGACGCCTTTGGTCGTGGCGGAGCGGATGCCGTTGAGGTTGAGGCTGGTTAATTTGAACAAGGATGGATCCAATGGTGATAGGTGACGCGCGTCAGGACGACAAGAATCTTTTGGCGCTGGAATTTGTACGGTTTGCCGTGGACGCAGGCGTGCTGCGCTTTGGCGAATTCAAGACCAAGGCCGGGCGCATGAGCCCGTATTTCTTCAACGCGGGCCTGTTCGATGACGGCGCCAAAATGGGCCGGCTTGCAGAATTCTATGCAAAAGCGATCATCGCCAGCGGCGTCGAGTTCGACATGGTCTTTGGCCCGGCCTACAAGGGCATTCCGCTGGCCGCGACCGTCGCCGTGGAACTCGCGCGCCAGGGCCGCAATGTGCCGTTTGCCTATAACCGCAAGGAAGCCAAGGACCATGGCGAGGGCGGCAGCCTGGTCGGCGCCCCGCTCAAGGGCCGGGTACTGATCATCGACGACGTGATGTCGGCGGGCACGGCGGCGCGCGAATCGATCGCGCTGATCCAGGCCGCGGGTGCGATTCCCCATGGCGTGGCGATTGCACTGGACCGCCAGGAAATGGCCACCGAGAACGGCCAGGACGTGCCGCACAGCGCGGTGCAGTATGTACGCAATCAGCTGGGCATGCAGGTGTGCACCATCGCCAACCTGGCCGATTTATTGCTTTATCTGGACCAAGGCAGCGGTGATGCAGGACAATCCATGCAGGAACACCATGCGCGCGTACTGGCTTATCGCCAACGCTATGGAGTCAACGACAAAGGTTAATCCGGTTCATGCAGTGGGTGTCCATCATCGCGAGTTTCCTGGGGCTGGCGTCCGCTTTGGTGGCGGCTGCGGCAATGGCGGCCAATCCGCCGGAAGCCGGCATTTACAGCTGTACTGATGCCCAGGGCCGGCGGCTGACCGCCGACCGCCCGATTGCCGCCTGCGTCGATCGTGAACAGCGTCTGTTGGGACCTTCGGGCGTGGAGCGCGCTCGCCTGGGCCCGACACTGACCGAGGCCGAGCGCGAAGCCCAGGCCGCGCAGCGCCGCCAGCAATTGCAGGCCGAGCAGCGCGCCAAGGACGAAATCCGACGCCAGCGCGCACTGGCCTACCGCTATCCCGACCAGGCCGCGCACGATGCAGAACGCGCGGCGGCGATCGCCCAGATCGACGATGTATCGGCGCTGGCGCACCGGCGTGTGGACGATCTGCGCACCGAGCGCCGCAAGCTCGACGCCGAAATGGAGTTCTACGCCAAGGAACCGGCGCGCGCGCCGGCGACGCTGCGCCGCCAGCTCACGCAAAGCGACGAGGCCCTGGCCGAACAGCAGCGCTATCTCGCGGCCCAGGAGCAGGAAAAACGCCGTCTGAACCAGCGCTTCGACGCCGAACTCGCACAGCTGCGCCAGCTGTGGGCGTCTCCGCCCTGAGTTGCTTTCAGCGCGGGCTGCGCTTGCCGCGCTGCTGTTCTGTCTTGAGCAGGCGCAGCACCAGCTGCAGCATGAATGCCCCGCCCCAGGCGATCGCGCCGATGAACAGCGCCAACGACACCAGCGTATCGGTGCTCATCAGCTGCGCCAGCGCCGCGTCGGTCAGAAACCGTCCATAGCCCGAATAGGCGGCATAGCCCCACCAGACCAGCGCGCCCATGGCATAGCTCCAGGCAAGCCGCCGCGCCGTGCGCCCCTGCGGCGAATCGGCGAGCACGGCCGAGGCCGCGCGCTGCACGCGCCAGACGGCGGCCAGCGTGATGAAAAGCGCGGCCAGCACGGAGGCATAGAGCCGGGCAAAAGGGTATTCAGACCAATCCATGGGGCAAGAGCATAAACGCTGGCGCAGCGTCCACGCTCGGGCGGGCACTTCAATGCGCCGGCGCAGTATCCGGTTGCTGGGTTGCCAGCCAGCGCTCGAACGCCTGACGCATGTCGGCACCCAGCAGGTGCTGGAAGCTGCGCTTGTCGCTGAGGTACATGCAGTGGCGAATCATTTCATACGGCCCCATGGCGTCGCCAGGGTGCAGCAGTTCGAACTGCTTCTTGTAATCCTTGACGGTGCTGATGTGCGTGCGCATGCTCTGGTTGAAGCCGGTGCGCGTGAGGCCGGGGCGGAAACTGTTGATTTCCTGGGTGAAGCTGTCGACCTTGTGCGGCGCAAACTCGAAGCCGTTGAAGAAGTGGTTGGCGATGCGCAGAAAGCCGAACGCATCGAGCTGCTGGCCGCGCGTGGCAGACGGCGCGCTGGCGAGCGCGGGCGTGGAGCCATCTTCGTCGTGGGAAGTATCGCTGGAACGCGGCGGCGGGGCGCTGGGCTCCTCCTCGGCCTCGAGCTCGAGGTAGGCGTTGGGGCTTTCGGCCTCGGCCAGTTCCTGCGCGGTGGCGTCGCGGATTTCGCGGAATTCGCGGTCGGCGAGCTCGAACAGCGCGGCCAGCGTGTTGATGCGGCGCTTGAGGCTGCCGGGAATCGATTTCTTGTACTTGATCTGGTGATCGAGCACGCTCCACGAGTCCTGGATGATGGTGCGAATCTGCACTTCGACGCGCGAGTCGGCATAGGACGCGTACTCGGGCAGGCTGCGGCGCGCCGCGCCCAGGCGCAGGTCCAGGTGCAGGCCCTTGTAGCCGAACTCGCCTTCAGTGCTTTCGAGCGAGGCCGACTTGTCGGTGGTGTCTATGACTTCGAAATGCTCGGACAGCACTTTCTTGATGCGGTGCACTTCATCTTCGTAGAGGCACACGATGCGCAGGCCGATCAGGTCGGTCACATGCTCCTGGATCGTATAGGGCTGCTGCGCGGCTTCGAGCGCCAGCAGGTATTTGCTCTGGAACTTGTGGATGCACTCTTCCCTGTCCTTGACGCGCGCTTCGATCTTAGACAGCTGCAGTCCCGGGACCTGCTTGAGCAACGAGCGAGCGAGCGCCGCAAAAGTCTCCTTGGCCTCGTCCAGCGTATCGAGGTGCTGGTCGTAGAACTGGCGAAAGAGCTTTTTCTCAAGCTTGAAATCCAAAGAGGGCATAGAAAAGGGGGATCCTGGGGAAAAAGGGGAAGGGTCGCGGCGCTGGGCGGCGACCCATTGGGTGCAAGCCGGGGGGCTTGGGGGTTTAAACCGTACGCCAGACCGTGGCGCTGGCGCTGCCTTGTGCGGGCAGCGCGTGGATTCCCAGCACCGAAGCGTGGCGCTGGAGCTGTTCCTCGATCAGCGCAACCTCTTCTTCGGAGGCCGCGCCCTGGCTGTACTCGCTGGCGATGCCGGCGGCAGTGAACGAGGAGGCGTCAAACTTCTGCACGATGTGACGGAGCTTGTCGAGATCGAGCTGGGCAATGGTGGTACTCATGGCGGTATCCCTTTCTGTCAACGCAATCAAACCCGTTGCGACCTGCAGGCCGCTGCATTCGCATAGTGTAGGTCACTGCGCGCAAGGCCGGGAGGCCTGGATCGGCGGACGCGGCATCCACTTACGCCGGGGAACGCGGGCGATGGTCCAGAAGGCCGCAACCTCATCGAGGTTATCGGATTGCCAGAATCTTGGGAGCTTTGCCCAGGGACCGTGCTGACACGGCCGTGTAGCTATTCGGTCTTGGCCAGTTCGTCCATGAGCGCTTCGCGTATCAGCGACGCGATGCGAATCGCCAGATCGCCGCTGACCTGCCAATGGCGCTGGTTGACGGACACCACGAAGCCATGCGCCATGTCAGGCACATGGCGGCTCAGGGCGTAGCAGATCGCCCGTTCACGCACGCCCGCCAGACGCGCTTCGGGCACGGAGGCCGGGCCTTCCATGGCCTCCGGGTCCAGGCCGGGCGTCCACATGCTCTGTTGGGTGAGGTGGTTGGGGGCGAAGAGTGCGGACATACGGAGGCTCCTGATAGCTGAACGTAAAGCGGTGGCGCGAACGAAAAATTCCGGTTTTCCTGATTCGCATACAACTTCGCAACATCCATGCCACCCGATATCGGCGCATCCCCGTACTCCGTTGGTTCGCTAAGTGGTTGATTTCATTGGCGTATCGCAAGCGCCGCGACGCGCGATGCGCCGCGGCGTTACGTTGCTTGTCACGTTACCTGGGGGGTAACGTCGGTCGGGCCTAGCGCAGTTTCAGCAGCGCGCGGATCACGTCGGTGCGCGTGATCAGACCTGCGAGCTGGTTGCCGCGCAGCACGGGAATGAAGGCCACGGTGTGCCGGGCCAGCGTGCCCAGCAGTTCGCCCAGCGGCGTGGCTTCCTGCACGCAGATCTCGGGCGCGCGCATCAGCTTGCGCACGGTGGCCGCGGGCGTGCGCGGGCGCAGCAGTTGACGCCAGCGGCTGCGCCGGTGGCCTTCCCAGAGCCAGTCGAACAGGTCGGAGCGCAGCAGCAGGCCCAGCAGTTCGCCTTGCGGTCCTACAACGGGCAGGCTCTTGACCAGATGACGGTGGAACAGATCGGCGACGGTTTCCAGCGAATCCGTGGGCGCGACGGTCAGCAGCTGGGCCGACATGACTTCGCCGCAGGTCACGGCCGCGAAGCGCCGCTGTATCGCCTGCTCTTCGGCCGCGGCCAGCAGTTCGCCCAGATCATCGGGGCTCAGGTTGTACGACTGGTCGAAGCGCGTGAGCAGCGCCGCGAGATCGTCGTTGCTCAGCGCCAGCCGGCCCGCAGTCGGCTGGCGCGCCTGTGCGGGCGGCGTGCGGCGCAGCGGATAGGTGCGGCGCGTCGCGCGGTGGTAGAAAACGCCGGCCAGCACCAGTGCCAGCGTCAGCAGAAAGACCGTGGCGATCAGATGCCAGCCCAGCGGCACCAGCTTGGCCGCGGCCAGCACGACCAGCAAGGCCATCGCCCCACCCGGCGGGTGCAGCGCGCGGCACAGCAGCATCACGGCGATGGCGCCGCCCACGGCCAGGGCTTCGGGCCAGGGACTGGGAAGGTGGGGCAGGGCGGCGAGCAGCAGCAAGGCCCACAGCGCCGACAGCGTATTGCCCATGATCGCCGGCCAGGGCTGGGCCAGCGGGCTGTTGGGCACGGCGAACACCAGCACGGCGCTCGCGCCCAGCGGCGCGAACAGGAACAGCAGCTTGTCGGCCGCACCGAGCCAGACCAGCAGCCCGGACAGCGCCAGGCCCAGGGCCGCGCCCAGCGAGCTGTGCAGCAGTTCGCCGCCCGAAGGGCGCTGGGCCAGCGGGCCCCAGCTGCCCAGGATGCGCGTGAGAGATTGCATGACTACGGGGCCACGCCGCAAGGCGCGGCCCGGAAAAGCGGCGCCCGCGGCCCTGGCAAGCAGGGTGCGGGCGCGGGAACTCAGGCGAGTTTTGCCTTGAGCAGGTCGTTGACTTGGCCGGGGTTGGCCTTGCCCTTGGAGGCTTTCATCACCTGGCCGACCAGCGCGTTGAACGCCTTGTCCTTGCCGGCGCGGTATTGCTCGACGTTGCCGGGGTTGGCGGCGATGACTTCGTCAATGATGGCTTCGAGCGCACCGCTGTCGTTCATCTGCTTGAGGCCCTTGGCTTCGATGACAGCATCAACGTCGCTGGCTTCGCCGTCCCACAGCGTCTCGAACACCTGGCGCGCGGCGTTGTTGCTGATCGTGCCGTCGGAGATGCGGCCGATCAGCGTCGCCAGTTGGGCGCTGCCCACCTTGGCGTCGGCAATGCCGATTTCCTCGGTGTTCAGGCGGCGCGAGATTTCACCCATGATCCAGTTCGACGCCAGCTTGGCCTGGCCGCAGGCCTTGGCCACGGCTTCGAAATAGCTGGCCATGTCCTGGCTTTGCGTCAGCGTGGTCGCGTCGTACTCGGGCAGACCGTAGTCGGCGACAAAGCGCGCGGCGCGCTGGCGCGGCAGCTCGGGCATGCCGGCGCGCACTTCGTCGACCCAGCTTTGCGCGACGACGAGCGGCGGCAGGTCGGGGTCGGGGAAGTAGCGGTAATCGGCCGCGTCTTCCTTGGTGCGCATGGACCGGGTTTCGCCCGTGTCGGGGTTGAACAGCACGGTGGCCTGCTGGATGGTGCGGCCGTCCTCGATCTCCTCGATCTGCCAGCGGATCTCGTAGTCGATCGCCTGCTGCATGTTCTTGAAGCTGTTGAGGTTCTTGATTTCACGGCGCGTGCCCAACGGGCCGCCGGGCTTGCGCACGGAGACGTTGGCGTCGCAGCGGAAACTGCCTTCCTGCATGTTGCCGTCGCAGATGCCTATCCAGGTCACGATCTTGTGCAGCTCGCGCGCATATGCCACGGCCTCTTCGGTCGAGCGCATGTCGGGCTGGGTGACGATTTCGAGCAGCGGCGTGCCGGCGCGGTTCAGGTCGATGCCCGACTGGCCGATGAAGTCTTCGTGCAGCGACTTGCCCGCGTCTTCTTCCAGATGGGCACGTTCCAGGCGCACGGTCTTCTTTTCCTCGCCGAGGAAGAACGACACTTCGCCGCCCTGCACCACGGGAATTTCAAACTGGCTGATCTGGTAGCCCTTGGGCAGATCGGGGTAGAAGTAGTTCTTGCGCGCGAAGATGCTGCGCGGCGCGATCTTCGAGCCCAGCGCCAGGCCGAGCTTGATGGCGCATTCGACGGCCTTCTTGTTCATCACCGGCAGCGTGCCGGGCAGGGCCAGGTCGACGGCGCAGGCCTGGGTGTTGGGCTCGGCGCCGAAGGCCGTGGCCGCGCGGCTGAAGATCTTCGACTGGGTCGCGAGCTGGGTATGGGTTTCGAAGCCGATGACGACTTCGTAGCCGTGAATGAGTTTGGCAGTCATGGGTAAGTGGTTCTCCCGCGTGATTACAGGGCCAGGCCGGCCGGTTGGCGCAGGTGGAAGTCGGTGGCTTGCTGGAAGCGGTGGGCGGCGTTGAGCAGCTGGCCTTCGCGGAAGTAGTTGCCGATGAGCTGCAGGCCCACGGGCATGCCGCCGGCGCCGAAGCCCGCGGGCAGGCTCAGGCCGGGCAGGCCGGCGAGCGATGCGGGCAGCGTGTAGATGTCGGCCAGGTAGTTGGCCAGCGGGTCGCTCTTGGCGCCCAGCTCCCAGGCCACCGTGGGCGCGGCCGGGCCGGCGATCACGTCGCAGTGCTGGAACGCGGCCTGGAAGTCGTCGGCGATCATGCGGCGGATCTTCTGCGCCTGCAGGTAGTAGGCGTCGTAGTAGCCTTCGCTGAGCACATAGGCGCCGATCATGATGCGGCGCTTGACTTCGTCGCCGAAGCCCTGGGCGCGCGTCTTCTTGTACATGTCGACCAGGTCGGCGTAGTCCTTGGCGCGGTGGCCGAACTTCACGCCGTCGAAGCGCGACAGGTTGGACGACGCCTCGGCCGGGGCCAGGATGTAATAGACGGGAATCGACAGCTCGGTGCGCGGCAGCTGGATGGGCACGAGCTTGGCGCCCAGCTTCACGTATTCCTGCAGCGCGGCGTCCACGGCCGCGCGCACGTCGGCCGACAGGCCGTCGCCGAAGAATTCTTCGGGCACGCCTATGCGCAGGCCCGCGATGTCGTTGTTCAGCGTGGCGCCGAAGTTCTCGACCGGGCGGTCCAGCGACGTGGAGTCACGGTCCAGATCGGGGCCGCACATGGCGCTGAGCAGCAGCGCGCAGTCTTCGGCGCTGCGCGCCATCGGGCCGGCCTGGTCCAGGCTCGACGCGAAAGCGATCATGCCGTAGCGCGAAGCGCGGCCGTAGGTGGGCTTGATGCCCGTGATGCCGCAGAACGATGCGGGCTGGCGGATCGAGCCGCCGGTGTCGGTGCCGGTCACGGCCGGCGCCAGGCGCGCGGCCACGGCCACGGCCGAGCCGCCCGACGAGCCGCCGGGAACGCGCGACAGGTCCCAGGGGTTGCGCACCGGCGCGGGGGCATCGAAGCCTATGGGCGCGACGGCCGAGTTTTCGTTGGCCGAGCCCATCGCGAATTCGTCGCAGTTGAGCTTGCCCAGCGTCACGGCGCCGGCTTCGGCCAGGCGCGTGACCACGGTCGCGTCGAACGGCGACTGGTAGCCGGCGAGCATCTTCGAGCCGGCCGTGGTGGGGAAGTCGCGCGTGACGAAGATGTCCTTGTGGGCGATGGGCACACCGGTCAGCGTGCCCGCATTGCCCGTGGCCAGCTGCGCATCGGCGGCGCGGGCCTGGGCGAGTGTGGCTTCTTCGTTGAGCGCCACATAGGCACCCAGCGTATGCTGCGCCTTGGCGCGGTTCAGAAAGTGCTGGGCGGTCTCGACGGCGGAAACCTGGCGGGTGCGCAGCTGTTCGGCGAGCGCGGTGACGCTCAGATCGTGCAGATCGGTGGAATGCGAAGTCATGCGGGGAAAGCCTTACTCAATCACTTTGGGAACCAGGAACAGGCCGCGTTCGACGGCCGGCGCGTTGCGCTGGTTGGCTTCGCGGTTGTTCGGCTCGCTGGCAATGTCCTCACGCAGGCGCAGTTGCACGTCTTCGATGGCCGCCACGGGGTGGGACAGCGGCGCGACGCCCGAAGTGTCCACCGCCTGCATCTTCTCGACGATGCCGAAGAAGCCGTTGAGTTGTGCGAGCATGCGCTCACTCTCGGTGGAAGATAGTTCGAGCCGTGCCAGATTGGCGATGCGCTCGATGTCTTGAGAGGTCAGTGCCATAGGGTTTTAGAAAGAGGAAACCAGAAGTAAAGCTGTGATCCGGGTCAAGTCGGCAGGGGTTATTCACAGGGGATACGGTATTATCTCGGCTTTGCCGCATTACCATCTTTTGAGGCGGTATTTGCAGCATTGAACCCAATTGCACTCCCACCCCCCCTGATACCTGGCGATGGCCGGCCGACGCGCCGACCGTGCCTGAGAGGACTTTTGAATGTTCGGAGCTTTCCGTCGGTATTTCTCCACCGACCTGGCCATTGATCTTGGCACAGCAAATACGCTTATTTTCGCCCGCGACAAGGGCATTGTCCTGGACGAACCCTCGGTAGTCGCGATCCGCCACGAAGGCGGGCCGCACGGCAAGAAGGTGATCCAGGCCGTTGGCCGCGAGGCCAAGGCCATGCTCGGCAAGGTGCCAGGCAACATCGAGGCCATCCGCCCGATGAAAGACGGCGTCATTGCCGACTTCGTCATCACCGAGCAGATGATCAAGCAGTTTATCAAGATGGTGCACCCCCGGAACATTTTTGCTCCGAGCCCGCGCATCGTCATCTGCGTGCCCTGCGGCTCGACCCAGGTCGAACGCCGGGCGATCAAGGACGCAGCCGAAGCCGCGGGTGCGCGCACCGTGCGCCTGATCGAAGAACCCATGGCCGCGGGCATTGGCGCCGGTCTGCCGGTGTTCGACGCCTCGGGCTCGATGGTCGTCGACATCGGCGGCGGCACGACCGAAGTCGGCGTCATTTCGCTGGGCGGCATGGTCTACAAGGGCTCGGTGCGTGTCGGCGGCGACAAGTTCGACGAAAGCATCATCAGCTACATCCGCCGCAACTACGGCATGCTGATCGGCGAGCCCACGGCAGAACTGATCAAGAAGCAGATCGGCTCGGCTTTCCCCGGCTCCGAAGTGCGCGAGATCGAAGTCAAGGGCCGCAACCTTTCCGAAGGCGTGCCCCGCAGCTTCACGATCTCGAGCAACGAAGTGCTCGAAGCGCTGACCGAACCGCTCAACCAGATCGTCTCGGCCGTGAAGAACGCGCTCGAGCAGACTCCGCCCGAACTCGGCGCCGACATCGCCGAGCGCGGCATGATGCTGACCGGTGGCGGCGCACTGCTGCGTGACCTCGACCGTCTGCTGGCCGAGGAAACCGGCCTGCCGGTGCTGGTGGCGGAAGAGCCGCTGACCTGCGTGGTGCGCGGCTGCGGCATGTCCCTGGATGAGCTCGATCGCTACGGAAGCATTTTCGTCAGCGAGTGAACCAGGCTGCTTTGCGGCGGGGGGCGAGAAGTGAATGACATGCAGGCGCACGATTTTTCACTGCATGCGACGCATGCAGCGCAGGGGCACGTCTGATGCCTTTGGGATCCGTTGATCGGCGCGTGCCCTCGTTGTTTCGCCAGGGCCCGTCGCTGCTGTCGCAGCTGGCTTTCTACAGCGCCCTGGCGCTGTTTCTGATGGTTGCCGACGCGCGCTTCAAATTGACCGAGCCGGTGCGCCAGGTCGTGGCCAGCGTGCTCTACCCCGTGCAGTGGCTGGTGATCCAGCCCGTGTCCCTGATCCATCAGGGCACCGAATACATGCAATCGATGGAACAGGCCCAGGCGCAGGCCCGTGCCGCCGATCAGCGCCTGGTCCAGGTCGCGCAGAGCGCGCATCTGGCGGAGCAGCTGCTCGACGAGAACCTGCATCTGCGCGCCCTGCTCGCGCTGCGCGAGCACCTGGCGAGTCCGGGCCAGGCCGCCGAAGTGGTGCACGACACGCCCGACCCCTATACCCGCCGCGTGGTGATAGACCGCGGCCAGACTTCGGGCATTGCGCTGGGCTCGCCAGTGCTCGATGCCAATGGCGTGCTGGGCCAGGTCACGCGGGTCTATGCGCTGCGCAGCGAAGTGACGCTGCTGATCGACCGTGACCAGGCGATTCCCGTTTTCAACCCGCGCACCGGCGCGCGCAGCGTCGCCTATGGCGACCCTTCGCCCGGCGGCGGCGGCAACATCGAACTGCGCTTCGTGCCCAGCAACGCCGATGTGGTCGACGGCGACCTGCTGACCACCAGCGGCGTCGATGGCGTCTATCCCGCGGGAATTCCCGTGGCGCGCGTGCTGCGCGTCGAGCACCGCGCCGATTCGGCGTTTTCGCGTATCTATTGCGAGCCCATGGCGCGCGTGCAGCAGGCGCGTCACGTGCTGGTGCTGCCGCCCGTGGTGGCGCTTGAAGATGCTCCCACGGCGCAGTCGCCCGCTGCGTCCGCGGCCAAGCCGGCGGCTCCAGCCCGCGCGGCGGCCGCTAAACCCGCCGAGAAACCCGCCACGCCCGCGCCTGCCCCGGCAGCCGCGCGCGGCCGTCAGGAGAATCCGCGATGATCATGCCGCGTGGTCAACCATTGCTGCTGCCGGTCAATCCGGTGTTCATGGGCGCGAGCCTGGTCGCGGCCCTGGCCATCAACATGCTGCCGCTGGGCCGCGTCGCCTGGATGCCCGATCTGCTGATGATGCTGATCGCGTTCTGGAGCGTGCACCAGCCGCAGCGCGTGGGCATGGGCCTGGCCTTCATATTCGGCCTGTGCATGGATGTGCAGCACAGCGCATTGCTGGGCCAGCACGCGCTGGTCTATTGCCTGCTGGTGTTCGGTGCCGTGAGCATGCGCCGCCGCCTGCTGTGGTTCAGCCTGCCGGTGCAGGCGCTGCAGATGCTGCCGCTGTTCTTCATGGCGCATGCGGTGGCTCTGGTCGTGGGTCTGCTCAGCGGCGGAGTGTTTCCCGGCTGGAGCATGGTCATCGCCCCGTTGGCCGAAGGCCTGCTCTGGCCGTTGATCAGCATGGTGCTGCTCGCACCGCAGCGGCGCGCGCCCGACGCCGACGAAAACCGGCCCCTGTAAACATGCTGCGCATGATGCCCTGGCCTGTCCGCTGCGCGAGGTGCGCCGCATGATGGAAGTCATCGACTCCGAAGTCGAACAGTCGCGTTTCCGGCTGCGTATCTGGGTGGTCGCGGCCGTGGTGCTGCTCGCGTTCTGCCTGCTCGTCTGGCGGCTGCTGGTGCTGCAGGTGGTGCGCCACGAAGACCTCGCCGAACGCGCCGAAAGCAACCGCACGGCGGTCGTGCCCATCGTGCCCAACCGCGGCCAGATTCTCGACCGCAACGGTGTGGTGCTGGCCACCAACTACGCGGCCTATACGCTGGAAATCACGCGCTCCAAGGTCAAGGACCTCGAAGCCACCATAGACGAACTCGCGACGCTGGTCGAAATCACGCCGCGCGACCGGCGCAAGTTCAAGCGCCTGGTCGACGACTCGAAGAATTTCGAGTCGCTGCCCATTCGCACGCGGCTGAGCGACGAGGAAGTCGCGCATTTCGCCGCCCAGCGCTACCGTTTCCCGGGCGTGGACATCAAGGCGCGGCTGTTTCGCTCCTACCCGCTCGAAGAGACCGCGAGCCATGTGATCGGCTATATCGGCCGCATCAACCAGCGCGAAAAAGAAGCACTCGAAGACTCCGAGAATGCGGCCAACTACCGCGGCACCGAAGTCATAGGCAAGCTGGGCATAGAGCAAAGTTACGAACAGGACCTGCACGGCCTCACGGGCTGGGAGCAGCTCGAGACCTCCGCGGGCGGCTATGCGGTGCGCAAGCTCGGCAGCCGCGCCGCGACGCCCGGCGACAGCCTGGTGCTGTCGCTCGACATCCGCCTGCAGCGCATGATCGAACAGCTCTACGGCAATCGCCGCGGCGCGCTGGTCGCGATCGACCCGCGCAACGGCGAAGTGCTGGCCATGGTCAGCCGTCCGGCATTCGATCTGAACCTGTTCGTCGACGGCATCGACCAGGAAAGCTGGGCCCAGCTCAATGAATCCATAGACCGGCCCATGCTCAACCGTGCGCTGCGCGGCACCTATCCGCCGGGCTCGACCTACAAGCCGTTCATGGCACTGGGCGCGCTCGAACGCGGCGCGCGCCGCACCGACAGCATCACGCAGGACAACGGCAGCTGGACTTTCGGCGGCCATACGTTCCGCAGCGGTCACCCCAACGGCCCGGTCGACCTGCACCGCGCGATCGTCAAGTCGAGCAATGTGTATTTCTACCAGCTGGCCAACGACATGGGCGTCGATGCGATGCACGACTTCATGAAGCCGCTGGGCTTCGGCCAGATCACGGGCCTCGACGTGCGCGGCGAAGTGCGCGGCGTGCTGCCCAGCCAGGAGTGGAAGCGCAACACCTACAAGCGCCCCGAGCAGAAGAAATGGTATGCGGGCGAAACCATTTCGCTGGGCATCGGCCAGGGCTACAACAACTTCACGCTGCTGCAGCTCGCGCATGCGACGGCGACGCTGGCCAACAGCGGCGTCAAGCACCAGCCCCATCTGGGTCTGGGCAAGATCGATGCGCTGACCCGGCGCTACCAGCAGCTGGCCCAGCCCGCGGGCATAGACCTGGGCTACAAGCCGCAGAACGTCGAAGCCGTGCGCCGCGCGGTCGCGGCGGTCACGGTCGACGGCACGGCACGCGGCATTTTCGCGGGTGCGCCCTATACCTCGGCCGGCAAGACCGGCACGGCCCAGGCGGTGAGCGTGGGGCAAAAAGACAAGTACAACGCAGCCAAGCTCACCGAATACCAGCGCGACCATTCGCTCTACATGGCCTATGCGCCGGCCGACAAGCCCACGATCGCGCTCGCGCTGATCGTCGAGAACGCGGGCTTTGGCGCGGCCGCCGCGGGGCCGATCGCGCGCCGGGTGTTCGACTACTGGCTGCTGGGCCAGTACCCCAGCGAGGAAGACATCGCTTCGGTGCGTTCCGGCCAGGCGCGCCTGCCCATGGGCCAGCCGCGCCGCGCGAACGATATCGCCGTACCCGCCGACAGCGTGTCCGTCGAAGGCCTGCCGCGCAAGGCACTGCCCGATCCTTTCCCCGCGGCCGCGCCCGTGGATGGCGGCGCACGCCCCGCGGCAGCGGCGCAGAAGCCGCTTATTCCGGCCGCGGCTGCGGTCGGCTGGATACCGGAAGACTGAGCCGCGGCCCGCGGCTATCCGCCCATGCGCCCAATGAAGGCCCGAATGCGGTCATTGGCCGGCTGACCGAAGAACTCGGCCGGAGGGGCTTCATGGGCAATGCGCCCCTGGTCGAAAAACAGCACGCGGTCGGCGACTTCGCGCGCAAAGCCCATCTCGTGGGTGACGACGATCATGGTCATGCCGGCGCGCGCGAGTTCGCGCATCACGTCCAGCACTTCCTGCACCATTTCCGGGTCCAGCGCCGAAGTCGGCTCGTCGAACAGCATCACCTTGGGGTGCATCGCCAGCGCGCGCGCGATCGCCACGCGCTGCTGCTGGCCGCCCGACAGCTGCCACGGGTACTTGGCGCTGTGCTCCTGCAGGCCCACGCGGCGCAGCAAGGCCATGGCCTGGGTGTTGGCCTGGGCGCGCGGCGTGCGGTGGATGCGCCGCGGCGCGAGCGTCAGGTTGTCGAGCACCGTCATGTGGCCGAACAGGTTGAACTGCTGGAACACCATGCCCACGTCGGTGCGCTGCTGTTGCAGCGTCGCCTCGTTGGACCCGACGGGCACGCCGGCAATGGTGATCGTGCCGCTGTCGTGCGGCTCGAGCCGGTTGATGGCGCGCAGCAGCGTCGACTTGCCCGAGCCCGAGGCGCCGATGATCACGCTGACTTCGCCCGTGCGGAACTGCGTCGAGACGTCGCGCAGCACCGGCTGCGCACCGAACGACTTGCAGACCCGGTCGACGACGATGTAGGGCGCGGCACTCATTGCGAACGGCCTTCGATGTCGAAGCGGTATTCGATGGCCTGGGTCGCCTGCGTGACCAGCGTGGTCAGCACCAGATAGGTCAGCGCCACCGTGCTCAGCGTGGCGATGGGCTGGAAAGTCTGCGACTGCAGGCGGTTGCCCACATTGGTCAGCTCGACCACGCCGATCGCATAGGCCAGCGACGAGTCCTTGAGCAGCGCGACGAAGTTGCTGACCAGCGGCGGCAAGGCCATCTTGAACGCCTGGGGCATGACCACGTCGAGGAACACATGGCGCCGGCTCAGGCCCAGCGCGCGCGCGGCTTCGGTCTGGCCCTGGGGCACGGCCAGCAGGCCGGCGCGAATCGCTTCGCTGTTGTAGGCGCCCGCATTGAGTCCCAGAGCGAGCACCGCGGCTTCGAACTCGGGCAGGCGCAGGCCGGGCACGAGCATGGGCAGCGCGAAATAGACGAACAGGATCTGCACCAGCAGCGGCGTGCCGCGTATCACCCAGAGGTAAAAGCGCGCGCCCCAGCGCAGCAGCGCCCAGCGCGAAGTGCGCGCCAGCGCCGTCGCCGTGCCCAGCGCCAGCCCCACGGCGCCGCTGACCAGCGTGAGCCACAGCGTGGTGCGCGCGCCCTCGGCAAATATCTCTGCGCTCGAGCCTATGGGTTCGGGCAGCCAGGAAAACAGCCAGCCCAGCGTGGCCATGACCAGCACCAGCGACAGCAGCGCCGCGACCAGCGTCGCATTGCTGCGCTGCAGGCGCGACCAGTGAGCGGGCCGGAAAGCGATGGACATAAGGGCCTTGCGGGCAGCGCCGGGTCAGCGGCCGGCGGGGCAGCGGATATCTTCCTGGAAGTATTTCTGCGCCACCTTGGCATAGCTGCCGTCGGCCATCACGGCCTGCAGCGCCTGCGACCAGGCGTCGGCCAGGCCGGTGTTGCCCAGCGCCATGGCCGCGGCAATGCGCTCGACCGTCACCATTTCGCCCATATGAAACCCGGCCTGGGGCGATTTGCGCAGCAGCTCCTTGGCGATGAAGCGGTCGGTGACCATTGCATCGACGCGCTTGGAAACCAGCGCGCTGCGCGCATCGGTGTCGCTGGGAAAGTTCTTCACCGCCCGCACGCCCGGCAGGCGCTGCACTTCGGCCGCATAGGTGGTGCCGGTCTGCACCGCGACCACTTTGCCCGCGAGGTCGCTGGCGCGGCGCAATTTCGGCGCCATCGAGACAATGGTGCCGCCCGAGCAGTAGTGGGGTGCGGCGAAGGTCACGGCCTTGGCGCGCTCGGCGGTGATCGCGTGCGAGGCAATGGCCACATCCCAGCGGTCCTGCTGCAGGCCGGTGAGCAGCGCGTCGAAGCTGAGCGTTTTCCATTCGGGCTTGAGGCCCATCTTCTGCGCCACGAGTTCGGCGATTTCGACTTCAAAGCCCGTGAGCTGCTTGCCCTGGAAGAAATTGAACGGCGCGTAGTGGCCTTCGGTGGCGATCCGCAGCGTGCCGTCCTGGCGCACGGCCTCCAGCGGCCTGGCCTGGGCGGCGCTGGCGGCCACGCACAGCGCGACCGCAAAAGTGACGATTGGCAGAAATTTCATGCGCATCTCCTGGAACCAGGGCCCGGACCCTGTGTCGCCATGATGGCGCGCGCCGCAAGCCCGGCGCAACATACTAAAACCGGAATTCCTTGCCATACAAGGACTGTGGTCGTTGCGAGCGCTTGCTTACTTGTCTGCGTTCGGGCTTTGTTAAGGCCCGTTGCGCGGCTTCAGCGCAGGAACGCGTCGTAGCCGGTCTTGAGGATCAGAACGCTGACCACGAGAATGAAGATGCTGCGCACAAAGCCCGTGCCGTGGCGCAAGGCCATGTAGGTGCCGAGCATGCTGCCCATGACATTCGCCAGTGCCAGAGGGAGCGCGAAATGCCACCAGACATGGCCCTTGAGGCTGAACAGCACGATGGCCGCGACATTGGTCGCGATGTTGAGCAGCTTGGCCGAGACCGAGGCGTTGAGAAAGTCATAGCCCAGCAGGCGCACGAACAGGAACACGAAGAAGCTGCCCGTGCCCGGACCGAAGAAGCCGTCGTAGAAGCCAATGACCAGGCCAATGGTGCAGGCGACCAGGGTTTCGGCGCGGCCCGCGAAGCGCGGCGCGTGGTTGCGCCCCATGTCTTTCTTCAGCAGCGTATAGGCCAGCACCAGCACCAGCACCACCGGCAGCAGCTTGCGCAGGAAATCGGAGGAGATGACGGTGACCGCCCAGGCGCCCGCGAACGAGCCGGCAAAGCTGATCACGATCGCCGGCGTCAGCGCGGCCCAGGGAATGCGCACGCGCCGACCGTATTGCCAGGCCGACATGGTCGTGCCCCAAACGGAGGCACTTTTGCCCGTGCCCAGCAGCGTGGCCGGGGGCGCATGGGGAAACGCCGCGAAAATCGCCGGCACGAGGATCAGTCCACCCCCGCCAACGATGGCATCGACAAACCCGGCCAGCATCGAGGCCAGCGAAACAAAGAGCCATTCCATAGGGGCGAGATTGTCGCACCGTCAGGGTGCATGCCCATGTATGCAGCGACCAATAAAAAAGCGCCGGACTGGGCCGGCGCTCTGTAAAGGCATCTCGCTGTATGCTTTTTGAATATTGGTCTATTTCTATGTCGAGTAGTGTCTCCTCGGCCCCTCTTCGTCGCACCGAGGTGCACTTGAGTGGTTGGACTGTAACGCTTGCACTCGCTTGGTGCATTGGGAGTTTCCCGGAGTGAACGGGTATCCAGGGGAGTGCATATGTGTATTTAGTGTGACTTTTTGCAAATAAAAGCGCGCTTCTGTATCTGTTTTGGCACGCCCTGTGCTTGCGTCTCTGTCAGCAACCACTCTTCCCGGAGGCATGGCATGGACATGACAGGCAGGCAAGACATCTCCAGACACTCGCACGCCAAGGCGCAGCACTCTTACTCTGCAGCCGGCTTCGCCATGGGGGGAGCAGTGCTTGCCACCTGGGCGCTGCCCGCGGCCGCGGCGCCGGCCGCGCCGCTGGTGGCCCCCACCATGGTTGAAATGGCCGCCCTGAATGCGGCCGATACCGGTTGGTTGATGGTCTGCACCGCCTTGGTGCTGCTGATGACGCTGCCCGGCGTGGCGCTGTTCTATGCGGGCATGGTGCGGCGCAAGAACGTGCTCAACACGCTGGCCAGCGTGCTGCTCGTGGCCTGCGTGGTCAGCGTGCTGTGGTTCGCCGCCGGCTATTCGCTGGCATTCACGCCCGGCGACGGCATTCTGGGCGGCTTCACGCGCCTGGGCTTTGCGGGGCTGGACCCGGACTGGGCGGGCCAGCGCGTGAGCGTGAGCCACATGGCGCCCAATGTGCCCGAAGCTGCGTTCGCGATGTTCCAGCTGTCGTTCGCGGTGATCACCGCGGCGCTGCTGGTGGGCGCACTGGTCGAGCGCATGCGTTTCACGGCGCTGCTGGTGTTCGTTGCGCTGTGGACGCTGGCCGTCTATGTGCCGGTCGCGCACTGGGTCTGGGAGGCCGGCGGCTGGCTCGCGCGCCTCGGGGCGCTGGATTTCGCGGGCGGCACCGTGGTGCATGTCAACGCGGGCGCGGCGGGTCTGGCCTGCGCCTGGTATCTGGGCCCGCGCCAGGGCTATGGCCGCGAGGCGTTCGAGCCCTACAACCTGGGCTGGACCATGCTGGGGGCGAGCCTGCTGCTGATCGGCTGGTTCGGCTTCAATGCGGGCTCGGCGCTGGCCGCCGACAGCCGCGCCGCGCTGGCGCTGGCCGTGACGCATCTCGCGGCTGCGGGCGGCGCGCTCGGCTGGCTGATCGCCGAATGGCTGCTGCGCCGGCGCGCGTCGCTGCTGGGCCTGTGTTCGGGCCTGGTCGCGGGGCTGGTGGCGATCACGCCCGCGGCCGGCTATGTGGGCCTGGGCCCGGCGCTGCTGATCGGCCTGATCGCGGGCGCGGTCTGCTACTGGGGCGCGACCGGCCTCAAGCGCGCGCTGGGCGCCGACGATGCGCTCGACGTATTCGGCGTGCATGGCGTAGGCGGAATCGTCGGCTCATTGCTCACGGGCGTGTTCGCGAGCCGCAGCATCGCCGGCGTGCAGGGCCACATCGGCACCCAGATGCTGACGGTGCTGGTGGTCGCGGTGTTCAGCTTTGTCGCCACGGGCGTGCTGCTGTGGCTCACCGACCGTCTGGTGGGGCTGCGCGTGTCCGATGCCAGCGAGCAGACCGGGCTGGACCTTTCGCTGCACCGCGAGCGGCTGGGTTAGCCAGAGACCGCATGGACCTGCGCGGCAACGCGCGGGCGTTCAATCCCGCAGCAGGAGTTTGCGATGCTTGACAGTGAAAAACTGGCCGTGGCCGCCCATGTGCATGTGCTGCTGCGGCGCAAGACCGGGCGCGTGACCGACACCGAATGGATGGCCTGCAACGCCGACTACGCGCGCGAAGTCGTGCGCTTTTGCCGCCTGCGTGCCCAGCAGGACGCATTGCCCGAACTCGGCGAATGGGCCGACAAGCTCGAGCGCGCCATGCAGCTCGCGCCGACGGCGCCGGCCGCGGGCTTTGCGGCCATGCCCGCGCTGAACCGAACGCCACCTGCAGGCGGCGTCGAGCGCTATGTGGGCGGTATCCGCTAGTTCAGGCCACCACGGGAACGCGCGGCGGCGGGGCGGGCTCGTGCACCGCGCTGCCGGCCGGCCTGGCCTGGCTCTTGCGAATCCACTCGGCGACTTTCTCGGCCATCATCAGCGTGGGCGAGTTGGTGTTGCCGCTGGTGATGGTCGGCATCGCGCCCGCGTCGACCACGCGCAGCCCGGCGATGCCGCGCACGCGCAGCTGGCTGTCGAGCACGGCCATGGGATCGTCGTCACGGCCCATCTTGGTGGTTCCCACGGGGTGGAAGATCGTGGTCGCGATGTCGCCCGCGAGGCGCGCCAGTTCCTCGTCGGTCTGGAACTGCACGCCGGGCTTGTATTCCTCGGGCGCGAAGCGCGCCAGCGCGGGCTGGGCGACGATGCGCCGCGTGAGCCGCAGGCTGTCGGCCGCGACCTGGCGGTCTTCGTCGGTGCTGAGGTAGTTCGGCGCGATCGCCGGCGCCTGGCGGTAGTCGGCGCTGCGGATCTGCACCGTGCCGCGGCTCGTGGGGTTCAGGTTGCAGACGCTGGCGGTGAACGCCGGGAACGCATGCAGCGGTTCGCCGAACGCATCCAGCGACAGCGGCTGCACGTGGTATTCGAGATTGGGGTGGGCCAGTTCGGGGCGGCTGCGCGTGAACGCGCCCAGCTGCGACGGCGCCATGCTCATGGGCCCGCTGCGCTTGAACGCGTACTCCATGCCGATCTTTGCCTTGCCCAGCAGGCTGGACGCGAGCACATTGAGCGTGGGCGCGCCCTTCACCTTGAACACCGTGCGAATCTGCAAATGGTCCTGCAGGTTGGCGCCCACGCCCGGCAGGTCCTTGACCACGGGAATGCCATGCTTTTGCAGCAGCTGCGCCGGGCCTATGCCCGACAGCTGCAGCAGCTGCGGCGAGTTGATCGCACCCGCGCAGACCAGCACTTCGCCGGTCGCGTGCACGATGTCGAGGCCGTCGCCGGTGGCGACTTCGACGCCCGTGCAGCGCTGGCTGCCGTCGGGCTGGGTGTCGATGATCAGCCGCGTCGCCTGGGCCATGGTCCACATCTCGAAATTCGCGCGGCCGTAGCAGGTGGGGCGCAAAAAGGCCTTGGCCGTGTTCCAGCGCCAGCCGGCCTTCTGGTTGACTTCGAAATAGCCCACGCCTTCGTTGTCGCCGCCGTTGAAGTCGTCGCTGGCGGGAATGCCGCTTTGCTGCGCGGCCTGGGAGAACGCGTCGAGGATGTCCCAGCGCAGGCGCTGCTTCTCCACGCGCCACTCGCCCGTGCTGCCCGTGGTCTTGTTGCCGTGCAGGCTCTTGAAGCGCGCGTCGGCGCTGCCGCCGACATCGAGCCGCCAATGGTCTTCGTGGCGCATGAAATGCGGCAGGCTGTTTTCCCAGCGCCAGGCGTCGTCGCCCGTGAGCTGCGCCCACTGGTCGTAGTCGCGGGCCTGGCCGCGCATGTAGATCATGCCGTTGATGCTGCTGCAGCCGCCCAGCGTCTTGCCGCGCGGATAGCGCAGGCTGCGGCCGTTGAGCCCGGGCTCGGCTTCGGTCTGGTAGAGCCAGTCGGTACGCGGGTTGCCTATGCAATAGAGATAACCGACGGGGATGTGAATCCAGTGGTAATCGTCCTTGCGTCCGGCCTCGATCAGCAGCACGCGCTTGCTGCGGTCGGCGCTCAGGCGGTTGCACAGCAGGGCGCCGGCCGTGCCGCCCCCGATGATGATGTAGTCGAAAGTGGTGTCGCTCATGGGTCCGGGTCGCTAGGCGCTGGTTGGAGAGGGCTGCGACCCATTGTCCCGATAGGCCGTAGCCTGTCGATAGGGAAAGCGCGCGGAGACTGCCTCTGCCCGGGGCGAAAAGCGGGCATTTTTAATTCCCTTACCCCAGCCGCTTGCGCTAGAGTGCACAACGAGGTCGCGTCCTGCGCGCCGGGGCCCGAGGAATATGCAAAACTGGATGCCGCCGGTAGCCCTGCGGCCCGGTTTCTTTCTCCCCGCCACTGACACTTGATGCCGCCTTCGCTTGCCCCTTCTGTTGTGTTCGACTCCGCTGCCGGCCGCGCCTTGCCAAAAGGCGATTGGACCGCGGCGGGCTTTGCCGAACGTGCTGACTGGCGCCGGCTGGAGCGCGAACTGCAGGCCGTGCCCGACGCTTCGGCCTGGGACCTCACGGGCATCGGTAGGCTTGACTATGTGGGCGCGCAGATTCTCTGGCGCCACTGGGGCGGTGCCTGGCCGGCGAGCTACGAGGTCAGCGACGCGCACCGTGAAATTCTTTCCCACGTCGAACAGTACAGCCAGTGCGAGAAGCCGGCCAAGCCCGGCTGGCACCCGCGCCAGCAGATCGACCAGCTCGGCATGCTGGTGCTGGCGGGCTGCAGCCACCTCAAGGAGCTGGTCGAGCTGATTGGCCAGCTGCTGCTCGATTTCGGCCGCCTGCTGCGCCGGCCGCAGCGTGCGCCGTGGCGCGATGTGTCCGGCCATCTCTACAGCATGGGCGCGACCGCGCTGCCGATCACGGCCCTGGTCGGCTTTCTGATCGGCGTGGTGCTGGCCTTTCTGATGGCCTTGCAACTGCGCCAGTTCGGCGCCGAATCTTTCATCGTCAATATTCTGGGCATTTCGCTGATCCGCGAACTCGGCCCGCTGCTGGCCGCAATTCTGGTCGCCGGCCGTTCCGGCTCGGCGATCACCGCCCAGATCGGCGTGATGCGCGTCAACGAAGAACTCGACGCCATGCAGGTCATGGGTATTTCCCATGGCTTCCGACTGGTGCTGCCGCGCGCGCTGGCGCTGGCGGTGGCCATGCCGTTGGTCGCGGTCTGGACCACGCTGGCCGCGCTGGCCGGCGGTATGTTGGCCGCCGATCTGACAATGGGCATCACGCCCGCCTACTTCGCCCAGGCCTTGCCCGCAGCGGTCGAATCGGCCAATTTATGGCTCGCGATGGGCAAGTCCATGGTCTTCGGCGTGCTGATCGCGCTCATCGGCTGCCACTGGGGGCTGCGCGTGGAGCCCAATACCCAGAGCCTGGGGCAGGGCACGACCGCCTCGGTGGTGTCGGCGATCACCATGGTGATCATTGTCGACGCGGTGTTCGCGATTCTGTTCAAGGACGTGGGAATCTGACATGACGAACGCCACCGAAATTGCCCCTTCCACGACCGCGCAGGCCGTGCCCGACGCCGCGACGTCGGTGCCTGTCGTGCGCATCGCCGGGCTGTGGAGCGTGTTCGGCCAGGGCGACAAGGCGTTCGCCGTGCACCAGGACCTGGACCTGGTGGTCGAGCGCGGCGAGATGCTGTCCATCGTCGGCGGCTCGGGCACGGGCAAGACCGTGCTGCTGCGCCAGATGCTGGGCCTGCTCAAGCCGAGCAAGGGTACGGTCGAAGTGCTGGGCCGGCCGGCCGCCGAAATGGGGCGCGAAGGCGCGGCCAGCCGCGTGGGCATGCTGTTCCAGCATGGCGCGCTGTTTTCGGCGTTCAACGTGCTCGACAACATCGCCTTCGCGCTGCGCGAGCAGGGCAGCCTGCCCGACGACCTGGTGCGCGACGCGGCCATGGTCAAGCTGCAGATGGTCGGGCTCAAGCCCGAGCATGCGGCGCGCATGCCTTCCGATCTTTCGGGCGGCATGATCAAGCGCGTGGCGCTGGCGCGCGCGCTGATCATGGATCCGCCGCTGCTGCTGCTCGATGAACCCACGGCCGGCCTCGATCCCACGAGCGCCGACGAATTCTGCGCGCTGCTGCGCGAGCTGCACGCGGCGCTGGGGCTGACGCTGGTCATGGTGACCCATGACCTCGACACCTTGTTCGCACTGTCCTCGCGCGTGGCCGTTCTGGCCGAGAAGAAGGTGCTGGTCACGGGCCCGCCGCGCGAAGTCGCGGCCTTCGACCATCCCTTTGTCGAAACCTTTTTCCGGGGAGAGCGGGGCCGGCGTGCCATGGCGCCCCTGAGCAGCGGCCAGCCGGCCGCAGGAGAAACCTGATGGAAAACAAGTCGCATGCAATGGCGGCGGGCCTGTTCGTGGTGCTGGTGGCAGCGCTGCTGGCCGGCCTCGCGATGTGGTTGACCCGCGACCACAGCCAGTACACCCAGTACGAACTCACGACCAAGGACGGCATAGGCGGCCTGCAGCCGCAGGCGGCCGTGCGCTACAAGGGCGTGCCCGTGGGCAAGGTCGTGCATATCGGCTTCGATCCACAGACCGCCGGCAATGTGCTGATCCGCATCGCCGTGGGCACGGAAACACCGATTTCCCCCACTACTTTCGCGGTGCTCGGCTACCAGGGCGTCACGGGCCTGGCCCATGTGCAGCTTGACGACGCCGCCGAACCCCAGCCGCAGCTGCCGCCCGGCGCCAGCGGCCTGCCGCGCCTGTGGCTCAAATCCTCGCCGCTGAGCATGCTTGCCGACCAGGGTCCGGCGCTGCTGGGCCGCGTCGATGAAGTCACGCGCCGGCTCAACGACATGCTGGGCGATGAAAACCAGCAGCGCTTCAGCAGCGCGCTGGAAAACATTGCCGGCGCCGCCGCTGGCGTGCGCGACCTGACCGCGGGCGTGCAACACACGCTGACCCAGAGGCTCGATCCGGCGCTGGCCGACATTCCGGCGCTCACCGCCGATGCGCGCAAGACGCTGCAATCGCTGGACCAGGCCGGCAAGAGCACCACGGCGGTGGCGAACGAGCTGGGCCAGACCGTGCAGCGCATCAATGCTCCCGACGGTCCGTTGCAGCAGATTGCTGCGGGCACGCAGTCATTGGAGCGCGCCGCCGACAGCCTGAGCCGCACCACCTTGCCGCGCGTGACCAACGCCGCCGACGGCGTGTCGCGCGCCGCGCGCCAGCTCGGCACTGCCGCGAGTGCCTTCAGCGACAACCCGCAATCGGTGATCTACGGCAACGGCAGCGCAGTCGCCGGTCCCGGCGAACCCGGTTTTGTTGCCCCCACCCCCTTGCCTTAGGAATCCGTTATGTCCGCTTCTTTTTTCGAGGCTGCGCGCACCAACGCTTTTCGGGTCGCCGGTTCGCTGGCCTGCCTGTGGCTGGTCGGCTGTTCGGTGCTGCCCAAGCCCCCCGCGGCCGCCGTGCGCTATGACTTCGGCCCGGTGCCGGTCGCCACGGCGCCCGCGCCCCAGGCCCAGCGGCCCGCGATCGCGCTGGCCGAAATCGAGGCCCCTGGCCTCAGGGACGCGGAAACTTCGGTGCTCTACCGCCTGGCCTACGCCGAGGCCCAGGTGGTGCGCCCCTACCAGCTCGCGCGCTGGACGCGCCCGCCCGCGCAGCTGGTGCAGCAGCGCCTGAGCAGCGGCCTGGGCCGTGACCGTGTCGTGCTGCTGGGAGGCGACGGCCCGTCGCAGCCCAAGGTGCAGGGCCAGTTGCCCGCCTTGCTGAGGGTCGAACTCGAGGAGTTCAGCCATGTGTTCCTGTCGGCCCAGGAAAGCGTCGGCTGGGTGCGCCTGCGCGCTTCGCTTGTCGACCGGCGGCCACAGGGCGACATGCTGGTGGGCCAGACGACTTTCGTCGTGCAGCAGCCCGCAGCCGGCGCGGATGCGGCCAGCGGCGTGCGCGCATTGACCCAGGCGACCGACAAAGTCGTTGCCGACATGCAGGCCTGGCTGCTGCAGCTCGGACGTTGACCGGGCACGAATTGCGAGTGGGCGTAGGCGGTTGCTGACGGCGCTTGCCTGTGCTCTCCCTACGCGGCTGGCGCGGCGTTTCTTCTAAAGTCCACTCCAGCTTTTGCATACTATCGACTCTTCCTGTTCGATTGCAATAAGTTATTACCTGCGTCCACCTTGACGCAGCGCGTGCCGGTGCATGCGCAAGGTGAGACGAACAAGGAGTGACGTTATGCAAGCCCTGCGCAAATTACCTGCGCTGTTGATCATCGGTGTGTTGACGAGCGTGGCGGTCCTGGCCAGCACGGCCATGGGCACCGCCGCATCGGAACAGATGGCGGCGAAACGCCGGATTTCCCTGCAATTCCAGCAAGACATGCTGGGCTGCGAAAAGCTCGATGGCGCTGCCGAGGAGCGCTGCGAGCGCCAGGCCCATGCCGGGGCCGAAGTCGCCAAGGCCGAACTCGAAACCCGGCGCCAACGCCTGGCCCAAGGCCGGCAGACGCGCGAAATTCAGGCGCAATCGCAGCACAAGATCGCCCAGGCGCGCTGCAATGCGCTGTCGGGCCGGGTCAGGCAGCGCTGCACGGGCGGCGCGGCGCGCGCCGCCAGCTAGCGCATCGCCAGCACTGGAAACATCTTGATCAGCCCGCCGGCCATGACTTCGACCGCCAGAGCGGCCAGGATCAGGCCCATCAGCCGTGTCATGACGTTGATGCCGGTGCGGCCCAGCACGCGCGCAATCGGTTGTGCCAGCGAAAAGCAGATTGCCGTCGCCAGCGCCACCACCACGCCATAGCCTATCAGCGCCAGGTGCTGCCAGATGTCCTTCGCCTGGTCGGCGTAGATCACCACGGTGGACATCGCGGCCGGTCCGGTCAGTAGCGGAATCGTCAGCGGCACGACCGCGATGCTGTTGCCCATCGCCGCCTTTTCCACGCCGGCTTCGAGCGTCGCCGCGCTGGGGCGGTCTTCGGCCGGGCGCGCGTTGAGCATGTTCATGGCGCTGATCAGCAGCAGCAGGCCGCCGCCGACCTGAAAGCTCTGCAGCGAGATGTTGAAGAAGTCGAGCACCTGCAAGCCCAGCAGCGCGCAGGCCGAAATCACGCAGAACGCGCTGAACGCCGCCGTGCGTATGGTGTCGCGCCGCTGGGCGTCGCTGAAGCCCTGGGTGTAGTGGATGAAGAACGGAATGATGGCCAGCGGATTGACGATGGCCACCAGCGTGATCAGTGGTTTGAGGTCCATCAGCGCGCGCCTCCGCAGAGGTCGAATCGGCCGATCTGAAGTAGCGCCTGGTGCGTCATGCGGTCTCCTGTGAGAATGCACGTTGATCGCGCATTTGCTGCGCCATTACAGCACCTGGCGCCGATGCCGGTGCACGACCAATCCACATCGAACGGAGCAGAGCATGGGAAATTTCGTGAATTTGACCTCGGCCGACGGTTTCAGCGCCCCCGCGTGGGTTGCTGTGCCTGATGGCCCGGTGCGCGGCGCCATCGTGGTGCTGCAGGAAATCTTCGGCGTCAACGCCCACATCCAGGCCGTGACCGACCGTTTCGCGGCGCGCGGCTACGCGGCCGTGGCACCGTCCATGTTCGCGCGCGTGCAGCCCGATGTCGACCTGGGCTACCAGCCCGCCGACATGGAGCGCGGCATGGCGCTCAAAGCTGCGACCGAAGCGCTGCCCGCGCCGGGCGCGATGGCCGAAGTGCAGGCGGCGATCGCCCATGCGGCGGCGATCAGCGGCGGCAAGGTCGGCATCGTCGGCTTCTGCTGGGGCGGCCTGGTGACCTGGCGCGCGGCCTGCACGCTGCCGGGCCTGGCGGCGGCCGTGAGCTATTACGGCGGCGGCATGACCACGCCGGCCGAAGTGGCGCGTGCGCCGCAGGTCCCGGTGCTCGCGCATTTCGCGCGCCAGGACCACTGGATTTCGGTCGAATCGGTGCAGGCCTTCGGCCGCGCCCATCCCGAAGTCGAAGTCCATCTGTATGACGCCGACCATGGCTTCAACTGCGACCAGCGCGGTGCCTATGACGAAAGCAGCGCGCTGCTGGCGCGCGATCGCACGCTGGCCTTCTTCGACAAGCACCTGGCCTGACGCTTAGCGCCGCTAACACAACCCTTGCTGCGTCGTTGCGTCGCCTTGTCGTGCTACTTGCACTGCCTGCGGCACCGCGCCTGGCCGGCCGCGCCTAGCAGCAACCGCAAATCTTCGATTTGCTGGGTCGTGTTAGCGGCGCCTCTTACGGCGCGCGCTCCAGCCGGTCCAGATAGCGCTTGCGCCAGAAGAAGGAAATCAGCACCAGCGACACCACGCCCATGCCCGCGACGGCCCACCAGAAGCCGTCCTGCTTGTGCACCAGCGGAATGAACTCGAAGTTCATGCCGAACACCGCTGCAATCAGATTCAGCGGCAGGAACACGGCGGTGATCGTGGTCAGCGTGCGCATGATGTCGTTGGCGCGGTTGCTCTGCAGCGAGAAATGCATCTGCACCGCGGTCTCGGCGCTCTGCTCCAGGCGGCGCACATGGTGGACCACGCGCTCTATGTGCTCGAGCACGTCGCGCGAGCGCACCTTGAGCAGTTCGCGCTCGCGCTGCAGCGTGGGCATCGACTCGGCGGGCCAGGCGTCGAGCGCCTCTATCCATTCCTGTATCGCGGCGCGCTGGTCCTCGCAGATTTCATCGAGCTGGTGCAGCGCCAGGCGCGCGTCCAGGATGGCGCTCCAGTTGGAAATCCGCGCCTTGGGTTCGAGCAGCGCCGACTGCCAATGGTCGAGCTGGCGCGTGAGGTCGCGCCGCAGTTCGAGATAGCCATCGACCATGTGGTTGACCAGACGCAGCATCAGGTCGGCCGGGCTGTTGGTGCGCTTGGCCGGACCTCCGCGCGCGTCCGTGGGCTGCTCCGACAGCAGGCGCAGCAGGAAATAGGCATGCACCGGGCAGGCGTCGGGGTGCACGGTCAGCAGCAGCTGGTCGAACACCACCATGCCCACGGGCCGCGTGACGATGCGCGTGAGCACCGGCGGGCCGTGCTGCGGCGTGGCCGGCGCGGCGTCGCCGCTTTCGGCCGTCGCCAGCCGCTGGAACACCAGCAGGTCGTATTGCGATGTTGCGTCGTAATTCGACGGCAGCTGGGCGTTGAGCAGGTCGGAGACATGCAGGTCGACCAGCGGCACGCCGCACTGTCGGTGCAGCATCGCCTGCAGTGCCGGCAGATGGGCCGCGAACTCGGAGCGCGTGCACGAGACCCAGTAGAAGCCCGTAGACGAAGGCGGGGCCAGCGGCAGCTCCTCGCCCAGGTCCTGGGCCGGGCCGGTGGCGGCGATGTGAAGGGTGCGCATGGCCCGGACTGTGATCAGCGTTGCTGCAGCTTTTTCGCGGCGTCGATCGCGAAGTACGTGAGCACGCCATCGGCGCCAGCGCGCTTGAAGGCCAGCAGGCTTTCGAGCATCACTGCGTCGTGGTCCAGCCAGCCGTTGGCCGCGGCCGCCTTGATCATCGCGTATTCGCCCGACACCTGGTAGGCGAAGGTCGGCACCTTGAACTCGTCCTTGACGCGGCGCACGATGTCCAGATAAGGCATGCCGGGCTTGACCATCACCATGTCTGCGCCTTCGGCCAGGTCGAGCGCGACTTCGCGCAGCGCTTCGTCGCTGTTGCCCGGGTCCATCTGGTAGACATTCTTGTCCGCCTTGCCGAGCGCGCCGCGCGTGCCCACGGCATCGCGAAACGGTCCGTAGAAGGCGCTCGCATATTTGGCGCTGTAGGCCATGATGCGCGTGTGGATGTGGCCCTGGGCTTCGAGCGCTTCGCGCACCGCGCCTATGCGCCCGTCCATCATGTCGCTGGGCGCGACGATGTCGACGCCGGCCTCGGCATGGGTCAGCGCCTGGCCCACGAGGATTTCGACGGTCTCGTCATTGATGATGTAGCCCGAGGCATCGAGCACGCCGTCCTGGCCGTGGCTGGTGTAAGGGTCCAGCGCCACATCGGTCATCACGCCCAGGTCGGGGAATTCCTTTTTGAGCGCGCGCACCACGCGCGGAATCAGGCCGTCGGGGTTCAGTGCTTCCTTGCCGTCGGGCGTCTTGAGCGCGGCATCGATCGCCGGAAACAGTGCCAGCACCGGAATGCCCAGCTTCACGCATTCTTCCGCCACGGGCAGCAGCAGGTCCAGGCTCAGGCGGTCTACGCCGGGCATCGACGTCACGGCCTCGCGCCGCTGCGTCCCTTCGTGCACGAACACCGGATAGATCAGGTCGTGGGCCGTCACCAGGTTCTCGCGCACCAGGTTGCGGGTGAACGGGTCGCGGCGCAGGCGACGTGGGCGGTTGTGGGGAAAGGGGGTAGGGCTGGAAAGATGCATGGGGAAAATTGTGCCCCATTCGCCATGCCGCAGGGGCAGGGAGCGGCAAAACCTGCGGCGCCAGGCTGGAAACGCAAGGCCGAGCACGCGCTGGCGTACGGTTTTGCGCCGCGGCGCAGCTGTGCGCCGGGCCGGGCCCGTACACTGGGCACATGCTATGGGTCAAAGCTTTTCATATTGTGTTCGTTGCGAGCTGGTTCGCGGGACTGTTCTATCTTCCGCGTATCTTCGTGAATCTGGCGATGGTCACTCCGGGCTCGGTCGCCGAGCGCGAGCGGCTGCTCCTGATGGCGCGCAAGCTGATGCGCTTCACCACGCTGCTCGCCGTGCCGGCGCTGCTGCTCGGTCTCTGGCTGTGGCAGGGCTATGGCATAGGCCGCGGCCCGGGCAACGGCTGGATGCACGCCAAGCTGTTCGTCGTGCTGCTGGCGCTGGGCTACCACCATGCCTGCGGCCGGCTGCTGCGCAAGTTCATCGATGACGTGAACCAGCGCAGCCACCGCTGGTACCGCTGGTTCAATGAAGTGCCGGTGCTGCTGCTGGTCGCGGCAGTCGTGCTGGTGGTCGTCAAGCCCTTTTGAGGGCCACAGGGAGCCGCGGCGCAGTGCACAAGACTTCTGCCTGGCCACTGGCGCTGGTTTATTCGGCGCTGATCTTTTTTGCGAGCCTGTTTCCTTTCACGGGCTGGCGCGCCCAGGGCATCAACCCCTGGGTGTTTTTCACGGCCACCATTCCTCCGCCTTACTGGACCTGGTTCGACGTCAACATGAACGTCGTCGGCTACGGGCCGCTGGGCTTTCTGCTGGCGCTGGCCTTGCAGCGCTCGGGCATGCCGCGCGCGGCCGTGCCCGTGGCGGCGCTGGCCGGCACGCTGCTGTCGGCCGCGATGGAGTTCCTGCAGATCTATCTGCCGCGGCGCGTGCCGTCGAACATGGACCTGGTGCTCAACGCCAGCGGAACGCTGATAGGCGCGCTGCTGGCGCTGCTGCTTGAACGCCTGGGCGCGCTCGATCGCTGGAGCGTGTTTCGCGCGCGCTGGTTCAGCGCGCAGGCGCGCGGCGCCATCGTGCTGCTAGTGCTCTGGCCGATGGCGCTGCTGGTGCCCGCGGCCGTGCCGTTCAGCCTGGGCCAGGTCTTCGAGCGCCTCGAATCGGCCTTGATCGAGCTGCTCGAAGACACCCCTTTCCTGGAATGGCTGCCGCTGCGCGATGCGCCGCTGGTGCCGCTGTCGCCAGGTGGCGAGCTGCTGTGCGAAGTGCTGGGCCTGCTCGCGCCCTGCCTGCTGGCCTACTGCGTGGTGCCGCATATCGGCCGGCGCGCGGTGCTGGCCGTGCTGGGCGTGGGCCTGGGCATTGCCGCCACGGCGCTGTCGTGGGCGCTGAGCTACGGCCCGGTCCATGCCTGGGAGTGGCTGGGCCTGCCGGCCCAGCTCGCGATCTGGTTCGCGCTGGCGCTGGCCGCGGCGCTGGTCGCCTTGCCCGGGCGGGCCTGCGCGGCCGTGCTGCTGCTGGTACTGATGTGGCAGTTGAGCCTGCTCAACCAGGCGCCCACCAGCGCCTACTTCGCGCAGACCCTGCAGACCTGGGAGCAGGGGCGCTTCATCCGTTTCTACGGCCTGGGGCAATGGCTGAGCTGGCTCTGGCCTTATGCGACGCTGGGCTTTGTGCTGCTCAAGGTCGCGCGCCGCGACCGGCCGCGTCTGCCGCAGCCCCACTGATTCACCCCGCGCCATCCGCATCGGCCTGCCTGCGCAGCGGCTTGCCGGGATGGCGCACCTAAAATGGACACCCATGAGCGACAACACTTCCGACCAGAGCGCAGGCGGCTACTACGCCCGCCATATCTTCTTTTGCCTCAATGAGCGCCCCGGAGGTGAAGACTGCTGCGCGCTGCACGGCGCCAAGGCAGGTTTTGACCGCTGCAAGTCGCAGGTCAAGGCCGCTGGCCTGTCCGGTCCCGGCAAGGTGCGCGTCAACAAGGCCGGCTGCCTGGACCGCTGTGCGGGCGGCCCGGTCGCCGTGGTCTATCCCGAAGGCACCTGGTACACCTTCATCGATGACAGCGATATCGACGAAATCGTCGAGTCGCACCTGAAAAACGGACAAATTGTCGAGCGTTTGCTCACGCCGCCGGAACTCGGCCGCTGAAACCCACTCCATCCGACCAGCCCCTGTCTTTCAGGCGCGCGCCGGCCTCGGCACGCGCCGCTTCCATGGAATTGCAACGTGAATGCCCAGACTGAACGCTTGACCCTGACGGGCGCCGCCGGCGCCATCGAGGCGCTGCGCGACGCCGCTGTACTGAACGCGGGCCAGCCCCTGCGCGGTGTGGCCATCATCGCCCACCCCCATCCGCTGTTTGGCGGCACCATGGACAACAAGGTCGTGCAGACCCTGGCGCGCGCCTTCGTGCAAAGCGGCTTCACCGCCGTGCGCTTCAATTTTCGCGGCGTGGGCGCAAGCGCCGGCACGCACGATGCGGGCCAGGGCGAACTGCAGGACCTGCTCGAAGTCGTGCGCCAGGTCGCGCCCGAAGGCCCGATCGCGCTGGCCGGCTTCTCGTTCGGCGCTTTCGTGACCAGCCATGCGCTGGCCCAGCTCTGGCCCGAAGGCCGGATCGAGCGTGCGGTACTGGTCGGCACGGCCACCAGCCGCTTCAGCGTCGCCCCCGTGCCCGCCGATGCGCAGCAGCGCACGCTGATCGTGCATGGCGAAGCCGACGACACCGTGGAGCTGTCCTCGGTCATGGACTGGGCGCGCCCGCAGATACTCCCTGTCACAGTTGTCCCCGGAGGCGGTCATTTCTTTCACGGACAATTGCCGCTGCTCAAGAGCCTGGTGGTCCGCCACCTGCTGCCGGGTCTGTGACGTCCAAGGTTGGCGGCCGCAGCCGCCAGCCACGCTTCGCCGCTCGCTGCACTGGCGGGCGTTTTTTCCTGTTTCCCCTGAGCCTTACATGACCCCGATATTCAACACCTTGCGTGTTCTTGCCGTCACCGTGGCAATGGCGCCCGCATTCGCGCCCAACTTCGCGCTGGCCCAGATCAGCCTGCCCCAGCCGCCCGAAATCGCCGCGCGCAACTACCTGCTGGTCGACGTCACCGCCAACCAGGTCCTGGGTGCCAAGGACATCGACGCGCCCATCGAGCAGGCCTCGCTGACCAAGCTGATGACCGGCTACCTGGTGTTCGATGCGCTGCGCGCCAAGAAAATCACGCTCGAGCAGCGCTTCCCGGTCAGCGAACGCGCCTGGAAGATGCCCGGCTCGCGCATGTTCATCGACCCCAAGATGCAGGTGCCCGTCGACGACCTGATCAAGGGCATGATCGTCCAGTCGGGCAATGACGCCACCATGGCGCTGGCCGAAGGCGTGGGCGGTTCGCAGGAAAACTTCGTGCGCCTGATGAATGAGCAGGCCAAGGCCCTGGGCATGAAGGGCACGAGCTACAAGAACCCCGAAGGCCTGACCGAACCCGGTCACCTGACCACGGCGCGCGACCTGTCCATCCTGGCCCAGCGCCTGATGCAGGAGTTCCCCGAGTACATGCACTACTACTCGACCAAGCAGTACCACTACGAAGGCACGCCGGCGTCGAACGGCACCAACCGCAACACGCTGCTGTTTCGCGACCCCACGGTCGACGGCCTGAAGACCGGCCACACCGCCGCTGCCGGCTACTGCCTGGTGTCGACCGCCAAGCGCACCATGCCCCAGGTGGGCGAGCGCCGCCTGCTGTCCATCGTGCTGGGCGCTTCGAGCTCCAATGCGCGCGCCACCGAAAGCCAGAAGCTGCTGAACTGGGGCTATACCGCGTTCGACTCGGTCAAGCTGTTCGACGTAGGCCAGCCCGTGGCCACGCCCGAAGTCTGGAAGGGCCAGGCCAGCACCATCCAGATCGGCCAGCCCAATGCCATCGTCGTGACCGTGCCCGCAGGCTCGGCCGGCAAGCTCAAGACCGAAGTCGTGCGCCAGGATCCGCTGATCGCCCCGTTCACCAAGGGCCAGGCCATGGGCACGCTCAAGGTGACGCTGGACGGCCAGGTTGTTGCCGAAGTACCACTCGTGGCGCTCGAAGCCGTCGAGCAGGCCGGCTTCTTCGGCCGCCTCTGGGACGCCATCCGCCTCTGGATAAAGTAACTGGCTCCCCACGCTTGCTCACTTCGTGTAGCTGCGCTGCCCCTCCACGAGGGGCTGTTTTGCCTTGGGGCGGCCCGGCGGCAAAACTGGCCCCCACGCTCCCTCACTTCGTGTGGTCGCTGCCCCCCGAGGGGGCCGCGTTTTGCCTTGGGGCGGCCCGGCGGCAAAACCTGGCTCCCCGCGCTTGCTCGCAGCTTCTCACCAGTGCCTCCAATACATGCTAGGAAGGCAGGGGTGCTTGGCGAGGCGGCTTGCTTTGCTTGAGCCAAGCTGCTACAGTCGAATGCTTTTCGGAAATTCCGAAGGGATTCACGTTTTCGTTTTTTACGTTTAGGGACGTATACATGCCAACCATTAACCAGCTCGTTCGTCAGGGGCGCTCGGTCGAAACGATCAAGTCCAAGAGCCCTGCGATGGAAAACTCTCCACAGCGCCGCGGCGTGTGCACACGTGTGTACACCACGACGCCTAAGAAGCCTAACTCCGCTCTGCGTAAGGTCGCCAAGGTGCGCCTGACCAACGGTTTTGAGGTCATTTCGTACATTGGCGGTGAAGGCCACAACCTGCAGGAACACAGCGTCGTGCTGGTTCGCGGCGGTCGTGTCAAGGATTTGCCAGGTGTGCGTTACCACATCGTCCGTGGTTCGCTCGACTTGCAAGGCGTCAAGGATCGCAAGCAATCGCGCTCCAAGTACGGTGCCAAGCGTCCCAAGAAGGCCTAAGCCTTTTTGTAGACAGATTTTCGGTGTTTGTCCTGCCGGGCAGGTAGTTCAAACGTAGTGACCCCAAGCGCAAATGTTTTGCGTGGGTCGAGTAAGTGGGAGTCCTGTTGACCCCCGCGGTGTCTGAAAAGATGCCAACTGAAGCAAAGATAGAGGTAAAAAATGCCACGTCGTCGCGAAGTCCCCAAACGTGAAATTCTGCCGGATCCTAAGTTCGGCAACGTAGAGCTGTCCAAATTCATGAACGTGATCATGGAAGGCGGCAAGAAGGCAGTTGCAGAGCGCATCATTTATGGCGCCCTGGAACTGATCCACAAGAAGCACCCCGATAAGGATCCTCTGGAAGCCTTCGTGGTTGCTATCAACAACGTGAAGCCCATGGTGGAAGTCAAGTCCCGCCGCGTGGGTGGTGCAAACTACCAAGTGCCTGTTGAAGTGCGCCCTGTCCGTCGTCTGGCTCTGTCCATGCGCTGGATCAAGGAAGCCGCTCGCAAGCGTGGTGAAAAGTCCATGGCTCAACGCCTGGCCAACGAGCTGCTGGAAGCGACCGAAGGTCGTGGCGGCGCGATGAAGAAGCGTGATGAAGTGCACCGTATGGCCGAAGCCAACAAGGCATTCAGCCACTTCCGCTTCTAAACGGCGTTAGCGCTTTCTTGACACGGGGCCGCTCGCAAATTTTTGCCTGCGGCCTTGTCTCGATTCAGAGCGCCCCCAAATTAACTGTTGCCCACTTTGTTGGAGTGGCAGTGATTCTCCAGATGATCAATTAAGGATCCACCATGGCTCGCAAGACCCCCATTGAGCGCTACCGCAACATCGGTATTTCTGCTCACATCGACGCAGGTAAGACAACCACCACCGAGCGTATCCTGTTCTATACCGGCGTGAACCACAAGCTGGGCGAAGTGCACGATGGCGCTGCCACCATGGACTGGATGGAGCAAGAGCAAGAGCGCGGCATCACGATCACCTCCGCTGCCACGACCTGCTTCTGGTCGGGCATGGACCACTCGTTCCCCGAGCACCGCTTCAACATCATTGACACCCCCGGCCACGTCGACTTCACGATTGAAGTCGAGCGCTCGATGCGCGTGCTGGATGCTGCCTGCATGGTCTACTGTGCTGTGGGTGGCGTGCAGCCCCAGTCGGAAACCGTGTGGCGCCAAGCCAACAAGTACCGCGTGCCCCGTCTGGCCTTCGTGAACAAGATGGACCGTACCGGCGCCAACTTCTTCAAGGTCGTCGAGCAGATCAAGACCCGCCTGAAGGGCAACCCCGTGCCCGTCGTCGTGCCAATCGGTGCCGAAGACGGTTTCGAAGGTGTGGTTGACCTGCTCAAGATGAAGGCCATCTTCTGGGACGAAAAGTCGCAGGGCATGAAGTTCGAATACCGCGACATCCCCGCCGACCTGGTCGACGTGGCGAACGAGTGGCGCGAAAAGATGGTCGAAGCCGCGGCTGAAGCCAGCGAAGAGTTCATGAACAAGTACTTGGAAGAGGGCACCCTCTCCGAAGAAGAAATCATGAGCGGTCTGCGCACGCGTACTCTGGCTGTTGAAATCCAGCCCATGCTGTGCGGCTCGGCCTTCAAGAACAAGGGTGTTCAGCGCATGCTGGACGCCGTGATCCAGTTCCTGCCCGCTCCCGTGGAAGTGGCTGCGATCGAAGGTACCGATCCTGACGACGAAGAAAAGAAGCTGACGCGCAAGGCAGACGACAGCGAAAAGTTCGCTGCGTTGGCTTTCAAGCTGATGACCGACCCCTTCGTGGGCCAGCTGACTTTCGTGCGCGTTTACTCGGGCGTTTTGACCAAGGGCGACACCGTCCTGAACGCGGTCAAGGGCAAGAAGGAACGTATCGGCCGTATCGTGCAGATGCATGCCAACGAACGTCTGGAAGTCGAAGAAATTCGCGCCGGCGACATCGCTGCCTGCGTGGGCCTGAAGGACGTGACGACCGGCGAAACCCTGTCCGACCTGAACTTCCCCATCATCCTGGAACGTATGGTCTTCCCCGAGCCCGTGATTGCCCAGGCTGTGGAACCCAAGACCAAGGCCGACCAGGAAAAGATGGGTATTGCCCTGTCGCGCCTGGCCGCTGAAGATCCGTCGTTCCGCGTGCGCTCCGATGAAGAATCGGGCCAGACCATCATCGCCGGTATGGGCGAGCTGCATCTGGAAATTATTGTCGACCGCATGAAGCGCGAATTCGGCGTGGAAGCCAACGTTGGCAAGCCACAAGTGGCTTACCGCGAAACCATCCGCAAGACCGTCGAAGATGCCGAAGGCAAGTTCGTGCGTCAGTCGGGCGGTAAGGGCCAGTACGGTCACGTGGTGCTGAAGATCGAACCCAACGAAGCCGGCAAGGGCATCGAGTTCGTCGACGCGATCAAGGGTGGTGTGGTTCCTCGCGAATACATCCCCGCGGTCGAAAAGGGTATCAACGAAGCCGTCACGCAAGGCGTGCTGGCTGGCTACCCCGTGGTTGACGTCAAGGTCACGCTGCACTTCGGTTCGTACCACGATGTGGACTCGAACGAACTCGCGTTCAAGATGGCTGCCATCTTCGGTTTCAAGGAAGGTTGCCGCAAGGCCAGCCCCGTGATTCTGGAACCCATGATGTCCGTGGAAGTGGAAACTCCCGAAGACTACGCCGGTACTGTGATGGGCGATCTGTCCTCGCGTCGCGGCATGGTCCAGGGCATGGACGACATGGTCGGTGGCGGCAAGGCCATCCGTGCCGAAGTCCCGCTGTCGGAAATGTTCGGTTACGCCACCTCGCTGCGCTCGGCAACGCAAGGTCGCGCTACCTACACGATGGAGTTCAAGCACTACGCTGAAGCTCCCCGTAACGTTTCGGAAGCCATCATGGCTGCCCGCACGAAGTAAAATAGGTTTTTGTCCGTCGGCTGTCCGCAAGGATGGCCTTCGGGCTTGCCAGGTCTGCGATTGAGTGCCTCCCTGTTTCCTGTGCGGGGGGAATCAGCAATTCGATGCAGACGTTAAACATCACACAGGTTTTGCTCTTTTGGAGAAATCTCATGGCAAAAGGTAAGTTCGAACGCACCAAGCCCCACGTCAACGTGGGCACCATCGGTCACGTTGACCACGGCAAGACAACCCTGACGGCTGCTATCGCAACCGTTCTGTCGGCCAAGTTCGGCGGCGAAGCCAAGAAGTACGACGAAATCGACAAGGCGCCTGAAGAAAAGGCCCGCGGTATTACCATCAATACCTCGCACGTCGAATACGAAACCGCTGGTCGCCACTACGCCCACGTTGACTGCCCAGGCCACGCTGACTATGTGAAGAACATGATCACCGGCGCTGCTCAAATGGAC
>NZ_JAHCDD010000041.1 GCF_018413525.1 Acidovorax sp. CCYZU-2555
TCCTGCGCCAGGGTGCCCGCCAACTGCACCAGGTCCACGGCCGCAAAACGGGCGGTGTCGCCGGCTTCGGCGCGCGACAGCTGCAGCAGGCGTTCGGTGCGGTGGGACAGGGTCTCGAGTGCGTGCAGCGCGGCTTTGGCTTCCGACAGCGGAACATGCGCGCAGGACGTGGCCTGCGCCTGGTCGATCGCGGTATGCAGGCGCAGACGCACCGACGCCAGGGGCGTGCGCAGCTCATGCGCCGCATTGGCCGCGAGCGAGCGCTCAACGTTCAAGGCTTCCTGCAGACGGCCCAGCAGCAGGTTGACGCCCTGGCCCACATGGGCCAGCTCCAGCGGATAGTCGGCGATGCGCAGCGGCTCCAGATGGCGGCCATTGCGCGCCTGGACCTGCTCCTGGATATCGCCCAGGCTGCGCAGCTGCCGGCGCGCCACCCATTGCACGATCAGGCCCAGCACCGGCAGGAACAGCAGCAGCAGCAGCACCAGGCCGGTGAGCGTGTTGCGGCTGGCCTCGCGCCGCTCGGTGAGGGTGTCGGCGATTTGCAGCCACAGCTGCTTGCGCGGTTCATGGAGCGTGAAGATGCGGTAGTCGGCGGTGTCGCTGAAACCTTCGACCAGCGTCGGTGTCCAGCCTTGCGCGGGTGCGGCTTCGGTGCGCACCAGCACGCGGCCCTGCGCGTCGCGCAGCTGCAGCAGCATGGGCGATTCGTGCACCAGATCGGGCGCCTCGGGCATGACCGCGGGAATGTCGGCGCTGCCCGGCACATAGCCCTGGAACGCGAACATCTGCCGGTGCGCGCTTTCCGCGAGTTCGAAATCGAAGTTGTGCTGGATCTGCGAATTGACATACCAGGCGACCAGCACGGTTCCCAGCGTCCAGACCAGCACCACGGCGGTCAGCAGGGAGCGCGTGAGCTGGGCGACCAGGCTGCGCGGGGGGCGGCTCATGGCGGCGCGAGGCGGTAGCCAATGCCGCGCACGGTCTGTATCAACGACGTGCCGAGCTTGCGTCGCAGCCGGCTGATGAAGACTTCGAGCGTATTGCTGTCGCTGCTGTCGTCCCACTGGTAGAGCGCGTCGAGCAGGCGTTCGCGCGTATGCACCTGCTGGGCGCGGCTGGCCAGCACGCGCAGCAAGGCCCATTCCTTGGGCGTGATGACGACCGGGAAACCGCTGGCCTTGACGACTTCGCGCCCCAGGTCGATGCTCACTTCGCCGCGCGTGACGACGGAGCTTGTCTGGTGGCTGCGCCGGCGCTCGACGGCGCGCAGCCGGGCCAGCAGCTCTTCGGGGTCATAGGGTTTGATCAGATAGTCGTCGGCGCCCGCATCGAGCCCGCGGATGCGGTCGCTGACCTGGTCGCGCGCCGTCACCACGACGACCGAGGCCGGGTCGGTCTGGGCCTGGATGGTGGGCAGCAATTGCAGGCCGTCGCCATCGGGCAGGTTCAGGTCCAGCAGCACGGCCGAATAGGCGGCGAGTGCGACCATGGCGCGTGCCTGGCGCAGGTCCACGGCCAGATCGACGAGGAACTGCTTGCCTTGCAGATAGCCCAGGACCGCATTGGCCAGTGCGGCATCGTCTTCGACCAGCAATATGCGCATGGGAGTGGAAAGTGAAAAAGGGCAGCACCCATGGTACTGCGTGCAGGCTGCGCGCAGACAGCGGCAAGTATCCTCCGCCTACATGAACCGAATCTGAACGCCGCATTCAGGGCAGGTTCAGGGCGCAGGCCTAAATTCGCGGCGGTGAACACGCTTGCCCTACTTCCTTCCATCGCTGCACCCGATGCAGCGCCCGCCAACGCCCGCCCAGCGCGCCATGCCAATGGCTCCTGGAAGATGGAGCTTGCGCCGCGCTGGGTTGCGCTGCTGCTGACGCTGTGGTGCACGCTGATGCTCAATGCGCCGCTGTGGTCCAAGCTGGCCCAGCTGCCGGATTTTGTCGACCCCTGGTTCTGGAAGCGCGCGGCCATTGTCGGCCTGATCGCCTGTGCGACCTACTGGTGGTTCATGCTGCTGTCGTGGCCCGGCGTGCGGCGCGTGGGCTGGAGCCTCACGCTGCTCACGGCTGCGGGCATGGAGTACTACATTCAGCATTACGGCATCCTGCTGGACAGCGGCATGGTGCGCAATGTGCTGCAGACCAATACCAGCGAGGCCCTGGCCCTGCTGGGCCCGCGCATAGCGCTGCATATCCTGGTGTTCGGCGGCCTGCCCAGCGTCTGGCTATGGTTCGGCGTGGCGTGGCGGCGTGATGCCTTGTGGCGCGGCGGCTGGCGTTCGCTGCTGCTCGTCCTGGCCAGCTTTGCCTTGCTCGCGGCCGGTGTCGCCGGCATGTACCGCCAGCTCGCCCCCTTGCTGCGCAACCACATGGAACTGCGCTATCTGATCAACCCCACGTCGGGCATCGTCGCGCTGGCCGATGTCACGCTCAAGCCGCTGCTCATGCCTGCGCGGCCGTTTGTGTCCATTCTCGGCGGTGCGGGGCTGGGTGCGAGCTACGGCGCGGCGCAGGCCACGGGCGGCCCGGCGAGCATCCAGCCCGCGTCCCTGGCCGTGGGCACTTCCACGCACAAGCCGCCGCTGCTGGTTCTGGTCGTGGGCGAGACCGCGCGCGGCGACCACTTCGGCATGAACGGCTATGCGCGCGACACCACGCCCAACATGCGCGCACTGAACGCGATCAGCTGGAGCAATGTGCGCTCCTGCGGCACCAATACCGCGGCGTCTGTTCCCTGCATGTTTTCCCATCTGGGCAAGAAGGAGTTCGAAGCGCGCAAGGCCAATCATGAAACGCTGCTTGACGTGGTGCAGGCCGCGGGCCTGGGCGTGACCTGGCTTGACAACCAGTCGGGCTGCAAGGGCGTCTGCGACCGTGTTGCGCATGCCACGGCCTACGACCAGGCCAGCGCCGCGCAGCGCGCCAAGTGGTGCGAGGCCGATGGCGAATGCCTGGACCAGCTGATGCTCGAGCAGCTGGACATGAGCCTGGCCAAGATTCCCGCGCAAAAGCGCGCGGTGGGCACCGTGCTGGCCCTGCACCAGATGGGCAGCCATGGCCCGGCCTATTTCCGCCGCTCGACGGCCCAGGCCAAGCACTTCCGGCCCGAATGCACCACCCAGGTCACATCGGATTGCAGCCAGCAGGACCTGATCAATGTCTACGACAACAGCATCGCCGAGACCGATCTGTTCCTCGCCAAGACCGTGGAGTGGCTCAAGACCAAGGCCGCCGATTATGAAGTCGCGATGGTCTATCTGTCGGACCATGGCGAGTCGCTGGGCGAGAACGGCATCTACCTGCACGGCCTGCCCTATGCGATCGCCCCCGACAGCCAAAAGCATGTGGCCTGGATCACCTGGCCCGGCACGCTGGCCGCGCGCACCCGCACCAATGAAGCCTGCCTGCGCGCCGGCACGGCCCAGCCGCTGACCCATGATTTCTACTATCACACGGTGCTGGGACTGCTCGACGTGCGCAGCCCGACCTACCGCAGCGCGTTCGATGCGTATGCGCCCTGCCGGCAGGCGCTGGTGAGCCGCGCGCCGGGTGCGCCCGATACGCTGTGATCCGCGCATACGCGAGCTAGAAACAGTCGGTAAATTTCGCCTCCGATCGCAAAGGATGCCTGGCGCGGTTCGAGGTCGAAGCGGTTCCGGCAGCCTCGGGACGCAAGCGATTTTTCCTCTCGACTGGACCTCCTTGAAGACCTGGATCGACAGCGTTTTCGGGTGACAAAAACCGAACGCCCATGGCGCCGGCAGGGCTTGATATGAGGGCAAGGTGAAGCGTGGTTGCCTGCGCGCATGGCTGGCATCATGCGGGCGCTCAAACGAGGAACGCCATGGACCACATCACGCCACCGATCCCGCACCCGCCCATCCAGGCCGCGCCACGCAGCGCGCGCTGGAGCTGTTTTCTCCTCGCCGCGGCGGCCTTGCAGCTGTCGGCTTGCGGCGGCGAGGACCGCTCCCAGCAAGTCCCCATGGCCTCCGTCGCCGGCGGCGCCGCACCCGCCGAAGCGGCGCAAAGTCTGGTCCCTCCCGCCGCGGCGCCTGCCCCGAACTGCGATACCCAGACAAACGACACGCCCGAGCAGCTGCTCGAATGCGTGACGCTCGCGGGCGTGCGCGCCCACCAGACCGAACTCGCGGCGATTGCCCAGGCCAACAAGGGCACGCGCATGGCGGGCTCGGCGGGCTACGACGCGTCGCTGGCCTATGCGCGAAAGGTGTTCACCGATGCCGGCTACCGCGTCACGGTCCAGCCTTTCGAATTTCCTCTGTCGCGCATCCACGCGTCCAGCCTGCGCGAGCCCGGCCAGATCTCGGCCGAGTCCATACCGCATCTGGTGGCCGACTACTCGGGCAGCGCCGACATCACGGCCGAGGTGAGCCGCGCGGCCGGACCGGCAGGCTGCGAAGCGGCCGACTTCGCGGGTTTTCCGCGCGGGCATATCGCGCTGCTGCGCCGTGGCGGCTGCGATCTGGCGCAGAAAGTCGCGCAGGCCGTGCAGGCCGGCGCCGTGGGCGTGGTCATCTACAACCTCGACGACGGCGCGCTCACGGGCAGCCTGTCGGCCGAGACGCCGCTGGACCTGCCCGTGGTGATGGTCAGCAAGGCCGAGGGCGAGCGGCTCGCGCAGCGCACGTTCACCGGCGTGCAGTTGCGACTGCAGACCGACACTTCGCGCAGCATGGCCACCACCTACAACCTGCTGGCCGAATCGGTGGGCGGCGATCCCAACCATGTGGCCATGGCGGGAGCACACCTCGATTCGGTGCGCGCGGGCGCGGGCATCAACGACAACGGTTCGGGCGTGGCCGCGCTGCTCGAAACGGCGCGCCAGATGGCGCGCGTGCAGCCGCTGAACCAGCTGCGCTTCGCGCTGTGGGGCGCCGAGGAACAAGGCCTGCTGGGCTCCACGTATTACGTGCGCAAGCTCGACGCCGACCAGCGCGCGAAAATCGGCCTGTACCTGAATTTCGACATGATAGGTTCGCCCAACCATGTGTTCGAAGTCTATGGCGGTGACGGCTCGGCGGGCCGGCAGGCGATTGCGCCGCAGTCCGCACAGATCGTCGAGTTGCTCGAAAGCTTCTATGCGCAGCGCAAGCTGCCATCGAAACGCGTGAACTCGGGAGGGCGCTCGGACCACAAACCGTTCGCCGACGCGGGCATTCCTTTCGGCGGACTGTTTACCGGCGCCGAGGAAATCAAGAGTGCGCAGGAAGCCAAGACCTGGGGCGGCACGGCGGGCGTGGCCTTCGACCCCTGCTATCACCGCGCCTGCGACAACCTGTCGAACTTCGGCGCCGTGGCGCTGGACATCAACGCCGACGCCGTCGCGCATTCCGTGCTGTTCTTCGCCATGCACCGATTGGCGGGTTGAGCCCCCGCAGGCCCGCGCCTGCCGGCCCACCGCTTATAGACAAGCGCCCCGCACGGGCGCTGTCGCCGCCCTCCCGGTCCATCGGCCCCAGCGCTTCGTTCGGGGTCGATGGGCTTTGCTTCGTCCGTGCCACGAGCGGGAAATCCCGGGCCATGCGACAATTTTTGTCTTTCATTGCCCTGGCTGGCGTGGGCCGGGCATGCCACGCATCTATCCCCCCACACTTCCATCGTGCATGGAGTAGGCGCCCCGGCGCAGGATAAAAGTTGCCTGGCGCAATGCCGCCTGCAGTTCCCGATTGGATTCCTCTCCGTATGAATACGTTCATGCCCTCCGGCTACAACCTGTTAGTGGTTGCCGCCTCATTTCTCATTGCCATGTTGGCTTCCTATGTCACGCTGGACCTCGCACGGCGTGTGCGCAGTGCCCAGCGGCGCGTGGGCCTGGCCTGGTGGGCCGCGGGCTCGCTGGTCATGGGCACGGGCATCTGGTCCATGCACTTCCTGGGCATGCAGGCGTTCACGCTGCCCATCACCATTGGCTTTTCGAGCGGCATGACGCTGTTGTCCTGGCTGGCGGCTTTGGCGGCGGCGGGCGTGGCGCTGGAGCTGGCCAGCCGCGAGCATTTTGGCCTGGGGCAACTGGTGCTCGGCGCGCTGGCGATGGGCGCGGGCATCAGCGGCATGCACTACATCGGCATGGCGGCGATGGACATGGCGCCGGGCATTGTCTGGGACCCGTTCATCGTCGCGCTGTCGGTGCTGATCGCGGTGCTCGCGTCGGCGGCGGCGCTGCTGATCTTCAAATTGCTGCGCCAGGTCCATGCGGGCCAGCGGCTCAAGTACCAGCTGGCGGCCTCCTGGGTGATGGCCGTGGCGATCTGCGGCATGCATTACACCGGCATGGCCGCGGCCAGCTTTCTCGTGGGCTCGGTCTGCGGCAGCGCGGGCGAGCTCGGCGGGCCGGGACTCACGGTGCTGGTGGTGATGGCGGCCGGCATGCTGCTGGTCAGCACGCTGTTCACGTCGATTCTGGACGCGCGGCTGCAGAGCACGGCCGAGCGCCTGACCGAGTCGCTGCAGGAGAGCAATGCGCGCCTGAAGGCCGCGAATGACGAACTGCAGCACCGCGCTTTTTCGGATGCGCTGACCGGCCTGCCCAACCGACTGCTGTTCGAGGACCGGCTGCGCCAGGCGCTGCTGCGCCTGGACCGCAGCAACCACGAAGGCGTGGTCGACCGGCTCGCGGTGCTGTTCGTCGACCTCGACGGCTTCAAGCCCATCAACGACTCGTTCGGCCATGCGGCCGGCGACCTGATTCTGCGCGGCGCGGCCGACCGGCTGCGGCTGGAGGGACGCGAAGGCGATACGGTGGCGCGCGTGGGCGGCGACGAATTCCTGCTGCTGCTGGAGAACGTGGCCGACGAGGAGGCCGCCATCGGCGTGGCGCGAAGAGCGCTGACCGCGCTGTCGCAGCCGTTCGAGCTCTCGGGCAAGCAGGTGCAGATCGCCTGCTCCATCGGCATTGCCATCCACCCCGGACACGGCGAACGCAGCAAGCTGGTGGCGAATGCCGACGCGGCCATGTATGCCGCCAAGCGCGCCGGCGGCAGCTGCCATGTGCTGTTCGAGCCGCACATGGGCTCGGATGCATCGGCGCAGCTGGAGCTGCAAAACGACTTGCGCCATGCGCTGGACCGGGGCGAATTGTCGCTGCACTACCAACCCAAGATCGACGGTCTCGACGGCAAGATCTGCGGCGTCGAAGCCTTGCTGCGCTGGACCCATCCCCAATTGGGAATGGTCAGCCCCGCGGTGTTCATCACGCTGGCCGAGCGCTTCGGCCTGATCGGGCGCCTGGGCAGCTGGGTCATCGAAGAGGCCTGCCGACAGATGGCCGAGTGGAAGCGCGAAGGCGCGAACATTCGCGTGGCCATCAATATCTCGGCTTACCAGTTGCGTGACAACGGCCTGACCGCGCGCATCGAGCGCGCGCTGACCGAGCATGGCGTGGCGGCCTCGCAGCTGCTGTGCGAAATCACCGAAACCGTGGCCATGGAAGATATGAAGGCCACGCAGCGCACATTCGACGGTCTGGCGCGTATCGGCGTTTTCCTGTCGATCGACGACTTCGGTTCCGGCTACTCTAGCCTGAACTATCTGCGCCAATTGCCCGCGCGCCAACTGAAGATCGATCGCAGCTTCGTGAACGACCTGGAGTTCAGCGAAGATGCGCGCTCGGTGGTCAATGCGGTGGTGAAGCTCGCGCATGCCTTGAACCTGCGCGTGGTGGCCGAAGGCGTGGAAACCGCCGGCCAGCGCGACATTCTGCTGGCGATGCACTGCGATGAACTGCAGGGTTATTTCTTTGCGCGCCCCATGTCGGCGGACAAGATGCTGGCCTGGTCCCTGGGCGAGAGGACCCGGGCGGCGCTGGACAAGCCACCGGCGGCGCAGGGCTGAGCGCATGGCGGCGCCCTGCGCAGGCGCCGCCCTTTTCGATCAGGCCGCCGCGGACTGCACCGGCTTGTCGAGGTAGGCCGGCAGCAGCTTGGCGGCCGCGCGGAAAATCTCGAATTCGTTGTCATCGAGCGCCAGCGCCTGTGCGTCGAAGTGGCACATGGTTCCGTACAACTCGCCCGCGTTGTCCAGCAGCGGCAAGCCGACATAGGACAGCAGAACGCCCTTGTACTTGTGGCCGTCGAGGCGCAGGTCGGTGGACGAATCCTGCGTGGTGAACAAGCCGTCGCGCAGCGTGAACTGGCAGAAGCTGTCGTTCAACGGCACGACCTGCAGGAACTCGGGAACGATCTCGCCCTGCTTGTCATGCAGGAACATGTTGCGCAGCGCGCCTTCGTGCAGGCGGAAAACACCCGTGTAACGGTGCGGCACGCGGGAATTGAGGAAAGCCAGGCCGGCCGGGCCCTGGCTTTCTAGAGAGCGTTGGTACTCCTGGAGGATGGACGAGTTCATGTCCTGCAGAATACGCTAAATTTTTCAACCCCTGGCGCGCACCGGCGCAGCGCAGCGCTCAGTGCCTTTGCGGATTTTCCAGAAAGAAGCGCAGCATCTGCGCGCTCGCATCCACGCCCGCGGGGTCGGTATAGCTTGCTTCCTGGTTGCCGCCCGACCACGCATGGCCTGCGCCGTGCAACTGCCAGTATTCGACGATGGCCCGGCCCGCGCTGTCGCGGTAGACGGTCTGGCTGTAGTTTTGTCCCTGGGCCGACTGTCCTTCGGTGGGCAAGGCCTCGGTGTCCTGAACTCCCCGGGCCTGGAGCGCCGCGTCGACGATGGCAATGCCGTTGCTGACATGCACGGTGCTGTCGGCATCGCCATGAAAGACGATGGTGGGCGGCATAGGGTCGGACACCGTCGACTCCGTATGCGCAGGGCAGCCGATTTTCATGATAGTGAGCGCTGACATGACATTCGTGGCGCAGCCCCGGGGCAGACCGGAATGCACGCCCACCGCCGCGAACAGTTCGGGATAGGTGCTGCCGAGAATGTCGGCCATCGCTCCGCCTGCCGACAGTCCGGCGACATAGATGCGCGCGCGGTCCACGGGCTGGCTGGCGGCAATCGACAGCGTGAGCGCCGCGAGCACGGCAGGCTCGCCGCGGTCGCGCTGCTGGTTTTGCGGTGTGAACCAGTTCCAGCATTTCTTCGGGTTGTCGCGTTCGGACTGTTCGGGATACAGCACCATCACGCCTTGCGCTCGGGCCTGGACGTTCATCTGGGTGCCGGCCGCGAAATCCTGCGCATCCTGCGTACAGCCATGCAGCATCACGACCATGGGCCGCGGTTGCGCCTGGTGCAGCTGCGGCGGAAGGTATAGCTTGTAGGTCAGCGTGCGCCCGCGGTCGGTGAACGTGCCATCGAGCCATTGCTCGCCAGCAGCCGGTGCCGTCGCCAACTCGCGCTGGGGTGCCAGGGGCGGGGGGGTGATTTCTTCCGGCGCAAGCCAGCGCGCCGCATCGAGTGCTTGCAACTGCGCATCCATGGCGCTGGGGAGAATTCCGCAAACGTGCGCCATCGCGGGTTTCGCGGTGTATTGCAGGTTCTTGCGGGTCCATTTGCGGGCCTGGGCCTGCATTTTTCTAAGCAGATAGTTCACGCATTCTTTCGTTAGCGGCCAGCGGTTGGGAAACTGCCAAGTGCTTGCACTTTTGACCTCCTTGCACTGTCCTCGCTTTATTTATGTTGCACTGCAGCATTTGTCCTCGACCACTGGTAGGTGCTGTCCTACAAGGGGCGATGGCGTGGGCGCATCCCTGCCATGCCGGGGCCCGCGCTCCCGCCCTGGGGTCGACCAGGGGCGCACCGAGGGTCCAAGAGAGGCTTAACTCCACCCCTGCGAAAACGACCCGTGCGCTCGCGCCTGCGCAGGCCTGCTCAAGGAGTTCATTGCCGACAAGTCTTTTCCCTGGGTGGGCGCCAAGTCGGCGTTCAACAAGGCGCGCATGCAGCTGCAGGAATTCGGCGAACTCGGCGACGAATCCCTGACGCCGGCCTTGCATGCAGCGCTGGTGGACTATTCGCGCCAGTACCCCGATCCCGGCATGGTGCGCGTGCGCTTCATTGATCAGTTCGAACAGCTCAAGGCCAGCGGCAAGTACACCGTGCTGCAGTAGCGATACGCACGCGCGATATCGCGCTTCAAGATGGAATGCTGCAGCGCGCCTGAGGCGCGGTGGGGTTGAATCGCAAGCAGGCCATTTCCTGAAGCACAGGCCGAACTTGCGCCTACACCCGGTCGGGCAGGCGCAGACCATCATGGAGCAAGACCGGGCCGTCGTCCGGTTTGCCCACCAGGTAATTGCCTATGTCTGCTTCTGTCAATTCACCGCGCACGCCGCACCACCTGGAATCGCTGTCGTTCACGCGCGCCTGCGCAGACGCATGACGCCGCGCGGCCCGGAAGATCTGCGGGCGGCTCCATTTCAAGGCTTCTGGATGGGGGGGTTCGAAGGTGCGGACCATCGCAACGGCCATGCCCAGTCGCTCGATCCCAACGCCCGCAACGGCCACCGCGAGCGGCTGCACGAAGACTACGCGGCGCTCAAGGCCCAAGGCATTCACGTGGTGCGTGAAAGCATAGGTTGGCGGCTGTTCGAGGAGGGCGGCCAAGGTCTGCAGGCAGTGCAGGCCCAGGCCCGCATCGCGGCCCAGCACCAGCTTCAGGTGGTGTGGACGCTGATGCATTACGGCTGGCCTTTGCGGCTCGATCCTTTCGAGCGGCCTGAAGCTTTCGTCGAGGCGTTCGCCGCGCATTGCGGGCAGATCGCGCAGGCATTGGCGAGCATTGACGGGCCGGCGCCGCTTTACCAGCCGATCAACGAAATCTCCTTTCTGGCCTGGGCTGCCAGCAGCACCGGGCTGGTCCATCCCCATCTGCCTTCCAGTCCCGAGCGCGGCATGCAGCTCAAGCGCGTGCTGGTACGCGCCGCGCTGTGCGCCATCGATGCGATCTGGCGCGTGGCGCCCGCGGCGCGCATTGTGCATACCGACCCACTGATCCATGTCGAGCCGCCGCTGGGCGCGGGTCCGCAGGCCTGTGCGGCCGCCGAAGAGGAAAGCCAGGGCCAGTTCGAAGCCTGGGACATGCTCAGCGGCCGCCTGGCGCCCGAGTTGGGCGGGGCGCCGCGCTACCTCGATGTGATCGGCATCAACTACTACCACAACAACCAGTGGGAGCATGGCACGGGCACGCGCCTGCACTGGCATCTGCAGGACCGCCGCCGCCAGCCTTTTCACCAGCTCGCAACGACGCTGTGGCGGCGCTACGGCCGGCCGCTGTGCATTAGCGAAACCGGTCATGTGGGCGAAGGCCGCGCCGCCTGGCTCGACGATATCGCGGCCGAAGTCATGACATGCGCGGCGCACGGCATTCCCATTGCCGGCCTGTGTCTCTATCCGTTGATAGACCGGCCCGACTGGCAGCAGACCCATGCGTGGCACCACAGCGGACTGTGGGACGTCCCCGGTGCCGACGCTGGCGATTTCACGCGCCACCTTTGCCAGCCATATGCCGTTCGCCTGCGGCACTGGCAGCACGTTCTCGAAGGCCGTTGCCTTCGCCCTACCCACCTCACCTTTGGTACGCCCATGACCAGCATTCTTGTTTTTTCTCATCTGCGCTGGGACTTTGTCTATCAGCGCCCGCAGCAGCTGATGTCGCGCCTGGCCGCCGGCCATCCCATCGTGTTCGTCGAGGAGCCCATTCACGGCGCGGACCAGACACGGCTCGAGCGCTACAGCCCCTGCGCCGGCGTGGAAGTGCTGCGCATGCATCTGCCGGGCAATGCTCCGGGCTTTGACGACCAGCATATGGACGGCATGCGCGCGCTGCTGGCAGAGCATCTGCTGGAGCGCGGTATCAATGACTATCTGCTGTGGTTCTACACGCCGATGGCGCTTCCCCTGGCCCAGGGCCTGGCGCCGCGCGGCATGGTCTACGACTGCATGGATGAGCTCTCGGCGTTTGACTTCGCGCCGCCGGCACTGCTGGCGCGCGAAGCGGCGCTGTTCTCCACCGTGGACCTGGTGTTCACCGGGGGACGCAGCCTCTACGAATCCAAGCGCAGCCGGCATGGGGACGTGCACTGCTTTCCCAGCAGCGTCGACCATGCGCATTTCGGGCGCCGCGGCATTGCCGACCACCCCGACCAGGCCGGGCTTGCGACTCCGCGCCTGGGCTATTACGGCGTGATCGACGAGCGCCTTGATCTGAATCTGGTCGCGGCGCTGGCCCACGCCCATCCGGAATGGCAGGTGGTGATGGTGGGCCCCGTGGTCAAGATCGATGCGGCAAAGCTGCCGCGGCGTCCCAATTTGCACTGGATGGGACAACGCCGCTATGACGAGCTGCCGGCCTATCTCGCGGGCTGGAATGTCTGCCTGATGCCGTTTGCGCTCAATGCGTCGACGCGCTTCATCAGTCCGACCAAGACGCTCGAATATCTGGCCGCGGGCAAGCCCGTGGTCAGCACGCCGGTGCGTGACGTCGCCCAGCAGTATGCGGCGGTCGTGCCGATTGCCGCGACAGCCGATGAATTCGTACGGGCCTGCGAACGCATTCTTGCCTGGACGCTCGAGGAGCAGGCGGACTTCCAGGAAGCTGCTGCCCAAGTGGTCGCTGCGACCTCCTGGGACATCACCGCCGCTGCCATGAACGCACTGCTCGCGCGCTTCGACATTGCTGCTGACACGCTGCCGTCCGCAGGCGCCACGGCCCTGCCATCGATGGCCTGAATCGGCTTTTTACCCACCCCTTTTTCGAAAGATTCTCATGGCCCATATTGCGATTGTCGGCGCCGGTTTTTCCGGTGCCGTACTCGCCCAGGAGCTGGGCAAGGCGGGTCACCGCATCGATGTCTTCGATACCCGCCCACATGTAGCGGGCAACTGCCACACGCTGCGCGACGAGAAGACCCAGGTGATGCTGCACACCTACGGGCCGCATATCTTCCACACGAGCAATCAGCGCGTATGGGACTATGTTCAGCAGTTCGGCACCTTCATGCCTTTCGTCAACCGCGTCAAGGCCGTCACCGGTGGACGGGTGTTTTCGCTGCCTCTCAATCTGCTGACCATCAACCAGTTTGTGCACCAGACGTTCTCGCCCGCGCAGGCCCGGGCGTTCTTCGCCGGGTTCGCTGAGCAGGGCGCGCACGAGCCGGCGAATTTCGAGGAGCAGGCGCTGGCATTGATGGGCCGTGACCTGTATGAAGCCTTTTTCGAGAGCTATACGATCAAGCAGTGGGGCGTATCGCCCACGGCGCTGCCGGCCAGCATTCTCAAGCGCCTGCCGATGCGCTTCAACTACGACGACAACTATTACACCAGCCTGTACCAGGGCATTCCCCGCGACGGCTATACGGCGATCATCGACAACCTTCTGGACTTGCCGAACGTGACGCTGCACCTGGGCACGCGCTTCGAGCGCGCGCTGGCTGGGGGCTATGACCATGTGTTCTGCAGCGGGCCCATCGACGCCTGGTTCGGCTGCGACGAAGGGCGGCTGGGCTACCGCACGCTGGATTTTGTGCGCGAGGACCATGTGGGCGACTACCAGGGCAATGCAGTGATCAACTACTGCGACATGACCGCGCCCTGGACGCGCATCTCCGAGCACAAGCATTTCGCGCCCTGGGAGCAGCATGACCAGACCGTGATCTTCAAGGAGTACAGCCGGCTGTGTGAGGAGAACGATACGCCGTACTACCCGATACGCCTGGTGGCCGAGAAAGCGCTGCTGGCGCATTACGTCCAACGCGCCCATCAGGAGCGGCATGTGACTTTCGTCGGGCGTCTGGGCACCTACCGCTACATCGACATGCATGTGACGATTGCCGAAGCGCTGGAGGTCGCCGAGCAATACCAGCGCAGCCTGCAGGAAAATCTGCCGTTTCCGAGTTTCGTCGTTGATCCCCTGGGCTGAAGCTGCGCCGCAGGCGCACAGGCGTGCATCTGGCCAGGTTGCCTGTTTTTTGAGCATGCCCTGGAAAGCCAGCACTGGCGCCACTTTTTCGAGTTATTCCGGTAGTTATGCACAAGCTTGGACGCCTGGTGTGGGGATAAGACGAACTTGGGCCCAGATGCCGGTTTTTCATGAAACAAATATAGTTTCATGAAAGAAGGAAGCCCGCGCCGCGGCTTCACCGCACGCGCATGTGCGAAAAAAGCCCGGCTGGGGCCTGCCCGGGACCGTTAAGCTGGCAGATTTGGTCACTGCCTCTTCTCGTATGACAAACACCGCCAGCTCCCCTGCGTCTGTCGCCACCCTGATCGAGGACCAGGCCGTTTCACGCGAACAGATGCAAGCGCTGATCCAGTCCGGCCTGCCCGTGGCGTTCGAGCGCTGTGACTTCGAAGGTGTGGACCTTTCGCGGCTGGTCCTGCGCGACTTCGAGTTCAGCGCCTGCTCGTTCATCGAAGCCTCGCTGTTCGCCGCCTCGCTGAGCCGCACGGTCTGGCAAGGCTGCCGCGCCCGCCAGGCCGACTTCGAATCCGCCGACCTGAGCGACGCGCGTTTTCAGTCCTGCGACCTCAACAACACGCGCTGGCGCCGCGCCAAATTGGCCGCGGCTTTCTTCAAGGGCTGCAAGCTCACGGGCGCGAACTTCGAGGAAGTCGCGCACCTGGGCCTGAAGTTCGAAGACACGCTGCTGGTCAGCGCCAACATGCAGCGGCTGTCGTTTCGCAAGCTGCAATTGCAGGACCTCAATTTCTCGGACGCCAACCTGTCAGGCTGCGATTTTCGCGACGCCGTCTTCATCGGCGGCAGCCTGCGCGATGCCCACCTCAAGCTGGCGCGCTTCGAAGGCGCCGATCTGCGCGAGGCCGACATCGGCGGCTTGAAGCTCGAGGACGCGCGGCTGTTCCGCGGCGCGACCATTTCTCACCGCCAGGCCGCGGACCTGCTGATGGAGCTGGGAATCACGGTGGATTGAGCGGGGCGCGAAGGCGGTTCCGTTAAAGTCCTAAGGTGCCTGCATGGCAGCGCGACCCATCCCATCCGCCCCCCTCCCGGAGACTCCGATGATCACCGTCCACCACCTCAACAACTCGCGCTCGCAACGCATTCTCTGGCTGCTGGAAGAGCTGGGCCTGCCCTATGAGATCAAGCGCTATCAGCGCGATCCCAAGACCAGCCTGGCGCCGCCGGAGCTCAAGGCCATCAACCCGCTGGGCAAGTCGCCGGTGATCGAGGACGGCACGCTGGTGCTGACCGAGTCGGGCGCCATCGTCGACTACCTGATACGCCGCCATGGCGGCGGCCGGCTGCAGCCCGATCCCGCGACCCCCGCCTACGATGAATACGTCAAGTGGCTGCACTTCGCCGAAGGCTCGGCGATGCTGCCGTTCATGCTCCATCTCTACGTGGGCCGCCTGGGCGAGGCCGGCGCGCCGCTGCAGCCGCGCATCCAGTCGGAGCTGGCCAATTTCCTGGGCTATATCGATGGCGCGCTGCGCGACACGCCGTATCTGAGGGGCGAGGAGCTCAGCGGGGCCGACATCCAGCTGAGCTTCATCGGCGAGCTGGCCAAGGTGCAGCGCATGGCCGGGCCTTACCCGCATCTGCAGGCCTGGATGGCCAGGCTGCAGGCGCGGCCCGCCTACCAGAAGGCGATAGAGCGCGGCGGTGAATACGCGTACGCCAAGTGACAGCAAAACAGCCCATTCCCTCAACGCAGCCCCCCTCGCATCCATGAAGATCGTATTTCTCGACCGCGCCACGCTGTCCCCCGAAACCACGCTGCGCGCGCCGTCGTTCGCGCACGAACTCGTGAGCCATCAGAACACCGCGGCGCATGAAGTCGCGCAGCGCATTGCCGATGCCGACATCGTCATCAGCAACAAGGTCAAGATCACCGCCGATGTACTGCAGTCCGCCGCACGGCTGAAGCTGGTCGCGGTCGCGGCCACGGGCACCGACAGCGTGGACCTCAAGGCCTGCGCCGCGCGCGGCATCACCGTCAGCAACGTCCGCAACTACGCCCAGCACACCGTTCCCGAGCACACCTTCGCGCTGATGTTCGCGCTGCGCCGCAGCATCTGCGCCTACCGCGACTCGGTCAAGGCCGGGCGTTGGCAGGAGTCGGGGCAGTTCTGCTACTTCGACTACCCGGTGCGCGATCTTGCGGGCTCTACCCTGGGCATCATCGGCGACGGCGCGCTGGGATCGGCCGTGGCAACGATTGCGCGCGCGCTGGGCATGAAGGTGCTGATGGCAGCGCACAAGGGCCGCGCGGGCATGGGCAAGCTCTACACGCCGTTCGAGGAGGTGCTGGCGCGCTCCGACATCATCACGCTGCACTGCCCGCTCAACGCCCAGTCACGCAACATGATTGGCGCCGCGGAGTTCGCGCAGATGGCGCGCCAGCCGCTGATCATCAACACCGCGCGCGGCGGCCTGGTCGACGAGGCGGCGCTGGCCGCGGCCTTGCGCAGCGGCCAGATCGCGGGCGCGGGCTTCGATGTGGTCTCGGCCGAGCCGCCAGCGGCCGACCATCCGTTCATGGCGCTGCTGGATCTGCCGAACTTCATCCTGACGCCGCATGTGGCCTGGGCTTCGCAAGAGGCCATCCAGGGCCTGGCCGATCAGCTGATTGACAACGTCGAGGCCTTTGTGCGCGGCGCGCCGGTCAACGTGGTGCGGCCTGCGGCCTGAGCCGGTGCCGCGTTTTTCGCGCGCCCTTGCCTGTTTTTTGAGCAACCCCTGGAAAGCCAGCACTGGCGCGGCTTTGCGGGGTTGTTGCGGTAGTTATGCACAAGCTTGAGCCCATGCCTTGGGGATAACACGCCCAGCCTTTCTCCGCCTGCGCAGGATCGTCAAGCCGCCAGGGTCGCCAGGCCCAATGCCTGTTCGATATCCGCCGCGAGCTGCTCCACCGGTTCCAGTCCTATGGCCAGGCGCACGATGCCGCCGGTGATCTGGCAATGGTTTCTCCTGGCCTGCTCGGTCTCGGGGTAGTAGGCCGCGAGGCTGTGCACGCCGCCCCAGCTCGCGCCGATCTGGAACGCTTTCAGCGCATCGAAGAAGCGATGCACTTGCGCGCTCGACTGGAACGCCGGCACGAACGACAGCACGCTGCCCCCACCCTGGAACGAGGCCGCCCAGCGCGCATGGCCGCGGTCGCCGGGGCGCGGCGGAAACAGCACGCCGGCCACCGATGCATGGCGCGCGAGCCGCTCGGCCACGGCCAGGGCCGAGGCGCATTGGTGGGTGTAGCGCAGCGCGAAGGTGTCCAGCCCGCGCAGCGCGAGAAAGCAGTCATCGGGGCTCACGGCCTGGCCCAGGACGCTTTGCGCCGTGCGGAATTTCTCGTAGAGCGCGCGGCTGTCGGTGGCAATGCTGCCCAGCAGCAGGTCGGAGTGTCCGCCGAACCATTTCGACGCGGCTTCGACCACGATGTCGACGCCGGCCACCACACCCTGGAAACCCAGCGGCGAGGCCCAGCTGTTGTCGAGCACGGTCAGCACGCCCGCGGCCTTGGCGGCCTGCACGATGGCCGGAATGTCCTGCATCTCCATGGTCAGCGAGCCAGGCGACTCCATGAAGATGAGTTTGGTTTGGGGCCGGATCCGCTGCGCGATCTCCGCGCCCGCGCTCGGGTCGTAGGTCTCGCACTGCACGCCGAAGCGCTGCAGGTAGTCCCGGGCGAAAGTGCGCAGCGGGCCGTAGGCCGAGTCGGCGATCAGCACATGGTCGCCGGCGCTCAGCAGCGCCAGGCCGACCTGGCACAGCGCGGCCTGGCCCGAAGGCGCGATCACGCAAAAACGCGCGCCTTCCAGCTGGGCGATGCGCTCTTCGAGCGCGCGTGTCGTCGGCGTGCCGGTCACGCCATAGGTGTAGCCGTCGAACACGCGCTCCTTGCGCGAGGTGAAGTCGGCGATGTTGTCGAACAGCACGGTGGACGCGCGCCAGACGGCGGGCGACAGGCTGCGGAAATCATCCATTCTTGGGGCCGCGAGGGGCGCTTTCTCTGTCATCTGGATTCCTGTCGGGGGCTTCATTCGGGCTTGATGCCCAGGTCGGCGACCACCTTGGCCCACTTCGTGGCTTCGGCGCGCACAAAGGCCATGGTGTCGTCGGGGGCCTGGCTTTGCAGATGGATCGCCAGGCTGGAGATGCGCGCCTGCACGCGCTTGTCGGCCAGCGATGCGGCCGTGGCCTTGTACAGCGTGGCGATGATGGGCGCGGGTGTTTTCGCGGGCACGACCAGCGCCCACCATTGGCCGAAGTCCATGCTCGCCAGGCGCAATTCGCTCGCGCAAGGCGTGTTCGGCAGCTGGGGAATGCGGCGGCTGCCCGTGACCATCAGCGGCACGATCTTGCCCGCGGCCAGCAGGCTGCTGGCACTGGCCAGCGTGCAGAAGTGGCCCAGCACGATGCCCGCCGCCACATCGGTGAGCGCGGGTGCCGAGCCCTTGTACGGAATCAGGTCGAGCGGGACCTTGGTTTCCTTGGCGATCAGCCCGGCCGCGAGGTGGCTGATGCTGCCGTTGCCGCTGGTGGCGATGGTGAACGGGTCGGCGGCCTTGCGCGCATCGGCGAGAAAGCTGGAGAACTGGCCCGGCTTGTATTTCTGCGCGCTGACGAACAGCACCAGCGGCGAGTCGCCCAGCAGCGAAATCGCGGCGGTGTCGTTCATGATGTCGTAGGACACGCGCTGGAACACCGACGGGGCGATCGCGTGGGCCAGCTCGATCACGGCCGCGGTATAGCCATCCGCCGGCGACTTGGCCATGGCGTCTATGCCCAATCGGCCCGACGCGCCGGGGCGGTTGTCGACCACCACGGGCTTGCCCAGCACATCGGTCAGGTTCTGGCCCACCGCGCGGGACAGCACGTCGGTGCTGCCGCCGGCCGACCAGGGCACGATCAGTTTGATCGGCCGGCCGGGGTAAATCGAATCGGCCCATGATTTACCAAAAGGCGCGAGCGCGCCCATGGCCGCCCCGCCAATACCCAGCAACGCATTTCGACGATTGAGAGAGTAATTCATTTGAATGCACCAATGCCCATGACTGTGCCATATGAAGCCAGATGAACGGCAGGCGTTTATCTGGAAGCCAGGTCCATACTCTAAAATCGCTACCAATTACAATCAATGACCGAACTGCGGTCATCCATGTTCAAACCTTATAGGCCGTGTATGAACTTTCGCCAAGTCGAGGCTTTCCGGGCGGTGATGATCACGGGCTCGGCCTCACGCGCCGCGGACTTGCTGCAGATCACCCAGCCGGCGATCAGCCGCAGCATCCTGGAGCTGGAGAAGACCACGGGCTTTCAGCTGTTCGACCGCATCCGCGGGCGCCTCGTGCCCACGGCCGAAGGGCAGTTGTTCTTTCGCGATGTGGAGCACACCTTCCAGGGCCTGGACCGGCTGCGCGTGAGCGCGGCGCGCATCCGCGACTTCGGCACGGGCGACATCCGCATGGCCAGCCTCGCGGCCATGGGCTCGACGCTGGTGCCGCACGCGCTGCGGCTGTTTCGTGCCCAGCATCCGTCGATCGCGGTCACCTTGCAGGTGGGCGCGTCGTCGACGGTGCGCGAGCTGGTGATGGGCAGCCGCTTCGACGTGGGGCTGGCCGCGGACGAAATCGATGTCTCGGGTCTGGAGCACCAGCTGTTCGCCACGCCCAAGGCCGTGTGCGCCATGCCCGTGGGCCACAGGCTTTGCGAGCGCCAGGTGATCACGCCCGAAGACCTGGCCGACGAGCCCTTCATCGCGCTGTCGCCCGAAGACACGGTGCGCCACAAGCTGGAGAAAGTGTTCCAGGCCAGCAGTGTGCGGCCCCGGGTGATCGCCGAGACGCCCAATTCGTCCACGGTCTGCGCGCTGGCGATGGAAGGGCTGGGCGTGGGCCTGGTGAATCCGTATGCGGCCGACGGATACGCCGCGCGCGGCGTGGTGTTCCGGCCGTTCTCGGCCGCCGTGCATTTCCGCACCCTGCTGATCTTCAGGCCCGACCTGCCCAAGTCGCGCATCGTGCGCGACCTGGCCTCCTGCCTGTTCGAAGCGCGCAATGCGCGCGCCGAGCGCCTGGTCAACTGAGGCCGGTCCATCAGGTTTGGTAATGACAAGTGCTGCCCTTGTCATTGTTCTTATGGGTGGGCGCGTCTTAAAGTAATGACGCCCCTTCCCGATACGCGATGGTTTATTTTCCGGCGATTCATGATCGGGAGAGGTTGCGACGTTCTGGTGATTTACGGAATCGATTATCTGATTCGCGTGGTTTCACCGGATTTCTCCAATAACTCATATTCCATCATGATTCAAAGGCGTAATTTTCTTCAGGCTGCGGCATGGACCGCAGGCACCTTGCCGGCGATTTCCTTTGCCGCGGGCAACCGGCCCAAGGTCGGGATCATTGGCGCGGGGATCATAGGCGCGGCGATTGCGGCCTACCTCGTGGACGCCGGCGCGGAAGTGGTCATTTTCGAGAAGGACGAACCGGCTTCGGGCGCGACCCGGGCGTCGCTGGCCTGGATCAACCCCAGCACCGCCAACGCCCATTACCGCGACCTGCGGCTGGAAAGCATGGGCGAGTGGCTGCGCTTCGAGCACAAGCTCAAGCTCGACGTGGTCTGGGGCGGCTCGATCAGCTGGAGCGACAACGAAGAAAAAGCCAAGAATCTGGACCAGCGCGAGGAGGTGCTGCGCGCGAGCAGCGCCGCCCCGCGGCATCTGACCCAGGCCGACATCAAGGCGCTGAGCCCGGCCATGGAGCCGGGCGACACCAAGGCCGGCTTCTTTCTGCCCCAGGACGGCCATGTCGACCCGGTGGAAACGACGCGCAAGATACTGGCCTATGCCGTCGCCAAGGGCGCCCGGCTGCTCTACCCCTGCGCCGTCGACGAGATCGTGCGCGAGCAGGGCCAGATCAAGAGCGTGCGCACGGCGCAAGGCGAGTTCGCGCTCGACTATCTGGTGTCGGCCTGCGGCACCGACACGTCCGCGATGCTCGAAAAAGTCGGGGTGAAGATAGGCATGAATGCCGTGCCCGGCCTGAAGATCCACACCCAGCCGATTGCCGCGACCACGCGCATGGTCTATGACTTCTCCAGCGCGCTCGAGTGGAAGCAGATGCCCAACGGCGAAGCGGTGGCGATCTATGTGGGCGGGCCGCCGAAGTCGCCGGTCCATGCGCCGGTTTTTGCCGGCACGCTGCGCAGCCATCCCACGCAGGAGCTCGCGGCCATGCACGGCGAGAGCCTCAAGGCCAAGGTCGCGAAGTACTGGCCCGCGCTGCAGGACGCGCAGCTCAAGAGCGTGGTCGTGGGCTATCGCCCCATGCCGCTGGACGGCTTGCCGATGATAGGCCAGGTGCCTGGCGTCCAGGGCATGTACATGGTCGCCACGCACAGCGGCGTCACGCTCGCGCCCTTGCTCGGCAAGTACGCCGCGCAGGAAATCCTGACCCGGGAAAAGGCGCTGGTGCTTGCGAAGTACCGTCCCGAGCGCTTTCTTTGACCGGCTGGGCCCTCAGGGCAGTTTGCCCATGGGCGCGGCCTGCACCAGCCAATCGCTGAACGCCTGCATGGCGCCGGTCACGGGCCGTGACTTGAGCCGCGTGAGCCAGTACTGGCCGGTGTGGATTTCGGTCTCGAACGGCCGCACCAGCCGGCCCTGCTGGAGTTCGTGCGCAAACATGCGCACCGGCAGCAGCGCAATGCCCGCACCCTGGGCCGCGGCCTGCGCCATGGTCAGCGATGAATCGAACACCGCGCCGCGCAGCAGCGGGCAGGGCGTGGCTGCCGCGGCAAACCAGGCGAGCCATTCGTCGGCGCGATAGGAGCGCAGCAAGACCTGGCCCGCAAGATCGCCGGGCGTGTGCAAGCCCGCGGCCAAGGCCGGCGTGCACATCGGCGACAGTGGGGCCGCGAGCAGTGCCCGGGCTTCTGTGCCATGCCAGGCGCCGTCGCCGAAGCGGATCGCGTAATCCAGGCCTTCGCCCGCGATGTCGACGCGGTTGTTGTGGGTGAACAGCCGGAAGTCGACGAAAGGATGGGATTGCTGGAAGTCGCGCAGGCGCGCAATGAGCCAGCCGACGGCAAAGGTGCCGACCACGCCCACGGTCAGCGCCTCGCGTGCGCGCCCGTCGCCGAACTGCTCGAGCAACTGGCCTATGCGCTCGAACGACTGGGCCAGCACCGGCAGCAGCGCCTGGCCTTCGTCGGTCAGCGCCAGGCCGCGCGGCAGCCGGCGAAACAGCGGCACCTTGAGCCTGTCTTCGAGGTTCTTCACATGCTGGCTGACCGCGGTCTGGGTGACGTTGAGCTCGGCGGCGGCGCGCGTGAAGCTCAGGTGGCGCGCGGACACTTCGAAAGCGCGCAAGGCGTTCAACGGCAGGTGCATACAGAAAGCTCGTTTCACCCCCAGTTTTTCTGGGGTCAAAGCTCGATTATTACTGTTTGTGCCTGGCATTCAGCACGGGCATCATCGCTTTCATTCAACAACACACAAGGAAAACATGGAGCGACGTCCTTTCATTCGCGCGGCCGGCCTGGCTGCAGTCACGGTACTGAGCGCTGGCTGCACGCTGGCCCGCAGCCCTTCCACCGCACAGGCGGATCGCTTCAAACGCGAGGTCGAGCAGATCGAACGCGACAGCGGCGGCCGGCTGGGCGTGGCCGTGCTCGATACCCACACCGGCCTGGCGTTCGCCCACCGCGGCGCCGAGCGCTTTCCCATGTGCAGCACCTTCAAGTTCCTGGCCGCGGCCCTGGTGCTGGCGCGCGTGGACCAGGGCCAGGAGCAGCTCGCGCGGCGCATTGCGGTGCAGGCCAGCGACATCGTCCCGCATGCGCCGGCCACCGGTGCGCGCGTCGGCGGCGCGCCCATGAGCATGGCCGAGCTCTGTGAGGCAGCGGTCACGCTCAGCGACAACCCCGCGGCCAATCTGATGCTGCAGAGCTTTGGCGGGCCCGCGGCGCTGACCGCGTATGCGCGCAGCCTGGGCGATGCGTTCACGCGCCTGGACCGCATCGAGCCTGAACTGAACGAAGCCCTTCCTGGCGATCCGCGCGACACCACCACGCCCGAAGCCATGCTGCAGACGCTGCGCAAGATCGTGCTGGGCGATGCGCTGTCGCCGGCGTCGCGCGCGCAGATGACGCGCTGGTTGGTGGACAACAAGACGGGCGACCGCAAACTGCGCGCGCAACTGCCCGCAGGCTGGCGTGTGGGCGACAAGACCGGTGGCGGCGCCTACGGCACCAACAACGACGTCGGCGTGCTGTGGCCGCCGGGCCGTGCGCCGCTGCTGGTCAGCAGTTATCTGACGCAGACCAAGGCGGATCAGGCAACGCGCGATCTGGCGCTGGCGCGCGTCGGTCGCCTCGCGGCGTCGCTGGTCACTGCCACCTGACGGCGGCTGGGCGCGCAAGCATTCGGGCCTGCCGTGCCCGGGATGATGCGCGAGGCGCCGCGCAGGCGCTTTTCTGCACCCGGGCGCGGACGACATGCATTCCTGAATATAGTCATATAAGGTACTATATTCAGTACTTTGATATAAATAAATTATGCAAGGTGCGAAAATTGGTACTTTATAGTCCATGAAGTTGTTGGTAGATAAGATATGCTAAAGTACGAAAAAACGTCTTTTATCGATATTTTTTCGATCAACATACGGAAAAAGGTACTTTATGGAGCAGATCAAAACTCCAGAGGATCTTGAGCTCGAGCTGGGCGAGCAGCTGCGCGCCGAGCGCCTGCGGCAAAACATCACCATGGAAGACCTGTGCCTCAAGGCCGGAGTGTCCAAGCAGACGCTGCGCGCGCTCGAGACGGGTTCGGGCAGCCGTGTGATCTCGCTGATCCGCGTGATCGATGCCCTGGGCCATGGCCAATGGCTCACCACGTTCCGTCCGCCGGTGCGCATCAGCCCCTTGCAGATCGCGCGCGGCGTGGCCTCGCGCCAGCGCGCGGCGCGCAGCGTCTACGCCAGGAAGCTGCGGCTGGAGCGCGGCGACGGGCCGGCCTGAGCCGCCGCAGAAATCAACGCTGAGAGAACAAGACCATGGCAACGCGCAAGAGTGCTTTCAAGGCCGTCCAGGCCGTGACCGTGAACATCTGGGGAATGGACGTGGGCGCGGTGGCGCTGGACCCCGACACCGGCTATTACGCCTTTGAATACGAGCCCCGGTTCGTGCGCTCGGGCATGGAGCTGTCGCCGCTGCAGATGCCGCTGGCCCAGGCCAATGCGCCGTTCGTGTTTCCCAATTTGCCCATCGCCACCTACCAGCGCCTGCCCGCCATGCTGGCCGATGCGCTGCCCGACCGCTTCGGCAATGCGCTGATCAACGCCTGGATGGCCGAGCGCGGCATTGCGCCCGGCAATGTGACGGCGCTCGATCGCCTGGCCTACATGGGCCAGCGCTCCATGGGCGCGCTGACGTTCAAGCCCAGCCGCGGCCCGCAATCGTCGGCCGCGACCGCCGTGCAGATGTCGCAGCTCGTGGCCCAGGCGCGCTCGGTGATCAGCGGCGACTTTGCGGGCAGCGACCATGCGAGCGAACTGCTGCGCCAGATCATCCAGGTGGGCACGTCGGCCGGCGGCGCGCGCGCCAAGGCGACGATCGCCTGGAGCCGCAGTACCCAGGAAGTGCGCACCGGCCAGTTCGAGATTCCCGAAGGCTATGAAGCCTGGCTGCTCAAGTTCGACGGCATAGGCCTGGACAGCCAGCTGGGCCCGGGTCGCAACTACGGCCGCATCGAGTACGCCTACTCGCTGATGGCCGGCGCGGCCGGCGTCACGATGTCGGACTGCCGCCTGCTCGAAGAGGGCGGCCGTGCCCACTTCATGACCCAGCGCTTCGACCGCGACGGCAATGCGCGCCACCACATGCAGACGCTGTGCGGCATGGCGCACCTGGACTTCAACCAGCAGGAGTCGCACAGCTACCACCAGCTGTTCCAGACGCTGCGCCAGCTGCAGCTCGACGAGACCGCGTATGCGCAGACGCTGCGCCGCATGGTGTTCAACGTGCTCGCCGCGAACAACGACGACCACACGAAGAACTTCTCGTTCCTGCTGCGCCAGGGCGGGCCATGGGAACTGGCGCCGGCCTATGACGTGACCTATGCCTATGATCCCGGCAATGTCTGGTTGCGCCAGCATCTGATGTCGGTCAACGGCAAGTTCGCGCGCATCACGCGCGAAGACCTGCGCGCGGTCGCCAACACCTACCAATTGCGCGGTGTCTGCGACGCCATCATCGACCAGGCCCAGGCGGCGATCGCGCGCTGGCCGGAGTTTGCCGCCCAGGCCGGTCTGCCCGACGAAGTGCGCGACCAGATCGCGGCCACGCACAGGGAAATGGCCGGCCATCTGGCGGCATGAGTGGCTGCCGTCGGCACCCTTCCAAACACAGGAGACCTTGATGACGCTGACCGTTCACCACCTCGAAACTTCGCGCTCGCAGCGCATCCTGTGGCTGCTCGAAGAGCTGGGTCTGCCGTATACGCTGCGCGTCTACCAGCGCGACCCCAAGACCAGGCTGGCACCGCCCGAACTCAAGGCCATACACCCCCTGGGCAAGTCGCCGGTGATCACCGACGGCGATACGGTGGTCGCCGAATCGGGCGCGATCATCGAGTACCTGGTCGAATGCCATGGCACCCAGGCGCTGGCCGAGCTGGCCCATCTCGAGCCCGCGAGAGGCACGCCCGAGCACCGCGAATGCCGCTTCTGGATGCATTACGCCGAAGGTTCGCTGATGAACTGGCTGGTGATGAAGCTGGTGTTCGACACCATTCCACGCCAGCCCATGCCGTTCTTCGTGCGCCCCATCGCGCGCGGCCTGTGCGCCAAGGTGCAGCAGATGCTGGTCGGCCCGAACGTGCAGACCGCGCTGGCGTTCATGGACGCGCATCTGGCGCGCAATACCTGGTTCGCGGGCGAACACCTGACCATGGCCGACTTCCAGATGAGCTTTGCGGTCGAAGCCGCGCTGGCGCGCAGCGGCAACGAATCGGCCTGGCCCCATCTACTGGCCTACCGCGAGCGCATGCGCGCGCGGCCCGCCTACCAGCGCGCCTTGCAAAAGGGCGGGCCGGTGGTGATCGGCTCCTGAGTCTGTTGAAGCGCGGCTCCCACCACCGTTCGCCTTGAGCCTGTCGCAGGGTAGGTTCCTATCCCCCGTTCGCCCTGAGCCTGTCGAAGGGCCGGTTTTCAGCCCCCGCCGGCTTCCCATTCGCCCGGGTCTGCGGCCTGCGCCTGGCTCAGGGCCGCCGCATAGCGTGCGGGATTGCCGCCGAATTCGGCCGTGGCGCGGCGCGCCATCTCCAGCAAGGCCGTGACCGCGGCCTGCATTGCCGCGGCTTGCGCCAGGCGCGACAGCGGGCCCGAAATCGTCAGCGCGCCCTTGAGTTCGCCCTGGGCGCCGAAGACCGGCACCGACGCCGATGCGGTCTCGGGGTCGCGCTCGCCATAGGACGTGGCCCACAGGCGCGCGCGCACCGCGCTGTCGCCCTCTTCGCCTTCGCCAAATGCCAGCAGCACCTTGCCCGAGGCGCCGCGCTGCACGTCGAACTCCTCGCCGATGCGGATGGACACGCGCAGCGCGCGCGTGGGCTCCACGCGGCTGAGCACCAGCCGGTGCGCGCCGGCGCGCACATAGAACGAGGCGGTCTCGCCCAGCGTCTGGCTCAGCTGGGCGAGCAGCGGCTCGACGATGGAGTCGATGCGAAACGAGCGCTGGTAGTTGGCCGCCAGGCGCATGGGCGCGGGCCCGATGGCGTAGAGGCCGTCGTCGAGCTTGCGTATGAAGCCGCCATGCTCGAGCGCGCCCAGCAGGCGCAGCACCGTGCTTTTGTAGAGGCCGGTGCGTCGGGACAGCTCGGTCAGCGTGAGCCTTTCGTCGGTGGGGGCGAAAGCCGCGAGCAGCGCAAAGGCCCGGTCGAGGACGGCGACTCCGCTGGAGGCGTCGCTGGCGTCGTTGTTCATGGGAGTCATCGGACAGTCGAATAAGTGTTCCGCTGAGTAGAACACGAGTCGCGCCCGGCTTTTTCTACGGGTTAGTACCGTATCTGCGGCTTTGCAATGGCGTTAAAGTTCTCTTCAGTAGAACTATGTTCTGTCAGAAAGAACATCAAATCGCCAGCGATCCGCAACCCGGCCGGACCGCAGCGCTATTCAATACAACGACTGGAGACATCCATGCCCGCTTTTCCCCGTCTGCTCAGCGCCTGCGCGCTGCTGACTTTCTCTGCCGCCGCGCTCGCGCAGCCGGCCTATCCGAATCAGTCCATCAAGGTCGTCGTGCCGTTTCCGCCGGGCGGCGGCACCGACATCGTGACGCGCATGCTGCTGGAGAAGGTGCGCATTTCGACCGGCTGGACGTTGGTCGTCGAGAACAAGCCCGGCGCGGGCGGCAACATCGGGCTGGACGCGGTGGCCAAGGCCAATCCCGACGGCTATACGCTGGGCATGGCGCAGACGGCCAATCTGGCGATCAATCCCAGTCTCTACGCCAAGATGCCTTACGACGCCGCCAAGGCCTTCGTGCCCGTGGCCACGGTCGCCGGCCAGCCCGTGGTGCTGGTGGTCAACAGCGCGTCCAGCTTCAAGACGCTGGCCGATCTGGTGCAGGCCGCCAAGGCCAAGCCCGAAGCGCTGTCGATGGCGTCGGCGGGCAATGGCACGGTAGGCCATCTGACCGGTGAAATCTTCACGCGCCAGGCGGGCATCAAGACCAACCACATCCCGTACAAGGGCGCGGGCCCGGCGGCCAACGACCTGCTGGGCAACCAGGTCGACTACTACTTCGCGACGCCGCAGACCGTGGTGTCCTTCATCAAGGCCGGCAAGCTGCGCGCGCTGGCCGTGAGCTCGGCCAAGCGCCTGGTGGTGCTGCCCGATGTGCCCACCGTGGCCGAAAGCGGCTACAAGGACTTCAACACCAGCGACTGGAAAATGCTGGTCGCGCCCGCGGGCACGCCGCAGTCCGTGCTCACCCGGCTGCAGGCCGAAGTCAACAAGGCGCTGGCGCGCCCCGATACCATTGCCACTCTGCAGGCCGAAGGCAGCGCGCCGCTGGTGACCACGCCGCAGGAAGCGGCAAAGCTGCTGACCAGCGAGCAGGAGCGCTGGAGCAGCGTGGTGCGCAGCGGCGGTGTCAAACTCGACTGAAGCGCAGTCGAAACAAGGAAACTTTTCATGGCGATCCAACCCCTGCACGGCATTCGCGTGCTCGACCTCACCAACGTTCTGGCCGGGCCTTTCGCCTGCCATCAGCTCGCGCACATGGGCGCGGATGTCATCAAGGTCGAGGCCAGACAGGGGGGCGACCTGGCGCGCCAGCTCGGCGCCGACCAAGAGCTGAACCAGGGCCACATGGGCGTGTCGTTCCTGGCGCAGAACCCGGGCAAGCGCTCGATCACGTTGAACCTCAAGCACCCGCTGGGCAAGGAGGCGCTGCGCCGCCTGGTGCGCACCGCCGACGTGCTGGTCGAGAACTACCGCCCGGGCGTGATGCAGCGGCTCGAACTCGGCTATGAAGACCTGCTCAAGGAGAACCCCAAGCTCATCTATTGCGCAATCTCGGGCTTCGGCCAGGAAGGTCCGCTGCGCGATCTGCCGGCCTATGACCAGATCATCCAGGGCATGTCGGGAATGATGAGCATCACGGGCGCGCCCGAGAACGCGCCTTACCGCGTGGGCTATCCCGTGGCCGACACCATAGGCGGCATCACGGCGGCGTTCGCCGTGGCGTCGGCGCTGGCCGACCGCAATCGCACGGGCGGCGTGTTCATCGATGTGTCCATGCTCGAAGCCGCGATGGCGACCATGGGCTGGGCGGTGTCCAACCACCTGATCGCTGGGCGCGCGCCCCAGCCGCTGGGCAATGACAACGTGACCGCCAGCCCTTCGGGAACCTTTCGCACGGGCGACGGCCTGCTCAACATCGCGGCCAACAAGCAGGAGCAGTTCGCTGCCGTGTGCCAGGTGCTGGGCCATGAGGAATGGCTCACCGATGCGCGCTTTGCCGACCGCCATGGCCGGCTGCAGCACCGCGCCGAACTCAAGGCGCTGATCGAGGAAGCGCTGTCGGGCCAATCGGCCGACACCTGGTGGCAGCGCTTCAACGCCGTGGGCGTGCCCGCGGGCCCGGTCTACACCGTGCCGCAGGCGCTGGAGCACCCGCAGATCGCGGGGCGCGGCATGGTCGGCACCTTCAAGGATGTGCCCGGCGTGGGCCGCGACATCCGCGTGGTGCGCACCGGCTTCAAGCTCAACGGCGAGGCGCCGACGGTCGATTCCCCCCCGCCGCAATTGGGCGAACACACCGCATCCATCATGGCCGAGCTCGGCTACACGGACGCGGAAATCCAGAACTTGGTACAGGAGAAAGTGGTATGAGCACACAGGACCCGCGCGTGGGCGACTGGTGGCGCACTTCGATCATCGAGATGAGTCCGGGCAAGATCCGCTACAGCGGCTATGCGATCCAGGACCTGATCGGCAACGTGAGCTTCGCGCAGATGATCTGGCTGATGACGCGCGGCGAGCTGCCCAGCGTTGGCCAGGGCCGGCTGCTCGACGCGGCGCTGATGTCGGCCGTGGACCACGGGCCGCAGGCGCCCAGCATCGCCATTGCGCGCATGGCCGCGACCTGCGGCGTGGGCCTTAACAACGCCATGGCCTCGGCGGTCAACGTGCTGGGTGACGTGCATGGCGGCGCGGGCGAGCAGGCCGTCGAGATGTACCAGGACATCGCCGCGCGCCAGGACGCGGGCGCGGCGTTCGAAGACGCGGTGCGCGCCGGGCTGGACGCGGCCATCGATCGCCATGGCAAGTTCGTCTCGGGCTTTGGCCATCGCTTCCACCCCGTGGACCCGCGCGCGCCGCGCCTGCTGGAGTTGGTCGACGAAGCGGCTGCGCAAGGCATCGTGGGCGGGCGTTTCGCGACCATAGGCCGCGGCGTGGAAGCCGAGCTTGCGCAGCGCAAGAACGGCCGGCGCATTCCCATGAACATCGACGGGGCCACGGCCGTCATCTACGCGGAACTGGGTTTTCCGGCGCCGCTGGCGCGCGGGCTGTTTTGCCTGTCGCGCTCGGTGGGCATTCTGTCGCATGCCTGGGAGCAGACTGGCCAGGGCGGGCGCAACAAGGGGCCTATCCCGCGCGAATACCTCTGGACCTATGACGGCCCGGCGGCGCGCGAAGTGCCGCCGCGCGAGGACTGAAGCCGCGCGACCGCGCGAGACCTTGAACGCCGCGCGACCGCGCGGCTTCAACGCGCCTTGGACGGCGCAAGCAGCGTCGCGAGCTGGGCCTGCTGCATGAGTTCATCGAACCAGATGCGGTAGCCCGGGTCGCTGGGGTGCAGGCCGTCGGATGCATGCAGCAGATCGGGCTGCTGGGCGAACGGGTCCTGGGCCTTGTCCTTGTACAGGTTGACGTAGACCGCCTGGCGGCGCTGCGCGGTTTCGCGCACCAGGGCGTGCAGCGTGCGCGCACGCGCGCTCATGAGCCAGGTCGCGGGCGCGAAGAAGAACGGCGCATTGCCCACATTGCCGGCCGGCATCAGCAGCACATGGTCGCTGTGCGCGCGCGCGAGTTCGGTCACGCGGTCGATATCGGTGCGCATCGAGTATTCCGATCGCAGTCGTATCACATCGTTGCCGCCGGCTTGCACCAGCACGGCGTCATAGCGCCCGTTCACGGCTTCGAGCTGGCCGCGCACATCGGCGAGCAGCGCGCCGTCGGCCGCGCGGTTGTCGATCTGCAGCCGCGGAAACGCCTGCGCGAGCAGGCCCGCGAGGCTGTTTTCGGGCGAACTCGCGCCCGTTCCCACGCCCGTGCTGTCGCCAACGATCAGCAGGCGCTGGGCCGCATCGGTGGGCGTGCTTTGCAGCGGCTCGCTGCGGTCGACCAGTTCGCGCGTCTGGCCCAGGCGCCAGGCGGCGCAGCCCGAAGTGACGATCACGGTTCCCACCAGAACGGCGAGCAGGGCGGGGACCACGAGTTTGGAAGGTTTGCGCATGGTTTGCAGTCTATTCCCAGCGCGTTGAGGATGGATGTAGGCCTAGGTGCTGTGCAGCAGCTGCGCCAGCGCGGGCGCGAGCGCGGGGTGGCGCCACTCGAAGCCCGTGGCCTGGGTGCGCCGCGGCGACAGCCGCTGGCCGCCCAGCAGCAGCACCGACATCTCGCCCAGCGCCAGGCGCAGCGCCCAGGCCGGCGCGGGCAGTACCGCGGGGCGGTGCAGCGCGTGTGCCAGCGCCTGGGTGAAGTCGAGGTTGCGTACCGGTGCGGGCGCGCAGGCGTTGAAGATGCCGCTGCAGTCATCGCTGCGCAGCAGGTGGTCGATCAGCGCCACCTGGTCGTCGATATGGATCCAGGGCATCCATTGCCGGCCGCTGCCCAGCCGGCCGCCCAAACCCAGCCGGAACGGCGGCAGCAGCCGGCCCAGCACGCCGCCTTGCGGCGCGAACACCGGGGCGGTGCGCAGCAGCAGCACGCGCAGGCCCCATTGGCGCGCGTGCTCGGCTTCCTGCTCCCAGGCGGCGCACAGGCGGCTGCCGAAATCGGGCTGCGTTGCGGCGCTGTGTTCGTCGAGCGGCTGGTCGCCGCCGTCGCCATACCAGCCCGTGGCCGAGCCCGACAACAGCACGCGCGGCCGCACGGGCTGGCGGCCCAGCCATTCGACCAGTTCGCGCGTCAGATCGACGCGGCTGCGCCACAGCAGCTCGCGCCTGGCCTTGGTCCAGGGTCGGTCGGCAATCGGCGCGCCCGCGAGGTTGACCACGGCGTCCATGGGCGGCAGGCCTTCGAGCTGCTGCAGCTGCGCCACGCCGCGCGCGCCGCTGCACAGCGCCGCCACCTGCTGCGGCCTGCGGCTCCAGACAAACAGTTCATGGCCCTGGCGCTGCCAGTGTTCGCAAAGGGCCCGGCCTATCAGGCCCGTACCGCCGGTCAGCAGAATGCGCATGGGGAGTTTTCCTTGGAGAGTGGGTTGAAGGGCGCGGCCTCACCACGGCAGGCGCTGGCCGTCGTAGGCCCACAAGCCGCCGCTGTCTTCGGCCTGCAGGCCGTCGAGCACGGCCAGCAGATCGCGCGCCGCATGCTGCGCGGGCCGGCCGATCTGCGCGCCGCGAAACGGCGCGGACAAGGCGGAGTCCACGGTGCCCGGATGCAGCGCGGCGAGCACGGCCTGGGGATGGGTGCGCGCCAGCTCAATGGCCGCGGTCTTGAGCAGCATGTTCAGCGCGGCCTTGGCGGCGCGGTAGCTGTACCAGCCGCCCAGGCGGTTGTCGCCTATGCTGCCCACCTTGGCCGACAGCACCGCGCACAGACAGCGCTGGCCGCGCGCGAGCTGCGGCGTGAAATGCGCGAGCGCCAGTGCGGGGCCCATGGCGTTGATCGCAAAGCTCGCGGCAAGGTGTTCGGCACGCAGATCGGCAAGGCGCTTTTCGGGGCCTCCGGTAGTGCCTTGCAGCATGCCGGTGGCGATGACGATCAGCTGCCAGGGGCCCTGGGACTGCAATGCCTGCGCGGCCTCGGCGATGCTGTCGGGCGCGGAGAAATCGATGCGCGGCACGGTGTCGCGCGCGAGCGTACACACCACGGCGCAGCGCGGATCTGCGCGCAGCTGCTCGGCGATCGCGCCGCCTATGGCGCCCGAGGCACCTATCACCAGCGCGCGGTAGCCGTGGGGAAGGGATTGCATGGCGTGGGCTTCTCCGGCGTTCAAAGGGTTTCCAGGCGCTCACGCAGCTGCTGTGCCTGGTCACGCAATGCAGTCTGCTGGTATTGCGGCATCTTGCGCCATTGGCGGTACACCATGGCCAGACGGTGGTTGTCTTCCAGCGCCGGTGCATGGCGGGCGAAGAAGTCCCAGTACAGCGCGTTGAAGGGGCAGGCGCGCGCGCCGGTCTTCTGGCGGTAGTCGTAGGCACAGCCCTGGCAGTAATCGCCCATGCGCTGCAGGTAGGCACCGCTGCTGACATAGGGCTTGGTGGCGATGATGCCGCCATCGGCGCGCTGGCTCATGCCCAGCGTGTTGGGCAGTTCCACCCATTCGAAGGCATCGATGTAGACGCCCAGGTACCAGCGGTGCAGCGCCTGCGGGTCCAGCCCGGCCAGCAGCGCAAAGTTGCCTATCACCATCAACCGCTGGATATGGTGGGCATGGGCGGTCTGCAGCGATTGCGTGATGGCCAGGTGCAGGCAGCGCATGCGCGTCTGGCCGCTCCAGAACCAGGACGGCAGCGCCTGGTGGTGTTCCAGCGCGTTGCGGGTTTCGTAGCCGGGCATGTGCGCCCAGTAGATGCCGCGCACATATTCGCGCCAGCCCAGGATCTGGCGCACGAAACCTTCGACCGCGGCCAGCGGCGCCAGGCCCGCGCGCCAGGCGGCTTCAGCCCGCTGCAGCACTTCGAGCGGGTGCAGCATCTTCACATTCAGCGCAAATGACAGCAGGGAATGGAACAGTCGGGGGGCCTGGCTGGCCATCGCGTCCTCGTAGTCGCCGAAGTGGGGCAGGGCGGTGCCGAGGAAGGCGTCGAGGCAGGCCAGGGCTTCGGCGCGATTGAGCGGCCAGCGAAAGGCGAAAGCCTGGGGGCTGCCGAAGCTGGCCACGCCCGCGGCTTGCAGCATCTCCCACAAGGCGCTGTGGTCGTGCTGCGGGCGCCAGTCGGCGGGTTCGGGCGGCGTGCCGGGCCAGGGCTTGCGATTGTCGTGGTCGTAATTCCATTGCCCGCCTTCGGGCTCGCCGCGCGCGTCCAGCAGCAGTTGATGGCGGCGGCGCATGTGGCGGTAGAAATGCTCCATCAGCCATTGCGGGCGCCCGCGCATCAGTGTCGCCAGTTCATCGCGGGTGCTCAGGAAGTGCTCGCTGTCGACGGCCTCGCAGTTCAGGGCTTGGGACGGGCTTGCGGCCCAGGCCTGCAATTGGGCATCCAGGCGCCATTCGTCGGGCTGCTGCCATTGCACGTTACGGGCGCCATGGTGCGCTGCCAGCGCGGCCAGGTTGTCGGTAATCGACTGGCGGTTGCTGGCGTTGTCCAGTGCCACATAGCGCACGCGGTGGCCTGCGGCGCGCAACTGCCGCGCAAAATCGCGCATGGCCGCAAAGATCGCCAGGATCTTCTGCGCGTGGTGCAGCACATAGTCGGTTTCCTGGCGCACTTCCATCAGCACATAGACCACCTCTGGATCGACATGCTGCCACCAGCTGTGGCCGGGGTTGAGCTGGTCGCCCAGTACCAGGCGCAGCGTATGGGCCGGCGCGCCCATCCCGTCCCGTCGGCTATTGGGCATTCGGTTTGACGTCTTGGTGCTTCACCCAGATCAGCGCATCGGTGTCCACGCCCAAGGCCTTGGCGCGCGCCAGCAGCGCGGTCCGGGTATCGGTATCGAGCGTCTTGTCGCGCGCCAGAATCCAGGCATAGCCCAGGTCGGCACCGACCACCAGGGCCCAGCGGTAGTCGCTGTCCAGCGAGACCACATGGTAGCCGCCGTAGAACGGGCCGAAGAACGAAACCTTGAGCGAGCCGGTCGTGGGCGCGCCGGTGAACTTGGCCTTGCCTATGGCTTCGCTCCATTCGCCTTTTTCCGCCGAATAACCGCGGTTGAGCACCTGCACGCTGCCGTCGGTCTGGGGCGTATAGGTGGCGGACACATTGCTCAGGCCGCGCTCGAACGAATGGTCCAGCCGCGCGATCTCGTACCAGCGCCCCTGGTAGCGCTGCAGATCGAACGGGCTCACGGCTTCGACGCCGGGCGGTGGCTGGGTGCTGGTGCAGGCGCCCAGCAGCGCGGCGCCCGCCAGGCAGCCGGCCAGCAGCACACGCCGGGAGCGCGAAAGACAAATCGGTAGCGTGTGCATGGCAAGGTCCTTGTCGATGAGGGAGCAGGATACGCCAGCCGTGCGATCAAGCACAATCGACGCATGACCCATGAAGATGCGCTGAAGACGACCCGGCAGCTGCAGGCCTACTGGCTGCGCAGCTGTCGGTCGGCGCCGCCAGAAAGTTGCGTCCAGGTGCGCGCGGTACGGGACGCATGAGTGAATGCTAGCGCTGCGTCACACCGAGCGCACATTGCATTTTCCCGTACAGTGCAAGGCGCTGCCCGGCCTGCGGTTCAGGCCGGGATTTTCCTTCTATTGGAGATACCGATGATTGTCGAAGTGGTGGATTTCAAGATCGATCCCGCAAAGCACCAAGCCTTTGGCCCGGTGCTGAAGAACGCCGTGGCCAACGTGCTGTCTAAAGCCAAGGGCTACGGCGGCCACAGCGTGCTGGCCTGCATCGAGACCCCGGGCCGTTATGTGCTGACCGTGCATTGGGCGACGCTCGAAGACCACACGGTGGGCTTTCGCGAGTCGCCGGCCTTCACCGAATGGCGCACCCTCATCGGTCCGTTCTTCGCGCAGCCGCCGCATGTGGAGCATTTCACCGTCATCGACAGCCGCGCGCCGGACTGAGGCCGGCGCTCAGCGCAGCGTCTGCTTGCCCGGCTGCGGCGCATAGGCCAGATCGGCGACGATCTCGCCGCCCAGCAGGTGCGCAGCGATGATGCGGTCCACGCCGGCTGCATCGACGCCGCCGTACCAGGTGCCTTCGGGAAACACCTGCACCACGGGCCCCAGGTTGCAAGGCCCGAGGCAGCTGGTGCGCGCGCTCATCATGCCCGCGCCCGCATTGCGCAGGTCCAGCCGCTTTTGTTCGTTGCGCAGATGGCCCCAGACCTGGGCCGCGCCCGCATGGTTGCAAGGCCCGCCCTGGCACACCAGCACGCGGCGCAGCTGCGGCGGAATCGCCGAGCCCGCGGGCAGGGCGGCCGCGGGCGCATCGACCGTGGCCGGCGTCTGCTGCAGCAGGCCTTGCACCAGCGCATCGATGGCCAGGCTGTCCTCAGGTGGAGTGCTCAGGTGCACCGCGGGCAGCGCGCCTTGGGCGCCGCGCCGCCAGCGCTGTACCGCGCCCGTGATCCAGGTGCGAAAGCCCGGCTCCATGGGCAGCAGCAAGGGCACGATGGTGATGTCGTCGGCCTTTTGCGCCGTCAGCAGATCCAGCGCTTCGCGCAGGCTGGGACTGCCTTGTTCGTTGAACGCATGCACGACCGTGCTGAAGCGCTCTCCCAGCGCGGCCTGGGTGCGCTGGGCGAGCTGCGCCATTTCGCGTTCGGACGCGCCCGTGATCGAGGCCTTGGCCAGCAGGATGGCGGCGTGTCGTGGAGTGGTGGTGTTCATGCGGCCTCGTTTTCGCGGGTCGGGGCGGAAATCGGAATGACATAGGGCAGACCGCCATCGTGGCCTATGCGTGCGCTGACGCCAAACAGCGCTTCGACGTTGTCGGGAGTGAGCGCCTGCTGCGGCGTTCCTGCAGCCAGCACGGCGCCGGCGCGCAGCATCAGCAGCCGGTCGCAAAAGCGCGCGGCCAGCGCGAGATCATGGATGGCGATCACCGCGCCCACGCCGCGCTGGCGCGACAGTTCGTGCACGGTCTGCAGCGTCGCGAGCTGGTGGCGCAGGTCCAGGTCGCTGGTGGGTTCATCGAGCAGCAGCAGCCGGCCCTGCTGGGCCAGCGCGCGCGCCATCAGCACGCGCTGGCGTTCGCCGCCGCTCAGATCGCTGAAATGGCGCAGTGCCAGCGGCTGCAGCGCCAGGCGCTCTATCGCGGCCAGCGCGATCGCCTGGTCCTGCTGCGCCGTGCCGCGGCCGCGGTGGGGCAGCCGGCCCAGCAGCACCATGTCGATCACGCGCAGCGACATGCTGGGGCCCGTGTGCTGGGGCACATAGGCGATGGCGCGCGCCATTTCCTGGCGCGCGTAGCCGGCCAGCGAGCGGCCTTCGAGCAGCAGATGGCCGCCGCTCAACGGCCGCAGGCCCGCGAGGCACTTGAGCAGCGAACTCTTGCCCGAGCCGTTGGGCCCGACCAGGCCCAGCACTTCGCCCGGCGCGAGCGTGAAATCGACGCCGCGCAGCACTTCGGTCGATGCGCGCCCGCCATAGCGGCTGCGCAATGCCGTGGCCTGCAGGAGAAGGGCTGGGCTCATGACGACATCTCGTTGCGCCGCGTGAGCAGCAGGTGCAGGAACAAGGGCACCCCCAGGAAGGCGACGACGATGCCCACGGGCACCATCACCGGCGCGAACAGCAGCCGTCCGGCCATGTCGGCGAGCAGTACCAGCAGCGCGCCGACCACGGCCGCGAACGGCAGCAGCGCGCGGTGGTCGCCGCCTATCAGCAGGCGCGCGATATGCGGCGCGACCAGGCCCACGAAGCCGATCACGCCCGTGAAGCTCACGATGGCCGCGCTGCTGAGCACGGCGGCCAGCGTGATCGCGATGCGCGCGCGCGCCACGGCCACGCCCAGCGACGCCGCCACATCGTCGCCGCCCGCGCTGAACGCATTGAGCGCGCCCGCATGCGCCAACATCACGGGCGTGCAGACCAGGCACACGGCGCCGGCCACGGCCACCTCATGCCAGGTGCGGCCGTTGAGCGAGCCGAAGGTCCAGTGCACGATGGCCGCGAGCTGCTGCTCGCTGGCGAAGAACTGCAGCGTCGCGGTGAGCGCGCCGAACAGATAGGTGAAGGCCACGCCGGCCAGCACCAGCACCATGGCGTTGACGCCGCGCAGCGAGGCCAGCGCGAGCACGGCGGCAGCGCAGACCATGGCCGCGGCAAACGCCAGGCCCACGGTCCACCACACGCCCATACCCGGAAGATGGTTCCAGCCGAGCAAAATGGCGATAGACGCGCCAAACGCCGCGGCCGGCGAAATGCCCAGCGTGTAGGGGCTCACCAGCGGGTTGCGCGTGATGCCCTGCATGGCGACGCCGGCCATGGCCAGGCCCGCGCCGCAGACCAGGGCCATGGCGGTGCGTGGCAGGCGCAGCTGCAGCAGCACATTGCGCTGCGGGCCGTCGATGGCCCAGGCGTCGAGGCCGGGCAGCAGCGACAGCAGCTGTTGCGCTACCGTGGCCATGGACTGCGACTGCACGCCCAGGCTCAGCGAGGCCAGCACCGCCAGCGTCAGTGAGCCTATCGCCAGCAGCGCCACGCGCCAGCGGCTGGCGCGCAGCCGGCGCAGGGCCTGCGGCAGTTCGGCCGCGTTCATGCACGCTCCTTGAGGCTGTCCAGCGACTGCCAGTAGCCGCGCTGCGCGGGCACGCCCTGGAATTCCTGCAGCCACTGGCCCATCACGGCCTGCGGGTCGATTCCCGCCATGCGTTCGGGGTGCAGCCACTGCGCGATCTGCAGCGCACCCGTGATCTTGGAGCAGCCCGAGGCGAGGTAATAGCTCAGATGAAAGATCTGCGCGTCGCGCAGCGCGGGCGTGCCCTGCAGGCCGGGCCGCGCTGCGAGCCGGCCCAGCACGTCGGCCGAGAACGCGCGCGGGTGCGGCAGGTACTGTCCGGGCTGCAGCTTGATCACGGCTTCGGGGCGGCGCGCCTGCACCTCTTCGGGGTCGACTTCGAAGTTCTGCACATTGCCGCGCGGCGAGACGCCGCCGGGCAGCTGGATGTCGCCGAACACATTGCGCCCGCCGCCGGCCTCGATCATGTCGTGCCAGCCCGAGCCCTGCAGCGCGGTCTTGTACAGGCCCACTTCCTCGAAATACACACGCTTCGGTACCACGCCCTGCAGCCGGCTGCGCAAGGTATCGTGCCAGTGGCGATAGAACGCGTTGAGCCGCGCGGCGCGCTGCTGCTGGGCGAACAGCCGGCCCAGCAGCGTGACATTCCACTCGTGCTTGAGCAGGTCCCAGCCGGTCACCACGATCACGGGAATGCCGAAGCCCTGCAGCACCTGCGCGGCCTTCTTCCAGTCGCTGTTGCGCGGCATGAAGACCGCGTCGGCCTGCATGCCCACAATGGCTTCGTAATTGACGCTCGATTGGCCGCTGCCCGCACGCATGGCCGGCGTCACGCCGGGCCAGTAGTCGGGGTACTGCCTGCCGTCGAAGTCCACGCCGACCACGGCCGGCATCGCGCCTATCGCGCGAATGAACTCGGTCGTGTAGCGGTTGAACACCACCACGCGCTTGAGCGGCAGCGTGACGGCCACGCTGCGGCCCAGATCGTCGGTGATCTGCGTGGCCGCGCGTGCCGTGCCGAAACCGGCAAGACCGGCCGCGCCCGCCAAGCCGCGCAGCAGCGCCTGGCGCCGGCCCTCAGAACGCATACACACCGGTCAGCCACAGCGTGCGCGGCCGGCCCAGGATCCACTGCACTTCCGAGCCCTGCGTGGCATAGCTCTTGTCGAACACATTGTCCAGGCGCAGGTCCAATGTCATGCCCTTGGTCGCGCGCCAGTTGATGCCCGCGTTGACCACGGTGTACGAGGGCAGCGAGGCGGTATTGGTGTTGTTCACGTAACGCTGGCCCACGTATTGCAGCGCAGTGCGCGCGCTCCAGTCGGGCGCGAAGTTCCAGAACGCGGCGAGGTTCGCGCTGCGCTTGGGCACGGTCATGGGCACATTGCCCGCGAGCTGGCGCGCGGCGCCGCCGACCTGGGCCGAGAAGTCGTCGAACTTGGGGTCCAGCAGCGTGCCGTTGATCTCCAGGCGCCAGGCGCCCAGGCGCGTCGACGCCGAGGCCTCGATGCCGCGCGACGACTGCTGGCCCACCTGCTCCTGGAGGGTGGGATTCGCGAGATTGGCGGTCAGCAGGTCTTTCTTGACCAGGTGATAGGCCGCGAGCGTCCAGTCGAAGCGTCCGCCCCAGAGGCTTTGCTTCAAGCCCACTTCGACCTGCCGGCCCGCGGACAGGCCGAAGCCGTGCTGGTTGGCGCCAATGCTGGCCAGCGAAGTCACCGGGTCCTGGGCCGTGGCGACCTGGCCGTAGAGCGCCACGTCGGGCACGGGATTGAAGACCACGCCCAGGCTGGCGCTCGTTCCGCTGACCTTGCCGTTGGTGATCTTGTTCGACTGGCGGTCTTCGCGTTCGGTGCTGTAGCGGTCGTGGCGCAGGCCCGCGACCACGGACCAGCGCTCGCTGAGCGTCAGGTGGTTCTCGAAGAACACGCCCGTGCGTTCCAGATCGAGGTAATACATGGGAATCGATTCGCCCTGCCAGGCATCGCGGTAGCGGCCCGGCACGGGATTGAACGCATCGACCGTGGAGCTGCCGCCGCGGTTGTTGTCGAAGCGGTCGTAGTAGCTGCGCTCGAGCTGGAAGCCCGCGAGAAACTGGTTCTTCATGCCGCCGAGCCGGCCCTGGAACTTGGCATAGGTGTTGATGCCTTCCTGGGTCTGGCGCGAGTACGAGATGTCGCGGTAGCTGGTGCGGCGCACGGCCGAGGTGGCGGGCAGATAGGTGAACACGGTCACGTCGCGGTAGCGGCGGTTGTGCTCCAGGCTGTAGAGCGTGTTGTGCACGCTCACATCGGCCGAAGGCTGCCACTGCGTGTCCAGCGTGACCCAGCGGTCCTGGAAGTACAGGTCGCTGTCGGCGATGTTGTAGTTCTTGGTTTCCGTGCCGGCCACGGGCGCGCCGTTGAACACCGGCGTGCCCAGGTAGTGCATGGGCTTTTGCCGGCCGTAGTCGGCCGCGAGAATGAAGTTCAGCTGGGGCGACACGTCGTAGCGCAGCGAAGCCGAGGCGGCCAGCGTTTCCGACTCGCCGCGGTCCACCCAGTTGTCCGAGCTGCGGTGGCTCAGGTCCACGCGGTAGGAAAAGCCATGGCCCAGCGGCCCGGTGCTGCTCAGCGCGCGGTGCCAGGAGTTGTCGCCGCCGACGCCCAGGCCGACTTCATGCGAGGACTCGGTGGGGTTGGGCCGCTTGCTGACCACGTTGACCGCGCCGCCGATCGAGCCCGCGCCATACAGCACCGAGGCCGGGCCATAGAGCGCCTCGATGCGCTCCACGTTCCAGGGATCGAAAGGAAAGCTCACCACGCCGCCCGCATTCGACAGTTCCAGCCCGTTGTAGAGCTGCTTGACCGAATTGACGCCCGTGAAGCCGCGCGCGCTGAGCACATTGCCGCCATTGCCCGGGCTGTTGGCCGAGCTCATGCCCGGGGCCAGCGTCTTGGCGTCGATCACCGAGGTCGTGCCCAGCGCGCGGATCAGCTCGCCGGTGACGATGGCCAGGCTGGCCGGGGTTTCGAACGGCGTGAGTTCGAGCCGGCTGCCGGCCGTCGATTTCTGCACCAGCGGCGTGGCGACGCCGCGTTCCTCGGTGACGGTGATTGCTTCGAGGGCTGGCACGCCTTGGGCGTGCGCGGAAACGCAGGGATAGGCGGCCGCAAGGGCGAACGGGAGCGCAGCAAGGCGCACACGAAGAACGGGCTTCATGGAAATAGGCAATCGAAAAATGCAGCCCTGGCCGGCATCCCCGCCGGCGTCTGGGCGTTACGACAGCGCCGCCCGTTTGCGCGGCAGCGCTGTCACTTTGTTGGCCGGTATCCGGGCTGGCGGCACTGCATCCATCGCCTTCCCAGACGCTTGTTCAAGGCGTCCAGTGGCTATGTGGAGGGATGCTGAAAGCGCCGGGGCGCTTTCGTCCGTTTGACCGTTGCGGGGGCAGCGCAGGCCAGACCGGTGGGCGCGCCAGCGCTGGATCTCAGCGGCTGGGGGCTTGTGGGTCCTCCTGCTTCCCGTTGAACTGCGGCATGTGAACCACGCCGCGAGCACCAACGAACGGGATTCTAAGGGCAAGCGCCGAGCTCACGCCATCACGCCCAGTCGGCAAACGGCGTCGGCCAGGTCGTCCAGACTTGCGCGCCGCAGGCCATCTCTTCATCGGTCAGCAGGCAATGGTCCAGGCGCGCGCGCAGCGCGGCTTCGTCCATGTCGATGCCGATCAGCACCAGTTCCTGGCGCGCGTCGCCCGTGCGCTGGTCCCATTTGTCGCGTATCAGCGCCACGGCCTGTGCATCCTCGGGCCAGTCCGTTTCGGGAACGGCCGCCCACCAGGTGCCCGCCGGGCCATGGCGCGCGACGGCGCCGGCCTGGGACCACGAACCCGCGAGTGACGGATGGCTCGCGAGCCAGAAAAAGCCCTTGGAGCGCACCACGCCCGGCCATTCGCTTTCGACCAGCGCATGGAAACGCTGCGGGTGGAACGGCCGGCGTGCCCGGTAGACAAAGCTGCCAATGCCGTACTCCTCGGTCTCGGGAATATGCGTTCCGCGCAGCTGCTGCAGCCAGCCCGGCGCGCGCGACGCGGCCTCGAAGTCGAACAGACCGGTGTCCAGCACGCGCTCCAGCGCCACCTTGCCGAACTCGGCCAGCTCGATGCGCGCGCGCGGGTTGAGGCTTTGCAAAATGGCAAGCAGGCGCGCGCGCTCTTCGGCGCTCACCAGATCGAGCTTGTTGAGCACCAGCACGTCGCAGAACTCGATCTGCTCGATCAGCAGATCGACCACCGTGCGCTGGTCTTCCTCGCCCATCGACTCGCCGCGCGAGCGCAGGCTGTCGCGCGAGCTGTAGTCGCGCAGGAAGTTGCAGGCATCGACCACGGTCACCATGGTGTCCAGCCTTGCGACTTCGCCCAGGCTGCGGCCGTCCTCGCCTTCGAAGGTGAAGGTCTCGGCCACGGGCAGGGGCTCGGAAATGCCCGTGGACTCGATCACCAGCTGATCGAAGCGGCCGTCGCGCGCGAGCCGGTCCACCTCGATCAACAGGTCCTCGCGCAAGGTGCAGCAGATGCAGCCGTTGCTCATTTCGACCAGCTTCTCGTCGGTGCGCGACAGCTCGGCGCCGCCGGCGCGCACCAGCGCGGCGTCGATGTTGACCTCGCTCATGTCGTTGACGATCACCGCCACGCGCCGGCCTTCGCGGTTGTTAAGGATGTGATTGAGCAGCGTGGTCTTGCCCGCACCGAGAAAGCCGGAGAGCACGGTGACGGGGAGTTTCTTGGGGAGCAGGGTGGGGGTGGGCATTGTGGTGTTCTTGAAAAAATGGGCTTCGAAAAGCCTGTGGACTGGTCGATGAATTTTTGCTTTAGTACGTTATAACATAACAAATTATTTGAATTTTCAAGCAGCGGCAGCTTGCTGTCGGGTATCCGCGCTTGCGCCAATTCGGATCCTTGGGGCAAAGGCTCAATGGGTGGTCTGTTTATTCCTTTGACGGAATATATCGCCGTGGCTATACTGGCGCCATGACATGGGATGTCGAGTACACCGATGAGTTCGGCCTATGGTGGGCGGGCTTGTCTGAAGAAGAGCAGGAGTCGCTGGACGCTTCGGTGCGGCTTCTGGAGGCGCGTGGTCCCCAGCTGGGGTTTCCGCACAGCAGTGGTATCAACGGTTCCCGACACGGTCACATGCGTGAGTTGCGCACGCAGCATGAGGGCCGACCGTTGCGCACCTTGTATGCGTTCGACCCGCGGCGAGCGGCCATCTTGCTGATAGGCGGAGACAAGACGGGGCACGACCGGTGGTACGACGTCCACGTTCCCATCGCTGACCGACTCTACGATGAACACCTGGAGCAGCTTCGAAAGGAAGGGCTGATCGATGGCTAATAAATTTTCAAAACTGCGCCAGCAAATGTCGCCCGAGTCGCAAGCCCGCGCCGATGCCAAGGCGCAGGCCATTCTTGCCGAAATGCCGCTCAACGAACTGCGTCAGGCGCGCGGCCTGTCGCAGAAAATGCTCGCAGATGTACTCAACGTACAGCAACCCGCCATCGCCAAGATGGAGAAGCGCACGGACATGTATCTTTCCACGCTGCGCAGCCATATCGAGGCAATGGGCGGACAACTGGAGATCGTGGCCCGCTTTCCAGACGGCGCGGTAAGAATCAATAACTTTGCCGAGCTGGGAGGCAAGGAAACAGCGCCGCTCGACACTTGAGAGTGGCAAGGGGTGAGGTCAGGGCGGCGACATCTGTTATGGAAAATACGCGCGCGCCTGGTCCCATGCCGCCTGGCTGCGCGCCACCAGCAGGCCCGGCTTCTGCTCGCCCGGTCGATAGGCGCTGCCATCAAGCCGGGCCACCACGCCGCCGGCTTCGCGCACGAACAGCGCTCCCGGCGCATGGTCCCAGGGCAGAACGCGCCAGTACAGCGCGAATTCGCTGTCGGCCAGCACCACCTGCGGATAGTCGTCGCCCGCGCAATTGCTGCCGGCCTGGAATGCCTGGCCGGGCGCGGTGCGCGCCAGGTGCTGCTTAAAGTCTTCGGGCAGGAAACGCGTCTTGACTATGCCTTGTCCTCGCAGCGGGCGAGTTTCGTCAGCGAACACACGCTGGCCATCGCGCCAGGCCCCGCCGCCCTTGATTGCGCAGTGCATGACACCGCTCAGCGGCTCCAGCATCCAGCTCGCCTGCGTCTCGCCGTTTTCCAGCAGCGCGAGCATCACCGAAATGGGGCCGGTTCCCGCGATGAAATTGCCCGTGCCGTCGACGGGATCGAGCAGCCACACAAGCCCCTCGTCTATGCGCTCCATCAGTTCGGGCGTTGCCGCGCACTGCTCCTCGCCGACGACGGTCGAGCCGGGCAGCAGCGCCTGCAAGGCGATGGTGAGTTGCGCCTCGACTTCCTGGTCGACCACCGTGACCCATTCGCCGGGCGATTTTTGCTGCGCGTCGCCGGCCTGGAGCTGGCGCCAGCGCGGCAGTATCAATTCCTTGGCCGCACGGCGCAGCAGCGGGGGGACCTGTTGCAGGGGAAGCTCTTTCATGGCGGTGATCAATCAAGGCAGATATGTGCGGCGGATGGTACAGCCGTACAGATTAAGAGTGGCTAGCACGACCCAGCAAATCGAAGATTTGCGGTTGCTGCGAGGCGCGGCCGGCGAGGCGCGGCCGGCGAGGCGCGGCGCGGCGCCGCAGGCCGTGCGAGTAGCACGACAAGGCGACGCAACGACGTAGCAAGGGTTGTGTTAGCCGTCCTAATGGCGTATCGCCGGAAGGACTGTTCTCACTTCCCCTCGGCTCCAGTCCGACAGATGCGCAGTCGAGCTTCACGCCATCGATGACTGAGGCGGAATGAAGTCCGGATAGACGAAAACTCACATGTTGGCGCATAATCAACAAAATATTGTTGAAAACAAGCGAGAAAAATGATTCACACACTTCGCTTCTCGAATTTCTTCTCTTTTGCAGATGAAACCGAAGTATCTTTCGTGCTCGATGCGCGTTCAAAAGGCGAAGAGAGTGGTTTTTCATCTGTTGCCACCGAGCATCAACTGAGCAAACTGCTGGCCGTCGTCGGTCCGAACGGTGCAGGCAAGACCAACATCATCAAGGCGCTGGATTTCGTGTGCGGGTTTGTCACCAGTTCCTTTTTCATGGCGCCCGATCAAAGTCTGGCGGTGAGACCACACGCGCTGGACAGCAGTGATGCCAGCCATTTCGAGTTGGAGTTCGAGGCCTACGGCAAGCTGTACCGCTATGCATTGGCTTTGAACAGGGAACGCGTTCTAGCCGAATCCCTGCGGCTGAAGACCAGTCGCGCTTTCAGCACCCTTTTCAGCCGGACTTGGAATGAAGCCAGCGGCACCGAATCCATTCAGCAGCGCGGTTTCGGCTTACCGCAGAAGCAGGCAGAAAAAGTCAAGCCGCTGACATCGTTGATCTCTCTGGCCGAACAGTTTGGCGTGGAAGCCGCACATGCCGTCGTAGACGTGCTCAGTCGTCGGCACAGCAATGTGGCCGCCATTGGCCGTAAGGGTTTTCAAGGCGCTCCGGATGTGCTTGGCGCCGCAAAATTTTTTGCTGAAAGCGAGACATATAGGACCTCCATGGCAAGATTGCTGAACCAATGGGATTTCGGTTTGAAGGATGTGCGCCTAGAAACCATGCAAACCATGAGCGATGGCAAGGAAGAGGAAGTGCTCGTGCCTTTTGGCGTTCACAGCGATGGCCAAAGCGAGATGAGATTGCCCATGTTTTTCGAATCCAGTGGCACGCAGGCGGCATTCGTAATGCTTGCCGACCTGCTACCCATCCTGGCGGAAGGCGGCACAGTGATGTTCGACGAATTGGAATCCGACTTGCATCCGTTGATGCTCGAGCCCATTCTCAATCTATTCATCAGCGCCAAGACCAACCCGCACAATGCGCAATTGATCTTCACCAGTCATTCCGTGGAGATACTCAATCTTCTCAAGAAGGGCCAGATCATGCTGGTGGAAAAGAATGAGCGTTGCCGCAGTGAGGCCTGGCGCCTGTCGGATATGGAGGGCGTGCGGGCCGACGACAACTTCTACGCCAAGTACATGGCTGGGGCCTATGGCGCGGTGCCTATGCTGTGAGGTTTGTGTATGGCGAAACGACCGCTGCGCAAGACCAACCGCACCGTCCTTATTGTCGTGGAAGGCGAGTGTGAGGAGGCTTTTGTCGCCCATCTCAAGAATCTCTACTACCGGCGTGGCATGCAATTGTCGGTCAGCATCCGCAATGCGCATGGGCATGGCCCACAAGGCGTGATCGACAAGCTCAAGTCGGTTGCCAAGACAGCCGATTTCGATCATCGTGTTGCCGTGCTGGACGCCGATATTCCGCTCACGGTGGCCGAACTCACTTGGCTGCGCAGGGAAAAGGTCGAGACTATCGTTTCCAACCCCGCCATCGAAGCGACCTTGCTTGCCATTCTTGGCAGACGCCCGCCAGCAGCCACCCCCCGATGCAAAACTGATCTGCTTCGGCACGCGCCAGGAGATCAGACAGATGCGCATTACCATCAGCAGCACTTTCCGTTCGAGATTCTGGAGCGCGCGCGCGAAAGGGTTGCAGTTCTAGCCGCGTTGATCGCCGCGGTCAGCGTGCAGCAAGCTTGAATCTTTTATGGGTGGCATCGCTGAATCTGCGCGAGAGCCTTGCGGTCTCAGACCGCCGCCTCGACCCCCAGCACCGCGGCCACGCGCGACGCCATGTCGGCCTTGACATAGATGCCCGTGGTGGAAATGTCGGCATGGCCCAGCAGCTGCTGCACCACGGCCAGGTCCTTGCCGCTGGAGCGCAGCGACTGGTGGGCAAAAGTGTGGCGCAGCCAGTGGGCCGAGGCCTTGAGAAAGTCGGTGTCGCCCGCGCCCGGCTGCTGCTGCACCTGGCGAAAGAAGTTCTTCAGCACGCCGTGCAGGCGCGCGGCCGACAGCGCGCCCGTGGCGTTGGTTTCGCGGCGCGCGTTCGAGGCCAGGTCGCCCAGCGTGCCCGCATTGCCCTGGGCCAGGCGCTCGTCGAGCACGCCCAAGAGCGGGCAGTCCTTTTTTTCCATGTCGGCGTAGCTCGCGAGCGCGCCCGATTCGATCAGCGCGAGCCGGTCCTGGTAGTGGACTTCAAGTGCCTGCAGCGTTTCGGGCTTGAGCGGCACCATGCGCTCGCGGTTGCCCTTGCCCGCGAAGCGCAGCGCCCAGATGTCGGACTCCATGTTGTCCAGGCGCACGCGCTCGATATGGCCCCAGGTCATGTTGACGGCTTCGGCGCGGCGCAGGCCCGCGGTCTGCAGCAGCAGGATGGCGGCGCGCAGCCGGCGTTTGACGGCGCCATCGGTCATGTCCTGCAAGGTGGCGCGAATCGCCTGCAGCGCCTCGTTGGAGAACGAGCGCATCACGTCCATCTGCATGTCCTTGCGCTTGCTGCCGCGCACGCTGGCCACGGCATTGGCGTCGAGGTAGCCGCTCGCATGCCAGTCGCGGTACATGGTGGCGATGGCGCTCATGGTCTGCTGGATGCTCAGATCGGCCAGCGGCCCGCGCAGCGGGCGCCAGTCTTCGGAGCCCTTGGTCACGGGCGCTTTCTGGCACCAGTGCGCGGGCGGCGCGCGCAGGAAGGCCTTGAACGCGATGAAATCTTCTGTCGCCAGCGACGACAGCATGGTGCGGCGCTCGACCAGCGCCCATAGCACCAGCCGCTCGACCGCGCGCCGGTAGCTGTCCTGCGTCGCCGCCGATTTCTCCGACAGCGTCGCGAACCAGGCCTGCACGGCTTCGCGGTCGGTATGCGCCTTGAGGGTGTTGGGCCGGTGCGAACGAAAAAGCCCTTCGTCGCCCAGCAATTCCAGCGGCCAGGCGAGGGCGTCGAGCGGCACCACGCCGAAGATCTCGGGCGCTGCGCTGCCCAGGCGCGCGGGCAGCAGCGTGGCCTGGGCCGCGGGCGCGAACTCGGCGTAGATCATCTCCTGCGCGATGCGGTGGTGGATCTGCACGCCGATCGCCTGCTGGTGGTCGCTGAGCCACAGCAGCAGGCGCTGGGCGCGCGTGCGGCCCACGCCGGGCAGCTGCGCATGCCAGCGCCGGCCCTGCAGGTTGATCCAGCCTATGGCGTCGCGCAGCGACAGCACGCCGTGCACGCGCAGCTTGGCGGCGATCGCGGCATCGAGCCACAGCGCCGTGGGGTCGTTGGGCTGGGGGTGCTGGGCCACATGGGCCTGGACCCAATGGATGGCTTCGAGCTTTTCGCGCAGGATCTCGGCGGCCGTGGGGCCGGCGCGCTGGCCTTGCTCGCCAAAGCGGTCGTCGAGCTGCTCGCGGTACAGCGCGATCAGCTCCTTTTCGCTGAACATGTCTTCGGCAAAGCCTTCGGCGAATTCTTCGAGCGTGGGCAGTTCGGGCGTGGGCTGGGGCTGGGCCAGCAGTTGCGCCAGGACGCGCGTGCCCTGGGCGCGATCGGGAAAATTCTGCAGCGCCAGATGGATGCGCCGCTCCAGCAGGTCGCGGTAGGCCGCTGCCGCGCGCCTGTCCATGCTGCCCAGATGCAGCAGATAGCGATTGGCGGCGAGCTTTTCATCGACGCCCTGGATCACGGCGCGCATGAACGAGGTTTCGCTGGCCGAAATGCGCGAGCCCGCGCTGGCGATCGCCGCCTTGGAGCCCGGCGGGCGGCCGCGCCGGCGCGTGGGGCGCGCGGGCTCGCCCTGGGGCGCGGGGTCTTCTTCGATGTCCACGACCTGGAGGCGGTCTATGGGCGGGTCTGCAAAGGGGCCGTCGGGCAGGGGCATGCTGAATTTTTTACGGGATTCGATGCACGCATCATATATTTCCCGCGCTCCCTTAAACCGCTGCGCGCGCATAAACATATGCGAAAAACAAGCCACGCAATTTTGCGTATCGATATCAAATTCGGGACAAGCTTCCCATTTTTTGAAGCGGTACAGGGCGCAAGACACATGACCGGCAAGACACGCAGAGATTTCCTCAAACTCGGATACTTTCATTTCACCGACGGCTTTCACTCGGCGGGCTGGCGTCTGCCCCAGGCCGTGAGCCACGCGAACATCTTCGAAGCCCATCGCCAGGCGGCGGCCGTCGCCCAGGCCGCGGGCTTCGATGTCTTCTTTCTCGGCGATTCGCTGGACACTTCGCTGGGCGAAAGCGGCTCGCGCCTGCGCCGGCTCGATCCCGTGGCCCTGCTGTCGGCGGTCGCGGCGACGACCCAGGGCTTGGGCCTGGTCGCGACCATGTCGACCACCTACAGCGCCCCGTACATCGTCGCGCGCCAGATCGGCTCGCTGGACCAGATCAGCAATGGCCGCGCGGGCTGGAACGTGGTGACTTCGTATTCGGCCGGCGTCTCCGAGAACTTCAACCACCACGCGCTGCCGCCGCACGACCAGCGCTACGCGCTGGCCGAAGAGTTTGTCGACGTGGTGCGCGGCCTGTGGGACAGCTTCGACGACGGCGCTTTCATCCGCGACAAGGCCAGCGGGCAGTTCGTCGACCCGCAGCGCGTGCATGCCTTGAACCACCAGGGAACGCATTACCAGGTGCGCGGCCCGATTCCCGTGCCGCGCAGCCCGCAGGGCCAGCCGGTGCTGGTGCAGGCGGGCTCGTCGGCCGCGGGCATGCAGCTGGGCGCGCGCGTGGGCGAGCTGATCTTCACGCGCCAGTCAACACTTGAAGGCGCGGTCGCGTTTCGCCGCGGCTTCCACGGCACGCTCGCCGACTTCGGCCGCGCGCCCGCCGACGTGATCGTCATGCCCGGCGTGCTTGCCGTGATCGGCGCCACCGAATCCCAGGCGCGCGCGCTGGTGCGGCAGATGGACGAAGGCATCGATCTGGAACATGGGCTGTTCGTGCTGGGCAACCAGCTGGGGCTTGATCTGTCCCATCTGCGCTTTGACGACGAACTTCCCGAACTCGTCGCCGCCGCCAACGGCCAGCGCAGCGTCGAGGCCATCCTGGCGCGCCTGCGCACGCGCGGCCGACTCACGGTGGCCGACGCGGCGCGCTACTTCGGCGGCATGCGCGGCCATATCGAACTGGTCGGCGACGCCGAACAGGTGGCCCAGGGCCTGATCGATCTGTTCGACGCGGGCGCGGGCGACGGCTTCAACATCATTCCCCCGTTCATGCCCGGCGGTCTCGGCGATTTCGCCGAACAGGTGGTGCCCATCCTGCGCCGGCGCGGCTATCTGCCCCAGGGGTATGCGGGGGAGACGCTGCGGGAGAATCTGGGATTGGGGGTGCCGAGGTCGCGTTTTAGCCGCTAAAAAATGCGGGGTGGAGCGGACTTTCATCCCTCATGCCTGGAGCGCAGGCCGTTCACCCTTCGACGCGGCCGGCGAGGTAGGCTCAGGGCGAAC
>NZ_JAHCDD010000042.1 GCF_018413525.1 Acidovorax sp. CCYZU-2555
CCCTGGCCCGCGCATATCGCGGCCGACTACATCGTCGGGCGCGAACTCGTGCCCATCTGCCGCCCCCAGGACCTGCAGGGCCCGAACGCAATCCGCACGCCCGCCGACCTGCTGCGCCGTCCGCTGCTCGCGCACACCAACTACCAGCGCAACTGGGCCCAGTGGTGGGCGCATGTCGGCGGCAGCGGTGAAGTGCCCGCGCCGGCCGCCGATTTCGAGCTGGTGTCCATGCTGGTGCAGGCCGTGATTGCCGGCATGGGCGTGGCCGTGGTGCAGCGTTGCCTGATCGAGGACGACCTGGCCGCGGGCCGCATCGTGATCGCGATCGACCAGGCCGTGCAGATCGAGCGCGGCTACTTCCTGTGCCGGCCCGCGGGCCGCACGCCCACGCCGGCGCTGCTCGATTTCCGCGAATGGCTGCTCAAACAGGCCGCATCGGCGAGCGCCTCAGCGCCGCCAGGCGCCCGAGAGAACCCACTGGCAACAGGCACATGACAGCACCAGCGCGGCATAGGTCGCGAGCTTGCCATCGTGGCTGAACAACACCAGGCCGCCCAACAGCACGCCGCAACCTACAGCGAAATTGATAGCTACCTGCATCCACCAGCCAGTGGTTTGCGCTGCTTTGGGCACAATGAAACGCGCGGCCGTGGCCAGGCCCAGCGCAAGCGCCAGGGCCGGGGCGACAAAGTTCAGCAGATGCGCGAGCGCGGCGGGAAAACCCATGGCAGATGACCTAAATCAAGGCTTATGTAAGCAGAGGATGCCAAGTCGGCGCATAAATTTTATAATGAGCGTCTATGGCAGTCTGGGCTTTAGGCATCAACCACCACACGGCTCCGCTTGATTTGCGGGGTCGTTTTGCGTTTGCGCTCGACCAGATCGCACCGACGCTGCAAGGCCTGCGCCAGTCTCTGGCAAGCAGCGGCCGCCACGACGGCGTCGAAACCGCCATCCTGTCTACCTGCAACCGCACCGAAATCTACTGCGCGGCCAATACGCCGGCCATCGCCCACACGCTCGACTGGCTCGCGCGCAGCGGCGGCGTAAGCCCCGAAGTGCTGCGCTCGCACTCCTATCAGCTCGAAGAAGGCCTGGCCGCGCGCCACGCGTTCCGCGTCGCCAGCGGCCTCGACTCCATGGTGCTGGGCGAAGCCCAGATCCTGGGCCAGATGAAGAACGCCGTGCGCGCCGCCGAAACCGCGGGCGCGCTGGGCACCACGCTCAACCAGCTGTTCCAGCGCAGCTTTGCCGTCGCCAAGGAAGTGCGCAGCTCGACCGAAATCGGCGAGCACAGCATCAGCATGGCCGCCGCGGCCGTGCGCCTGGCCGGCCAGCTGTTCGAAGACCTGGGCAAGATCCGTATCCTGTTCGTCGGTGCGGGCGAGATGATAGAACTCGCGACCACGCACTTCGCGGCCAAGAATCCCCAGCACATCACGATCGCCAACCGCACCATGGAGCGCGGCGAAAAGCTGGCCGCGCGCTTCGGCGCCGACGTGATGCGCCTGTCCGAGCTGCCCGATCACCTGCACGAATACGATGCAGTGATCAGCTGCACGGCATCGAGCCTGCCCATCATCGGCCTGGGCGCGGTCGAGAGCGCGTTGAAAAAGCGCAAGCACCGCCCCATGTTCATGGTTGATCTGGCCGTGCCGCGCGACATAGAACCCGAAGTCAAGGCGCTGCGCGACGTCTATCTCTATACCGTCGACGATCTGGCCCATGTGGTGCAGACCGCTCAGGCGCATCGCCAGGCGGCCGTGGCCCAGGCCGAAGCCATCATCGACACCGGCGTGCAGAGCTTTCTGCACTGGATGGACCAGCGCAGCCCGCAAGGCGGCGTCGTGCCGCTGATCCAGCAACTGCACGAGCAGACCAATGTCTGGCGCGCCGCCGAAATCGCGCGCGCCAAGAAGCGCCTGGCCAAGGGCGACGACATGGACGCCGTGCTCGAAGCGCTGTCGCGCGGGCTCACGCAGAAGATGCTGCACGGCACCATGACCGAACTGCATTCGGGCGACGCGGAGCAGCGCGCCCAGACCGTTCAAGCCGTCTCGCGGCTGTTCCTGCGCTCGCAGGGCGACAAGAACGCGCTCTAGCGGCGACCCCTGGGACAAGCGCCTGCCCGGGCGCTGCGTCTCGCCGGCCGCGCGCCGGCATTGCTCCCCAGCCCTCTTTCCCGCTATGCCCGGCATAGCGCAAACCGCTCCCCGCCATGCAAAACTTTCTCCGCAGCCAGCTGCAACGATTCGCCCAGCGCCTAGAGGAACTCGACTTCCTGCTGTCGCGCGAAGACATCATGAGCGACATGGCCCAGTACCGGAAGATTTCGCGCGAACATGCCGAAGTCACGGCCGTCGCCGGCCGCTACGCGCGCTTCGTGCAGCGCGAAGCCGACCTGGCCGAGGCCCAGGAAATGCAGGCCGACCCCGAGATGGCCGACATGGCACAGGAAGAAATCGCCAGCGCCACGGCCGAACTGGCCCAGCTCGAAGACGAGTTGCAGCGCCTGCTGCTGCCCAAGGACCCCGACGACGCGCGCGACGCCTATCTCGAAATCCGCGCCGGCACGGGCGGTGACGAGTCGGCGCTGTTTGCCGCCGACCTGGCGCGCATGTACACGCGCTACTGCGACAGCGTGGGCTGGAAAGTCGAGATCATGAGCGCCAACGAGAACGAAGTCGGCGGCTACAAGGAAATCGTGCTGCATGTCTCGGGCGACCAGGTCTACGGCAAGCTGCGCTTCGAGTCGGGCGGCCACCGCGTGCAGCGCGTTCCCGCGACCGAAACCCAGGGCCGTATCCACACCAGCGCCTGCACCGTGGCCGTGATGCCCGAGCCCGATGAAGCCCAGGTGATCACGCTGAACCCGGCCGACCTGCGCATAGACACGTTCCGCGCCAGCGGCGCCGGCGGCCAGCACATCAACAAGACCGATTCCGCGGTGCGCGTGGTTCACTTGCCCACGGGCATCGTCGCCGAATGCCAGGACGGCCGCAGCCAGCACGCCAACAAGGCCAAGGCATTGCAGGTGCTGCAGGCGCGCATCCAGGAAAAGGAACGCAGCGAACGCGCGGCCAAGGAAGCCGCCCAGCGCAAGGGCCTGATAGGCAGCGGCGACCGCTCCGATCGCATCCGCACCTACAACTTCCCCCAGGGCCGTTTCACCGACCACCGCATCAACCTCACGCTCTACAAGCTGCTGTACATCATGGAAGGCGACATGACCGATGTGCTGCAGGCATTGCAGCACGCGCGCGAAGCCGAACAGCTCGCCGAACTCGAGGTCAACGGCTGACCATGACGCTGCAGCAAGCCCTCCACCAGGCCCAGCAGGCCGGCCTGTCGCGCATAGACGCGCAGCTGCTGCTGCTGCATGCCATCGGGCGCCCCGACGCGGGCCGCGCCTGGCTGCTGACGCACGACACCGACGCGCTCACACCCGAGCAGCAGCAGACGTTCGACGCGCTCGCCGCGCGCCGGCTCGCGGGCGAACCCGTGGCGTATCTCACGGGACGCAAGGAGTTCTACGGCCTGGCGCTGCAGATCGACGCGCGCGTTCTCGACCCGCGGCCCGACACCGAAACGCTGGTCGACTGGGCGCTCGAAGTGCTGGCCGACCGGACTGCGCCGCGCATCGTCGACCTGGGAACGGGCAGCGGCGCGATCGCGCTGGCGCTGCAGCGCCAGCGCCCCGACGCCAGCGTCTGGGCCGTGGATGCGAGCGCCGACGCACTGGCCGTGGCCGCGGGCAATGCGCAAAGCCTGGGCCTGGGCGTGCAGTTCGCCCAGGGCTCATGGCTGCAGGCGCTCGCGCCCGATCAGCGCTTCGACGCCATCGTCACCAACCCGCCCTACATCGCCGCCGATGACCCGCACCTCGCGGCGCTGACCCATGAGCCCCTGTCGGCGCTGGCCAGCGGCGCCGACGGCCTCGACGACATCCGTGCGATCATCGAACAATCGCCCGCCCACCTGGCGCCAGGCGGCTGGCTGTTGATCGAACACGGCTGGGACCAGGCGCCTGCGGTGCAGGATCTGCTGCGCGCCGCGGGCTTTTCCGCCGTGCAAAGCCGCAACGATCTGGCCGGCATTGCCCGTTGCACTGGCGGGTGCATGACGGATTTGAACAGACAGTGAAATAATCACGGGTGTAGCCATGCCGCATGCGCGGCCGCCCCCCTTTTGGAGTCAAACATGAGCACTACCCACCAACGCATCGACGACCTCGTCAAGAACAACGAAATCCTGCTGTTCATGAAGGGCAACGCCAGTTTCCCGCAGTGCGGCTTTTCCGGCCGCGCGCTGCAAATCCTCAAGGCCTGCGGTGTCGACACCAAGACCATCGCCACGGTGAACGTGCTCGAAGACCAGGAAATCCGCCAGAGCATCAAGGAATACAGCCAGTGGCCCACCATTCCCCAGCTGTACGTCAAGGGCGAGTTCATCGGCGGCTCGGACATCATGATGGAGATGTACGAATCCGGCGAACTCCAGCAGATTCTGGACAACAAGGCCTGAGCCTGCGCTGACACCTCATCAAGCCGCCTTCGGGCGGCTTTTTGCCGCCAGGTGCCTGGTGGCACCCGGCACTTTTTCTTGCGTGCGGCCGCCTCCTTCAAGGAGTTGGCATCTTTTATGATGCAATGGCTGCCATGGCCCTGCTGCGAGGTCTTTTTCGCGGCTTTTCGTTCTTTTGCCTATGAGTGTTTCCCAAAGTCTGTTCACCATTGCCGTGCTGATTGCCGTCAGTGCCTTCTTTTCGATGGCCGAAATCTCGCTGGCCGCCTCGCGGCGTCTGCGCTTGCGACAAATGGCCGATGAAGGCGATGCCCGCGCCGATCGCGTGATGCGCATGCAGGATCAGCCCGGCTACTATTTCACGGTGGTACAGATTGGGCAGAACGCGATCGCCATTCTTGGCGGTATCGTCGGCGAAGGTGCTTTCAGCCCTTACTTCACGCGCGTGTTCGAACTTTGGGTTTCAGCCACCACGGCCGCGACGCTGGGCTTTCTTTCGTCGTTCTTCATCATCACGTCCCTGTTCATCGTCTTCGCCGACCTGATCCCCAAGCGACTGAGCATGGCCGAATCGGAAGCCGTGGCGCTGCGCGTGGTCGGGCCCATGCAGACTTTCATGACGCTGTTCAAGCCCATCGTCTGGCTCTACAGCCGCACCACCGACGGCTTCTTCAAGGTGCTCGACCTGCCTACGCAGCGCGATGAGCGCATCACTTCCGACGACATCCTGGCGATGACCGAAGCCGGCGCGCGCACCGGCATGATGGGCCAGCGCGAGCAGCAGATGATCGCCAACGTGTTCGAGCTCGACTCGCGCACTGTCTCCTCGGCCATGACCCAGCGCGAGCGCATCGCCTATTTCCTGCGCGACGACTCCGAGGAAGTCGTGCGGCTGCGCATCGCCGCCGAGCCGTTCTCCACCTACCCGGTCTGCGAAGGCGACATCGACCATGTGATCGGCTATGTCGACGCCAAGGACCTGTTCCAGCGCGCGCTGACCAACCAGCCGATCTCGCTGCGCGACGACTCCCTGGTGCACAAGGCGCTGGTCGTTCCCGACCGGCTCACGCTGACCGAAGTGCTGGACCAGTTCCGCCAAGTGCATGAAGATTTCGCGATCATCCTCAACGAATACAGCCTGGTGGTGGGCGTGGTCACGCTCAACGACGTGATGAGCACGGTCATGGGCGACATGGTCGACATGGACGACGAAGAGCAGATCGTGCGCCGCGATGCCAACTCCTGGCTGATCGACGGCGTGACGCCGGTCGAAGACGTGCTGCGCGCGCTGTCGCTCGACTCGCTGCCGCACGACGAGGAATACGAAACCCTGGGCGGTTTCCTGATGGTCATGCTGCGCCGCGTGCCGCGCCGCACCGACAGCGTGAACTGGGGCGGCTTCAAGTTCGAAGTGCTGGACGTCGACAGCTACCGCATCGACCAGGTGATGGTCTCGCGCATCGATGCCGAGGCGCCCGCGCCCGCCGCCGCGGCCACGGTCTGATCAGGCCCGGCTCGCCGGATCGAACAGCCACTTGCGCTGCGCCGCGAACACCGCATTCGGATAGGGCGGCTTGCCGCGGCTGCCGTTGTAGCGGCCCAGCGCCATGAACATGTCGCCGCGTTCGCGGTCGAGGTAGTGGCGCAGGATCACGCAGCCAAAGCGCAGGTTGGTCTGCATGTGGAACAGCTTGCCCGCGTCGCCATCGCCGATCACGCGCATCCAGAACGGCATGATCTGCATGTAGCCGCGCGCGCCCACGCTGGAGATCGCGAACTTGCGAAACGCGCTTTCGACTTCGACCAGGCCCAGCACCAGACTCACGTCCAGGCCCGCGCGCCGCGACTCGTACCAGACGGTCTGCAGGAATTCACGCCGCACCTGGGCATCGGCCTTGCGCCGATAGAGCCGGTCGCTCATCGCGGCCAGCCAGCGCAGGTACGACAGCTTGGCCTCGGTGGAAGCAAATGCGAGCTCGGGCGGCTCGGAGCTGGCGACCGCCGCGCGCAGCGCGCTGCGCACCGAGTCGGCCAGAGGTTCTTCGAGCTGCCCGCCCGCATACACGGGCAGCGCCGACACCATCAAGGAGGCCGGTAGCGCGGCCAGCAGGCCACGCCGGCGCAGCCCCGCGGCCGCGGACCGCGGCAAGGGTGCTGCGGTGCGGCCTGCGGGCATCACAGGCCCAATCGCGCCTTGAGGTGGTCGAGGATGCCGTCCTGCGCGACCTTGCTGGCTTCGGTCTCGCGGCGGTGCTGGTACTCGACCGTGCCTTCTTTCAGGCCGCGGTCGGAAATCACCACGCGGTGCGGCACGCCGATCAGCTCCCAGTCGGCGAGCATCGCGCCCAGACGTTCGTCGCGGTCGTCGATGATCACGTCCACGCCGAGCTTCAGCAGCGCGTCATACAGCGCGCCGGCAGTCGCCTGCACGGCCTCGCTGCGCGCCATGCCGATGGGGCACAGCACCACGGTGAACGGCGCGATCGCGTCGGGCCAGATGATGCCGCGCTCGTCGTGGTTCTGCTCGATGGCCGCGGCCGGCAGGCGCGTCACGCCAATGCCGTAGCAACCCATCTCGAAGAACGCGGGCTTGCCGTTGTCGGCCAGGAACGTGGCGTTCATGGCCTTGGAGTACTTGTCGCCCAGGTAGAACACATGGCCGACTTCGATGCCGCGCTCGATGGCCAGAACGCCCTTGCCGTCCGGCGAAGCGTCCCCGGCCACGACGTTGCGCAGATCGGCAACGACGGTCGGCTCGGGCAGGTCACGGCCCCAGTTCACGCCGATCATGTGGAAGCCTTCGACGTTGGCGCCGCAGATCCAGTCGGCCATGAGCGCCACGTCGCGGTCGACGACCACATTCACGGGCTGCAACAGGTTCAGCGGGCCCAGGTAGCCGGGCTTGCAACCGAAGTGGGTCTCGATTTCGGCCTGGGTCGCGAAGCGGAAGCCGGCGTCGAGGCCGGGCACCTTGGCGACCTTGATCTCGTTCATGTCGTGGTCGCCGCGCAGCAGCAGCAGCCAGACCTGGCTCTTGACCAGGATGCCCTTGTCGTCGAGCACGTCGGTGGCCAGCACCAGCGACTTCACCGTGGTCGAGAGCGGCACGCCCAGCAGTTCGGCGACATCGGCGCAGGTGCTCTTGCCCGGCGTCGCGGTCTGGGTGAGGGCCAGCGTCGCAGCGCCGCGCTCACCCGTGGGCGCCAGCGCTTCGGCCTTCTCGAGGTTGGCGGCGTAATCGCTGTCGGGGCAATAGACGATCGCGTCTTCACCGGTCGCGGCAATGACCTGGAATTCTTCGCTCAGGTCGCCACCGATCGCACCGCTGTCGGCGCGCACGGCGCGGTAGCGCAGGCCGAAGCGATCGAAGATCTGCTGATAGGCCTGGCGCATGTTCTGGTAGCTCAGTTGGGCCGCGTCGCGGCTCTTGTCGAAGCTGTAGGCATCTTTCATGATGAACTCGCGACCCCGCATCAGGCCGAAGCGCGGGCGGCGCTCGTCGCGGAACTTGGTCTGAATCTGGTAGAGATTCTTGGGTAACTGCTTGTGGCTGCGAAGTTCCTGGCGCGCGATGTCTGTTACCACTTCCTCGCTGGTCGGCTGGATCACGAAGTCACGGCCGTGGCGGTCCTGGATGCGCAGCAGCTCGGGGCCCATCTTCTCGAAGCGGCCCGTTTCCTGCCACAGCTCGGCCGGCTGGACGACGGGCATGGAGATTTCGACCGCACCCGCGCGGTTCATCTCTTCGCGCACGATGGCTTCGACCTTGCGGATCACGCGCAGGCCCATGGGCATGTAGTTGTAGACACCCGCACCCAAGCGTTTGATCAGGCCCGCACGCATCATGAGCTTGTGGCTGACCACTTCGGCGTCGGCCGGAGCTTCTTTGAAGGTGGAGATGAAGAATTGAGAGGCTTTCATGGGGGCAGAGTACAGCGGAAATCAGGCGGGTGCGCTTGCCGGGGGCATGGCACCATGCATAATGGACGCAATTCAAAAAATTGGGGTTCGATTATGCTTGACCGGGACGGATTTCGCCCGAACGTCGGCATCATCCTGCTCAACCACAAGAACCAGGTGTTCTGGGGAAAACGCATCCGCACCCACAGCTGGCAGTTCCCGCAGGGCGGCATTGACCGGGGGGAATCTCCTGAGCAGGCGATGTTTCGAGAATTGCACGAAGAGGTGGGTCTGAAGCCCGACCACGTTCGCGTGGTCGCCCGAACCCGGGACTGGTTGCGCTACGAGGTGCCTGACCGGTATATCCGACGCGATGCGCGCGGGCATTACCGAGGCCAAAAGCAGATCTGGTATTTGCTGCAGTTGCTGGGCCACGATTGGGATCTGAACCTCAGGGCCACAGACCATCCCGAATTCGATGCCTGGCGCTGGAATGACTACTGGGTTCCGCTGGAAGTCGTGGTCGAGTTCAAACGTGGCGTCTATGAAATGGCGTTGACCGAACTCGCACGCTATCTGCCGCGCCAGGAACAGCGCAATCGCTACCTGCGCAGCGGCATGCGCAACCGCGAACAAGACGGCGGCGCAATGTCGATGGCCGCGCTGCCTTCACGCTCGACCCTGGGACTGCTGCATCCGGGGCTTGAACTGCCACCGGGCGCGAGCTTCGATCCCGATCCGCAGACCGATCTGACCGCCGCCAGCCAGCGCGCCGGCGCAGACAGCACCAAACACCCCTGAAACCGCTGCCAGGCCCCGCCTGGCGTTCGCTTTCAGTGGCCCGAGACAATCATATTGTCGCGGTGGATCATTTCCGATTCGGCGCTGTAGCCCAGCAGGCGTTCGAATTCGGCCGAGCTCTTGCGGCACAGCAGCCGTGCTTCGGCGCTCGCATAGTTGGCCAGCCCGCGCGCAATCTCCAGGCCTTGCGGGTTGCGCACGGCAATCACGTCGCCGCGCGAGAAATTGCCTTCCACGCCGGTCATACCGATAGGCAGCAGGCTCTTGCCTTCTTCCTGCAGCTTGTCGGCCGCGCCCTGGTCCACGCTGACCGCGCCCTTGAGCTGCAGATGGTCGGCTATCCATTGCTTGCGCGCCTGCTTTTTCGGCGTCTGCGCGAGCAGCAAGGTGCCGATGGCTTCGCCCGCGACCAGCCGGCCCAGCACATTCGGCTCGCGACCCCAGGCGATCACCGTGGAGGCACCCGAGCCCGCGGCGCGCTTGGCGGCCAGGATCTTGGTGATCATGCCGCCGCTGCCAATGTTCGAGCCCGCGCCGCCGGCCATGGCTTCGAGCGCCAGGTCGCCGGCCTGCGCTTCGTCGACGAAGCGGGCATCGGGGTTCTTGCGCGGATCGGCCGTGTACAGGCCTTTTTGATCGGTCAGTATGACCAGCGCGTCGGCATCGACCAGGTTCGCGACCAGCGCGCCCAATGTGTCGTTGTCGCCGAACTTGATTTCGTCGTTGACGACGGTGTCGTTTTCGTTGATGACCGGCACCACGCCCAGGCCCAGCAGCGTCAGCAGCGTGGTGCGGGCATTGAGGTAGCGTTCGCGGTCGGCCAGGTCGGCATGGGTCAGCAGCACCTGGGCACTGCCCACGCCCTGCTCGCGAAGCTTGGTTTCGTACATCTGCGCCAGGCCCATCTGGCCCACGGCCGCGGCCGCCTGCAGCTCGTGCACCTGCTTGGGACGCGTCTTCCAGCCCAGGCGTTTCATGCCTTCGGCGATGGCGCCGCTGGACACCATGACCACTTCGCGGCGCACGCCGTCGGCATCGCCGCGCACCAGGGCGGCGAGCTGCTGGCTCCACTGTGCGATCGCCTCTTCATCCAGACCCCGGCCTTCGTTGGTCACGAGGCTGGAGCCCACTTTCACGACGATACGACGTGCGTCACGCAAAACACTGGAAGCCATGGTTCAGTTTTTCTTGAGCGCCTGCCTCGCAGGCCACAGGCGCTGGTCAGTCAATGGCCCGAAGCTCGCTCAGGCCTCTCGCCCGGCAGGCCTTGCAGCCTGCCCGGCACTCTCACTGGGCGTCGTCGCCCGCGAAGCGCGGGTCGCGGGGATCGATTTCCGCCGGGGCATCGCCCACGAAGCGCAGATCGATTTCCTCTGGCGTGTTCTCGGCGCGCTGCTGGGCCTGCACATGCTGGAAGATGGTCTTGATCAGCGGCTCGCAGCCTTCGCGCGTCAGCGCCGAGATCTCGAACACCGGGCCCTTCCACTTGAAGCGCTTGACGAAGTCCTTGACGCGCGCCGCGCGTTCTTCGACCGGCACCATGTCGAGCTTGTTGAGCACCAGCCAGCGCGGCTTGTCGTACAGCGCGGCGTCGTACTTCTTGAGCTCGCCCACGATCGCCTTGGCCTGTGCCACGGGATCGACGGCATCGTCAAACGGTGCCATGTCGACCACATGCAGCAGCAAGCGCGTGCGTTGCAGATGGCGCAGGAACAGATGGCCCAGGCCCGCGCCTTCGGACGCGCCTTCGATCAGGCCGGGAATGTCGGCGATCACGAAGCTTTGCTCGGGACCGACGCGCACCACACCCAGGTTGGGGTGCAGCGTGGTGAATGGATAGTCGGCGATCTTGGGGCGCGCGTTGGACACGGCCGTGATCAGCGTCGACTTGCCGGCATTGGGCATGCCCAGCAGACCCACGTCGGCCAGCACCTTCAGCTCGAGCTTGAGGCTCTTGCGCTCGCCGGGCCAGCCAGGAGTCTTCTGGCGCGGAGCGCGGTTGATCGCGCTCTTGAAGCGCATGTTGCCGAAGCCGCCGTCACCGCCCTTGGCGATGGTCACGACTTCGCCCGGAGTCAGCAGCTCATAGAGCACTTCGCCGGTTTCCTGGTCGGAGAAGATCGTTCCCACGGGCACGCGCAAGGTGATGTCGTAGCCGGCGGCGCCGAACATGTCGGAACCCATGCCGTGCTCGCCACGCTTGGCTTCGTGCCGGCGCGCATAACGGAAATCGACCAGGGTGTTCAGGTTGGAATCCGCCACCGCGAAGACATGGCCGCCGCGGCCGCCGTCTCCCCCATTAGGGCCGCCGAATTCCTTGTACTTCTCGTGTCGAAACGAGACGCAGCCATTGCCGCCATCACCGGCAGCAATGTCAATATAAGCTTCATCGACGAACTTCATGAGGCATCCAGTTTACAAAACAGTGTGCTTTCGCTCAACGCAAAAGCATAAGGCCCCGTCGAACGGGGCAGGGCAAAAATACCCCTTAAAAACGGCTAACAAAACCAGGCAGTTGTAGCGAGGTGCGGCCGGCAAGGTGCGGCCGGCGAGGTGCCGAAGACCGTGCGACGACGATTTTGTTAGCCGCTCTAAACAGCAAAGCCCCGACAGGTCGGGGCTTCGCTGCGTGTCGAAGTGACAAACCTTATGCAGGCGTCACATTGACCATGTGCTTGGACAGTGCGCCCTTGGTGGAGAAGGACACGTGGCCCTCGACCAAGGCAAACAGCGTGTGGTCCTTGCCCACGCCGACGTTGTCGCCGGGGTGGAACTTGGTGCCGCGCTGGCGAACGATGATGGAACCAGCTGTGATCAACTCACCGCCGAAAGCCTTCACGCCGAGCATCTTGGGCTTGGAATCGCGCCCGTTTCGCGTAGAGCCGCCGCCTTTTTTCTGTGCCATGACTCAGCTCCTATTAAGCTACGATTGCCACGATCTGCAGTTCAGTGAACTGTTGACGGTGACCCTGACGCTTCTGATAGTGCTTACGACGGCGCATCTTGAAGATGTGCACTTTGTCGTGTTTACCGTGAGCAACAACAGTTGCCTTCACAGTTGCGCCGGACACCAGGGGTGCGCCGATCTTGATGTCTGTGCCGTTGCCGACTGCCAGAACCTGATCGATCACAATTTCCTGGCCTACGTCCGCAGCAATCTGTTCTACTTTGATTTTTTCGCCGGAAGCAACGCGATACTGCTTGCCGCCGGTTTTTATGACCGCGTACATGTATGACCTCTTTAATTGAGAGTTCTGCAGACGAATTTCCGCAGAGCCGGCGATTGTACCATGGCTGAATTTCTCGTGCATCAGGTTTGTCCGCACAGACCGTTTGCCGCAGCCAACGCCCACTGCCTTCATTTCGGGCCCACAGTTCCTATAATCCAAGGCTCACATGGCGGCCACCATTTTGACCACAGCTATCACCCCCACCAATCCCCTTTCCCTGATCGCCAACGACATGCGCGAGGTGGACAGCGTCATCGCCGACCGCCTGCACACCAGTGTTCCGCTGATCTCACAGATTTCCCAGTACATCATTGCCGCCGGCGGCAAGCGGCTGCGCCCGGCGCTGCTGCTGATGATCTGCAAGGCCCTGGGCTACGAGGAAAGCCAGCGCTTCAACCTCGCAGCCGTGGTCGAGCTGATCCACACCGCGACGCTGCTGCACGACGACGTGGTCGATGAATCGACCATGCGCCGCGGCCGCGCCACGGCCAATGAAGCGTTCGGCAACCCGGCCAGCGTGCTGGTCGGCGACTTCCTGCACACCCGCTCGTTCCAGATGATGGTCGCGGCGGGCAGCACGCGCGTGCTGCAGATCCTTTCGGATGCCACGAACATCATTGCCGAAGGCGAAGTCCAGCAGCTGATGAACATGCACGACGCCTCGCTCGACGAAGAAGGCTATCTGCAGGTGATCCGCTCCAAGACCGCGAAGCTGTTCGAAGCCAGCGCCCAGCTCGGCGCCGTGCTCGCGGGCAGCAGCCCGGCCGTCGAGGAGGCCTGCGCCACCTATGGCCAGGCGCTGGGCACGGCGTTCCAGATCATCGACGATGTGCTCGACTACACCGGCGACACCGCCGAAATGGGCAAGAACCTCGGAGACGATCTGCGCGAAGGCAAATGCACGCTGCCGCTGATCGCCGCGATGCAGCGCGCCACGCCAGAACAGGCGGCCATCGTGCGCGAAGCCATCGAACAGGGCTCGACCGAACAGCTCGCGACCGTGATCGCCATCGTGCAGGCCACGGGCGCGCTCGACGTGGCGCGCGCCGCCGCGCATGCCGAAGCACAGCGCGCAATCGACGCCCTGGCCCAACTTCCCGACAATTTGCACACGGCAAATTTGCTACAATTGGCCGCTCAACTCCTCGACAGACGCACTTGAAACCCTTGCGGATTTCGTGCCTGCGAAGGACGGTATCGGGGTGTAGCTTAGCCTGGTAGAGCGCTACGTTCGGGACGTAGAGGCCGGAGGTTCGAATCCTCTCACCCCGACCAGGAATGCATGCAAAAAGCCCAAGTGATTCAATCACTTGGGCTTTTTGCGTTGGGGCTGGAGAAAGTCAGCGCGCCGTGGCCAGGCCCTCGTCTGCACTTTCGAGCGACGGCTCGCTCCACATCGCCAGACCGCCCGCAAGACTCCAGGCCGACGCATGTCCGAGGCGGCGCAGCGCGCGCGCGGCCTGGGCGCTGCGGTTGCCGCTGCGGCAATAGAACACCACCGGCACCTGGGGCGCCAGCGCCAGCCATTGCGGCGCGGCCGAGAGCAAGGCCGACAGCGGCACGGCCTGCGCATTCGCGAGCAGCCCGCGCCGCACCTGGACCTCGCTCTCATAGGCTTCGCGCACATCGACCCACAGGCCGCCCGCCTGGGCCTGCAGCAGGGCCAGCGCGGCCGGCTGGTCGAGCACCACGTCCATGCTGCCCGCCAGGTCGTCGGCCGCAGCCAGGCTGGCAAGCGCCGCCGAAGCATCCAGCGGCGGCGCATAGGCCTGGGCCGGCGTCGCGCCACTGAGGCCGCGCGCGCGCAGCACCTCGCCGCAGCGCTGCAGGCGTGCACAGGCCGCGGCGATGAATTCCGGGCTGTCCAAAGCACCAAAAGACAGGCGCACCGCGGCCTGGGTCTGCCATTCGGGCAGGCCCATGGCCTGCAGCACATAGCTGGGCTCGGCCTTGGCGGCGCTGCAGGCCGAGCCGCCGCTGACGCGCAGGTCGGCGGCATCGAACAGGTCCAGCAGCAGGCGGGAGCTCACGCCACGCACGGCGAAATTCAAAGTGGTCGGCAGGCTCAGCGCGTCGGGCGCATTGAACTCCAGGCCCGCAAACGCCGCGCGCAAGGCCGCGACCAGCTGGGCACGGTGCGCGGCCAGCGCCGCCGGCGTCTGAAACACGTTGCCGGCTTCCATCGAGCGCAGGACCGCGCCCAGCGCGGCGATTCCCGCGATGTTCTCGGTGCCGCCGCGCAGCCCGCTCTCCTGGCCGCCGCCCGTCAGCAGCGGCGTGAAAGGCGCACCGTCACGCACATACAGCAGGCCTATGCCCTTGGGCGCATAGAACTTGTGGCCCGAGAACGGCGCGTAATCAATGCCGCGCTCGATCAGCTTCAACGGCAGCTTGCCCAGGGCCTGCACGCCGTCGACCAGCCACAGCGCCGGGCTTTCGCGCAGGATGTCGGCAATGGCATCGAGCTCGCTGATGACGCCGGTCTCGTTGTTCGCGGCCATGGTGCAGACCAGTCCCGCCGTGGGCGCGTGTTCTCGCAGCCAGGCCAGGTCATGGCGACCCATGGTGTCCACCGGAATCGGCAGCACAGGCAGGTTCAGCCCAAGCAGGCCATTCCAATGGTGCAGCGCCTGCGGCACCGCTTTGTGCTCGGTCGCGCCATAGAGCAGTGCCTGGGCCGCGGGCTCACCTGCGTCGCGGCGGCGGCGCAATTCGCACAGCGCCGACAGCACGCTGGTCTGTATGCCTTCAGTCGCGCCGCTGGTGAAGAACAACTGCCCGGTGGGCGCATCGAGCACCCGCCTCGCGCTGGCGCGCACGCCATCGACCACGGCGCGCGCCTTGAGGCCGCTGCCATGAATGCTGCTGGGATTGCCGAAGCTGTCGGCCATGACGGCCAACGCGGCCTGCCGGGCGGGGGGAAAGACGGCCGTGGTGGCGTTCGCGTCGAGATAGATTTCCATGGGGAAAATTTTCCACCAACGGCTCCGTATAGGACTTGCAAAATACCGCTTGATTTCAGATCATTGCGCGATGAAATTCCATATCCCAACAAAAAAGTGAAAATAGATTCCATCGACTGCAAGCTGCTGGAAAAACTCCAGCAGAACGCCGATACACCAGTGGCCGATCTGGCCGCCGAACTGGGCCTGTCGCAGACGTCGTGCTGGCGGCGCATACAGCGCCTCAAGGACGCCGGCGTGATCACGCGCAACGTGGCGCTGCTGGACCGCAATCACGCCAACGTCAGCGTCACGGTGTTCGTCGCCGTGCGCACCAGCACCCACAGCCAGGAATGGTTCGACCAGTTTCACGCCACGGTGCAGGCGATCACCGAAGTGGTGGAGCTGTACCGCATGAGCGGCGATGTCGACTACCTGCTGCGCGTCGTCGTGCCCGACATCGCGGCCTACGACAAGGTCTACAAGCGCCTGATCGCGGGCACCCAGCTGCTGGACGTGTCGTCGAGCTTTGCCATGGAGGAAATCAAGTTCACCACCGCCCTGCCGCTGACCTACGTTCGCTGAAGCTGCGCACCGCGATATGGCCCAGACCAAAACACCATTCATGGCCCTCACGGACCAGTCCATTGCAGCGCAACAATTGCTTTAACCGAGTCACCGGGACGGCGCCTGCAGGCGCTTTACCGGCCGATCCCGGCACCTGAAATCGGCAATTTTTCATTTTGACTGGAACGGACCATGAGCCAACGCCTCGACTACTACAAGTCTTCTCCCGATGCTGCCCAGAAGTACATGGAGTTCAACAACCTGCTGCACAAGAAGCCATTTCTCGCGCAGTACGGGCACCTGGTCACGCTGCGCGCTTCGCAGATCAACGGCTGTGCGTTCTGCGTCGACATGCATGTCAAGGAAGCGAAGATCCATGGCGAGCGCGAACTGCGCCTGCACCATGTGACCGTCTGGCGCGAGTCGACCTTGTTCAGCGCCAAGGAGCGCGCCATCCTCGAATGGACCGAGGCCCTGACCCAGCTGGGCGCGCATGGCGTCTCGGATGCGATTTTCGCCATCGTGCGCGCCGAGCTGTCCGACGAGGAGCTCGCCGACCTGTCCTTCCTAATCGTCGCCATCAACGGCTGGAACCGGCTCAGCGTCGCCTTCCGCGCCGTGCCGGGTTCGGCCGACAAGATCTACGGCCTCGACAAGGCCGGCCTGTCCTGAGCTCTAGAGCGACTGCCGTATCAGTGCCCCCAGGCGTTCGGCCTGGGCGGGCGTGGTGCAGTTGGTGAAGCTCAGCAAAATGGCCGAATCGCTGCGCTCCGACGCCCACCAGCGCGACATCGGCTGCACCGCCATGCCCTGGGCCAGCAGCTTCTCGGCCAGCGCCTGGTCGCTGCGCTCGCCGGGCAGGCGCAGCACCAGATGCATTCCGCCGGGCTGGGGCTCGGTGCGCAACCGGCCTTCGAGGCCGCGTTCCAGCGCAACGATGGTCGCCGCGCGTCGCTCGGCATAGAGCTTGCGCATGCGCTGGATGTGGCGCGAGAAATGCCCTTCGGCCATGAAGTCGGCAACGATGGCCTGGGTGATGGCCGGCGTCGCGGCGGCAAAGAAAATGCGCGCCACCCGCTCGAACGCCGCCACCTGCGCCTGCGGCACGACCAGATAGGCCAGCCGGATTCCCGGAAACAGCACCTTGCTGAACGTGCCCGCGTACAGCACGCGGCCATGCCGGTCCAGGCTGGCCAGCGCCGGCAGCGGCCGGCTCGCATACCGGTACTCTCCGTCGTAATCGTCCTCGACCACCCAGGCGCCTTGCGCCGCGGCCCATTCGAGCAGCGCATGGCGGCGCGGCAGCGAAAGCGACATCGACAAGGGGCTCTGGTGCGCGGGCGTGACGGTCACGACGCGCGCGTCGGGCGCGAGCGCAATGCCGCGCTCCACCACCAGACCTTGCGCATCGACCGGCACCGGTACCGGCAGCAGGCCCGACTCGCGCAGCAGCTGGCGCGTGGGCGGATAGCCGGGATCTTCGACCCAGGCGCGGTCGCCTGGCTGCATCACCGCCAGCGCGGCCAACTGCAGGCTCGCGCGGTAGCCGGTGGTGACAAACACTTGATGGGCGCCGCAGTCGATGCCGCGCGCCACCTGCAGATAGGAGGCAATGGCGCTGCGCAAGGCGGGCAGGCCGTGCGGCGGCGGATAGTCGAGGTCCGCGGCCTGCATGCCGCGCAGGTAGCGCGCGCCCAGCCGCGCCCATATCTTGCGCGGAAACGCATCCATTGCCGGCACGCCCATCTGGAACGGCAGCAACTGCGCGGGCCGCGAGATGGTGTCCTGGGACAGAAAAAGGGGTGCCTCGGCGGGCGCGGCCGGCTGCGGCCTGGGCGCTTCGGCCGGCGGCAGCGCCGGATGGATGACCGTGCCCGCCTGGCCGCGCGCGAGCAGATAGCCTTCGGACGTCAACAGCTCGTACGCCAGCTCGATGGTGCCGCGCGCCACGCCCAATTCCTTTGCCAGCGCACGTGCCGAGGGCACGCGGTCTCCGGGCGCGAGGTCGCCGGCGGCAATCGATGCGCGCACCCGGTCATATAGCTGGCGGTACAGCGGCGTGCTGCTTTCCCCGGCCAGCGGCGCAAAGGCATCCGAAGAAATCGCAGGCGTCATGGTCTAGTCCATAAGTACAGTCTTGGCTCAAGGCATTGTGGCATGCGACTTGTAGAGTCGACCCATGCACTCCTCTCGCGCCCACCACCCTCGCCCCCAGCCCAGCGTTCTGGACCTGGCGGACAGCGCGCTGCGTCCGCTCGATTCCGCGGGCGACCTGCGCCTGGCCGCGCCGCTGATGCAGCAGCTGCGCCCGCACCTGGAGGGCGAAGCCGACTTCGCCGCGCGCGTGCAGCGCCAGCGGCTCGAAGGCTATCAACTCATAGGCGCATTCGCAGCCGACGGCAGCCTCGCGGCGCTCGCGGGCTACCGCCTGCAGGAAAACCTCATCTACGGCCGCTTCCTCTACGTGGACGACCTGGTGACGGCCGCGTCCCTGCGCGGCGGTCAGTGGGGTGCACGGCTTCTTCGTGCGCTGGAACGCGTGGCGCGCGCCGAAGGCTGCGCACAGCTGGTGCTCGACACCGGCCTGGCCAATGCACGCGCCCAGCGCTTCTATTTCCGCGCCGGGCTCTATACCGGCGCGCTGCGCTTTCAAAAAATGCTGGACGGCCGCTGAGCCCGCCCCGCCGCTCTTTCACCCATCCCAAGGAAGTCAATGAACACCACCTCACCCGCCCAGCCCTTGCGTCTGTTGCGCGTCTGCGGCAGCCCGCGCGGCGCGAACTCCGAAAGCCGGCGCCTGTCGCAGGAGATCGTCGATGCATTGATGGCCGCTCACCTTGTGGAACTGACCGAAGTGGACGCCAGCGACCTGCCCTCGGTCGACAGCGGCTATGCGCTCGCATTGGCTTCGCGCGAGGACCCCGCCCATCCGCCCGCCGCCGGCAGCGCCTTGCACCGCTCCGACACCCTGATCGCCCAGCTCGCCGCGGCCGATGTGGTGGTGATCGCCACACCGATGCACAACTTCACACTGCCGTCATCGATCAAGGCATGGGTGGACCATATCGTGCGCATACGCGTCACGTTCAACGCCACGCCGCAGGGAAAGATCGGCAGCCTGCCCGACCGTCCGGTCTACGTGGCGATCTCCAGCGGCGGCTTGATCACGGGCGAATCCGCACGCCAACCCGACTTTCTGCGGCCCTATCTGCGCCATACGTTATCCACAATTGGCTTGCACAACTTGCATTTCGTCACTGTGGAGGGCACGGCCATGGGCGAGACCGCGCTGCTCGCGGGCCGGCAGGCGGGCACGGCGGCCGTGACAGCGCTGTTTGCCCAGGACGAAACGCGGCAAAGATCGCCAGCATCCATGGCCCATGCGAGATGATGCGACCGCGGCAGCGGCAAATGGGCCGCTGGCGCAAAGACCATTCAGGGTGAAGACCGGGTCTCGGCGCCTTGGTACAAGTCCTTGCAAAATTTCCCGCGCGGCTATGCAGCCTGCCGCGAATGAGGGATGATAGGGAGAATTAACTCTCGCCTCGAACCGCCTGCTTCATGCCTGCTGCTGACTCCGTCACTTCGTCCTCATCCAGCAAGGCGCTGCCCGGATTGGGTCGCGCGCTCATTTCCGCGGGCACCATCTCGGCCGAGATCGCCGAAGAGCTGCACAAGAAATCCCAGACTGCGCGCACCAGCTTCATTGCCGAACTCATAGGCTCAGGCACCGTAACCTCGTCGGCGCTGGCCCACACCCTGTCGACGGTCTTCGGTGCCCCACTGCTCGATCTCGACGCCGTCGACCCCGCCACGCTGCCCCAGGGCCTGCTGCCGGCCAAGCTGTGCCTGACCTACCGCGTGGTGGTGCTGAGCAAGCGCAACAACCGCCTGACAATCGCCGCGGCCGACCCCACGGACCAGGAAGCCGCCGAACGCATCAAGTTCACATCCCAAATGGGGATCGACTGGATCATTGCCGAGTACGACAAGCTGGTCCAGCTGTGCGAAGCGACGCACAAGACGGCGAACGAATCGCTGCAGACCTACACCGCCACCGGCGAGTTCAATTTCGACGACATCAAGGCGGAAGAGACCGAAGAGGCCAGCGAAGCCGCCAATGCCGCGGCCTCCGACGTCGAAGACGCGCCCATCGTCAAGTTCCTGCACAAGATGCTGCTCGACGCCTTTCACATGCGCGCGTCCGATCTGCACTTCGAGCCTTACGAGCACAACTACCGCGTGCGCTTTCGCATCGACGGCGAGCTGCGCGAGATCGCCTCGCCGCCCATCGCCATCAAGGACAAGCTCGCGTCGCGCATCAAGGTCATCTCCCGGCTCGACATCTCCGAGAAACGCGTGCCGCAAGACGGCCGCATGAAGCTCAAGGTCGGGCCCGGCCGGACCATCGACTTCCGCGTGAGCACCTTGCCCACGCTGTTCGGCGAGAAGATCGTGATCCGTATCCTGGACCCCGAAAGCGCCAAGATGGGCATCGATGCGCTCGGTTACGAGCCCGAGGAGCGCGAACGGCTGATGCATGCCATCGGCCGCCCCTACGGCATGATCCTGGTCACCGGCCCCACGGGTTCGGGCAAGACGGTGTCGCTCTATACCTGTCTGAACCTGCTGAACAAGCCCGGCGTCAACATCGCCACGGCCGAAGACCCGTCTGAAATCAACCTGCCGGGCGTCAACCAGGTCAACGTCAACGAAAGAGCCGGCCTGAGCTTCGCCACCGCGCTCAAGGCCTTTCTGCGCCAGGATCCCGACATCATCATGGTCGGTGAAATCCGTGACCTCGAGACCGCCGACATTTCGATCAAGGCGGCGCAGACAGGTCACCTGGTGCTGTCGACGCTGCACACCAACGACGCGCCGACCACGCTCACGCGCATGCGCAACATGGGCATCGCGCCGTTCAACATTGCGTCGAGCGTGATCCTGATCACCGCCCAGCGCCTGGCGCGGCGCCTGTGCCCGCTTTGCAAGCAGCCCGCCGACATTCCGCACGAAGCGCTGATCGATGCCGGCTATGACGCCGATGAGATCGACGGCAGCTGGGTCACCTACAAGGCCGTGGGTTGCAAGGCCTGCAACAACGGCTACAAAGGCCGGGTCGGCATCTACCAGGTGATGCCCATCACGGAAGAGATGCAGCGCATCATCCTGCGCGATGGCAGTGCCCTTGAAATCGCCGCCCAGTCCAAGCTCGAAGGCGTGCGCTCATTGCGCGCATCCGGCCTGCACAAGGCGCGCCAGGGGCTGACATCGCTTGAAGAAGTGCTCGCCGTGACCAACGAATAAAACAGCCCAGCACACGAGAGGGAACGGCATGGCGACTGCAGGCATTCAGGATTTTGTCTTCGAATGGGAAGGCAAGGACCGGCACGGAAAGATCGTGCGCGGCGAAACGCGCGCGGGCGGCGAAAACCAGGTCCAGGCGACGCTGCGCCGCCAGGGCATCTTCCCCACGAAGATCAAGAAGCGGCGCACGCGCTCGGGCAAGAAGATCAAGCCCAAGGACATCGCGCTGTTCACGCGCCAGCTGGCCACCATGATGAAGGCCGGCGTGCCGCTGCTGCAGTCGTTCGACATCGTCGGGCGCGGCAACACCAATACCAGCGTGACCCGGCTGCTCAACGACATCCGCACGGACGTCGAAATGGGCACCTCGCTGAACGCGGCATTTCGCAAGCATCCGCTGTACTTCAACAGCCTCTACTGCAACCTGGTGGAAGCCGGCGAATCGGCCGGTATTCTCGAAACCCTGCTCGACCGCCTCGCGGTCTACATGGAAAAGACCGAGGCCATCAAGAGCAAGATCAAGTCCGCGCTGATGTACCCGAGCGCCGTGATCATCGTGACTTTCGCCGTGATCGCGGTGATCATGATTTTCGTCGTGCCGGCCTTCAAGGACGTATTCAGCTCGTTTGGCGCCGACCTGCCCGCGCCCACGCTGCTGGTCATGGCGATCAGCGAAATCTTCGTGCAGTGGTGGTGGCTGATCTTCGGCCTGATCGGCGGCGGCGCCTACTTCTTCCTGCAGGCCTGGCGGCGCAGCCCGCGCATACAGATGGTGATGGACAGGCTCATGCTGCGCCTGCCGATCTTTGGCGTGCTGGTCGAAAAATCCTGCATCGCGCGCTGGACGCGCACGCTGTCGACGATGTTTGCCGCGGGCGTGCCGCTGGTCGAAGCCCTCGACTCCGTCGGCGGAGCCTCGGGCAATGCGGTCTATGCGCTGGCGACCGAAAAGATCCAGCAGGAAGTGTCCACCGGCACCAGCCTGACTTCGGCAATGACATCGACCAATGTCTTTCCCTCGATGGTGCTGCAGATGTGCGCGATCGGCGAAGAATCCGGCTCCATCGATCACATGCTGGGCAAGGCCGCCGACTTCTACGAAGAGGAAGTCGATGAAATGGTTGCGGGCCTGTCGAGCCTGATGGAGCCCATCATCATCGTGTTCCTGGGCGTCATCATCGGCGGCATCGTGGTCGCCATGTATCTGCCCATCTTCCAGCTGGGACAGGTGGTTTGATGTTCATGGGTTGGGAAGCCGCCGCGCTGGGCGGCGTGCTGGGCCTGCTCATAGGCAGCTTTCTGAATGTGGTGGTCCACCGCCTGCCCAAGATCATGGAGCAGCAATGGGCCGACGAATGCCGGCAGCATGCCGAGGAACAGGCGCTGGCCGCAGGCCTGGCGCCCGACCCGGTGCCGGCGGTCGCACGCATCAGCCTCAGCACGCCGCGCTCGCGCTGCCCGCATTGCGGCCATGCCATACGCTGGTATGAAAACGTTCCGGTATTGAGCTACCTCGCGCTGCGCGGCAAATGCGCGGGCTGCAAGGCCGGCATCAGCCCGCGCTATCCGCTGGTCGAGCTGAGCACGGCCGCGCTGTTCGCTTTCTGCCTGGGCCAATGGGGCCTCAGCCCGACCGGCCTGGCCTGGTGCGGCTTCAGCGCCGCGCTGCTGACGCTGGCGCTGATCGACTGGGACACCACCTTGCTGCCCGACGACATCACCCTGCCCCTGCTGTGGGCCGGGCTGATCGCCGCGGCGCTGCGCTGGACGGATGTGCCGCTGGCCGACGCCGTCTGGGGCGCGGCCGCGGGCTATCTGTCGCTGTGGCTGGTGTTCTGGGGCTTCAAGCTCGCGACCGGCAAGGACGGCATGGGCTATGGCGACTTCAAGCTGTTCGCCGCGCTCGGCGCCTGGTTTGGCTGGCAGGCGCTGGTGCCCATCATTCTTGCGGCGTCGGTCATAGGCGCCATCATCGGCCTGGTCATGAAGTTTCGCAGCCAGCTGCGCGAAGGCGGCTATATCCCGTTCGGCCCGTTCCTCGCGGGTGCGGGCTTCGCGGCGCTGCTGTTCGGCCCGCAGCGCATGCTCGAGCGCTTTCTGGGGCTGCTGGGTCTGTGATGAACCGCGTTAACGCACCCGTCCTGCCGATCAGCCGCTGGCGCACGCCGCGCCTGGGCGTGACGGGCGGCATAGGCAGCGGCAAGAGCACTTTTGCGGCCATGCTTGCCGCACGCGGCGCGGTCCATATCGATGCCGATCAGATCGCGCGCGGCGTCACGGCCGCGGGCGGTTTGGCGATGGCGCCGATTGCCGCGGCCTTCGGCCAGGAATTGATCGCCGACGACGGCGGCCTGCAGCGCGAACGCATGCGCGCGCTGGCCTTTGCCGACGCGTCGGCGCGCCAGCGCCTCGAAGCCATCGTCCACCCGCTCGTGGGCCAGGCGACGGCCGAGCGCATCGCCCAGGCCGAGCAAACGGGTGCCGCGCTGATCGTGCTCGACATACCGCTGCTTGTGGAATCGGGCCGCTGGAGCCGCCAGCTCGACCGGGTGCTGGTGGTCGACTGCAGCGAGGCCACGCAGATCCGGCGCGTGGTCGAACGCAGCCAGCTGGCGCCCGAAGCCATCGAACGCATACTCGCGACGCAGGCCACGCGCCAGGCGCGCAGAGCCGTTGCCGATATGATTATTTACAATGACACGCAGGATCTGGAGCGTTTGCGCGCGCATGCGGTTCGGATCGCTGCGATGTTCGGGCTATGATGGGACATGGCTTGGCTGAAGCCGCAGGGCCCGGGCGGGCGGCCTGGGCGTCTTTACGCGCTCGGTTGGCGCGGTTTTGTCCTGTTTACGCCGATAAAAACAAGGTGAACAGGCACTAGGAGCCCTGCAAGCGTGATCCTCTACGAATACCCTTTTAATGAACGCCTGAGAACTTATCTCCGGCTCGAATCTCTGTTTCGCCGTCTTGGCGAACTGATCGCACGCCCCTATCCGACCGACCACCATTTCGCGTTGGTCACGATCTTCGAGATCATGGACGTCGCGGCCCGCGTCGACCTCAAGGCCGATGTGCTCAAGGACCTCGACAAGCAGAAAGCCCTGCTCGACAGCTATCGCGGCAACCCGTCGATCGCCACCGAACTGCTGGACCAGATCATCGGCCGCATGGACGAATGCTTTGCCGCGCTCAACGCGCAAAATGGCAAGACCGGCCAGATCCTGACCGAAAACGACTGGCTGATGGCGATTCGCAGCCGCATCAGCATTCCCGGCGGCACCTGCGGTTTCGACCTGCCCGCCTATCACGCGTGGCAACACCAGGACAGCAGCGTGCGCCAGCGCGCGCTCGAAGGCTGGACCGCGGCGCTGACGCCGCTGGCCGATGCGTTGTTCGTGCTGATGCAGATGCTGCGCGACACCGGCGTGCCCCAGCGCGTGGCCGCCGAGAACGGCCAGTTCCAGCAGAACCTGCCCACGGGACGCACGTTCCAGCTATTGCGCCTGCGCATAGATCCCGCGCTCGACCTGGTGCCCGAAATCAGCGGCAACCGCCTGCTGGTGTCGGTGCGGCTGATGCGCGCCGATGCCAACGGCAAGCTGCAGCCCTGCCCCGAAGACGCGAATTTCGAAATTACCCTGTGTGCCTGAAACGCCCATGACGAACCCTTCCCAGCCGGCCGCACCTAAGCCGGCCGCACCTAAGCCGGCCGCACCCATTGTGCGCTGCCCCACTTGCGGCGGCCCCAGCGTGTTTGCGCAGGAAAACCGCTGGCGGCCGTTCTGCAGCGAACGCTGCCGCCAGATCGACCTGGGCGCCTGGGCCAATGAAGAGTTTCGCGTGCCTTCGCCCATTCCGCCCGAAGGCGCGCCGCACGGCGACCCACGCGAGCAAGATTAACGGCCTGCAGGCTCAGGCCGTCGCCGGCAGGTCGCGGGTGTAGTACTCGGCGTCGAACTCCAGGCCGCGCTCCTGGGCCAGCCATTCGAGCACCGGCAGCGCGCCGGGCAGCACGGGCTTCACTTCGAGCGGCAATTGCTGCCAGGCCATCTCCTGGCCTTCGCGCATTTCAAAGTTGCCCTGCCATTCACGCACCTTGCACCAGTGAAGGCGCACCAGCGCATGCGGGTAGTCGTGCTCCGTGACTTTCCAGACTTCGGCCGCACCGATGGTGATGCCCAGTTCCTCGATCAGCTCGCGGCGCAGCGCCTGCTCCACCGTCTCGCCGGTCTCGAGCTTGCCGCCCGGAAACTCCCAGAAGCCCGCGCAGGGCTTGCCTTCGGGGCGCGAGGTCAGCAGCAGCGCATCGTCGGCGCGTATCAACACGCCCACGGCGACTTCGGTGTGCTTGCGGGCTTCGTTCACAGCTCGGATTCCTCGGACAGGCCGTTGACATCGGCGATGCCTTTGGGTGCGGCGGCATGCAGCTCGCGGCCCGCATAGTCGCGTGCGAACTGATGCGCCACGCGGCCGCTGCGCGAACCGCGCTCCAGCGCCCAGACCAGGGCTTCGGCGCGCGCCGCGGCGATGGCCGCTGCGTCGACGCCCAGCGCCGACAGCCACTGGCCGACCACGCGCAGATACTCGTCCTGGCTGAACGGATAGAAGCTGACCCACAGGCCGAAGCGCTCCGACAGCGAGATCTTCTCTTCGATCACTTCGCCGGGATGGATTTCGCCGTCGTCGCCGCGCTGCACCGACAGGTTGTCGGTCATGTATTCAGGCAGCAGATGGCGGCGGTTGCTGGTCGCGTAGACCAGCACGTTGGGGCTGGCGGCCGACACCGAGCCGTCGAGAATCGACTTGAGCGCCTTGTAGCCGGGCTCGCCTTCCTCGAAGCTCAGGTCATCGCAATAGATGATGAACTTCTCGGGCCGGCCGGCGACCACGTCGACGATGTCGGGCAGGTCGGTGAGGTCCTGCTTGTCGACTTCGATCAGGCGCAGGCCCTGGGCCGCATAGGCGTGCAGACAGGCGCGGATCAGCGAGGACTTGCCCGTGCCGCGCGCGCCCGTGAGCAGCACGTTGTTGGCCGTGCGGCCCTGCACGAACTGCTCGGTGTTGCGCGCGATCTTTTCCTTTTGTCCGTCGATGTTCTGCAGATCGGACAGCTCCATCGCACCGATATGCCGCACCGGCTCGAGCAGCCCGCAGCCATTGGCGCGCTTGCGGTAGCGCCAGGCGATGGCCTCGCTCCAGTCCTGGGGCGACTGCAGCGGCTGGGGCAGCACGGCTTCGATGCGCTGCATCAGCTGCTCGGCACGCGCCACCAGGCGCTCAAGGGGGTTGGAATCGGTGGGCAGGGTCATGAAATTGTCTCGATCGTTATGGCGCATCCATGGCGCAGCTTCCGGCACAAGCATGTCACAGCCCAGGGGCAGCGAGCAAGGGCCGCCCCGCAGCGATGCTGCCGTCCCCCCCACCGAAGGATGAGGGGGGAAGACGGGGCGCGCCTAGCGCGAAGCGGCTCAGGGGGTCTTTAGGATCTGTAGTCAGCGTTGATGGTCACGTACTCGTGGCTGAAGTCGCAGGTCCAGACCGTATCGACGGCATCGCCGCGGCCCAGCAGCACGCGCACGGTGATTTCCTGCTGCTTCATCACGCGCTGGCCGTCTTCCTCGCGGTAGTCGGGGTTGCGGCCACCCTTGACAGCCACATGCACCTCGTCGAGGTACAGGTCGATGCCGGTCTGGTCGAGATCGGCAATGCCCGCATAGCCCACGGCCGCGAGAATGCGGCCCAGGTTGGGGTCGCTGGCGAAGAACGCGGTCTTGACCAGCGGCGAATGCGCGATCGCATAGGCCACCTGGCGGCATTCGGCGCCGGTCTTGCCGCCTTCGACGCGCACGGTGATGAACTTGGTCGCGCCTTCGCCGTCGCGCACGATGGCCTGGGCCAGCTTTTGCGAAACTTCGAGCAGCGCGGCCTGCAAGGCCTGGCCTTCGGCGCTGGTCAGCGAAGTGATCTGCGCGTGCTTGGCACGGTTGGTGGCAATCAGCACGAACGAGTCGTTGGTCGAGGTGTCGCCGTCGATGGTCACGCGGTTGAACGAGGCTTCAGCCAGTTCGGTCACCAGCGGCTGCAGCAGCTCGGGCGCGATGTTCGCATCGGTGGCGAGAAAGCCCAACATGGTCGCCATGTTCGGGCGGATCATGCCCGCGCCCTTGCTGATGCCGGTGATGGACACCGTCGCATCACCGATCTGCACCTGGCGGCTGAACGCCTTGGGCAGGGTGTCGGTGGTCATGATGCCTTCGGCGGCACGCGCCCAATGCGCGGGCTGGGCGTCGGCCAGCGCGGCGGGCATGCCGGCGACGATGCGGTCGACGGGCAGCGGCTCCATGATCACGCCTGTGGAGAACGGCAGCACCTGGTGTGCGGCCACGCCCAGCAACTCGGCCAGCGCGGCGCTGGTGGCGCGCGCGGCGGCCAGGCCCTGGGCGCCCGTGCCGGCGTTGGCATTGCCGGTGTTGATCACCATGGCGCGCACCGCGCCGCCCTGGGCCAGGTGTTCACGGCTGACCTGCACCGGTGCGGCGCAGAAGCGGTTCTGCGTGAACACGCCGGCCACGGCCGCGCCTTCATCGAGCAGGAACACCGTCAGGTCCTTGCGGTTGGCCTTGCGCACGCCGGCTTCGGCGACGCCAATACGGACACCGTCGATCGCAAGCAGCTCGGCGGCAACAGGGGCGGAGAGATTCACAGGCATGCGAATGTCTTTCGTAAAAAGAGTTCGGAGGATTATCCAGCCCGGCGCCAATGCAAACACGGGCCGTAGCCCGTGCATGCCATTTCAGCGCCGGTTGCGCAGACTCAAGCCAGCTTGCCGTGGCATTGCTTGAACTTCAGGCCACTGCCGCAAGGGCAGGGATCGTTGCGGCCCACGCGCACCATCGGCGCGCCGGCTTCGGCCTCGTCGGCACGCACCGTGGTCTGGCTGCCGTCTTCGGTCGGCGAAGTGTAGGTCACGTTGGCGATGTGCTCGGCGCGCTGGCCCAGCACTTCGGTCGCCTGGTCCAGCTGTTCGTTGGACTGCACCTGCACGGTCATCAGCACGCGCGTGACTTCGCTCTTGACCTGGTCGATCAGCTGGCGGAACAGCTCGAAGGCTTCGCGCTTGTATTCCTGCTTGGGCTGCTTTTGCGCGTAGCCGCGCAAATGGATGCCCTGGCGCAGGTAGTCGAGCGCGGCCAGGTGGTCACGCCAATTGGAGTCGAAGCTCTGCAGCAGCACGGCGCGCTGGAACTGGGTGAAGTTCTCGTGGCCGATCAGCGCCAGCTTGGCGTCGAACGCCGCCTGGGCGGCCTGCAACACCTTTTCGAGAATTTCCTCGTCGGTGACGGACTCGGCCGTGCCGGCTTCCTGCACCAGCGGCAGCTCCAGACGCCATTCGTCGTTGAGGTGCTTCTCGAGCGCGGGCAGATCCCATTGCTCTTCCATCGAGTCGGCAGGCACATGCTGGCGCACGATGTCGGTCACGGTCTCTTCGCGCATCACGCCGATCAGTTCGTTCAGATCGATCGCGTCGAGGATCTCGTTGCGCTGCTGGTAGATCACCTTGCGCTGGTCGTTGGCGACGTCATCGTATTCAAGCAACTGCTTGCGCACGTCGAAGTTGCGCGCTTCGACCTTGCGCTGCGCGGATTCGATGGAGCGCGTGACGATACCGGCTTCGATGGCTTCGCCATCGGGCATCTTCAGGCGTTCCATGATGGCCTTGACGCGGTCGCCGGCAAAAATGCGCAGCAGCGTGTCGTCCAGGCTCAGGTAGAAGCGCGAGGAACCGGGGTCACCCTGGCGGCCCGAGCGGCCGCGCAGCTGGTTGTCGATGCGGCGCGACTCGTGGCGTTCGGTGGCGATGATGCGCAGGCCACCCAGGGCCGCGACCTTCTCGTGCTCGATCTGCCACTGGGCACGCACTTCTTCGAGGCGGCGCGCACGCGTTGCTTCGTCCAGCGAGGTATCGGCTTCGACCACGCTCAACAGCTTTTCCAGATTGCCGCCCAGCACGATGTCGGTGCCGCGGCCGGCCATGTTGGTGGCGATGGTGATCATGCCGGTACGGCCGGCCTGGGCGACGATGTCGGCCTCACGCGCATGCTGCTTGGCGTTGAGCACCTGGTGCGGCAGCTTGGCTTCGTTGAGCAGCTCGTCGATGATTTCCGAGTTCTCGATCGAGGTCGTGCCGACCAGCACCGGCTGGCCGCGCTCGTAGCATTCGCGGATGTCCTTGATCGCGGCTTCGTACTTCTCGGCCGTGGTCTTGTAGACGCGGTCGAGCTGATCTTCGCGGCGGCTCTGGCGATTCGGCGGGATGACCACGGTTTCAAGACCGTAGATTTCCTGGAATTCGTAGGCTTCGGTATCGGCCGTGCCGGTCATGCCGCCGAGCTTGCCGTAGAGGCGGAAGTAGTTCTGGAAGGTGATCGAGGCCAGGGTCTGGTTCTCGGCCTGGATGGTCACGCCTTCCTTGGCTTCGACGGCCTGGTGCAGGCCATCGCTCCAGCGGCGGCCGGACATCAGGCGACCGGTGAATTCATCGACGATCACGATCTCACCGTTCTGCACCACATAGTGCTGGTCGCGGTGGTACAGGTGATTGGCACGCAGCGAAGCGTACAGGTGGTGCATCAGCGTGATGTTGGCCGGATCGTAGAGCGAGGCGCCCTCGGCGATCAGGTTGGCATTGAACAGCACGCGCTCGGCGGTTTCATGGCCTTGCTCGGTCAGGAACACCTGCTGGGTCTTTTCGTCCAGCGTGAAGTCGCCGGGCGTGGTGACGCCCTCGCCAGTGCGCGGATCGGCTTCGCCGACCTGGCGCGTGAGCATCGGCACGATGGCGTTCATCGCCAGGTACATGGCGGTGTTGTCGTCGGCCTGGCCGCTGATGATCAGCGGGGTGCGCGCTTCGTCGATCAGGATCGAGTCCACCTCATCGACGATGGCGAAGTTGAGCTGCCGCTGCACGCGGTCGCCCGACTCGTAGACCATGTTATCGCGCAGGTAGTCGAAGCCGTATTCGTTGTTCGTGCCGTAGGTTATGTCGGACTGGTAGGCCGCCTGTTTTTCCTCACGCGGCATGTTGGGCAGGTTGATACCCACCGACAGGCCGAGGAAGTTGTACAGGCGGGCCATCCACTGCGCATCGCGATTGGCGAGGTAGTCATTGACCGTGACGACATGCACGCCGACGCCGGCCAGTGCATTCAGGTAGACCGGCAGCGTGGCGGTGAGGGTCTTGCCTTCACCGGTGCGCATTTCAGCGACCTTGCCGTAGTGCAAGGCCATGCCGCCGAGCAGCTGCACGTCGAAGTGACGCATCTTCATGATGCGCTTGGAGCCTTCACGCACGACCGCGAAGGCTTCAGGCAGCAGATCGTCCAGGCTTTGGCCTTGACTCACCCGCTCCTTGAATTCCTGCGTCTTGGCACGCAACGCTTCGTCGCTGAGCTTTTCAAGTTCGGGCTCCATCGCATTGATGCGAGCCACCGTCTTGCGGTATTGCTTGAGAAGCCGGTCATTGCGGCTGCCGAATAATTTGGTGAGGAAGTTGGTGGCCATGCAAACAGATTCACCTTGTCTGCACCAGGGCATTCAAGGAAACCAGAGTCCCTAAGAAGAATGTATTTCAGATGGGGCCGCGCCATGGAATTTCTACAGCAAGAACCCATAATGCGGAGACTGATCCAATGATTCTAACTGCCTGATCTCGTACAGGGCATGCCTGCAGCCCACATCCCTGCGCAAAGCGCAGTCGCAAACGTTCCAGAGTCAAAGGGCTTTTGCCACCCACTCCTCTTGCAACCGGCGCCCAGGCGCGCAGCGGCACCCATTTTTTCCAGGCCATGACCCGACGCACTTACCCCATTTCCCTGCAGCAGGCCGCCCAGTCATCGCCCACCTTGGCCAAGCTGGTGGCGATGACGCAGGATTCCTCGGCACGCCTGCAGGCGATTCAGCCGTTGATGCCCATCACCTTGCGCAAGGTGGTTCAGGCCGGCCCCATCGAAGGCAGCTGCTGGTGCCTGCTGGTCAAGAGCAATGCGGCCGCGGCCAAGCTGCGCCAGCTGCTGCCCGCGTTTGCGGCGCATCTGCGCGTCAAGGGCTGGGATGTGACGGAAATCCGCCTCAGGGTCCAGACCTGAAGCAGCTTTCAAGCGAGTTGCGTGCCGAGCAAGGGCTTGGACCGGCGCGCATCCACGCTCCAGGGCCCCGCGCCCGCGGCAGCGATGTAGAGGAACACAAACGCGAACAGCACGGCCGCCTCGCCCTGGTTCAGCGAAGGCGCGAGCACAAAGCCCTTGGTGGCATGGCCGATGAAATAGGCAAACGCCGCCAGACCCGACAGCACGAACGCCGTGGGCCGCGTGAACCAGCCAATCAGCAGCAGCGCGCCGCCCACCAGCTCCAGAATGCCGGCCAGACCGAGCAGGGAGACGAGTTGCAGGTTGTCGAAGTACGCGACATGGGGAAAGCCGAACAGCTTGGCCGTGCCATGCTGGATCAGCAGGAACGCGGACACGATGCGCAGCACCGACAACGCGCGCGGCGCGAACACCTCAGGATTGCGAAGAGACATGATGGGCCTATCGATCGATGGGTTGAAAGAAGTCGCAGCGCTTACTTGTTGGGTTGCGGCGTGATGCGCAGGTAGGGGCGCACGGCCTTGAAGCCCTTGGGAAAGCGCTGGGCGATTTCCGCCGCGTCCTGCAGCGACGGCAGGATCACGACATCGTCACCGTCCTTCCAGTTCGCGGGCGTCGCCACCTTGTGGCTGTCGGTGAGCTGCAGCGAATCGATCACGCGCAGGATTTCATCGAAATTGCGCCCGGTGCTGGCCGGATAGGTCAGCGTGGTGCGGATCACATGCCTGGGGTCGATGATGAAGACACTGCGCACCGTGGCGGTGGTCGAGGCGTTGGGGTGTATCAGGTCATACAGCTCGGACACCTTGCGGTCGGCATCGGCCAGGATGGGAAAGTCGACCTTGGTGTTCTGTGTCTCGTTGATGTCCTTGATCCATTCGCGGTGCTTGTCGACCGGGTCGACACTCACCGCGATCGCCTTCACTCCCCGCTTGGCGAATTCAGAGGACAACGCCGCCGTCCTGCCAAGCTCCGTGGTGCACACCGGCGTGAAGTCGGCCGGGTGGGAAAACAGCACGACCCACTTGTCGCCCGCCCATTGATGGAAAGAAATCGGGCCTTCGCTGGAGTCTTGCGTGAAGTCCGGAGCGCTGTCTCCAAGTCGCAGTGTGGGCATGGCATTTCCTGAAGGTTGAAAACTCCCATTGTGGAAAGTGCCGACCCGCACACCAACGAATGCCTTGTACTTTCAATATGACATTTCCGTGCCTGGCCCGGTGAGGCGCCCCACGCGAGCGCCCCGGACAAACTGCAGCACGGCCTGCTCCATCGTGCAGGCCTGGAAGCCCAAACGCAAGCGGCCACGGCAGCCGTCGCTGCAATGGCGAAAATTGTCTGGGAAAATGCGTGCGAAGCGAGTAACTGTCGCACACTGCTTTTGTCTCGTATTCAACCAAATGAACAGAACAAAACGCAGCAAAAAGATGGTGCCGGTTGTCGGAATCGAACTGACGACCTACCGCTTACAAGGCGGGTGCTCTACCAACTGAGCTAAACCGGCGAAGCCCAAATTCTAGCCGATAGAAAATGGGCAAAAAACCAAAAACGCGTATTTATTTGACGCGCTTGAGCGCAGGGCGCGGACCCGAAGGCGGCGTGCGCGGTGGCACGGGCGCGTCGTCGTCGTCCTGCACGAGCTGCATGATGGGCGCGTCGGCACTGTGCTCGGTGGGAACGGAGCTCAAAGCTGGCGGCGTGCTGCCCTGCTCCTTGCGATCCGAGGCTTCCGGCGACAGCGGAAAGGCCATGCCTTCGCCGGTTTCACGCGCGTAGATCGCGATCACCCGCCCCACGGGCACCGAGATATCGCGCGGCTGGCCGCCGAAGCGGGCCTTGAACGCGATGAAGTCGTTACCCAGCTGCAGCCCGCCGGTGGCGTCGTAGCTGGTGTTGAGCACGATTTCCCCGTCCTTGACGAACTCCTGGGGCACCTGGACCGTGTGGTCCACGCGCACCGCGAGATAAGGCGTCAGGCCATTGTCCGTACACCACTCATGCAGTGCGCGGATCATGTAAGGCCGGGTAGAACTGGATTCCAATGCATTCATGGCTGGTCTCTGGCGGCAGGCAGGCGCTTACTTGCGCATCACCTTTTCGGAAGGTGTGAGCGCTTCGATGTAGGCGGGACGCGAGAAGATGCGCTCGGCGTACTTGAGCAAAGGCGCAGCGTTCTTGCTGAGTTCGATGCCGTAGTAGTCAAGGCGCCACAGCAGCGGAGCGATGGCCACGTCGAGCATCGAGAAGTTCTCGCCCAGCATGTACTTGTTCTTGAGGAACACCGGAGCCAGCTGCGTCAGGCGATCGCGAATGTGCGCGCGCGCCTTTTCGATGGCCTTTTCGTTGCCCTTGACGTTGCGGGCTTCGAGGATGTTCACGTGAACGAACAGTTCCTTCTCGAAGTTCAGCAGGAACAGGCGCACGCGCGCGCGGTCCACCGGGTCGCCGGGCATCAGTTGGGGATGCGGGAAGCGCTCGTCAATGTACTCATTGATGATGTTCGATTCGTACAGAATCAGGTCGCGCTCGACCAGGATAGGCACCTGGCCGTAGGGATTCATCACATTGATGTCTTCGGGCTTGCTGTACAGGTCCACATCACGGATCTCGAAGTCCATGCCCTTTTCAAACAGCACAAAGCGGCAACGGTGAGAGAAGGGGCAGGTTGTTCCCGAGTAAAGCACCATCATGGTGAAGGCTCCTAAAAATCAAAAAGAGTGGGACGCATGAAGCGCCCACTCTGTACCGATCCGTCTGAGGGCACGCGGCAAGCGTGCCCGCAGGCGTGTGGATCGTCCGTTACTTGACGTCTTTCCAGAATGCAGCGTTCAAGCGCCAGGCAATCAGGATGAAAATTCCAAGGAAGATAAGCACGCCCACGCCAATGCGTACACGGCTGTTTTGTGCAGGCTCACCCATCCATTGGAGGTAATTCACCAAGTCGCCAACGGCCCGATCGTACTGCACAGGCGTCATTGACCCTGGAGTGAGCTGTTCCCAGCCTTTGAAAACCTGGGTTTTCTGGCCGTGGACATCATGCTCCTCGAACACCGCACGGCGCTCGCCCTGCAGCTGCCACAGCGCGTGCGGCATGCCGATGCTGGGGAAAGCCAGGTTGTTCCAGCCCGTGGGCTTGGTTTCGTCCTTGTAGAACGTGCGCAGGAAAGTGTAGAGGTAATCCGCACCCGAGCCGCCGGCGCCGGCGCGCGAGCGCGCGATCACCGTCAGGTCGGGAGGATTGCCGCCAAACCAGTCCTTGGCCTGCTTGGGATCTATCGTCGCCTTCATGGTTTCGCCGACCTTGTCGGTCGTGAACAGCAGGTTGTCCTTGATTTCCTGCTCGGTCAGACCGATGTCCTGCAGGCGGTTGTAGCGCATGAACGCCGCGGAGTGGCAGCTCAGGCAGTAGTTGACGAACAGCTTGGCGCCGTTTTGCAGCGAGGCCTGGTTGGTCGTATCCACCGGCGCCTTGTCCCAGGCGATGCCGCCTTCGGCAGCCTGGGCGCCCGCGACAAACCCGAAGGCAGCGATCAGCGTGAGGATCAGTTTCTTCATTATTTTTCTCCGGCTCAGTGCTGCTTGAACGTCACGCGGTCAGGCACGGGCTTCGGGCTCCCCAGACGACTCCACCAGGGCATCAGCAGGAAGAAGCCGAAATAGAACAGCGTGCCGACCTGGGAGATGCGCTCGAACACCGGCGACGGCGGCTTCACGCCCAGGTAGCCCAGCACCACGAAGTTGACGACGAACACAGCGTAGACATACTTGTGCCAGTCGGGACGGTAGCGAATCGACTTGACCGGGCTGTGGTCCAGCCAGGGCAGCGCGAACAGGATGATCACGGCACCGCCCATCACGACCACGCCCCAGAACTTGGCATCGATCGACAGCATCAGCGCGATGGCCACGAGCGCCACGATGGCCACGCCGCCCTTGACCACCGACGGCAGGCGCGACTTGAACACGCCGAAGCCCGCACCCAGCGCCACGCAGGCGATCAGCACGTACATCATCTCCGTGGTGATCGCACGCAGCATCGAATAGAACGGCGTGAAGTACCAGACAGGAGCAATGTGCGACGGCGTCTTCAGCGGATCGGCCGGGATGAAGTTGTTGTATTCGAGGAAGTAGCCGCCGAACTCGGGCGCGAAGAACACCACGGCCGAGAACAGGAACAGGAACACGCAGACGCCCAGGATGTCGTGCACCGTGTAGTAGGGATGGAACGGCACGCCGTCGAGCGGACGGCCCTTTTCATCCTTGGGAGCGTTAGGCCCCTTGATTTCGACGCCATCGGGGTTGTTCGAACCGACATCGTGCAGCGCCAGCAAGTGGGCCACGACCAGGCCCAGCAGCACCAGCGGCACGGCGATCACGTGGAAGGCGAAGAAGCGGTTGAGCGTCGCATCACCGACCACATAGTCGCCGCGGATCAGCAGCGCCAGATCGGGGCCGATGAACGGGATCGCGGCGAACAGGTTGACGATCACCTGCGCGCCCCAGTACGACATCTGGCCCCAGGGCAGCAGATAGCCCATGAAGGCTTCGGCCATCAGCGCCAGGAAGATGGCGCAGCCGAAGATCCAGACCAGCTCGCGCGGCTTGCGGTACGAACCGTAGAGCAGGCCGCGGAACATGTGCAGATAGACCACGACGAAGAACGCCGAGGCGCCGGTCGAGTGGATGTAGCGTATCAACCAGCCCCAGGGGACGTCGCGCATGATGTACTCGACCGACTCGAACGCCTTGGCGGCGTCGGGCTTGTAGTGCATCACCAGGAAGATCCCGGTCACGATCTGGATCACCAGCACCAGCAGCGCCAGCGAGCCGAAGATGTACCAGAAGTTGAAGTTCTTCGGAGCGTAGTACTCCGACATGTGAACGCGGTAGGCGTCGAAAGCCGTGGGAAACCGGTTCTCAAACCAGTTCGTGACTTTCGCGCCCGCAGTGGCGTTCGGAGAGATGTCCTTGAATTCGTGAGCCATGTCGTTTTCCCTCAGGCCTTGTCTTCACCGATCAGGAGCTTGGTCTCCGACAGGTACTTGTGGGGCGGCACTTCCAGATTGTCCGGCGCGGGCTTGTTCTTGAAAACGCGGCCGGCCAGGTCGAAGGTCGAACCATGGCAGGGGCACAGAAAGCCGCCTTTCCAATCGTCGGGGAGCGAGGGTTGCGGACCCGCCTGCAGCTTGTCGACCGGCGAGCAGCCCAGGTGGGTGCAGATGCCGACGGCGACCATGATTTCGGGCTTGATGGAGCGGTGCTCGTTGCGCGCGTACTCAGGCGTCAATTCCGAAGGTTTGCGCTCCGATTTGGGATCGGCGAGCTGGGCATCCAGCGCGGGCAGGCCGGCCAGTTGCTCCGGCGAGCGCTTGATGATCCAGACCGGCTTGCCACGCCATTCCACCGTGACCTTCTCGCCGGGCTTGAGAGCGGAAATATCCACCTCAACTGCCGCGCCTGCCGCCTTGGCCTTTTCGGAAGGCTGGAAGGTGCTCACAAAGGGTACGGCAGTTGCCACGCCGCCCACCGCACCAGCACAGGCCGACGTGATGATCCACGTGCGCTTGCTGGAGTCGATTGGAGTATCACTCATGGGGATCCTCGATGTAGATCGCTATTATTTGGGGGTCAGCTACAAATTGTAGCGGAGTGAGTGGGGTTATTCCATGCGCTGTTTGCCCGTTGACACTGACGCAAGTCAAGCAATACTCAGATCTTTATTTATTCAAAAGGAGCTGAGCGTATGGGCATGATGCAAGAATTCCGCGAATTCGCGGTCAAGGGAAACGTGATTGACTTGGCGGTCGGTGTGATCATTGGCGGCGCCTTCGGCAAGATCGTCGACTCGGTCGTTTCCGATCTCATCATGCCGGTCGTCGGCCTGGTGTTCGGCAAGCTCGACTTCTCCAACCTGTTCCTGGTGCTGGGCACGGTGCCCGAAGGAACGGTGCGCACGCTCGACGCCTTGCGCAAGGCGGGCGTGCCGGTGCTGGCCTACGGCAACTTCATCACCGTGGCCGTCAATTTCGCCATTCTGGCGTTCATCATTTTCCTGATGATCAAGCAGATCAACCGCCTCAAGCGCAGCGCCCCGCCCGCTCCCGTCGCGGCGCCCGCCACTCCAGAAGACATCGTTTTGCTGCGTGAAATCCGCGACAGCCTGAACCGCCAGACGCCCTGAGCGCTTTCAGCCTGCGAGCTGTCGTGCCATACGCACGGCCTCGATCAGGCTGGACGCATCGGCAATCCCCTGGCCGGCGATATCGAACGCCGTGCCATGGTCGGGACTGGTGCGCACCAGCGGCAGGCCCAGCGTCACGTTGACGCCCTTCTCCACCCCCAGGTACTTGACCGGAATCAGGCCCTGGTCGTGGTACATCGCGAGCACCACATCGAACTCGCGGGGGTGACCCGGTGCATTGCGCGCGCGCATGAACACCGTGTCGGGCGCGAACGGGCCGTGCACGTCCATGCCCAGCGCGCGCGCGGCCTCGATCGCGGGCACGATGGTGTCGATTTCCTCGCGGCCGAAACGCCCGCCCTCGCCCGCATGCGGGTTGAGCCCGGCGACCGCGATGCGCGGCGCGCGGCCCAGCGTGCGCGCAAGCGCCGAATGGGTGATGCGCAGCGTCTCCAGGATTTGCGGCTGGGTCACGGCGTCCAGCGCCTCGCGCAGCGCGACATGGATGCTCACCAGCACCGTGCGCAGTTCATCATTGGCCAGCATCATGCGCACCGGCATGTCGGTCAGCGCGACGCCCGCATGCGCCGCGGCCGCGGCCTGCAGCAGCTCTGTATGACCGGGAAAATCCACGCCCGCAAGCGCCAGCGCTTCCTTGTGCAAAGGTGCGGTCACCAGCGCCGCGATCCTGCCCTCGAGCGCCGCCTGCGCCGCCCATTCGACGCAGCGCGCTGCCGCCTCGCCGGCTTCACGCGAAATCTGCCCCCAGGGCGCGGGCCCGGGCAGGCCGGCCAGAGGCAATACGGGCAGGCAGCGCGGCGGCACGGACCAGGCTTCGTCCGGGTTTCCGATAAGTGCCACGGGCAGCGAAGTGTCGCCCCCCTGCAACACAACCGCGGCCGCGCGCCGCAATGTCTCGATTTCACCCACGATGAAGCAGCCGCGCAGGGCGTCGGGGGCGTCGCGAAACGCCTTGGCAATGGTTTCCGGGCCTATGCCCGCGCAGTCGCCCTGGGTGATGGCGATGCTGCGACCGGTCGGTGCGGCCGCAATGTGATCAGGCAAGGAAAGCACGAACGACTCCAAAAATACCGGCCTGGCAAAACTCAGGCGGGGTTGTCGATTTCCACGAATACATGGTCCAGCCCGTGCCCGGCCGCAATGTGCGCGGCGACCGCGGGTGCGCCATAGCGCTCGGTCGCATGGTGGCCGGCGGCGATGAAAGCCACGCCGGTTTCACGCGACAGATGGGCCTGGGGCTCGGAGATTTCGCCGGTGAGAAACAGGTCTGCGCCCGCGGCAATCGCGGACTCGAAGAAGCCCTGGGCGCCGCCCGTGCACCAGGCGAGCTGGCGAATGGGCCGGCCATCGCCGGGCAGGCAGGTGGCGGTGCGACCCAGCACGTTCTCCACATGGGCCGCGAGATCTTCGGCGCTGGCCTCGCCCATGGACGAGGAGCCTAGCCAGCCGAGTTCCTGCTCGCCGAAGCGCCCCTGCCCTTCCCAGCCCAGGCGCAGGCCCAGCTGGGCGTTGTTGCCCAGTTCGGGGTGAGCGTCCAGCGGCAAGTGGTAGGCGAACAGATTGATATCGTGCGCCAGCAGCAGGCGCAAACGCTCCTTCATCCAGCCCGTGACGCGGCCGTCATAGCCGCGCCAGAACAGCCCGTGGTGGACAAAAATGGCATCGGCACGCAGGTCGATGGCGGCCTCGATCAGCGCGCGGCTGGCAGTGACGCCACTGACCAGCCGGGAGATGCGGGGCTTGCCTTCAACCTGCAGACCGTTGGGCCCGTAGTCCTTGAAGCGTTGGGGCTGCAGCAGGTCGTCGAGACTGCCCAGCAGGTCTTGTCGCGAGAGGGTCATGGCGCGATTGTCGCATTCACGCCCTCAGGCCCGCATGACAGATCTCAGGATTTCGCGCCGTCGCGCACTTGCCAGCCCTTGTACGACAGCGGCCAGAACGCCAGCGCCACGCCCAACAGACCCATCGCGCCCACGTAATGGGCCGGGAACAGGTGGTCGTACTGCTGGCCGACGCTGATCAGCACCGGCGTGAGTCCGCCGAACACGGCATAGGCCATGTTGTACGAGAACGACAGACCCGAGAAGCGCACGGCAGGCGGGAAAGCCCGCACACCGACGATGGGCAGCAGCGAGATCGAGCCGACGAAGAAACCGACCAGCGCATACATCGCGATCAGCGACGTGGGCGTGCCCGGCAGGCCCAGATAGAACAGGTAGGCGGTCACGGTCATGCCGCCCCAGCCGAAGATCATCACTGTCTTGGTGCCGAAGCGGTCGGTGGCCCAGCCCGTCAACAGGCAGCCAATGGTCAGCATCAGCGTCGCAGCGACGTTGGCCTGCAGCGACAGCGCGGCGGGAATCTGAAACACCTTCTGCAGGTATGCAGGCGTGAACAGAATCACGACCACGATGGCCGTCGACAGCACCCAGGTCATCAAAGCCACCAGCACGATGGCCGGACGGTGTTCGCGCAGGATGGTCTTGAGCGGCAGCTCGCGGCCGATCTTCTTGCGTTCGGCGAGTTCCTTGAAGATCGGGGTTTCCTCGAGGAAGCGGCGCAGATAGACCGACACCATGCCGAACACGCCGCCCAGGATGAACGGAATGCGCCAGGCGTAGGCATTGATTTCGCTGGTGCTGTACCAGCTGTTGATGCCCACGGCGATCAGCGAGCCCAGCAGAATGCCGCCGGTGATGCCGGCCGTGAGCGTGCCCACGGCCAGGCCGTAATGCTTTTGCGGCACATGCTCGGCAACGAACACCCAGGCGCCCGGCATTTCACCGCCGATGGCAGCTCCCTGCAGCACGCGCATCGCGAGCAGCAGCAGCGGCGCGGCAATGCCTATGGCCTCATAAGTAGGCAGCAGACCGATGACCAGCGTCGGCAGCGACATCAGGAAAATCGACAGCGTGAACATCTTCTTGCGGCCGAGGATGTCGCCGTAGTGGGCAATGATGATGCCGCCCAGGGGACGCGCGAGGTAGCCCGCGGCAAAGATGCCCAGCGTCTGCAGCTGGCGCAGCCATTCGGGCATCTGTTCGGGAAAGAACAGGCGCCCCAGCACGTTGGCGAAAAAGATGTAGACGACGAAGTCGTAGAACTCAAGCGTGCCGCCGAGGGCGGACAGCCCCAGGGTCTTGTAGTCTTTCTTGGTCAGCGGTCGGGCCGGCGCACCGTCGGGCAAAGCCTTGCCGGTGGAGTAATCAATCGTAGTCATGGCATTCGCAGCAAAAGGGTCAACAACGAGACAGCGCAGCTGCCGCAACCCCCGATAGGGGAGCGGCAACCGGTTCTTCCAATGCCTGGGTGAGGAAAGAATGTCTAGCGGCCCGTACAGATGGAACGGGTCGTAGTGAACGCAGCTTGGCGCAGTCAATGGCAGATTCTAGGGTTTCCACTTAACCTGCATGGGCAACCCCACTACTCGCCGATCCGCAGTCGGCACTTGCAAGCCTCAGGCCTTGCAGCACAATGGCAACTTGTTTGACCCTTGTTGATGGATTTCATGAAGCGCTCTTGGCTTTTGTTTTCCCAAGCCGTGACCATATTGGTCGCCGCCTACTTCGTCGTCGCCACCCTGCAGCCCGACTGGCTGCGCGGCGGAATGACCCGTTCCAGCGCCGGCATAGCCTTGCTTGAGGCTCCCGCGACGCCGGCCGGAACGCCCGCGCCCGGCAGCTTCAGCGGCGCGGCGCGCAAGGCCGCGCCCGCGGTCGTGAGCATCAACACCAGCAAGGCCGTGCGCCACCCGCGCAGCAACGACCCCTGGTTCCAGTTCTTCTTCGGCGACCAGGGCACGCAGGAACAGACCGGCCTGGGCAGCGGCGTGATCATCAGCCCCGACGGCTACATCCTCACCAACAACCATGTGGTCGAAGGCGCGGACGACATCGAAGTCACGCTGACCGACAGCCGCCAGGCCAAGGCCAGCGTGATCGGCACCGACCCCGAGACCGACCTGGCCATCCTGAAGATCGCGCTCGACAAGCTGCCGGTCATCGTGCTGGGCGACTCCGACCAGCTTGACGTCGGCGACCAGGTGCTGGCCATCGGCAACCCGTTCGGCGTGGGCCAGACCGTGACCAGCGGCATCGTCAGCGCGCTGGGCCGCAGCCAGCTGGGCATCAACACCTTCGAGAACTTCATCCAGACCGATGCCGCGATCAACCCCGGCAACTCGGGCGGCGCGCTGGTCGATGTCTACGGCAACCTGCTGGGCATCAACACCGCCATCTACTCGCGTTCGGGCGGCAGCATGGGCATAGGCTTTGCGATTCCCGTCTCCACGGCCAAGATGGTGCTCGACAGCATCGTCAAGGACGGCCATGTCACGCGCGGCTGGATAGGCGTGGAGCCGAACGAGCTGTCGCCTGAATTGGCCGAAACCTTCGGCGTCAAGGCCGGCGCGGGCGTGATCGTCACCGGCGTGCTGCAGGCCGGCCCCGCGGCCCAGGCCGGCATGCGTCCCGGCGATGTCATCCTCCAGGTCCAGGACAAGCCCGTGCGCACCGTGTCCGAACTGCTGACCACGGTCGCCAGCCTCACCCCGGGCACCGCCGCTGACTTCCAGCTGCGGCGCGGCGATGGCGAAGTCACGATCAAGGTCATACCGACGGCGCGCCCCAACCAGGCACAGCGCGGCAACCAGCAACGCCGATAGTTTGTGCAGCCGTTCGTTGTGACGGCACCAAAGAAAAAAGCGGCCACCGGCCGCTTTTTTCATGTCTGCGAACTGCGCAGGTTATTTTTCCGTGGAAGCCGCCGGCTCGTCTTCTTCGCTGTCAGGCGAGCGCGACACGCGGCTGAACCAGCCCGCGCCCAGGATGCCGACTTCGTACAGGATGCACATGGGAATCGCCAGCGCGAGCTGCGAGATCACATCGGGCGGCGTGACCACGGCCGCGATGACGAACGACACCACCACGAAGTAGCCGCGGAAGGCCTTGAGCTTGGCGATGTCGACGAGCTTGAAGCGCACCAGCAGCATCACCACGATGGGCACCTGGAAGGCCAGGCCGAAGGCCAGATAGAGCGACAAAATGGCTTCGACGTAGGACGCGATATCCGGGGTGGCCGCAACGCTGTCGGGCGTGAAGCCCTGGATGAAGGCGAACATCTTGTCGAGCACGAAGAACTGCACGAACGCAATGCCGACATAGGCCAGCAGGCTGCCGAACAGGATCAGCGGCAGCGCAAAGCGCTTTTCATGGCTGTACAGGCCCGGCGAGACGAAGGCCCACATCTGGTACATGATCCACGGCAGCACGGCGAGCACGCCCACCATGCCCAGCACCTTGATAGGCACGAAGAACGGCGTGAACACGCCGACCGCGATCAGCTTCGCATCCGGCGGCATGTGCGCCTTGATCGGCTGGGCGATGAAATCGATCAGCCCGTTGGGGCCTGGCCAGAGCGCCAGAATTGCCACCGCCAAGGCAATCCCGTAGATGCAATAAAGCAGGCGATTGCGCAGCTCCAGCAGATGCTGCACAAATGGCTGCTCGGTGCCGGCCAGCTCGTCGTCTTTGGATGGAATGTCTGACATGGTGGGAATTGCAGGCCCTCAGGCCCTGACACTTTTCGGAAAGACCAGTAAAAAAGCACGCACACAGCGCGGTGCCTGCGCTGCGCCATCGCTCCAGACCTGCCGCCCTGCAACGGGCTCGGCGGCTAGCGGAACTTCTGCGGACGAAAGCGCGCCACGCGGGCAGCGCCTGATTGTGCCTTGCTGCGCACACCTGCGCGCGCCTTGTACCACTGGGGCACGGCAGCGCGCTTGATGCGCCAATTCTTGCGCGGCTTGGTGTAGGCCGGTACCACGCCACGCCCTGCGTCATAGGAAGACGAGTAGTCGTGCGACGCGTTATCGAGCCCGTCGCCGGTGCTGGCGTTCCAGTCCTTCTCGAAGTCGCTGGCACTGGTGTGAATGGTCTGCTCGACATCGCGCGCAGCCCCTTCCACCGATTCCTTCATCTTCTTGAGCTCGTCGAGCTCCATCGAGCGGTTGACTTCGGCTTTTACATCGGCGACATAGCGCTGGGCCTTGCCCAGCAAGGTCCCCACGGTACGCGCCACGCGCGGCAGCTTTTCCGGCCCGATGACAATCAATGCCACCGCGCCGATCAGCGCCATCTTGGACAGGCCAATATCAATCATGAAAGCAGCGCCTGGGCGCTTCAGCTCTTGTGCTTGGCTTCGACGTCGATCGTGGTCTTGTCAGCCGCGGTCTGGTTGACGACCTGACCGGGAGCGGGCGTAGCGCCAGGCGCTGCGGCTGCATCCGTGCCGCCGTCCTTGACGCCGTCCTTGAAACCCTTGACCGCGCCGCCGAGATCGGAGCCGAGGTTCTTGAGCTTCTTGGTGCCGAACACCATGACGACGATGAGCAGCACGATCAGCCAGTGCCAGATGGAAAAGGAACCCATGAGTATCTCCTAACGAATTCAGAACATTTTAGACGGGCGCGCGTGAAGCGTTGATGAATCGCCCTTTTTGTCACACAGCCGGCATCAACCCTTCAACCAGGGGCGGGGTCCGCCCATGACGTGCATATGAAGGTGGTGTATTTCCTGGCCGCCTTCGGTGCCGGTGTTGACCACCACGCGAAAGCCGCCTTCGGGATACGGATTGCAGCCCTGCTCCTGCGCCAGGCGCGGCGCGAGCGTGAGCATGTGGCCCAGCAGGCCTGCGTCCTCGGGTTGCACCTGGGCCATGGACGCGATGTGCTTTTTGGGCAGCATCAGGAAGTGGATAGGGGCACCCGGATGGATGTCATGAAAGGCAAAGACCTGATCGTCCTCGTACACCTTGCGCGAGGGAATCTGGCCGGCAATGATTTTGCAGAAAAGGCAGTCTGGGTCGTGCATGTCAGTGGGAACACAGGTGAATGGAACGCGGCGGGCGGGCAGCCGCGTACGGAAATCAGGTGGATCAGGCTTGGATGCCCTGGTTCCTGTTCATCGCCACCATGCCGCGCACGATGCGATACAGGAACCAGATGGAGATGATCGCCCAGGCAATCCAGCCGGGAAAGAAAAGCAGCAACCACAGCGGCGCAGTGACGAGGTACAGCACCCCGGCCCAGATCACGCTGCGTATGCGCCAGGAGAAATGGCTGGCCTGCCACGTGCCCACGGCATCGCCGCGCTTGACCAGGTCGATGATCAGGGCGATCACCAGCAACGCGATGCTGGGCTGGGCGGCGGGCACGACCGCGGCCACGGCGACGATCAGGTGCAGCACATAGCTGACCCAGCCCCAGGCCTTGAGGCCTTCGAAGCGCTCGGGATCCACGACTTGGACGTCGACGATGTCATCACGCATGCATATCTCCTTCTTGCGGGGTGGACTGCTAGGCCTTGCGCGCGGCCTTCTCGGCCAGACCGCTGGTGCCTTCGCGGCGCTCGAGCTCGGCGACCACCTGGGCGGGCGTCAAGCCATAGTGTGACAGCGCAATCATCGTATGAAACCAGAGATCGGCAACCTCGTACAGCAGCTTGGCTTTATCGCCACCATGGTCCGCATCCTTGGCGGCCAGCACCACTTCGGTGGCTTCCTCGCCGATCTTCTTCAGAAAAGCGTCGGGACCCTTGTGCAAGAGCCGTGCCACGTAGCTTTTTTCGGGGTCGCCGCCATTGGCAGCCTTGCGGCTTTCAATCACCGCAGCCAGCCGCTCCAGCGCGCCTTCGCTCGAAGCCGAAAAATTGTCAGAAGCAGTCATAAACATTCACCGATAAATGGATTCAGGGTCCTTGAGCACCGGATCCACGGGGGTCCAGACGCCGTCCTTGAGCACGCTGTAGAAACAGCTGTGGCGGCCCGTATGACAGGCGATGCCGGGCTCGTGGCCCTGCTGGGTCACCTTGAGCAGCACCACGTCGTTGTCACAGTCGAGGCGCATTTCATGCACCAGTTGCACATGACCCGATTCCTCGCCCTTGAACCAGAGGCGGTTGCGCGAGCGGCTGAAATACACCGCGCGGCCCAGTTCCGCCGTCTTCGCCAGCGCCTCGCTGTTCATCCAGGCAAACATCAGCACATCGCCCGTGGCGTGCTCCTGCGCAATGACGGGCACCAGGCCCTGCGCATCCCATTTCACTTGATCTAGCCAGTTCATGCTTTGATTGTCTGTCATTTGCGGCTTAAAGCCTTACTGGAATGCCACGCTCGGCCATGCGTTCTTTCGCCTGGCCCACCGTGTATTCGCCATAGTGGAAGATGCTGGCCGCGAGCACGGCGTCGGCGCCGCCCTGCTGCACGCCATCGGCGAGGTGGTCGAGATTGCCCACGCCGCCCGAAGCGATCACGGGCACGCTGACCGCATCGCTCACGGCGCGCGTGAGCGCCAGGTCAAAGCCCGACTTGGTGCCGTCGCGGTCCATGCTGGTCAGCAGGATTTCGCCCGCGCCGCGGCGTGCCATTTCGCTGGCCCACTGCACGGCATCGAGGCCGGTGTTCTTGCGTCCGCCGTGGCTGTAGACGTCCCAGCCCGGCCCCACGGGCAGGCCGTTGGCGCCCACGCGCTGCGCGTCTTCGGGCGTGCGGCGCTTGGCGTCGATCGCGACCACGATGCACTGGGCGCCGTATTTCTGCGACGCCGCATTGATGACATCGGGATTGGCCAGCGCGGCCGAGTTGAAGCTGGTCTTGTCGGCGCCCGCGTTGAGCAGCCGGCGCACGTCTTCGACGGTGCGCACGCCGCCACCCACCGTCAGCGGAATGAACACCTGGCTGGCGACGGCTTCGATGATGGGCAGGATCAGGTCGCGGCCGTCGCTGGTCGCGGTGATGTCGAGAAAAGTCAGTTCGTCCGCGCCCTGGCCGTTGTAGCGCGCGGCGATTTCCACCGGATCGCCGGCATCGCGCAGTTCGACGAAATTGACACCCTTGACGACACGGCCTCCGGTCACGTCAAGGCAGGGAATGATGCGTTTGGCAAGCATGGCGCTGGGTATCTCAGAAAGGTAAAAGGAATGCTACGCGCCGGACTGCGCAGCGGTAGAAGCGGCCAGGTGCTCGAAGCGCTGCGCCGCCTGCCAGCGGCCCTGGGGCGCAAGCACCACGGGCGTGTCGATGGCCGCGGCTTCGACGCACAGCATATGCCGATAGCCGTCGGCCGGCATATCGGCCAGGCGCGCGCACAGCTCAGGCCCCGGGTTCCAGACCACGGTCTCGGCCCAGGGCGCGTCCTGCGCGATGCGCAGCCGCGGCTGGCCCGCGGCATCGAGCTGCATGGCCTGCGCGGGCCGTGGATAGACACGGTCCAGCTCGGCGCCAAAGCCCAGCGCGCCCTGCTGCTGCGGATGGGTATCTTCGACCGCATCCCAGTAACGCAGCCCTTCGAGGCCCGACAGCGTGGTCGCGGTCACGTCATCGACGCGCAGATAGGTATGCAGCGCGGCCGTGAAGGAAAGCGCAGCGTCGCCCGTATTGGTCACAGCCAGGTTCACGGTCAACGCCGTGGGCTGCAGCCAGACGCTGAGCTCGGCGGCGAACGCATGCGGCCAGACCGCGCGCGTCGCCGCATTGTCTTGCAGGCGCAGCGTGAGCCGCAGGCCGTCGCCGTCGACGCGGGCGCCGTCGGCCTGGGCCTGCCAGGCGAGCGTGCGCGCAAAGCCATGCTTGACCAGCGGGCCGCGCTGATTGAATTGGGGAAAGCAGACGGGAATGCCGCCACGGATGGGCGTGCTGCCGTCGTGGGCCGCGTGCGGGCTCAGGAACAGCTGCTCCTGCCCGCCCCGGATCCAGGACAGCACTTGCGCGCCCTGGAGCGCGACCAGCGCGCTGTCACCGCCGGGCAGCGTCAGGCAAATGGCCGGCAGGCCCTGCCACTCGGCTGCCGCAGCAGTGAACTGCGCTTCAGCCATTTGCGAGTTCGTCGGCGCGCGCCTGCGCGGCCGCGAAGTCGAGGTTGCCCGAGTAGATGGCGCGGCCGCAGATCACGCCTTGCACGCCTTCTTTTTCGACGGCGCACAGCTGCTCGATATCGCTCATGCCGGCCAGGCCGCCCGAAGCGATCACGGGAATCGTCAGCGATTGCGCGAGCTTGACCGTGGCGTCGATGTTGATGCCCGACAGCATGCCGTCGCGGCCGATGTCGGTATAGATGATGGACTCGACGCCCCAGTCTTCGAAGCGCTTGCCGACGCTCATCACGTCCTGGCCCGTGAGCTTGCTCCAGCCGTCGATGGCGACCTTGCCGTCCTTGGCGTCCAGGCCCACGATGATGTGGCCCGCGAACGCCGTGCAGGCGTCCTGCAGGAAACCGGGGTTCTTCACCGCGGCCGTGCCGATGATCACATAGCGCATGCCGGCGTCGATGTAGCGCTCGATGGTGTCGAGGTCGCGAATGCCACCGCCCAGCTGCACCGGAATTTCGCCGCCGACTTCGGCAAGAATCGACTTGATCGCCGCATTGTTCTTGGGCGCACCCGCGAACGCACCATTGAGGTCGACCAGATGCAGGCGACGCGCGCCCGCGTCGACCCACTTGCGGGCCATGGCCCCGGGGTCTTCACCGAAAGTGGTGGATTGGTCCATGTCGCCCTGCTTGAGGCGAACGCAGTGGCCGTCCTTGAGGTCAATGGCGGGAATGAGCAGCATGATGATTGGAGAGGAAAGATTGCCGGCAGGGCCGGCGGGGAACAGGAATCAGGGTTTCCAGTGCAGGAAATTGCGAAACAGGGCCAGGCCCTGGTCGGCGCTTTTCTCGGGATGGAACTGCGTGGCGAAGATATTGTCGCGGGCGATGGCGGCCGCAAAGCGCCCGCCGTAGTCGGCCTCGCCCGCGCAATGCGCGGCCGCAAGCGGCTGCGCATAGAAGCTGTGGACGAAATAGAAGAAGCTGTCGTCGGGCACGCCTTGCCAGATGGGATGCGGCTGGCTCTGGTGCACGCGATTCCAGCCCATCTGCGGCACCTTGAAGCGGCTGCCATCGGGCTGGGTCCGGCCTTCGAGCTGGAATTTGCGCACTTCGCCGGGAATCAGGCCCAGCCCGGGCGTGTCGCCCTCTTCGCTGTGATCCAGCAGCATCTGCATGCCGACGCAGACGCCGAACAGCGGCTTGCTGCGCGCGGCTTCGAGCACGGGCTCGCGCAGGCCGGAACTCGCGAGTTCGCGCATGCAGTCGGGAATCGCGCCCTGGCCGGGCAGCACCACGCGGTCCGCGCAGCGCACCACATCGGGGTCGGCGGTCACCACGACCTGCCAGCCCGTTCCCTTGGCGGCTTCCTTGACGGCCTGCGAGACCGAACGCAGATTGCCCATGCCATAGTCAACCACGGCGACGGTATTTGCTTGCATATTCATAGCTGTCGGAACGGAATTCGAGCGCGCATCAGCGCGCCGTCGTCCCCATTGTCACAGAGAGCCCTTGGTCGAGGGAATGGTAGTGGATGCACGCGGGTCAATCTCGAGCGCGGCACGCAGCGCGCGCGCGAACGCCTTGAACACCGACTCGCACTGGTGGTGGGCGTTGAAGCCCTTGAGGTTGTCGATGTGCACGGTGACGCCGGCGTGGTTCACGAAGCCCTGGAAGAACTCGTAGACCAGCTGGGTGTCGAGCTGGCCTATGCGGCCGGCCGTGAACTTCACGTCCATGTGCAGGCCGGGACGACCGGAGAAGTCGATGACCACGCGCGACAGCGCTTCGTCGAGCGGCACATAGGCGTGGCCGTAGCGGCGCAGGCCCTTCTTGTCGCCGACCGCGCGCGCAAAGGCCTGGCCCAGCGTGATGCCGATGTCTTCGACCGTGTGGTGGCCGTCGATGTGCAGGTCGCCTTCGCACTGCACGTCCATGTCGATCAGGCCGTGGCGCGCGATCTGCTCGAGCATGTGATCGAGAAAACCGATGCCGCTGCTGAGCTGGTTCTGGCCCGTGCCATCGAGGTTGATGCGCACGGTGATGCGGGTCTCGGCCGTGTTGCGGCTGACTTCCGCGGTGCGCGGCGCGCCGGCGGTGGAGGGAATGAGAGCGGAGGAGGTCATATCGAAGCTTCCAGTGCGGCAAGCATAAGGGCATTGTCGGCCGTGCTGCCCACGGTCAGACGCAAACATTGATCGAGCAAGGGGTGCATGGCCGAAACATTCTTCACCAGCACGCCGCGCGCCTTCATGCGCGCATGGATTCCCGGGGCGTCGGTCACGCGGATCAGCACCATGTTGGCTTCGCTGTCCCAGACCTTGTGCACGCCGGGCATGG
>NZ_JAHCDD010000043.1 GCF_018413525.1 Acidovorax sp. CCYZU-2555
AGGCGAACATCTGCCGCCCGTCGACGCGGCCTGGGCGCTGGCCAGCGCCGCTGCCCATGCGGGCAGCAGCCAGGGCCTCACGTATCTGGGCAGCGTAAACGAAGACGCGTTCACGCATTCGCGCGGCCTGGACGCGCACCGTCCGCTGCACCGCGTGCAGCTTGCGGATGCCGACCATACCTGGCTCTACGTGTCGGGCCAGACCGGCGAAGTGGTGCGCGACGCGACGCGCACCGAACGCCTCTGGAACTACGCGGGCGCCTGGATCCACTGGCTGTACCCGTTTCGCGGCAATGTGTTCAATGCCTACTGGACCGACATCGTCAACTGGCTGTCGATCGCCGGCATTGCGGTCGCGCTCGCGGGCACCGTGGTCGGCCTCATGCGCTGGCGCTTCACGCGCCCCTACCGCAGCGGCGCGCGCTCACCCTACCCCGGCGCCATGATGCGCTGGCACCATGTCACGGGCCTGCTGTTCGCGCTGATCACCATCACCTGGATCTTCAGCGGCCTGATGTCGATGAATCCCTGGCGCATCTTCGACAGCGGCGCGCCGGCGCTGCAGACCAAGGCGCTGCAAGGCGCCCCGCTGGTGTTCGACGCGCAGCAAGCGGCGCCGCAGACGCTGATAGCCGCCGCCGGCGGCGCGGTGCGCGAACTGCGCTGGCAGACCGTGTTGGGCCGGACCACGGTGTTCGCGCAGACGGGCAGCGGCGCGCCGCAGCTGCTCGATGCAAGAACCGCACAGCCGCTGATCCTCGATCCCGCGGCGCTCAAGACCGCGGCCGCGCAGCTCGTTGCGGCGCCCGTGGCGCGCATCGATACGCTGACCGACTACGACCTCTACTACTACGCGCGCGCGCCGCACAGCATGATGGGCGGCAGCGAACGCCCCTTGCCCATCTGGCGTATCGTCTTCGACGACCCGCATGCCAGCTGGGTGCACCTGGACCCGCACACGGGCAGCGTGCTGGGCCGCCTGGACAGCCACAAACGCACCAGCCGCTGGCTGTTCGCCATGCTGCACAGCTGGGACTGGCTGCCGCTGCTAGAACGCCGCCCGCTCTGGGACATCACGCTGCTGGTGCTGAGCCTGGGCGGACTGCTGCTCAGCGGCAGCGGGATGGTGATTGGGTGGAGGCGCTTGCGCAGACGCAGGGCTTAGCGCGGCGGCTTGCGCAAGGGATCGAGCAGATGCGACAGCCCGTTGTGATCGAGTTCGTACATCAGCGCCAACAAGCGCCCCAGATCGCCGCGCGGAAAGCCTTCGCGCGCCATCCACATCAGGTAGTTGCCGGGCAGATCGGCGATGCAGCGGCCCTGGTACTTGCCATAGGGCATCTGCACGGTCAAAAGCCGCTGGAGTTGTTCGGAGTCCATGCCGGGATTGTCAGGCATTCACGGGCTCCGGCTGGTGCAATGCGGGCAACACTTCCTGCGCAAACAGCTCCATCGCGGCCAGCGCCGCGTCGTTGCTCCATAGCCCGTTCGCATTGAAGATGCAGCGCAGGCTGCGCAGCCCCAAGCGTTCGCGCAGCGCGAGTATCTGCGCATGGCATTGCTCGGGCGTGCCATGGATGAACTGCTCGCGCAGCACCTTGGGCTGATCGATGGGCGGCACATCGGCCGCGGCCAGGCCGCGCTTGGCGGCGAAGTAGACGCGGCGCGCATAGAGCTTTTCCCAGAGGCCATCGAGCTGCTGGCGCACCTGCGCCGCGTTCGCGCCGATGCAGACATAGCGCGCCAGCGACGAGCGCGCGAGCAGCGGCCTGAGATTGCGCACCTGCTGCGGCGCGGCATGCGCCAGGCGCTCGAGTTGCGCGGTTTCGGGCGGCTCCAGGCTCAGCAGCAACGGCAGGTCTTCGGCCAGCGCAAAGCCCAGCGTTTCCTCGGTCGAGCCGGCAACATAGATCGGCGGATGCGGACGCTGCAGCGGCAGCGGCGCCAACTTGCGCGGCGCGAATTTCCAGGGCCCATCGCTCGCGGCCACGGTGTCGCCGCGCAAGGCATTGCGCAGAATGCGCGCGCCGGTTTCGAAGCGCTCGCGCGTGCTGTCGGCAGCAATCTCCAGGCTTGCCAGCGACGCCGGCTCGGTGCCGCGGCCTATGCCCACGTCGATGCGGCCGCCGCTCTGGAAATCGAGCTGGGCGATTTCCTCGGCGAGCATCAGCGGGTGGTGCAACGGCAGCACCAGCACCGCCGTGCCCACGCGCAGGCGTTCGGTGCGCGCGAGCAGGGCCGAGGCCAGCAGCAGCGGCGACGGGTATTGCCAGTCGCTTTGCGGCAGGCGGAATTCGCTGAACCAGGCGCCGTCGAAGCCCCAGCGGTCGGCGCTTTCGAAGATCGCGCGAAACGCCTGGTGGTCGCCGGCCATGGCCTCGCGCGTCCAGCCTGCAATATCGATGCGCATCATGTCGTGGGTTCCTGCGAAAGGCTGCGCGCGCGCAGCAAGGTGTGCGGTGCCACGGCAATGCGCTCGAAGCGCACGCCGAACACCTCGTCGAGCTGGGCAGCGTGCAGCAAATCAGCGGGCGCGCCATCCATGGCCACGCGGCCCGCATGCAGCACGACCACGCGATCGAAACATTCGAAAGCCAGATCGAGGTCATGCATCACCACCACCACCAGCCGCTCTTGCCCGCGCCGCGCCAGCGCCTGCACCAGCGCCAGCCGGTGCTGCACATCGAGCGCCGCGCCGGGCTCGTCGGCCAGCAGCACGGGCGGGTCGGTGGCCAGCACCGCGGCGAGCATGCCGCGCGCGCGTTCGCCGCCCGACAGCGTGCTCCAGCGGCGCGCGGCCAGAGCCTGCAGACCGGCCTCGGCGAGCACCTGCGCGGCCTGCGCCGGGTCGGCCACACGCATCTGCACCAGGTCCAGCAGCGTCACATCCCAGTGCGGCTCGAAGCGCTGCGGCATATAGCCTATGCGCTGGGCGCGGGCGCGCACATTGAGATCGTGCAAAGGCTGGCCTTGCAGCGTGACGGCGCCGCGGTCGGGTGCGAGCTGGCCGGCCAGCACCTGCATCAGCGTGGACTTGCCCGCGCCATTCGGGCCCACCAGCGCCACCGCGCCGCGCTGCGGCAGATCAAGAGAAATATCGTCGAGCAGCACCCGGCCCTGGCGCTGTAAATAAAGTTGGGCGGCGCCCAGCATTGCGCCATCGCTCATGCGCGGCCTCCATAGGCGCGCAGCCGGCGCGCGAGCAGCACGATGAAGAACGGCCCGCCGGCCACGGCCGTGATCAGGCCCAGCGGCACTTCGGCCGGCGGCAGCACGCTGCGCGCGATCGCATCGGCCACGGTCACGACCACCGCGCCGGCCAGCGCGCTCGCGGGCAGCACCCAGCGGTGGCGCGGGCCCACCCACCAGCGCGCGATATGCGGCGCGGCCAGGCCCACGAACGCGACCAGGCCGCCATAGGCCACGGCCGCGGCGACCACCAGCGAGCCCAGCAGCACGGCGCGCGGCACGAAGCGCGCGACATCAAGGCCGAACGACTGCGCCGTGGCATCGCCCAGACCCAGCAGATCGAGGCCGCGCGCCAGCGTCTGCGTAGCCAGAAGGCAGGCCAGCGTGATCAGCGCGAGCCAGCCCAGACCGCTCCAGGTCGGTGTCTGAATGCCGCCCAGCACCCAGCTCATCACGACCTGCAGGCTCACGGTTTCGTCGGACAACGCAAGCATCAGGAACGAACGTATCGCGCCCAGCATCGCCGCCATGGCCACGCCCGCGAGCAGCATGCCCGAGGCATCGAGGGCTCCGGCCACGCGCGCCACGCCCAGCACCAGAATCGTCGAGCCCCAGGCGCCGGCAAAGGCCAGCACCGGCAGCAGCCACGATTGCGGCAGGCCCAGCGGCACCAGCAAGGCAATGGTCGCGCCCAGCGCCGCACCGCCCGACGCGCCCAGCAGATAGGGTTCGGCCAGCGGGTTGCGGAACACGCCCTGGAACACCGCGCCCGAAAGCCCCAGCAGCGCGCCCACGCAGGCCGCGGCGAGCACGCGCGGCATGCGCCACTCCCACAGCAGGCGGGCGCGCAGCGTGTCGCGCTCGGCGATCGCCTGCCAGATTTCGGCGGGCGCGGCCCATTGGTGGCCCGCGCAGATGCCCAGCGCGACGGCCAGCGCCAGCGCCGCGAAGGCCCAGCACCACATTGTTCTGGAGGGATTCATCCCCACCCTTTCTGCTGTGTCTGCATGATCCAGCGCGCCAGCGTTTCAATGCCGTCGAAAGTGCGCGGTCCGGGAATGAGGAATTCGGCGCGCGACACCGTGATCGCGCGCTGCGCGCGCACCGCGCGCATGTCGCGCCAGCCGGGGCGGCGCGTGAGTTCGGCCAGCAGCGGCTGGGCGCCCGCGAACAGCAGCACATCGGGGTCGGCCGCGAGCGCGGCTTCGGGCGATACCTGGGCCAGCGTGCCTATGCCCGGAATCGCATGGCGCGCGCCCGCGCGCAGCATGGCTTCATTGGTGTAGGTGCCGGGCCGCGCGACCAGCAGCATGCCATTGCCCATGCGGCCGGTGATCATCAGCGCGCGCGGCGCGCGCTGGCCTGCCACCTGAGCATCGACCGCGGCCAGGCGCTGCGCCAGAGACAGCACCAGCGCCTCGCCGCGCGCGGCCACGCCCGCGGCCTGGGCGACCTGGCGCACATTGCCCATCACTTCATCGAGGCTGCGGCTGAGCAGCACCATCACCGGCACGCCTATGCGCTCCATGGGATCGACCAACTGGTTCGCGGCCTGGCGCGCGGGTGTGACGATCACCAGATCGGGCCGCTGCGCGACCACGGCATCGACCGAGAAACCCAGGCGCCCGCCGACCTTGGGCAGGCCTGCCACTTCGGGCGGAAAGCGCGTGTACTCCTCCACGCCCACGATGCGCTCCATCAGGCCCAGGGCCGCGACGAGTTCGGTGTTCGACGAGAAGATCGTCACGATGCGCTGCGCCGGGCCGGGCAGCACCACGTCGCGGCCCAGCGCATCGCGCAGATGGATGGGCGCGGCAGCGCGCGCCGCTGCGCCGGGCAGCAGCGCGGCCAGCCCCAGCCCACCGAGCGCGCGCCGGCGCAGCGTCACGCTCAGAAGTCCGCCTGCAGGCCGACCATCCATTCGCGGCCCGGCATCGAGGTGCCGCAGCCGCCGTTCTGGAAGATAGGGTTGGCAAGGCAGGGCCGTTGATCGCGCGCGATGAAGATCGGATGGCGGTTCAGATCGAAGATATTGTTGATGCCCGCGAACAGCTTCATGCCGCGGCTCACGCGGTATTCGCCGCGCAGGTTCCAGACCGTGAACGCGCCCTTGCGGTGAATGAAGGTGCTGCTGGGCTCGCCCTGGGGTATCAACAGGTTCTCTTCGGTGTCGTACCACATCGGACCGCGCAGCAGTGCCGTCAGCTGTGCGCTCCAGTCGCCGGGATTGCGGTCCATGCCGCGCGACAGCCGCAGGCCGCCCGCGGCTTCGTACTGGTACATGCGCTGCACGCGGTCGGTGTTGGCCGAGGCGGCCGCGCCCTTGTCCTTCATCTCGAAGTGATAGTAGCCATTGCCGAACACGTTGAGCACCGGGCCGCCGAACGACACGCCCAGCAGCTTGCCCACATCGGCATTGGCGCTCAGTTCCAGCCCGCGCGCGACGATGTCGGCGGCGTTGTTCGCGTAGTCCGACGTATTCGTCGTCGGGCCGCGCGAGACCGTGATGATGCGGTCCGAAATCGTGTTCTGGAACAGCGCGGCATCGATTTTCCAGGCGCTCTGGCGCAAGGTGGTGCCGACTTCGATCTGGCGGCTGGATTCGGACTTCAGATTGGGATTGCCGAAGCTGCGCCCACCGCCGACGGCGGTGAAGTCGGCCGACAGCTCGCTGGCCGTGGGCGCGCGAAAGCCCGTGGACGCGCCCGCACGCAGCGACCAGGCGTCGTCGACCTTCCAGGTCGCTCCGGTCGACCAGGTGGTCTTGTCGTAGTCGCGCGCCGTGGTCAGCGCCGCCGCCACATTGGGCGTCTGATCGAAGCGCGTCTCGCCCCAGGTCTTGCGCACGCCGGCGCGCACCGTCACGCGGTCGCCGAAGAAGTTCTGCGCATCTTCGAGGTACAGCGCATGCGTATGCTCGGTCTGGTTGTTGTCATAGGGCGCGACCTGGCCCGCGGGGCCGCCGGGCATGGCATTGCGCTCGCGCTCCGAGCGCAGGCGGTTCTTCTCGTAGTCGAAGCCCAGCAGCAGGTCGTTCGAATCCGACAGGCGCAGCCGCGGCTGCAGGCGCAGGCCGCTGGCGTCGAGCTTGCGGATGTTGTAGTCGCGCGCCGTTCCGGGAACGGCATTGACGCCCGACTTGATGACCGGCGAGGCCCAGTTGAATTCGTCCACGTCCTCGAAGGTGTAGAGGTGGGCCAGCCAGCTCACGCGGCCGCCGGGCAAGGCGCCTTCGTAGCGCAGATCGGCCGACTGGTTGTAGCGGTTGTCGCGGCTGTAGATGTTCGCGCCCGATCCGCGAAAGCCCGCGTTGTAGATGCCGTCGGTGCGCATTTGCACTTCGACGCGGTGCAGGTCGGCGAGCTGCCAGCCGAGCGCGCCGCTCGCGCCGCGGCGCTTGTAGCTGGTGTTGCGCTGCTCGCCGCCGCCGCTGCCCGCGCTGTAGTCGTCGCGCCCGCCGGCGTTCGCGCCTATGTACCAGTCCCACTGCTCGCTCGCGCCGCTGATCTGCGTATCGGCACGCCACAGGCCGGCGCTGCCGCCGACCACGGACGCGCGATTGCCGCCGCCCGTCGCGCCCGTGCGCAGGATGATGTTGATCACGCCGCCCATGTTCTGGCTGCCGTAGACCACGGACGCCGGGCCACGCACGATCTCGATGCGCTCCACATCCGACAGGCTCAGCTTCGACAGATTGGCCGTGCCCGCGCGCCGGCCGTTGAGCAGCACCGCGACCTGGCCGCGGTAGTCGCGCCCCTGGCCGTCGGTGGCCGCGCCGCGCAGGTTCATCGACGTCTGCGCCGCGGTCCATTCGCTGAGGAAGCCGACCGCGTGTTCCGCCAGTAGGTCGGTGACCGAACGCGCCGACGAGCGCTCGATGTCGGCGCGGTCAATGGTCTGCGTGGTCGCGGCGATGCGCGAGCGGTCTTCGGGCCGCGCCGTGGCGGTGACAAAAACGTCGCCGAGTTCGGGCGCAGCCTCCTGGGCCGCATGGGCCAGCCCGCCCACGGCAGCCGACCAGGCGAGCACGCACAGCGCAGCCGTGCGTTGCAGGCGAAAAGCGGGAAAGACGCAAGAAGAAGACAAAGCGGCGCGGCCAGGCGCGGGCCGCGAACTACCAAAGGAGTGCATACGATGGTTTCAAATCTGGGCTTGGCTCACCCGCGAAGCCCATAGATCAATACTTCACCGCGCAACGCGCACCGGCAAGCGAGGGGCCGAACGCGCGCTCAGCCTCCCCACCTGCCCCGGCATGCGCACTCCCGCGGCGTCCGAAGCGATAGCAAAGGCCGGTATCCGGGCTTGCGAAACGCCGGCGTGTTCTCGCCGGCTCAGCCCTCGCCTTCCCACGTGTGAACGCAGTGACTGCCGGTCATCGATAGACCAGCCTGAGGACCTGAGATTTCGCCTACCGTTGCGGGGGCAGCGCAGGAATTGCCGGGCGTTGACGCCCTGGCGCACCTGCTTATCGTTGAACCCTTGAATAGGGCACCTTCGAATCTGGGCGGGGCCGGCTCATGCCTATCCCTACCTGGGCGCCATTATCAGCGCATACGCCTATTCGACGAGGGGAATTGTCGGCAAGGCGCGCGCACCTGACCATCCGGCGCCACAAAGCGCTTGAATTGCATAAAAAACCACATCGTTATAACCAAAATTGGTTTTTTGCTGCGCATTTCACGCGCCGCGCACTAAACTAGTGCCTGCTACGCCCCAGTTTCACCGGTTTCGGTGCTGGCGCCCATTCGATCAATTCATCCAGGAAAGCCTTAGTCATGCTGAAGAAAACCCTGTCCGCCATCGCCCTCGCCACCCTGGCATTGACCGCCCATGCCGCCGACGCGGTGCTCAAGGTCGCGGCCACCGCCGTGCCCCACGCCGAAATCCTCAACCACATCAAGCCCGCGCTGAAAAAGCAGGGCATCGATCTGCAGGTGCGTGAATTCAGCGACTACGTGCAGCCCAATGCCGCGGTCGAAGACAAGCAGCTCGACGCCAACTTCTTCCAGCACCAGCCTTACCTGGACAGCTACAACAAGGACCGCAAGAGCTCGCTGGTCGCCGTGCCCAACGGCACCATCCATGTCGAGCCCTTCGGCGCCTATTCGAAGAAGGTCAAGAACATCAAGGACCTCAAGGACGGCGCCACCGTGGCCATCCCGAACGACCCTTCGAACGGCGGCCGCGCGCTGCTGCTGCTGGCCAAACAGGGTCTGGTCACGCTCAAGGACCCCAAGAGCCTGACGCCCACGCCGCTGGACGTGGTCAACAACCCCAAGAAGCTCAAGTTCCGCGAACTCGAAGCGCCCCTGCTGCCGCGCGCACTCGATGACGTCGATCTGGCGCTGATCAACACCAACTACGCGATCGAAGCCAAGCTCAACCCGACCAAGGATGCGCTGTTCATCGAAGGCAAGGACTCGCCTTACGCCAACATCGTCGCCGCGCGCAAGGACCGCGCCAACAGCCCCGAGATCACCAAGCTGATCCAGGCCCTGCGCAGCGAAGACGTGAAGAAGTTCCTCAAGGACAAGTACCAGGGCGCGGTCGTTCCGGCTTTCTGAACACGGCTGACGCCTGACCGGCCAAGGGACCGCACGACCCCTGGCCCCGCAAGAACAACGCACGGCTGAGGGCATGGAAGGTGCGTTTTGCAGACAAGGGTCAGTAATACGTCATATAGATGTAAAAACTGCAACACAATTGCTGCAGGCTATGGTGAAATCCTGCCCACGCCGCCTGCCGCTGCGCTCGCACGGCAGGCTCCCACTCTCCGCCCACCAAATTTCGCTATGTCCGAAGATACGCTGTCCCCTACCCTTTCTCTGGAAAAGGCAGAGCTTGTCGGCCTGAACGAAGTCACGCGCGCCAAGACCCTGGAGCTGTATGCGCGCAAATACGGCCAGCCCGATGCCGCCTCGCCGCTGCTGCTGTTTCGCGGCGACATCGCCGAAGCCCACCAATACGACAAGATCCGCCCCCTGTCCGCGGCCCAGGCCCATGGCAATGTGATCGTGATCGAGGCCCAGAGCCAGAAGCAAGGCACGAGCGGCCACTACCAGATCCAGTGCAATCAGTGGGGTTTGCTCGAAGTGCTCGCAAAACTGGCCTGAGCGCGCGCCATCACGCCACGGCGTCGATACCGCTCCAGACCCACCACGACAGCGCCAGCATCATCACGCCGGTGAGCGCGTCGAGCATGCGCCAGGGCATGGGGTGGGCGAACCAGTGCTGCAGCCGCCGGCCCGCGCAGGCCAGCAGCATGAACCACAGCAAACTGGCGCAGGCCGCGCCAGCGACAAACACCACCTTGAGCGCGCCGTCCTGGCGCGCTCCTATGCTGCCGACCAGCAGCACCGTGTCCAGATAGACATGGGGATTGAGCAGCGTGATCACGGCCAGCGTGCCGACCACGCTCAGCAAGCCGCGCTGCGCCACGTTCGCGCCCTGCAGCGCCACGTCGGCCGCATAGAACACGCGCCACAGCGCGTAGAGCCCATAGGCCAGCAGGAACAGCGCACCGCCCAGCGACAGGTAATAGGCCCAGTCGGGCTCGCGCCCGAGCAACTGCGACATGCCGGCCACGCCAATGCCGATCAGCAGCACATCGCTGAACACACACCAGGCCACGCAGGCGCGCACATGCCGGCCCTGCACGGCCTGGCGCAGCACATAGAGGTTTTGCGCGCCTATCGAGATGATCAATGACAGGCAGACGGTAAAGCCCGCGACCCAGGAGGAAGATATCAACGTTGTCCACATAAGGGAAATTGTCGATCCATCCAGATATTAAGTAAAATTAAACTCTCTGGAACCTCTTAAGAAAAACTGATGCTCGACTACGCCGGATTGGAAGCCTTGGCCGCGGTGGTGCGCGAAGGCAGCTTCGAGCGCGCCGCGCGCAAGCTGCATATCACCCCGTCTGCCGTCTCGCAGCGCATCAAGCTGCTGGAAGAGCGCGTGGGGCAGGTGCTGGTGCTGCGCGCCCAGCCCTGCACGGGCACCGAGGCCGGACGGCGGCTGTGCCTGCATGTCGAACAGGTCGCGCTGCTGGAGAACGAACTGCGCCGCACCAACCCCGCGCTGGTGTCCGAAGGCCAGTTCATGCCGCCCACGCTCAAGCTTGCGGTCAATGCCGACTCGCTGTCGTCATGGTTCATGGATGCGATGGCGGCGTTCACGCGCGAAGGCAACGAGCTGCTCGACATCAGCATCGACGACCAGGATCACACGGCCAAGCGCATCAAGGAAGGCGCGGTCATGGCCGCGGTGACCGCGACATCGACCAGCATCACGGGCTGCAATACCTGGCCCTTGGGCTCCATGCGTTACGTTGCGGCGGCCAGCCCGGACTTCATGCGCGAGCATTTCGCCGAGGGCGTGACGCCCGCAACAATAGCGCGCGCGCCCATGCTCAGCTATGACCGCAAGGATGCACTGCAGGACAAGTGGCTGCACGCCCAGGGACTGGCCTCGCGCCATGGACCGCCGAAACATTGGCTGCCGTCGGCCTATGCGTTCGTGCGCGCCTGCGAGGCGGGCGTGGGCTGGGGAATGCAGCCCACGCTGTTGATCCAGCGCCACCTCGATACAGGTGCGCTAGTCGAAGTGCTGCCCGACACGGGCGTGGATGTGCCGCTGTACTGGGCCCATGCGCGCAACGCCCAGGCCGGACTGGAGCGACTGACGCATTGTGTGATCACGGCCGCCGCCGGTTGGCTGCAGCCCCTGCCAACGGATGGCCCAGAGGCAGGGGCTGCGGCGCCGAAAAAATCAACCGGCTGAGGCCTGGACGCTCATTCCTGCTTGTTGAACACATAGTGTTCGTTGGCCCGGTCCCAGGCCGCCTTGGCCGCGGGCTCGGCTTCGTCCCAGCGCAGACGCGAGCCGTGGGGCTCGCCTTGCCAGCGGCGCGACCAGTCATCACGCACCTGATCCCAGCGATCGCGGCCCGCGGCGCGGCCTTCCCAGCCCGCGCGGTAGGCCGGCGCGTAGTCGTCGTAGGTGTAATCCGAGCGGTAGTAGTCTTCCTTGTCGTAGGTGCTGCGCCAGTACGCGTCTTCGGCCGTCGGGTTGAAGGCTTCGGCCACGCTGTGGCCCGCAAGGCCACCGGCGACGGCACCGACCACGGCACCCACGGCCGCGCCCACCGGGCCGCCCATGGCGCCCGCGGCGGCTCCGGCCAGCGCACCGCCGCCAGCGCCCAGGCCCGTGCCCACGGGGTGGGCTCCAGGCTCGTCCGTGATCGGGTCGAGATTCAGGTTCTTGCGTTGTTCGGGTGTGGTCATATGTGCTCCTGCTGAAAACAAAGGGCCATGGGCGACCGGCTGCGCGTGCGGCCGGTGCGCCTGCTGCGGCGGCACGGACGCTTTTCGCTGTCCGCCCGCAACCCCTTTAGCTTGCCTGCGAGAAACGCCGGCGCTTGTAGTCCAAACGACGACCCACGTGCGGGCCTAGGCGCAATTCACCAATGACACGGCGCGATTTTTGCCGCCGCGCTTGATCTGACGCAAGCCGCAAAGCCAGGCGCGCGGCCATAGTCGCTGCATGGCGCCGGAACAGCACTCCGGGCCCGACTGGAGCTATGCATGAAATTGTGGATCGACCTGTTTTCTACCGACTACGGCCTGATGAGCCTGATATCCATCTTGCTGATCATTGGCATGGGCCTGTTCTTCCTGCGCCTGTTCCTGGGCAAGATGAAGACCATCGCCAACAAGGTGCCGGAGTAAACCCGGCAGGGCAGCAACTCAAGGTCGCCCTCCTGCAGCCGTCAGGCGCTGAAAGCGCAGGATCATCCAGGGCCCCAGCAATGCGCCCAGGCCCACGGTGGTCCAGGCCAGAACCCAGGCATTGCCTTCCAATGCGAAATGCGCGCGCCCCCAATCCAGTGCCAGGCCAAACACCCAGGGACTGACGGCGCCGGCGCCGAAGCCCATCACCGACCGCACCGAATAGGCCGCGCCCAGCCGGCCGGGCGGCACGACATCGGCGAGTGCGGTCGAATAGACCGACGAATCCGCGATGGCCCACAGGTTGTAGACCGCGCCAAAGGCGGCGAGCATCCACAGGGGCGCGGCCCACATCCAGCCAAACGTGAACGAGCACAGCAGACTCAGGCACGACGCCACCAGCATCACACGCACCCGCCCGTAGCGGTCGGACGCCGAGCCCCCGAACACGCTGCCGGCCACGCTCACCAGGTGCGCCATGGCGGCAAGGCCGATTCCTTCGGCAGCAGACAGCCCACCGCCTTGGGCGGAAAACGCGAGGAACGCCGGCAGCCAGGCCCAAAGAGCCATCAGCTCCCAGCAATGCGCCGAGTAGGCCCAGCTTCCCGCCATCGCAGGTTTGTCGCCAACGGTTTCCACCAGCGCCAGGCGAATCGATGACGACCTGGGCGCGGCGCCGCGTTGCGGGTCGGGCCGCAGACGGGACAAGGCGGCCACCGTCAGCACCGCGCCGACGGCCACCATGACGGCAATGACCAACAGGATGCTGCGCCAGGACAGGCTGTCGGCCAATGCCGCCACCGCCACCAGCGCGACGCCATAACCGAACGACGCGGAACCGATGAACGCGCCCATGGCCTTGCCACGGCGCTGCGCAGGCGCATTCAATGCCAGCAACTGCAGTCCGGGGGAATAGCAGCCTCCCGCGCACAAGCCCGTGATGCCGTAAAGAAGCGCCGCGGAAGCCGGGCCCTGGGCGCCCAGCGCAAACACCAGCGCCGCGCAAGCCGTGAGAATGCTGCTCACCAGGAAGACGCGGCGCGGGCCGACCCTGTCGGCGATGAAGCCTACGCCAAAGAGCGAGATCAGATAACCCACATGCCAGGCGCTTTGCACCAGGCCCGCCTGGGATGCGGCGAGGTCCCAGTCGGCCATGACGCGCGGCATGACGCCTGCCCAGGCAATGGCGATCGTGGCCTGAAAAAGCCGCGTGATGCAAAGCAGCGCCAGCCAGCCGGACTGGGGAGCGTCGACGCCGCTCATGGCGCCACCAGGCTGCGTTGCATCAGAATGGTGTCTACATCCCGGCCGAACTTGCTGCCCACGGCGCAAAAGAGGCCTGCGTGCTGGAAGCCGAAGCGCTGATGCAGCCGAACCGAACCCACGGTGCCCTCATCGTCGACGATGACCGCCACCATTTGCCGCGCGCCGAACTGCGCGCAGGCCTCGATCAACGCCCGCAGCAACGCCTGTCCCAGCCCACGCCCTTGATGCTTGTTGCCAAGGTAGATCGATGTTTCCAGCGTGCCGGCGTAGCCGACACGGGAGCGGTACCGCCCGGCATAGGCGTAACCCAGCACATCGGTGCCATCCAGCGCCACCAGCCAGGGCAGGCCTTCACGGCGCAGCGCATCGTGGCGTCTGTGCATCTCCGCGACAGTGGGCGCAACCTCTTCCATGGTGCAGATCGAGTTCTGCACATAGTGCGCATAGATCTGCTGAATGGCTGCGACATGCTCGGAGCCGGCGTCGACAATGAGCGGCCCGGGCCGGGCATTGGGGTGATGAGAAAAGTCCATGGCCTCAATGGTGCAGGCCAGGCATTGATAAGTGAAGGTGTTATAACTTCTGCCATGCATAAGAAAAAGTATGAGCCTGCCTTTCACTTTCGATCAGCTTGAAGTCTTCACTCTGGTGCTTGACACCGGGAGCTTTTCCGCGGCGGCGGAGCAACTGGGCGTGAGCCAGCCGGCGATCAGCGCCCAGGTGCGCGAGCTGGAGCGCAAGGTTGGCGTGCGCCTGATCGAACGGGTAGGCCGCACGATCGCGCCTACCGCTGCCGGCGTCACGCTGTCAGGCCATGCGCGCATGCTGCTGGAGACAGGCCTGCAGGCTGCCGAGGCCGTGGCACACCACACCGAAGGCGTACAAGGCACCGTGCGAATCGGCACGGGCGCGACGGCGTGCCTGCATCTGTTGCCTCCCGTACTGCAGGGCATACGGTCGGCTTACCCGGGCCTGCATGTCATCGTCAAAACCGGCAACACCGACGACATCGTGCGCCGTGTGGAACTGAATGCGCTGGACCTGGGCCTGGTCACGCTGCCGATCTCCAGCCGCGCATTGACGGTGTCCAGCGTCTTGCGGGACAGCTTCGTCGCCGTGTGCGCCAACAGCGCTGCGCCCCTGCCAAAGACCGTGAGTGCGAAAGACCTCGCGGACTTGCCCCTGGTCATGTTCGAGCCGGGAACGAATACGCGTGAGCTGGTCGACGCCTGGCTGCTGGCCGGCGGCGTTCGAAGCCGGCCCACGATGGAATTGGGCAGCATCGAAGCCATCAAGGAAATGGTGGCTGCCGGTTTGGGCACCAGTGTCGTGCCGGAGATGGCATTGCGGGCAGCGGATCGCAAGACGCTTCAGGTGCGTGCGCTGCGGCCCGCGCTCTCACGCGGACTGGGCATCGTGATGCGTCAAGACAAGCCGCTCACACGCGGGATGCAAGTGCTGGTGAAGGCCATCCTCGGAGCACGCTCCAAGGATATGCCTCTCAAGTGACGCGGGCGCGCGCCCCCGGGTGAATGCGCGCTCAGTAATGCGGCGGCAATTCATCGCGCAGATTGCGCCCGCCCCCGCCGCCATCGGCCGGAACCTGCTGACGCAGGTTGCGGACTTCGGCGATCAGCGCGTCGATCTGCTGCTGCTGACGGTAGATGGTCATGTTCAGCTGGTCCAGCGTGTCTTCGACATAGCTGGCCTTGATTTCGAGTTCGGTGATGCGTTCCTGCGCGCGCTGCGCCTGGTCGTCGGCCACGCCTCAGCCCCGCAGCGCCTGACCCAGACGCGCGATGCCGTCCTGGATCTTGGCCACATCGGCGGTCGCGAACGACAGGCGAAAGCTTGTTGCATCGGGGTTCTGCGCGAAGAAAGGCACGCCCGGAACAAAGGCCACGCCCTTGTCGATCGCGCGCTTGGCCAGCACGCCAGCATCCTGCAACTGGCCGCGTGCACCCGTGAGCTTGACCCACAGGAACAATCCGCCCTGGGGCGCGACAAAGCTCACCGCGTCGCCCAGCTCCTTGCGCAGCGCATCGCCCATCGCCTGGGCGCGTTCGGCATAGACCGCGCGCACCTTGGCCAGCGTCGCGGGCATGTGGCCGGCCTTGAGGTATTGCGCGGCCGTCGCCTGGGCAAAGGTGCTGGTGTTGGCATCGCTGAACTGCTTGCACATCACCGCGCGCTCGCGCAGCGCTTCGGGCGCGACCAGCCAGCCTATGCGCAGACCCGGGCTCAGCACCTTGCTGAGGCTGCCGCAGTGGGCGAGCCAGTCGCGGCTGCCGGGCACTTCGGACGACAGCGCCAGCAGGCTGGCCGGCGGCGCCGCGTCGAAGTACAGGTCGCCGTACGGGTCGTCTTCGACCACCAGCGTCTGGTACTTCACGGCGAGTTCCAGCACCTTCTTGCGGCGCTCCAGGCTCAGCGTCGCGCCGCTGGGGTTGCCGAACGTGGGGATCAGATAGACCATCTTCGGCTGGTGCTCGGCGATCAGCTTCTCGAGCGCTTCGGTGTCCACGCCCTGGTCGTCGATGGGCGCGCTGATCACTTCGGCGCCATAGAGACGGAAGCACTGGATGGTCGCCAGGAAAGTCGGGCCTTCGACGATCACCTTGTCACCAGGGCTGATCATGGTCTTGCCCAGCAGATCGAGCGCCTGCTGGCTGCCCGTGGTGACCACGAAGTCGGTGGGCGCGACATCGGCCACGCCCTTGCCCGCCATGAAGGCCGCGATCTGCTCGCGCAGCGGCTGGTAGCCTTCGGTCGCGCCGTACTGCAGCGCCGCGCCCGGCTCCTGGGTCAGCGCAGCCTCGGAGGCCGCGCGTATGCCGGCGACGTCGAACAGCGCGCTGTCGGGAAAACCGCCGGCAAAACTGATGATGCCGGGCTTGCCCAGCAGCTTGAAAAGTTCACGGATTGCGGAAGTCTCCACATTGTTCAGACGCTCGGCGAATTGCATAGATAGGGTCCGTTTCAGCAACAAAATTCGGGGGCGGTCGCGCGCGGCCGCCAACCCTGCATTTTTCATCAAATTTGCACGCCGCGCGCGCAATGCGCCACTCCACCTTTGGATTTGCTCCAGCGCGCCCCCATGGTTTTGCCCGACAATCGCTTTTTGCCCCGGGTTCCGCCCATGAAGACCGCGCAGATCGTTCCTTTTTTCGCCACGCTCAAGGCGGCCAATCCCATGCCCAACACCGAGCTCGAATACACCACGGTGTTCGAGTTGCTCACGGCCGTGTTGCTGTCGGCGCAGGCCACCGATGTAGGCGTCAACAAGGCCACGCGCAAGCTGTTTCCCGTGGCCAACACGCCGCAGGCGATTCTCGACCTGGGCCTCGACGGCCTGGAGTCGTACATCAAGACCATAGGGCTGTACCACAGCAAGGCCAAGCACCTTCTTGAAACCTGCCGCCGGCTGATCGAGCGCCATGGCGGCCAGGTGCCGCGCACGCGCGAGGAACTCGAAGACCTGCCGGGCGTGGGCCGCAAGACCGCCAACGTGGTGCTCAACGTCGCGTTCGGCGAGCCGACGATGGCCGTCGACACGCATATCTTTCGCGTCAGCAACCGCACGGGCCTGGCGCCCGGCGCCAATGTGCTGGCCGTCGAGAAACAGTTGCTCAAGCGCGTTCCGCCCGCGTACGCCGTCGACTCGCACCACTGGCTGATACTGCTGGGCCGCTATGTGTGCCAGGCACGCAAGCCGCGCTGCTGGGAGTGCATCGTTTCGACTTATTGCGACTTCCAGCCGAAGACGGCTGCACCCTGAATACGCGGCTCAGGCGCTGACGGCTTCGGTCTGCTGGCCCGCAACCCCGGCCGAGGCAAAGCTCGCCATGTCGCGCAGCATCGCGCAGGCCGATTCGAGCAGCGGCCAGGCCAGCGCCGCGCCCGAGCCTTCGCCCAGGCGCAGTCCCCAGTCGAGCAGCGGCTCGGCGCCCAGCGCCTGCAGCACGATGGTGTGGCCCGGCTCGCCCGAGCGGTGGGCGAAAACGCAGCGCTCGAGCACCGCGGGGCGCAGTCGGCTGGCGACCAGCACCGCGGCCGTGGTGATGAAGCCGTCGACCACGATCACACGGCGCTCATGCGCGGCCTGCAGCACCGCGCCGACCATGGCCGCGATCTCGAAGCCGCCCATGGCCGCGAGCACATCGAGCGGCTCTTCCACCCCGTCATGCCAGGCCAGCACTTCGCGCAGCACTTGCACCTTGCGCGCCACGCCCGCGGCGTTGAGCCCCGTGCCCGCACCCGTGACCTTGGCGACATCGACCGCGCACAGCCGCGCGAGCAGCAGCGACGCGCACGATGTGTTGCCTATGCCCATTTCGCCGAGCAGCAAGGCATTGCCCGGCAGCGCCTGCACCAGCGCCGCGCCATGGCGCATCGCGGTGTCGCATTGCGCGGCAGTCATGGCGTCCGTGGCCGAGCAGTCCTGCGTGCCGTGCGCCACCTTGCAATGCCACAGCCGGGGCTTGCCGGCGACCACCGGGCGTTCGGCGAAATCGCGCGCCACGCCGCAATCCATCACATGCAGGGCCAGGCCGTTTTGCTGCGCGAGCACGCTCACCGCGGCGCCACCGGCGAGAAAATTCTCGACCATCTGCCAAGTCACATCGACGGGATAGGCCGACACGCCGCGCGCCGCCAGGCCGTGATCGGCGGCGAACACCACCATCTGCGGCGACTCCAGCCGCGGCGTTTCGGAATGCAGAATGCCGGCCAGCCTATGGGCGGTGCGCTCCAGCAGGCCCAGCGAGCCCAGGGGCTTGGTCTTCTGGTCGATCAGCGTTTGCACGCGCGCATTCCATACAGGGTTGTGAATGGAAGGGATTTCAGGCAAAAAACGAGTCATCGCGTACCGGCCAGCGGAAAGTCCAAAGACCGCCAGTATCGCCGGCCCGCGCCCTCCCTGGGCCCGGCCCGCGCCATCCTCTTTCCCCTGTCATGGTCTTGCACGCTGCGCCAGGCCCTTGCCCTTCAAAGTGGTGTGGCCAGACAACAAAAAAGGCCCCGCAGGGCCTTCTTCACATCGCCGGCGGCGCTCAGGGACGCACGGGCACCTGCTCGGTGTACTCGCGCAGCACGCCGCCGTCCTTGACGCTGCCGCTGACTTCAGCGGAGCGCACGCGTTCGGCGCACGAGCGACGGTCTTCGGCGTCACGGAAGGCGTCGCAACGTGCAATGGCATTGCGCTGGTACTGGTCCATGTCCTGACCGCGCGGCATGCGCCCGGCGCGCTCCTCGGCGCGCACCGCGGCGGCTTCGTGTTCATGCGGGTTGGCATATTTGCCGCGTTGACCTTGATGGCGTTCGCCCTTGGGGCCGCGGTGATCGCGCTTCATGTGGTGCGGCTTCTTGCCGTCGTGCTGCGCCGCGCCCTGTGGCGGTGGCGGCGGCACGGGTGCCTGGGCGCCTGCGGGCGGCATCGCGCCACCAGGCGGCGGCGGGGGCGGCGTTTGGGCGTTGACCACGCCGAGCGCGCATACGGCGGCGGCACACAGCGTCATTTTCAAGGAGCGGGACCAGGTGGACTTCATGGTGGTTTTCTCCAAAGTAGATCGATCGAAGAGCAGGAAGCAATCACTGCCTCCTCGCTACATGTCACAGCTTGCGGCAGTTTGGTCCTGCGGCTTATAAGCCCAGCCCGCCTGCGCCTGCAGGCCGGAACCTACAGCGCAATGAGGGCGCACGAAAAAGGCCCCCGTGGGGGCCTTGGCTGGTTGCTGCAAGGAAAGATAGCGCTTGCGCATCTTCCTTGCAGCAGGCAATTACTTGCCGCCAGCGCCTGCAGGCGCCTGTGCTGGCTTCTTCACTTCCATTTCAGACTGGGACATTCCCTTGGACTGGGAAGCAGATGTGCCTTGCTTGCCATCGCGCGAACCGCCGGTGGCCGGTGTGGGCGCCTGGGCGGGCTTCTTCACTTCGGATTCCGATTGGGACATCTTGCCGGACTTCGAGTGCGAAGGCGACGAGTGCTGCATGCCATCACGCGAACCGGCTTGCACGGCGGGCGCCTGAGCAGGCTTGGCCACTTCCGCTTGCGATTGGGACAGTCCGGTGGTACCAGCGGGAGGGGGCGTCTGTGCGTTGGCTGCGCCGAAAGAGCACAGTGCAGCGGCACACAAAGACATTTGCAGGGAGCGGGACCAGGTGGTTGAATTCATGGTGTTTTTCTCCAATATGAAAGCACACGATCAAGAGGCATCCCGAAGGGATGGCAACCTCTTGGATGCGTGCCTAAGCTTGGGGCCTTGCGCTGCAGCGGCTTATCAGTCCATCCCGCTTGCAACTGCAGTCCTCAACCTACACCCTGCAAGCATCAACCCGCTGGCGGCAACGGCCCAAACCACGCATCCACCCCGTGCGCAAGCCGCTCGAAGACGCTGTCCAGCGTAGGCGCGTTCACGCCGAGCAAAGCCTGAAGCACGGCAGCGTTTTCGAACATTCCATGCCAATAGCTCGCCAAGATGCGCCCGTCGGCGCTTTGCCACACCAGGCCGGGCAGGCGTTCGTGCACGCCCAGGCCCGCGGCCACCATGTCGTCGCGCACGCGCGTCTGGCCGTGGTGGATTTCGTAGACCTGCATGGCGACGCCCGACAGCGCCTGCCAGGGCGCATCCAGCTGCGGCATGCGCACCTCGGCGCGCAGCAGCCGCTTGTCGGCCTCGAACACCGTGACCAGCGGCAGCAGGCCCAGCCCGGCTTCGTTGCCGTCGACGCCATGCAGATCGATCAAGGCCTCGCCCAGCATCTGCAGGCCGCCGCAAATGCCCCACAGCCGCCCGCCCTGCACGACATGGGCCGTGAGCGCCGCGTCCAGGCCCTGGCGGCGCAGCCAGCGCAGATCGCTGGCCGTGGCCTTGGAGCCCGGAAGAATCACCCAGTCGACGCCCTGCAGCTGGGCCGGGCTGCGCGCCCAGACCAGGCGCACGCCGGGAACGTTGAGCAGCGGCTGGAACTCGTCGAGATTGCTCGCGCGCGGGTAGGCGATCACGGCCACGGTGGTGTGCACCACGGCGCTGGTGTCGAGGTCATCGGCGCCCGCGTCATACACGCCGTCCTCCTCCGGCAGACCATGGCGCGCGAGCCGGGGAATGGTCGCCACCACGGGCACGCCGGTCAGGTCTTCGAGCATCTGCGGGCCGGGCGCGAGCAGGCGCGCGTCACCGCGGAACTTGTTGAGCACGAAGCCGCGTATCAGCGCGCGGTCTTCGGCGGGCAGCAGCGCCCAGGTGCCGTACAGATGCGCGAACGCGCCGCCGCGATCGATGTCGCTGACCAGCAGGCAATGCGCCTGCGCATGGCGCGCGACGCGCATGTTCACCACATCGCTGCTGTGCAGATTGATTTCGGCGGGCGAGCCCGCGCCTTCGATGATCACTACATCGTTCTCGCTGCGCAGCGCGTCGAGCGCCTGCGCGATGCGCGGCCAGACATGGGCGCTGCGCTCGCGCCAGGGCAGCTGCGTGAGCGCGTTGTCGACCTGGCCCAGCATCACCACCTGGCTGCGCATGTCGGCTTCGGGCTTGAGCAGCAGAGGGTTCATGCGCACGTCGGGCGCGCAGCCCGCGGCCAGCGCCTGCAGATATTGGGCCGTGCCCATCTCGCCCCAGGCGTCATTTGCGGCCGGCACCACGCGCGCATGGTTGCTCATGTTCTGCGCCTTGAACGGCGCGACCTTGAAGCCCTGATTGCGGTACCAGCGGCACAGCGCCGTGGTGACCCAGCTCTTGCCCGCGCCGCTGCTGGTGCCCAGCACCATCACGCACAGCGCGGGGCGCTGGCCGGGCGTGGGCAGGGGAAGTGAAGTGCTTGTCTTGGAATTCATGGTGTGTTCTTGAGGTTCTGCGCAGCGCGCCAGGCCCGGGCCAGCGCCTGCTGCGATGCCGCAGGCAACACCCCCAGCCGTACCGCGCCCGGCAGGCCGAAGCTCGCCGCATCGCGCAGCTTGATGCCGTGCGCGCTGCGCAGCCAGGCCAGGCGCTCGGCCATGCCGGCGTGCTCGGCCCGGGGCCAGCGCGCGACAAAATAATTCGCCAGGCTGCCGGGCTCCACATGCCAGCCCAGCGCCGTGCACAGATCGATCTGCGCGGTCTTCCATTGCGCAAGCTCGATGCGGCTGCATGCAATCCACTGCTGCACGGCGGGCGTGGTCCAGGCCTCGAGCAGGGCCACGCCATGCGCGCCCACGACCCACGACGGCGCGAGCGCCTGCAGCGCGGCAATATGCGCCTGCGCGCCTTCGGGCGCGAGCGCGTAGGCGGCGCGCACGCCCGTCATTCCCAGCACCTTGTTGGGTGTCCAGATCTGCCAGACATCGGCAGCGACTTCGCTTTGTCTATCGTCCAGGCGCAGCGGCTGATAGGCGCAATCGAGCACGCGCAGATCGGCGCCCGCGCCGCCCGACTCCTGCCACTGCGCCAGCGCCGGGTCGGTACGGCCCAGCGGGCTCGAAGGTTCGCAGGCCCAGTGCAGCAAGGGTGCTCCCGTCAACAGGCCAGGGTTTGGCGCTGGCGCGGTGCGCGCGCACTCCAGCCCCCAGACGCGCGCCGCCTGCGCATAGTCGCCGTAGCTGTGCGCGGGCAGCAGCGCCTGACGCAGGCCCAGCCGCGCCGCATGGGCGCTGATGCGATGGATGAATTCGCTGGCACTGCCGGCCAGCACCACGCGCGCGGCCGCCACGCCATGGAAGTCGGCCAGCCGCTGGCGCAGCGCTCCATAGGCGGGGTCGGGGTATTGCCGCGCATGCGCGGCCTGCAAGGCATCGATTGCCTCGGGACATGGCCCGCAGGCATTGCGGTTGGTCGAAAAATCATGCGCGGGCACGCCCAGCGCGTCGGTGCCGCCGTGGGTGTTCTCAAACATCGATGGCCTTGAGTTTTTGCAGCAGCACCAGCAACGCCAGGCCCGCGAGCAGATACACCGCGCGGCGCGTGAGCCGCAGCGCCTGCAGCGTATGCCTGGCCTCGGGCGCCGGGGCCGCGGCATGCAGCACATAGGAACCGGGCTTGCCCAGGCGCACATCGAGCGCCAGCGCCAGCGCGGCCATGGGCCAGCCGCCGTTGGGCGAAGGCGTGCGCCGGCTTTCACGCCGCAGCCGCGCGGGCGACAGCCCGCCCGCGGCCAGCGCGATCAGCGCCGCGGTGATGCGCGCCGGAATCCAGGACAGCAGATCGTCGGCGCGCGCGGCCCACTTGCCGCCCCATTGCCAGTGGCGCTCATTGCGCCAGCCTGGGTAGCCCCACATCGCATCGGCGGTGTTGGCGAAGCGGTACAGCGCCGCACCAGGCAGGCCCAGCAGCGCGAACCAGAACAGCGGCGCGATCACCGAATCATTGAGGTTCTCGGCCAGCGTCTCGAGCGCGCTTTCGCGCACTTCGGCTGCGCTCAGCTGCGTGACGTCGCGGCTCACAAGCCACGACAGCCGCTCTCGCCCCGCGGCCAGCGACTGCTGCAGCGCCGCTTCTACGGCCTGCACTTCGGTCTGCAGCATGCGCCAGGCGAACAGCGGCTTGAGCAGCAGCGCAAGCAGGGGAATTGCCAGCCACGGAGACAGCGCCAGCAGCAGCGCTTGCAGGCCCGCATACAGCGCGGTCACCAGCGCCGCGCCCAGCGCCCAGGCCAGCGCGCCGCGCGCAAAAGCGCCACGCCCTTGGCGCCAGTCGCCGGCCTCGACGGCCTTGTCGGCGCCTACCCAGCGGCCGCTCCAGCCAAGGAAATTGCCTATGGCCACCACGGGATGCAGGTGCGCGGGCGGCTCGCCCCAGCAGCGGTCTATGACCAGCGCCAGCAGTGCCGCGGCCGTGGCGCAAAGCCACCAGAACCCCGCGGCGATCAGCACGGATCGGCCGGGGCCGACCGGCCCCAGGTCTCATCGAACAGCATGTCGCCCAGCGCCGCGCGCTGCGCCCATTTTTCCTGTTGCAGCATGGGCTCGGCATAGAACGCGGGCACGGGGCCCAGGCACAGCACGGCCAGCGGCCGGCTGCCTTCGGGCATGCCCAGCAGCGCGGCCAGCGCGACCGGGTCGAACAGCGAGACCCAGCCCATTCCCAGGCCTTCGGCGCGCGCCGCGAGCCACAGGTTCTGAATGGCGCAGGCCGCGGAGGCGACGTCCATTTCGGGCAGCGTGCGCCGTCCGAACACATGCTGCTCGCGGCCCGGCGGCATGGCCAGCACCAGCACTTCGGCGGCGTCGAGCACGCCCTGCACCTTGAGCCGCATGAACTCGCTTTCGCGCTCGCCCAGTGCCTGAGCCGTGCAATCCCGCTCGGCTTCGACCAGCGCATGGATGCGCTCGCGCATCGCGCGGTCGCGCACGCGAATGAAGCGCCAGGGCTGCATGAAACCGACGCTGGGCGCATGGTGGGCGGCGCGCAGCAGGCGCAGCAGAAGGTCCTCGTCCACCGTGCCGCCGCTGAAATGGCGCATGTCGCGGCGTTCGTGGATGGCGCGGTAGACCGCGGCGCGGTCCGCGGCGTCGAAAGGCAGCGCGGCCAGCGTTGCGCCGGGCAGATCAGCCGCGTTGGCTGGGCTTTGAATGGTGGTCATGGTGCAGCCGTTTCTTCACGCCGATCGGTCAGACCATTGTCCGCGCAGCGCCATCAGTCTTCAATGCCGCGTTGCGCGGGAATACCCGCCTTGAACGCATGCTTGATCAGCGTCATTTCAGTCACCGTGTCGGCGATTTCAATGATTTCGGGCGGGCAGCGCCGGCCCGTGAGCACCACGTGCACTTCGCGCGGGCGCTCGCGCAGCGTCTGCAGCACGGGCTCCAGCGGCAGCCAGCCGTAGATCAGCGGATAGGTGATCTCGTCGAGCACCACCATGAAATGCGCGCCCGAGAGAATCGCCGTGCGCGCGCGCTCCCAGCCTTCGCGGGCGAGCTGGGCCGAATGCTCCTGGTCCTGGCTCTTCCAGCTGAAGCCATCGCCCAGGCCTTCGATGGGCATGCCCAGCTGTTCGAACATGCGGTGTTCGCCAAAGCGCGCGGTGGGCACTTTCATGAACTGGAAGATCTTGACCGACTTGCCGCGGCCATGGGCACGCAGCGCCAGGCCGAACGCGGCCGTGCTCTTGCCCTTGCCGTTGCCGGTGTTCACCAGCACCAGGCCGCGGCGCTCGCCTTCTGGCTTGGTATAGGGCTTCTCGGTGGGGGCTTGTTCGATTTCCATGAAGGGGGACTTTCAGCAAATTGGAATGGCCGGGGCCTGGGCCCCGGGGAAAAAATTTTGTCAGCGCCGCGCGGGCAGGCGCGGCAAGGCCACCCATTGCCCGTCGATGGCGCGCACCTGGATGCGCTCGTCGAACACCTGTTCGAGCGCGCGATGCGTCGCGGCATGGGCGCAGTCGCCCTGGTGCAGCACGCGGCCCTCGGCGATCACCACCAGCTCCTGCGACTGCAGCGCCATCGAGATTTCATGCAGCACGCTGACCACGGTCGTGCCCTGGGCCACGAGTTCCTGCACGCACTGCAGCCAGTCGGTCTGGTGCGGCGGGTCGAGATTGGCCAGGGGTTCGTCCATCAGCAGCACCTGGGCCTGCACGGCGAGCGCGCGCGCCAGCAGCACGCGCTGGCGCTCGCCGCCCGAAAGCTGACCCAGGCTGCGCGTGCGCCAGTCCCAGCTCTGCGTGCGGCGCAGCGCCTGCTCCACGGCCGCGTGGTCCAGCGCCGACGGCGCGCCCAGCCAGGGCTGGTGCGGCAGCCGGCCCAGCATCGCGACGTCGTAGACCGACATGTCGTTGGCGGTCGCCTGATTCTGGCCCAGCCAGGCCAGCGTGCGTGCACGCGCGCGGCCGGGCCAACCGTGCAGTTCACGGCCTTGCAGCAGCACCCTGCCCTGTTCGTGGCCCATGCCCGCGAGCGCGCGCAGCAGCGTCGATTTGCCCGCGCCGTTCGGCCCGACCACGCTGGTCCAGCGCCCCGCGGGCAAACGCAGCGACAGGTCATGCAATACCTGCTGGCCACCCAGCGACACGCACAGGTTTTCGGCTTCAAGCGCCCAGGCTTGCGTCATGAAAGCTCCTGCACATTGCGCCGGTGCATCAGCCACAGCAGATAGGTGCCGCCGAGCACGGCCGTGAGCACGCCCACGGGCAGTTCCTGGGGAGCGATCAGCCAGCGCGCGAGCAGGTCGGCGCCCAGCAACAGCACCGCGCCCATGCCAGCGCTCAAAAGCAGCAGCCAGCCGTGCATTGCGCGCACCAGCGAGCGCACCAGATGCGGTGCGGCCAGACCGACGAAAGCGATCAGCCCGGTCTGGGCCACGGCCGTGCCCGTCGCCAGCGCCATCACGACGATCAGCAGCATGCGCAGCGGCGCCAGCGGCATGCCCAGGCTCAGCGCCGTGGCCTCGCCCAGCGCCAGGCCGTCGAGCACGCGGCTCAGCGACCAGGCGACGAGCACCACCAGCGCCAGCACCGCGGCCATCAGCGCGCATGCACCCCAGCCGACAAACGAGGTGCTGCCCAGCATGAACGATTGCATGGCCTGCATGATTTCGGGCGACAGCATCAACACCATGGACGACGCCGCGCCCAGCACCACGCCCACCACCACGCCCGCGAGCAGCAGGCGCAAGGTGTTGTGCGCGCCCTTGGCGAGCAGCAGCGTCAGCAGCACCGCGCCCACGGCGCCGGCAAACGCCGCGCCCGTGATTCCCAGGCGCAGCAGGCCTTGCAGCGCGAACGGCGATGCGCCCAGCGCGGCCATGGCCAGCGCCACGCCCAGCGAGGCGCCCGAAGCACTGCCCAGCAGATAGGGGTCGGCCAGCGGATTGCGGAACACGCCCTGGGCGACGGCGCCCGCGAGCCCCAGCAACGCGCCCGCGAGCCAGGCGCCCATGGTGCGCGGCAGGCGGATGTCGCGCACGATCTGCCAGGCCAGCGGGTCGGCGGTCTGCGGATCCAGCAGATTCCAGACGCTTTCCCAACCCGTGCTGCCTATGCCCGCGCCCAGCAGCATCAGCAGCAGGCTGGCCAGCAGCAGCGCCAGCGCGAGCCAGGACGGGCGCAGCGGGTTGGCATTCATGGATAGACCTTTTGCACGCAGTCCGCCATTGCCATCGCGGCCTCGGCCATGCGCGGGCCGGGGCGTATCACCAGATCGGCTTCGGCGCCCGCGAAGCGGCAGATGCGCCCGGCCTGCATGGCGCGCAGCGGCGACCAGCCGGGATAGGGTTCGCGGCTTTCACCGAGACTGCGTACGCCGCCCATCAGCAGATCGGGATCGGCGCGCACCACGTATTCGGGATTGAGCCGCGGAAACGGCCCCAGCGCCGCGGGCACGATATTGACCAGGCCCAGCCGCGCCAGCGTCTCGCCGATGAAGGAATTTTCGCCCGCGGCAAACGGGCCGCGGCTGGCTTCGAAGTACACGCGCTGGCCGCGTGCCTGGGCCGGCATGGCGCGCGCGGCCTGCTCCAGCCCGCGTTCTATGCGCGCCCAGATCGGCTCTGCGCCTTCGGGCCGCGCGAGCATGGCGGCCAGCGTGCGCAGCACGCCGTGCACTTCGGCATGGGTGCGCGGCTCGAGCGCGATCACCTTGAGGCCCAGCGCCTCCAGGCGCTGCACGGCGCGCGAAGCCACGGAAATCAGCACCACATCGGGCCGCAAGGCCACCACGGCCTCGATATTCGGCTCCAGATTGCCGCCCAGGCGCGGCAGCTGGGCCAGCGCGGGCGGCCAGGTGGTGTAGCGGTCCACGCCCACGATGCGATCACAGGCGCCCAGCGCGCAGACCGACTCGGCCAGCGACGGCAGCAGGCTCACGATGCGCTGCGGCGGCCCGGCCAACTGCACGGTCTTGCCGCGCGCGTCGGTCAGCGTGATGGCGGCTGCGGGCCCTGCCAGCGAGCCGGTCGCCCTGGCCAACAGCGGTGCAGCCAGTAGCGCCACCATCAGCAAAGCCGTCTTCATCAAGACATGTAAGCTGATTCCAGCCGTCATATCCCGCCCTTGAGCGCCAGCGGCAGGCCCGCGCACATCAGCGTCGCATGGCTGCAGGTCGCGGCCACGCGCTGGTTGAGAACGCCCAGCGCGTCGACAAATGCGCGCACTTCGCGGCCCAGCGGAATCACGCCCAGGCCGATTTCATTGCCGACGATCACCACCGGGCCCTTGGCCTGGGCCAGCGCGGCGAGGAAGGCGTCGGCCTGCTCGGTCCAGGTCTGCGTTCCGGGCGCATGTTCGTTCATGGGCATCATCCAGTTGGTGAGCCACATGGTGAGGCAGTCGATGACCAGCAGGCAGTCGGGCGCGCTGTGTTCGCGCAGCGCCGACGCCAGGTCCAGCGGCACTTCGATGGTGGCCAGGCCGGGAACGCGCGCGGCGCGGTCATGCTGATGGCGCGCGATGCGGGCCGCCATTTCGGCGTCATAGGCCTGGCCCGTGGCCAGCAGCCGGGCGCGGTGCGCGGGCGCCTGCGAGAGCCATTCCTGGGCCAGGTTTTCGGCGCGGCGCGACTTGCCGCTTTTCTGCCCGCCCAGAATCAACTCGCTGCGCGCTGTGGTCATGCGTTCAACTCCCGGTCTTGCTGGTCGTTTTGCGCGCCCAGCAGCGCGGCGATGGCGCGCGGGTGCGAGGCGAACCAGGCATGGAAAAAACTCGCGTGCAGGCTGCCATGGCGGTACAGCCACTCGCCATTGTCTGCGCCCGGCGCCTCATCGGGCCGGTGGCTGCGGCCCAGCGGCGTCGCCGCGCTGTCGAGCCGCGCGTAGTGAAAAGTATGGCCGCGCAGCGTGCCCCAGGGCGTGGTCAGTTGCTGCATTCCCAGGCCGGCCAGGCGCTTTTGCATTTGCGCCCTGCCCGGCATCAGCCCCCACAGCGGCGCCCAGCTGCCGTCGCCGGTGGTGATGCCTTCGCACAGCGCGAGCATTCCGCCGCACTCGGCCCAGATCGCCTTGCCCGCCTGCCAATGGGCCAGTATGTCGGCTTGCAGACCGGTGTGCGCCGCGAGCTGGGCCGCATGCAGTTCGGGATAGCCGCCGGGCAGCCACAGCGCGTCGCACGCGGGCAGGCGTTCGCCGGCCAGCGGCGAGAACACGCGCAGTTCGGCGCCCATCGCGCGCAGGCAGTCGAGGTTGGCCGGGTAGACAAAGCTGAACGCGGCATCGTGTGCCACGGCAATCACGCGCCCCGCGAGCCACGGGCCCAGGGCCTGGGGCTGATCAGCCGCCGCCGCGGCTGCGGGCGGCGCGAATTCCACTGCCCATTGCTGCCAGTCTTGCCAGCTGCGCTGGCCCAGCGGCGTCGCTGCGAGGGCATCGGCGGCTGCGTCCAGGCGCTGCATGCCGTCCTTGAGTTCGTGCGCCGCGACCAGGCCCAGATGGCGCTGGGGCAGCAGCGCCATCTGGGTGCCGGCATCGGCCGCGATGCGCTGCACCGCGCCCTGCCACAGGCTGTCTGCGTGCACTCCCGCCTGCAGCAGCTGCGCATGGCGCGCGCTGGCCACGCGGTTGGCGAGCACGCCGGCCCAGCGCAGGCCGGGCTGGAAATGCTGCAGGCCGAACGCCAGCGCGCCCAGCGTCGCCGACATGCCCGAAGCGTCGATCACGGCGAGCACCGGAATGTCCAGCAGCCGCGCGAGATCGGCGGCGCTGGGGCTGCCGTCGAACAGGCCCATCACGCCTTCGATCAGGATCAGATCGGCGGTCTGGGCCGCGGCATGCAGGCGCGCGCGCGCATCGGCCTCGCCCGTCATCCACAGGTCCAGCGAATGCACGGGCGCGCCGCTGGCCAGCTGGTGCCAGTGCGGATCGAGATAGTCGGGGCCGCACTTGAAGACCTGCACGCGCCGGCCCTGGCGCGTGTGCAGGCGCGCGAGCCCGGCCGTGAGCGTGGTCTTGCCCTGGCCCGAGGCGGGCGCGGTGATCAGCAGCGCGGGGCAGCGAATGGGTTTCAAGGCGTGGGTGTCCATTGCAGGCTCACAAAGAAGCGCCGGCCTTCGGTGGCGTAGGTGGCGGCGGTTTCATAGCGTTTGTCGAACGCATTGTCCAGGCGCGCGCGCAGTTTCCAGTCGCGCGCCAGCGATTTGCTCGCCGAAAGATTCCACAGCGCATAGCCGCCCAGCACCTTGGTGTTCGCGGCGTCGTCGAAACGGCGTGCACTCCACTGCACATCGGCGCCCCATTGCCAGCCCGCAATCTGGCGGCTCGCGCCCAGCGTGCCGAACTGCCGCGCGCGGCGCGTGAGGTACAGCCCCGTCGATGCGTCCTTGGCCGAATTGAAATCGAGCGATCCATGCCAGCGCACGCCCAGCGCCTGGGTCGCCGCGGCCAGCGTGAGGCCCTGGTATTCAGCCTGGGCAACGCTCACATAGCAGCCCAGCGAACTCGCGCAGCCGCGCGCGCCGACCTGGTACGACACCTGGTCGCTGATGCGGTTGCGGTAGGCAGTGGCCGAGAATTCGTTGTGCTGCGCGCGATAGCGCGCTGCGAGTTCGACGTTGCGGCCGTTTTCGGGCGTCAGGCCGGCCGTGCCGTAGTTGCTGAAGCGCTGGTAGAGCGTGGGCGCGCGAAACGCCGTGGCGGCCGAAGCCGTCGCGCGCCATTGCGGCGTGAGGTCGTAGCCATAGGCCAGGCTGCCGGTCTGCTTGCCGCCGAACTCGCTGTCGCTGTCGTGGCGCAGCTGGGCCTGCAGATGCTGCTTGCCCGCATGCCACTGGTAGCCCAGCGCGAGCGCGTTCTGCGCGCGTTCGCGGTCCACGGGCGCGTTCTGCAGCGCGTCTTCACGCCGCTCCAGCGTCGCCGAGAAAGTCTGCGCGCCCAGGCGCCACTGGTTCTGCCACGACAGCCCGCGCAACTGCGTGGTGCTCAGATAGGCCGTGGGCGTGGTTTCGTAGCGGTCTTCGGACGCATTGAGCGCCAGCACGCTGCTCCAGCGTTCGCTCCACTGCGCATTCCACTCGAGGCCCGCGGCATGCATGCGGTGCTTGCTGCGGTCATCGACGCCCGGCTTGGTGCTGTTGTCGTAGCCCGCGTCGATATCGCTGGCCAGCAGCGAAGCGCGCAGCTGGTGGCTGTCGTTGATGCGCCAGCCCAGCCGGGCCGCGCCCGACAGGCTCTTGTAGCCATCGCGGTCGGCGTTGCGGCTGGGGCGCACATCGAAGCCGTCGCTGCGCTCGCTGGCGATGTCGAGCGCATAGTCCCAGGCCTGGTCCGCGCCGCCCATGCCGCTGACGCCGGCCTGCAGCCGGCGTGTGCTGTTCGAGCCCAGGCCCAGGGACACCGAGGGCGCGAACGCCTGCTGCGCGCGGCGCGTGAAGATCTGCACCACGCCGCCGATCGCGTCGGAGCCGTAGATGGCCGCGGCCGGGCCGCGCAGCACTTCGATGCGATCGATCAGCGCCAGCGGAATGCTTTCCCAGGTAGCGCCGCCGCTGCCGCTTTGCGACGAAAAGCGTATGCCGTCGATATAGACCGCGGTATAGGCGGTGTCGGCGCCGCGCAGCATCAGATTGGTGGTGTTGCCCATGCCGCCGTTGCGCACCATCTGGATGCCGGGAACGCGCGCCAGCACGTCGGCCAGGCCGCTCGCACCGCTGGCCTCTATGGCCGCACGGTCGATGACCGACAGGTCGGCGAGCAGCTGCTGCGCGGACTGCGGCGCACGCGCGGCCGTGACCACGGTCGTCGGCGCCTGGTTTTCCGCCAACGGCTGGGCCTGGGCGCCAGCAGCGCAAAGAGCCAGGGCCAGGGCCCGAACACAGGGGCGCGCCGCGATGGGCGCTGCCGCGCCAGAAGAAGGGTGAAACATGAACATCAACGTGAAGGCACCCGGCGCCGACCTTCCCGTCGGCTATGGGTCAAAGCAATCCCTGTCGCGGACGACGGCAGATCACACCTCGTTGGCCGGTATCCGGGCTGGGCGGAGCACACTCTTGCAAGCCTTCCCAGCGCAGCGCCAGTGGCAAGTAAAGAAGAGCCGAGCATCGAAAAAACACTCATCCGCTGACCGTTGCGGGGGCAGCGCAGGCACGGAACACGCACATCGCGATGATTCCTCCCTGCTTCCCGTTGAACTGCGCGCCTGAGAGCCAAACGTGCGAGCACCAACGGCGGCCATTGTATCCGTGCCGGTATCCGCATGCCGACGCAGCCATTTTGTAGGACTAAGGAGAATTTGAGGCCTTGGGCCGCAGCTTGGCTACTGTTTCTTACGCACACCCGAGCCCACAAGTTCTACAATCGGCAAGCCTATGTCTGCCCAGTCACCCCTCGACCTTATTTCCGACCGCGTGGAGCGACTTCTGTTGCGCCACGAGGAGCTTCAGCGCACCAACGCCCTGCTCGCAGAGCAGGTCGCCGCGCTGACCCAGGAGCGCGATTCGCTGCGCTCGCGCCTGAGCGCCGCACGGGCGCGTGTCGACGCGCTGATCGAGCGCCTGCCCAGCAATGAAGGGGCCGGCATATGAAGCAGCTCGACGTCCAGATCCTGCACCAAAGCTATCTGCTGACCTGCCCCGAAGGCCACGAAGAGCGTTTGCTCGAAGCCGTGTCCCGCGTCAACGACACCATGGCCCGCATCCGCGATGCGGGCAAGGTGCGCTCGCGTGAACGCGTGGCCGTGCTCGCCGCGCTCAACATGGCTTTCGACATCGTGACCGCCGAGCGCGCTCCCGCGCCGGTCGCAGAGCCTGTCGAGCAGCCGGACGAGGCAGAAGAGGACCCCGAAGCAGCAGATGCCTGGGCCCAGGCCATGATCCAGCAACAGGCCGACGCCCAGCGCATCGTCGCCCTGCTCGAGCGCCTCGACCAGGCGCTCGAGACCGACGCACAATTGCTGTAAAAAATTCTGCGGCTTGCGCCAGGATGCGCGCATCCGCACTACAATGAAACCGTCTGCGAATCTGCCGGGCTTTATATTTCCTTGAACCAATGCTCATTGAGCCCGGGCTTGGTACATCGCTTGATGAGCGTGATCGTCTCGCGTTAGATGAACCCAACGTCAAGCTGCCCTTGCCCCCCTGAACCCCGGTTCAGGATGCCGGTCCGGTGTTTCGCAGACACCTATTCCAGTGCCAACCTTCAGGCTTGCACTCCATGTCTTCATATCGTCCGCTTCGGCGGACTTTTTTTTGCCTGTCGTATTCGTCTCTTGCGGCGAGCAAACAAAAAAGCCGCAGCGCCCCTCAAGGGAACTGCGGCTTTGCTGCTTGGGCCATCAGCCCGCGGCGCTTGTCAGAGGCGTTTATTGGCCATGGATGCGCTTGGCATCGGCAACGCACTTGTCCTTGACGTCACCGCTCAAAGCGTCGCAACGTTCACGCGCGGCCTTGTATTCGGCTTCGCGCACATTCTGGTTGGCGTCCTTGCGGGCTTCGGACACGTCGGCGGCCTTCTTGTCGGGCGCGACATTGGTTTCGGCGCGCGCATCGGCCACCTTGGCGGCTTCCAGTGCCTTCACATGGGCGGCCTTGGCGTCCTTGACGCAGACGTCCTTGGGGTTGCCCTTCAGGTCGTCGCACTTCTCCTTGGAGACGTCATACGCAGCGTCGGCCTTGGTCTTGGCCAGATTGTGGCGATGGCGCTCGCTGGCATCGGCGCGGTAATCAAGTTCGGCCAGGGCGATTTTTTCGCGGCCCTTGGCTTCCTTCTCACAAACGTCCTTTGCATTTCCCATCAGGGAATTACATTGTGTCTTTGCCGCTTTGTAATCGGCGCTGATTTGATCCTTGGCGGCCTTGTGCTCTGCAGGCGTGGCTGCAAATACCGAAGACATGCAAGCGACAGCGCACACAGCAGTAAGTTTTTGTTTGAAGTTCATGATTATCTCCCTTTATTTATAACCAACAGACAGAGCAGCAGCACTTCTTGTTGAATGCACCGCCCTGACTGCATTTGAAAAAGTCTTTGGCGACCGACCGTTATTTGTCGAAACGGAAATCGGGATTGCGCTTTTCCCAATCTTTCAGTTGCGTCTCGGCTTCGTCCTTGAGAATGCCTTGGCGCTCCTGGATCTTGCCGATGAACTGGTCTCGCTTGCCGGCAATGACGTCAAGATCGTCGTCAGTGAGCTTGCCCCACTGCTCACGGATCTTGCCCTTGAATTGTTTCCAATTTCCTGCAATTCGATCTTCGTTCATAAAGAATCCTTTTTTTATCCAAGCGGGCTTGGTAAGTGCCAGCTGATTTTCGAACACATTCACCTGAAAGCGAAATGTGTATTTAATGTATATCGCCTTCCTGAACTGCGTTGTGGGATAGGAAGTTTTGTGCCAGTCGGCTTAGGCCTACAGAAATTCGCTGCAATTGCAAAATCAACCAGTGTTAAATACTGATAGTCTCTATTAATTGAATGTTTTATATACACCAGCGATTAATATAGTCGCAAGAAAGTGTATCTATATATTTCATTAATGACGGTGCATTTTCATTTGGAAACTTATGCTGCACGCGCGCCTAGACCGCCAAGGCGCGCTTGCCGAGCCTGCGGTGACAAAAGGGGAGAAAAAGAGAGATCGGCGCGCAGGCGGCGCCGAAACGGCGTCAAACGGCCGATTGAGGCTGTCGGGTGCTACTGCCGACCCGAGCTACCACTCTGAATGCCCAGGCCGAGGCCAGGCACCGTGGCGTTGGGCCAGTCATCCTCGACCAGCACGCCCTGCTCGCGCATGCGCGCGCCGAACGCTTCGGCCGGCAAGCCGGGCGAGCACAGGAAGCCCTGGAAGAAGTGGCAATGCAGGTCGCGCAGGCAGTCGCGCTGCTCGCTGGTTTCCACGCCTTCGGCGACCACTTCCGTGCCCAGCGCCTTGCCCAGGCTGATGATCGCGCTCACGATGGCACGGTCGCCCTGATCGTGCGGCAAACCGCGCACGAACGACTGGTCGATCTTGATCTTGGCGATCGGCAGCTTCTTCAGATAGCCCAGGCTCGAATAACCGGTGCCGAAGTCATCGATGACCAGGCCCACGCCCAGCTCCGCGATAGAGCGCACGCGCGCGGCCATCTCCTGCGCATCCTGCAGCAGAATGCTTTCCGTGAGTTCGAGCTCCAGCAGATGCGACGGCAGTCCGTGGCGCAGCAGCAGTTGCTGCAGCCGCTCGACGAAATCGGTCTGGCGGAACTCCAGCGCCGACACATTGACCGAGACTTTCAGCGGCAGGCCCTGCGTGCTCCAATGCACGGCTTCGCGTATCGACTGCTCCAGCACCCAGGCACCCAGCGTCACGATATAGCCCGACTCTTCGGCCATGGGAATGAAGACCGCGGGCGACACCACGCCGAACTCGGGATCGGTCCAGCGCAGCAGCGCTTCGGCGCCCATGATGCGGTTGCTGCCTATATGCACCTGCGGCTGGAAATAGACCGCCATGCGGCCATGCTCCAGCGCCTGGCGCATCGCATGCTCGAGCTTCATGCGCGACAGCAGACCCGAATTCATCTGCGGCTGATAGAAGCTGTAATGGCCGCGGCCGCGCTCCTTGACGCGGTACATCGCCGTGTCCGCCTGCATGATGAGTTCGTCCAGCGTATGGCCGTGGCTCGGATACTGCGCCACGCCGATGCTGCACTGCACCGAGAAGCCCAGGCCGTCGAGCAGGAACGGATGCAGCATCTCGCGCAGGATGCGCTGCGAAACACTGGCGGCCAGGGCCTCGTCGCAGCCTTGAAGATAGAGAACGAATTCGTCACCGCCCAGGCGGCTGAGCATGTCGGCAGACCGCAGGCAGGCCTGCAGGCGCTCCGCCACCAGCTTGAGCACGCGGTCGCCGAACTGATGGCCCAGCGAATCATTGATGATCTTGAAATGGTCGAGATCGATGAAGAGGATGGCGAACACTTCATGCGTGTCCGCGGCCCGCTCTATCGCCTCGCCCACATGCGCGGCCAGACTCAGGCGATTGGGCAGGCCGGTGAGCGCGTCGCTGAAGGCCAGCTCCTCGATGCGCTGCTGGGCCTGCTGCTGCTGCGTCAGGTCGCGCATGAAGCCTATGGTCTGGAAGACGATGTTGTGCGCATCGCGCAGCGCCACCCAGGACAGGCGCACGGGGCAGCGCTGTCCCGACCCCTGCTCAAGCCACAGATTGCCCTGCCAGAAACCGCCCGTGCTCCATTCCTGCGCCGCCGCCGCATACCAGCCCGCCGGCACGCTGTTGCCGAACAGATCGCGCACGTTGCGCCCCGCGCAGTTGCGCTCGCCCATCAACCGTCGGCACGCGGGATTGGCGCGCACCAGGCGATGCTCGGCATCGGCAATGAAAATCGCGTCGAGGCTGCAGTCGAACACCCGGGCCGCGAGTTGCAGGCCGGCCTGGACTTCGACTTCGCGCGTGATGTCGCGAAAGGTATGAATGCGACCTATGGGCGCGCCGCGCTTGAGCTGGGGCACGGAGCGCCGCTCGATGATCTGCCCGCCGGCCAGCGCCAGCACGTCGGTGCTTTCAAGCAAGGGCTGGCGATGCAGTGCCTCCAGGCGCTGCGCATAGCCTTCGCGGTCCAGCACCTTGCCGGCCATGAAATCGAGAATGCTCGCGTCATTGCGCTCCACCAGCATGTCCGCGGGCAATCCCCAGATCGCGGCCAATCGGTGGTTGAACGCGCGTATGCCGCCATCCTGGCTGCAGACCAGCATGCCGTCGGCCGTGGAGTCGAGCGTCGCCCGCAGATCGGACAGCAAGGCTTCGAGTTCATTCTCGTTGCGCGCCTGCTCGCTGCGGTCGAGCATGCTGAGCATCAGCCAGCCGGCCGAGCCGCCCGAAGGAAAGGCAATGCGTTCCACGCGCTGCTCGACCGGGCGCAACACGCCATCGCGGCACAGCACCTGGGTCAGCGTCTGCGAGCCGCTGCGCCACTGGTTCGCGTCTTCCCACAGGCACAGATCCTGGGGCGTGGCCGCAAGCGCCTGCACGGGCATGCCCTGCATGGTCGCGCGGTCGTAGGCCGTGAGCTTCTCGGCCGCACGATTGGCAAAGCGGATGCAAAGCGTTTCTTCGTCGATCAGCCAGACAGCCTCCAGCAGCGCATCGAGCGTCTGGTGCCAGAGCGCTTCAAACGACTGGGTCATGGCATCGCAGCCTTGGGCGCGCTGGGTTCCGCGGCGCGCTCGAAGAAGTAGCAGATACGCTGCCTTGGCGACAGATAGCTCAGCGCCTCGCGCGGCAGCTGGTCCGGGCGCAGGCTGCGCCGGATGCCGATTTCCTCGAACATCTCGAGGTCCAGCGGCAGCGCCTGGACCAAAGGCACCTGCGCGTCGTAGACCAGCACCTGGGGCTTGAGCGGACGCGAACTGTTGACCGAGACCACCATCGCGAAACGTCCGTCCGCGAGCTGCACCACCGAGCCCGGCGGGTAGACGCCCATCATGCGGATGAAGGCCTTCAGAATGATCGGATCGAAGCGCTCGCGGTACTGCGCATAGAGCACGGATAGCGCTTCATGGGGCGTCTGCCCTTCCTGCGCGAATTCCGGGTTGCAAAGGCGGTCGTAGGAGTTGACCAGGCACAGCACCTTGCCCGCGACACTCAGGTCTTCGCCGATCAGGTGCAGCGGAAAGCCGCTGCCGTCGGCGAACTCATGGTGCTGGGCCATGGCCGTGAGCACATCGCTGGACACGCCCATGCTGATCGCCAACGCCACCGAATCCCCGACATGGCTCTCGTATTGCGCGCGCGGCAGCGGCGTGGCGCCAGGCTTGGAGTCCTTGCCTATGTCATGCAGCAAGGCCGCCAGGCCCAGCTCGTACAGATCAGCGGCATTCATGCCCAGCGCGCGGCCCAGCAACAGGCACAGCACCGTCACGTTGACGGGGTGTTCGGCCTGGCGGTGGCCCGCACTTTCGGACAGCAGTCGTATCACCAGATCGCCCGTGGGCAGAACATCCTGAAGGTAGCCCTGGACCATGCCATGGCTCTTCGCGAGTGCCTGCTCGGGCTGGGTGGCCGCGCAGTTGAAAACCTGCATATATTCGCGCGCCGCGGCGCGAAAGCGCTCGTCGCAGCGCTGCCACACCGGAGGCAGCCCATGCAAGGGCAGTTCGGGCTGGGGCTCGAGCGCCTGCTGCGACTCGTCCGCGGCGACCTGCTCACGCGCCGGCGCGCGAGCGGTACCGTGGACCGCATCCGTATCGTCCACGCTCTCTGTCTCGAAGGAAGCGATTTCGCTGCGCGCGGGAAAATAGCGGATAGCGTCCAGCCCCAGCGCCTTTACGGTCTGGAGCTGGCTATCGGAAACAATGCGAAAGCTGTTGACGGGAAAGGGATGGCGCATCCAGCCGACTTCGAGCTGGATATACATGCCTACACGCAAGGCGTTCGGATTGATCAGGACAGAGGAATTCACTGTTGAAAGCGGTACAGTACAAAAGGTTGCACAACTGTCCAATTGTTTCGGCCATTATCGCCAGTTCTTGAGGGCATGCATGTCAACTGCAGCTCGGGCTGGATTTTTTGCCAGGGTTGATACCGTTAACAGGGTATCAGTTGAGGATGGTGTACGTGGCTGCCGCCGCGAGCGCCTTGCAATGCAGCTTGAACAGCAGGCGCGGACCGACTCAAGCAGCGCCTGATTTCATCGGCACCAGAGCGAAGGCTTGTAGACCAGGTCCATCCACAGCGCCCAGGCCGCGACGCCAAACAGCATCAGCCCGGCAGCGCGACTGCCCCAGTCGGCGCGCAGCGCGTTCAGCCGCCCGCGCAGCCGGCCCCAGAGCCAGGGCGCGGCCAGCAGCCACAGCCCGCTGCCGATCGCAAACGCCGCCATCGACAACGCGCCCGACAGCGCCCCGCCGCTCAGGCCCGCGACCAGCAGCGCCGAATACAGCAGGCCGCAAGGCATCAGCGCCCAGACATAGCCCGTCGCCAGGCTGCCGCCGGGCGCGGCCACCACGGGCTGCACGCGCCGCCACAGTCCGCGGCCCGCGGCTTCTATCCAGGCCGGCTGGCGCGCCTGGACCATCATCAGAACGCCCCATACCATGATGGCCAGGTGCATGAAAGTCCAGACCGGGCCCATGGCCGTGGTGCGCATGTTGAGCCAGGCCAGGCCTTCGACCGCGATGGCGGCCAGCGCGCCCAGGCTCGCATAGCCCGCGATACGGCCCGCATGGAACAGCGCGCTGCGCTGCCACAGCCGGCTGCGCCGGCCATGGACCTGGACCACGCTGCCCGCCGGCGTGGAGGTCACCACCGCGCACGGCGCGGCGCACATCGCCAGGCAATGCGGGCCGCCCATCAGGCCCATCACGGCAGCCGTCCAAACCAACGAAAACAACATAAGCCCGGCGCCTGGTCGTGCAGGCAAAAAAGGAGGGAGGGTGCGCTTCGACAGGCTCAGCGCGAACGGGGGACAGGCCCAGCGCGCACGGGAGCAAGGCCCAGCGTCAACCGCGCAAGCCTTGCCGCAGACAACCCTAGATGATCCGTGAAAACCGCGCGCGGTTCCTGTCGGCCTGCAAATAACGGTCGAACGTCATGGCTACTGCGCGCACGAAGTACCAGCCCATGGACGTCACGCGCAGGCTTTCGGCGTCGATCTCCACCATCCCCTGATCCTGCAGCTCGGCCAGCATGTCGAGTTCCGCCGCGAAGTAGCGGCGCGAATCGATGAGCCAGGCCTGGTCCAACGATTCAAACAGGACTTCGCCCTGGCACATCAGCGCCATGATCACCGCGCGCCGTATCAAATCATCCCGGCCCAGCGCCAGGCCGCGCACCACGGGCAGCCGGCCCTGGTTGAGCAGGTCGTAATACTCGTCGAGCGTCTTGGCATTCTGGCTGTAGGTGGCGCCGACCCGGCCTATGGCCGAGACGCCCAGCGCGATCAGGTCGCAGTCGGGCTGGGTGCTGTAGCCCTGGAAATTGCGGTGCAGCCGGCCCTGGCGCTTGGCCACGGCGAGCGCGTCGGTGGGCAGCGCGAAATGGTCCATGCCCACATAGACATAGCCGGCCTGCTGAAAGCTTTCGAGCGAGCGCGCGAGCATCGCGAGCTTCGCGCCCGCGCCGGGCAGCGCCGCGCTGTCGATGCGCCGCTGCGGCTTGAAGCGCTCGGGCAGATGGGCGTAGGCGTAGAGTGCGATACGGTCGGGCCGCAGCTCGCCCACCTGGGCCAGCGTGCGCTCGAACGATTCGGGCGTCTGGCAAGGCAGGCCGTAGATCAGGTCGACGTTGATCGATTCGAAGCCCAGTTCGCGCGCCGCCTGCACCAGCGCGAACACTTGGCTCGCGGGCTGCTCCCGGTGCACGGCCTTTTGCACCTGCGGATCGAAATCCTGCACGCCGAAACTCAGGCGATTGAAGCCCAGTTGCGCGAGGAACGCCAGCCGTTCGGGCGTCACGGTGCGCGGGTCGACTTCGATCGAATACTCGCCGCCGGGCTGGAACGCGAAGTGGCGACGCAGCAGGTCCATCAGCTCGGTCAAGCCTTCGTCGCTGAGAAAAGTCGGCGTGCCCCCGCCCAGGTGCAGTTGGCTCACGGGCTGGCCCGTGCCGCAGTGCGCGGTGTGCAGCGCGACTTCGCGCGCCAGGTACTCCAGATAGGTCTGGGCGCGCTCGGGGTGGCGCGTGATGATCTTGTTGCAGGCGCAGTAGTAGCACAGCGCCGCGCAGAACGGAATGTGCACGTACAGCGACAGCGGCCGCGCCTGACCGGGAGCGCCCTGCCGGCGCTGCGCGAGCGCCAGGGTGTAGTCGTCCTGGCCGAAAGCTTCGACAAAACGATCGGCTGTCGGGAACGAGGTGTAGCGCGGGCCCGGCACGTCAAAACGCTGCAACAGCTCGGGGGTGATTGCGGTCATGGGATCTTTCCTTGCTTTGACGTACTTTGCCGCATTGCAATGTCCCAGACCTTGATGTCGATCAAGTCTTGCGCAGCCAGGGCCTGCGACAATTTGATGCATGTCAGCCAGCAGCCGTGACTTTCATGCGCTGCAGGCTGCGGCGTTCCATGCGATAAAGAGGGCCGCCCCGGTCTTCTGTCTTGCATCGCCCACCCCGAGGTCCCATTTCCATGAATCTACAAGCGATCAAAGCCTCCTGTTCCACCTGCAATCTGCGGGAACTGTGCCTGCCCATCGGCTTGAACGAAGAGCAGATGGAACGCATAGACACCATCGTCGCCGTGCGCCGCAAGGTCAAGCGCGGCGCCTTGCTGTTCCACAACGGTGAGGCGTTCTCGTCGCTCTACGCGATCCGTACCGGATTCTTCAAGACCAGCGTGGCGACCGAAGACGGGCGCGATCAGGTGACGGGCTTCCAGATGGCCGGCGAAATCATAGGCCTCGACGGCATCGTCAACGACCACCACACCTGCGATGCGGTCGCGCTCGAAGACGCCGAAGTGTGCGTGATGCCTTTCGACAAGCTCGAGGAGCTGTCGCGCGAAGTCACGGTGCTGCAAAACCATGTGCACAAGGTGATGAGCCGTGAAATCGTGCGCGAGCATGGCGTGATGCTGCTGCTGGGCAGCATGCGCGCCGAAGAGCGCCTCGCGGCCTTTGTGCTGAACCTGGTGCAGCGGCTGCACACGCGCGGTTTCTCGGCGTCGGAGCTGGTGCTGCGCATGACGCGCGAGGAAATCGGCAGCTACCTGGGTCTGAAGCTGGAGACGGTAAGCCGCACGTTCTCGAAGTTTGTCGAAGAAGGCATCGTCGAAGTCAAGCAGCGCCATATCCGCATTCTCGACACCGACGCGCTCAAGCGCATCGTCAACAACCAGCACGGCTGCGAGTAAGCGCGCAGTGAGGCGCGCGGCGTTCAGTCCAGTGCGGGCGCCGGGTCGCGCAGCGCAGTCGCGTCCTTCTCCCAGCCGTTGATCTCGGCCGGCCCCATGCCCAGCAGACAGGTCAAGGCGCTCGCGCCGCTGATGACCAGCCAGAACACAAAGAACGACAGCGTATAGAACGCCTGGCGGCTCCAGGCCGGCGCCGCGCCGTTCCACTGGATTTCACTCGGATCGACGAACGCGAAGACCAGCATTTCCATCGCACAGGCGGCGAGGAAGGCGGGCCAGAGAATCCACATCAAGCGTTTTGCCCACATCAGGAACTCCTTTCGCAGCAAGGAATTCATTCTGCAGGCAAAGGCGCGCGCGGGCGCTGCGGAAAACCCGCGGGCCGCGGTCAGCGGTCGGTGGGCGCGTGTTCGGCCGGCGTGGCCGCGTGGTTGCGGCCGGTCAGCGCGGGCGCCAGGCGCAGGTCGGGCTTCTCGGACAGCGTCTGGTTGATCTCTATGCCGTGGCGGTAGTAGTCGGGGTCGATCACCGGGTCTGGATTGGTGGCGGCAATCCAGAACGTGACCAGGCCCGCGACCACGACCACGGCCGGGCCGCCGATCACCATCCAGACAAAACCGAATTTCCACCAGGGCCGGGGATCGTGTGCGGGAGCATTGGCAGGATTTTTCGACATGGTGCGGCTTTCAAGGTTGCGGTCCGGGCGCCGGCGCTGCGCGGGCGCCCGGACGAAAAAAAGGGCGGCAGCGCCGCCCTGGTCGGCGCTATCAGCGCGCGGTGGCAGGCTTGTGCGAGAGGCTCCAGACGTAGGAAGTCAGCACGCCGATCTGTCCTTCGGTCAGCTTGTCCTTCTGCGCCGGCATCTGGTTCTGCTTGCCGTTGTTGATGATGTCGATGATCGCGGCTTCACCCCAGCCGTGCAACCACACGTCGTCGGTCAGGTTGGGCGCGCCCATGGCCTGATTGCCCTTGCCGTCCATGCCGTGGCAGGCCGCGCAGGCGGTGAAATGCGATTTGCCCAGCGAAGCGCGCAGCGAATCGCTGGGGCTGCCCGACAGGCTCAGCACATAGTGCGCCAGATTGCGCACGTCTTCGGGCGAGCCCACGGCGGCGGCCATCGGCGGCATGATGCCGAAACGGCCTTCGGTGATGGTGGTCTTGATCGTTTCGGGATCGCCGCCATACAGCCAGTCGCCGTCGGTCAGGTTGGGGAAGCTCTTGCCGCCGCCTGCGTCCGAGCCGTGGCATTGCGCGCAGTTGTTCATGAACAAACGCTCGCCAATGGCCATGGCCTGCGGATCCTCGGCACGCTGCTCGGGCGTCATCGTCGCGAAGCGCGCATACAGCGGCTCGATCTGCGCCTTGGCCTTGGCCATTTCGGCCTCGTAGGCGCCGACCTGCGACCAGCCCAGCTTGCCCGACATCGATCCCAGGCCCGGATAGGCCGCGAGATAGACGATGCCGAAGATCACGGTGATGACGAACAGCCACACCCACCAGCGTGGCAAGGGGTTGTTCAACTCGCGCAGGTCACCGTCCCAGACATGGCCGGTGGTGTTGTCCGCGGAGGACACGACTTTCTTGCGCGCCGTGAAAAGCAGCAGCAGCGCGCAGAAAAGAATGCCGCCCAGGGTCAGCACGATCACGAAGATCGACCAGAAATTGTTTACGAAATCGCTCATGGGTTGTTCTCGTTATGCAGACAGGACACTTCAGTCCTGTTCAAAGGGCAACTGCGCTGCCTCATCGAAGCGGGCCTTGTTGCGGCGGGCGTAAGCCCACCACCAGATGCCCACAAAGAAGGCAAAAGACGCCAGCGTGACCACGATGCGCATGGTGGTGATGATGTCCATGGTGCTTTCCTCTTACTTCAGTGCCGTGCCAAGAACCTGCAGGTAGGCGATGACGGCTTCCATTTCCGTCTTGCCCTTGACCTCGTCGGTAGACGCCTTGATCTCGTCGTCCGTATAGGGCACGCCCACGCGGCGCAGCGCCGTCATGTGCGCGGCCACCGAGCCATGGTCCGCAGCGGTCTTTGACAGCCATGGATAGGCGGGCATGTTCGACTCGGGCACCACGTCGCGCGGGTTGTTCAAGTGGATGCGATGCCATTCATCGCTGTACTTGCCGCCCACGCGGTGCAGGTCGGGACCGGTGCGCTTGGAACCCCATTGGAACGGGTGGTCGTAGACGAACTCGCCGGCCACCGAGTAGTGGCCATAGCGCAGCGTTTCGGCGTAGAAGGGGCGGATCATCTGCGAGTGGCAGTTGTAGCAACCTTCGCGCAGATAGATGTCGCGACCCACCAGTTGCACCGCGGTGTAGGGCTTGACGCCCTGCACGGCTTCGGTGGTCGACTTTTGATAGAACAGAGGCACGATTTCGGCCAGGCCGCCGATGGCGATCGTCACCAGCGTCAGCACGATCAGCCAGAAATTGCTGGTTTCCACCTTTTCGTGGGTGAATCCGCTCGATTTTTTGTTTTGATCAGACATGTGAGGCTCCTAGAACTCAGGCGTGGGCCTGGTTCACTGCGGGAATGGCGACCTTGACGGAGCGGCCGTTGATGGCCGTCATCCAGGTGTTCCAGGCCATGACCAGCATGCCGCCCAGGTACAGCAGACCGCCGACCACGCGGATCACGTAGAACGGATAGGTCGCCTTGACGCTTTCGACGAAGGTGTAGGTCAGCGTGCCGTCGGGGTTGACCGCACGCCACATCAGGCCCTGCATCACGCCGGCAATCCACATCGCGGCGATGTACAGCACGATGCCTATGGTCGCCATCCAGAAGTGCAGCTCGATCGCGGGCACCGAGTACATCTTGTCCTTACCGAACAGACGTGGGATCAGGTAGTACAGCGAACCCATGGTGATCAGACCCACCCAGCCAAGCGCACCGGAATGCACATGACCAATGGTCCAGTCGGTGTAATGCGACAGCGCGTTGACGGTCTTGATGGCCATCATCGGGCCTTCGAACGTCGACATGCCGTAGAACGACAGCGCCACGATCAGGAAGCGCAGGATGGGGTCGTCACGCAGCTTGTGCCAGGCGCCCGACAGCGTCATCACGCCGTTGATCATGCCGCCCCAGCTCGGCGCCAGCAGGATGATGGAGAACACCATGCCCACGGATTGCGTCCAGTCGGGCAGCGCCGTGTAGTGCAGGTGGTGCGGGCCGGCCCACATATAGGTGAAGATCAGCGCCCAGAAGTGGACGATCGACAGGCGATAGCTGTAGACCGGACGACCGGCCTGCTTGGGGATGAAGTAATACATCATGCCCAGGAAGCCCGCGGTCAGCAGGAAGCCGACGGCGTTATGGCCGTACCACCACTGGATCATCGCGTCCTGCACGCCGGCATAGGCCGAGTAGCTCTTCATCCAGCCCGCGGGGCTGGAGATGTTGTTGAAGATGTGCAGCAGTGCGATGGCGATGATGTAGGCGCCGAAGAACCAGTTCGCCACATAGATGTGCTTGACCTTGCGGATGCCGATGGTGCCGAAGAACACGATGGCGTAGCTGACCCAGGTGACCAGGATCAGCAGATCGATGGGCCATTCGAGTTCAGCGTATTCCTTGCCCTGGGTGTAGCCCATGGGCAGGCTGATCACGGCGCCTACGATGACCAGCTGCCAGCACCAGAAGGTCAGGCTCGCGAGCTTGGGCATGAACAGCCCGGTCTGGCAGGTGCGCTGCACCACGTAGTAGCTGGTGGCGAACAGCGCGCTGCCGCCGAACGCGAAGATCACCGCATTGGTGTGCAGCGGCCGCAGGCGGCCGAAGCTCAACCATGGCACGCCAAAGTTGAGTTCGGGCCAGGCCAGCTGGGCGGCGACGAGCACGCCGACGGCCATGCCGATCACCCCCCAGACCACCGCCATGATTGAAAACTGTCTTACGACTTTATCGTCGTAATGCACAGCACTGTTTTTTAGAGCTTCCATCGCGCACCTCTTGTATTGCTTGCAAAGTGTTTATCCACCGGACTTCTGGTGTATTGATACATGTCAATCGTTTCTCAGAATCCGCTCCCCCTCTTGTTCCACACTCTCGAACTGACCCCTGTAGACCGCCCACCACAGGGCGGCCACGATGGCCAGAACCAGGACTACTGATAACGGGATCAGCAAGTAAAGAATTTCCATCAAATCGCTCCTGACAGCGCCGCGGCGGGCGGCTGGGCGACCGGGCCGGCAGCCAGGCCATCGACATGGGCCAGCGGCAGCGCGCGCGCCAGGCGCGCGGCATTGAGCACCACCAGCAGCGAGCTCAGCGCCATGCCCAGGCCCGCGAGCCAGGCGGGCATCCAGCCGACGACGGCCAGCGGCACCGAAACGGCGTTGTACGCAGCGGCCCAGCACAGGTTCTGGCGCACGATGCGCAAGGTGCGCCGGCCCAGCAGCAGCGTCTGGGCGACCAGTTCCAGACGGTCGCCGAGCACCACGAAATCGGAGCGCGATCGGGCCAGCGCAACGGCGCGGCCAAACGCAAAGGAAACATGGGCGCCGGCGAGCACCGGGCCGTCGTTGAGGCCGTCGCCGACCATGGCCACCTGACGGCCGGCGGCCTGTTCGGCCTGCAGGCGCGCGAGCTTGTCCTGGGGCGTGCAGTCGCCCACGGCGACATCGATGCCCGTCTGCGCCGCGATGCGCTGCACGGCGGCGTCGCGGTCGCCCGACAGCAGCAGCACGCGAATGCCCGCGGCGCGCAGCTGCGCGACCACGGCCGGCGCTTCGGCGCGCAGGTCTTCGCTCAGGCCGAAACGCAGTAGTTCGCGCGCCTGGCCCTGGCTGTCTTCTTCGGTGAGCACCACCTGCTGCAGCGGCGATGCGCCCTGCTCCGCCGCGCCCGTGTGGCGCAGCGAGCCCAGGCGCAAATGGCGCAGCAGGTCGGGCTGCAGGCTGTCGTGCACGGCGGCGATCAGGCCGAAGCCCGCGCGTTCCTGCACCTGCACGATCTGCCAGCGCGCGGCCAGCGCCTGCGCCGCGCCATCGTTGTCGGCGGCGCGCGCCACGGCGCGCGAAGCGGGGTGAACAGACTGGCGCGCGAGCAGGCCGGCCAGCGCCAGGGCTTCATCCGCAGCCACGCCCGCGCCCGGCTGCAGGCTGCGCACGGCCATGCCGTCGCGCGTGAGCGTGCCGGTCTTGTCGAACACCAGCGTATCGACCGCGGCCAGCGCTTCGAGGCCTTGCAGATTGCGCACCAGCACGCCGCTGCGCGCCAGCGTGCCGGCGGCCGTGAGCATGGCCACGGGCGTGGCCAGCGACAGCGCGCAGGGGCAGGTCACGATCAGCACCGCCACGGCGACCATCATCGCGTGGCTGGGATCGGTGGGCCACCACCAGGCCGCGGCCAGGCCTGCGGCCACGAGCACGGCGATCAGGAACGGACGCGCGATGCGGTCGGCAAGCTGCGCCAGTCGAGGCTTTTGCAGCGATGCGCTTTCCATCAGCGCGACGATCTGCGCGAACTGCGTGCCCTCGCCCGCGGCCAGCACGCGCACCTGCACCACGGCGTCGAGGTTGTAGCTGCCGGCCGCGACCGCATCGCCCACATGGCGCAGCACGGGCGTCGATTCGCCCGTCAGCAGGGCTTCGTCGGCATGGGTGCTGCCGTCGACGATTTCACCGTCGGCGGGAAAGGCTTCACCGGGCAGCACGCGCACCGTGTCGCCGGCCTGCAGACGGCGCGTGGCGACGCGCTCCCAGCTGCCGCCTGCCGTGCGCCGTTCCACGCTGTCGGGCAGGCGGTTCATCACGGCTTCGAGCGCGCCGGCCGTGCGGTCGCGCAGGCGCATCTCCAGCAGCCGCCCCGACAGCAGGAAGAAGACGAACATCGTCAGCGAATCGAAGAACACTTCGCGGCCGAACGGGCCCGAAGGATCGAAGGTGCCGATGGAACTCACGACAAAAGTGATCAGCATGCCCAGGGCCACGGGCAGGTCCATGCTCACGCGGCGCGCGCGGATGTCGCGCAGCGCATTCGAGAAGAACGGCCCGCAGGCAAACAGCACGACGGGCAGCGACAGCACCCACGAAGCCCAGCGTAGTAGGGTTTCCATCTCTTGCGTGAGATCGCCGGGTTTGGAAGAATACGCGGGCCAGGCGTACATCATGACTTGCATCATGCACAGACCGGCCACGAGCCAGCGCCACAGTTCCCTGCGGCTTTCGCGCTTGCGAATCTCGCGCGCAAAGGCGTCGCGTGCCGGAAAGGCCTGGTAGCCCGCGCGCTCGACCGCAGCCATCCACTGGGATGGCAGTACTTGAGAAGGGTTCCAGACCACGCGTGCACGCTGCGTCGCGGCACTCACTTCGGCGCGTTCCACACCCGGGACGCCGCGCAGCGCATCCTCGATGGTCAGCGCGCAGGCGGCACAATGCATGCCGTGCAAAACCACATGGGAATCCCATGTGAGGGAAGCATCTGGTGGGGGTTCGGATTCGTGGGTGGCAGTCGGCCCGACGGGCCTCCCAAATGCACTCCACTCCTGTGGGTCGTCCAGCAGCGAAGCGCTTGCCTCGGTGGACAGGGGGCCGAAATCGAGCGCTACCGTCTCCGTCGCTGCGGACGGTTCGGGATTCTTGTAAGACATGGCGCAAGCGTAACTGGGGCGAATCATACGCGTATTGATCTTCATCAATTGCGAAAAGCCAGATAAGCTTAGGCTGCGATCCATCCATGTTTCAACCAAGGAGGCCGTATGTACCAACGCATTCTCATCGCCACCGATGGCTCACCACTGTCCGACCAGGCCATTGAAAGTGGGCTCTCACTCGCGGCGCTGTGCAAGGCCAGCGTCGTGGTCGTCAAAGTCGTGCCGCTCTACTCGCGCAGCTATCTCGAAGGTGGTGACTACACCAGCATCGACGACGTGAAGCGCATCGAGGACCAATGGGTGCACAGCGCGCAACAGTTGCTCAACGGAATAATCGCCACCGGAGAAGCCCGCGGAGTACCCGTGAAAACCAGTGTAATCAAGTCGGACTTGGTCGCCGAGACGCTGATCGACGTCGCCAGGGAGCAAGGCGCCGACCTGATCGTCATGGCCTCGCACGGCCGCAAGGGCCTCAAGCGCCTGCTGCTGGGCAGCGAAACCCAGCATGTGCTGACGCACTCCACCGTGCCGGTACTGGTACTGCGCTAAGCCGCCCACCTGAGCGGCCTGGCGCCGCTCAGGATGTGAACAGCTGTTGATATTGGGCACGCAGCAGATTCTTCTGCACCTTGCCCATGGTGTTGCGCGGCAGCTCGTCGACCACGAAGCAGCGCTTGGGAATCTTGAAGTTGGCGAGCTGCCCCTTCAATGCATCGACCAGCGGCTGGGCCTGCAACGCGGCGCCCGTCTTGGCCACGACCACGGCCACGCCGACTTCACCGAAGTCCGGGTGCGGCACGCCCACCAGCGCGCTTTCGGCCACGCCCGGCAGATCATTGATGAAGCTTTCGACTTCGGCGGGGTAGACGTTGTAGCCGCCCGAAATGATCAGATCCTTGCTGCGCCCGACGATGCTCACATAGCCGCGCGCATCGATGCGGCCCACGTCGCCGGTCTTGAACCAGCCGTCGGCCGTGAACTCCTCGGCCGTCTTCTCGGGCATGCGCCAGTAGCCGGGAAACACATTGGGCCCGCGCACCTGGATATTGCCGATCTCGTCGACGGCCGCGGCCTCGCCTGCGTCGGTCAGCACGCGCACGCCCACGCCCGGCAGCGCAAAGCCCACGGTGCCGGGGCGGCGCTCCGACTGCCCGCCCTGGGCGGCGTCGGCGCTCCAGGGGTTGGAGGTCAGCATGATGGTCTCGCTCATGCCGTAGCGCTCGAGAATGGTATGGCCCGTGCGCTGCTGCCAGGCCGCATGGGTTTCGGTCAGCATGGGAGCCGAGCCCGAGACGAACAGGCGCATGTGCGCCGTGGCCGCGGGCGTGAGGCGCGCGTCGGCGAGCATGCGCACATAGAGCGTGGGAACGCCCATGAACACTGTCGCGTCGCGCATGCGCGCGATCACGGCCGCCGGGTCGAACTTCGCGAACCACAGCATCTTGCTGCCGTTGAGCAGCGCGCCATGGATGGCGACGAACAGGCCGTGCACGTGGAAGATGGGCAGAGCGTGGATCAGCACGTCATCGGGCTGCCAGCCCCAGTATTCCTTGAGCACGCGCGCATTCGACAGCATGTTGCCGTGCGTGAGCATCGCGCCCTTGCTGCGGCCCGTGGTGCCGCTGGTGTACAGAATCGCCGCGAGGTCGTCAGCGCCGCTGGCCACCGGCACATGGTGATCGCTGTGGTGGGCCGCGCGCTCGAGCAGGCTGCCGCTGCGGTCGTCGCCCAGCGTGAACACCGACTGCGTGCCGGCCTGGAACGCGATCTTGGACACCCAGCCGAAGTTGCCCGGCGAGCAGACCACGACCGCGGGCTCGGCGTTGGCGATGAAGTATTCGATCTCGGCGCTCTGGTAGGCGGTGTTGAGCGGCAGGAACACATGGCCGGCGCGCAGCGTCGCGAGGTACAGGATCAGCGCTTCCACCGATTTCTCGACCTGCACGGCAATGCGGCTGCGCGCCGGCAGGTGCATCGATTCGAGCAGATTGGCCATGCGCGCGCTCGCCTGGTCGAGGTCGCGCCAGGTGTAGAACAGGCTGTGGCCGTCGGCGCCTATGGCCTCGACGGCCGTGGCATCGAGGTCCGAAGGAAAGGCCGCGCGCAGCGCGCCAAACAGGTTGTCGTCAGAAAGCATGGAAATCTCGAAAAAGTTCGTGGATATTCAAAACGCAGGGGTCCGCTTTTCCAGGAAGGCGGCTATGCCTTCGCGGTGTTCGGCCCCATCGGCATACGCATACACATCATCGCCGGACTGGCCCTGCACGCCCTGCCCCGCCAGCGCCTGCGCGGCGGCCAGGGG